>DHCY01000004.1:79949-80136 GCA_002399085.1 Anaerolineaceae bacterium UBA4890
ACGTGCTGCAGGCATTTGTGATGTCAGGTTCATAAGAACGATCAAATATTTGTTTATCTACCCTAAGGATCTAACAATGAAATTTCGCCTGAAATTTGCGTAATCGCGAAGCATCCACTAAAAAAATGTCGACTTTGCTTGATTGCTCAAACTGACAATGGTGGTATGAGGTAGGGGCGAAGCATCC
>DHCY01000004.1:80436-80596 GCA_002399085.1 Anaerolineaceae bacterium UBA4890
AAGGATATTATATTGATGTAGGACCGACCTATTCCATCGAATCACAACATCAAAAAATGAAAAGTAGGGGCGAAGCATCCCACAAAATCGGTCCAAGGTTTGGTAAATAATCATATTATGGATGCTTCGCCCCTACCTGCTGCAGGCATTTGTGATGCCA
>DHCY01000004.1:80820-190270 GCA_002399085.1 Anaerolineaceae bacterium UBA4890
AAGGATATTATATTGATGTAGGAGCGACCTATTCCATCGAATCACAACATCAAAAAATGAAAAGTAGGGGCGAAGCATCCTACCAAATCGGTTCAAGCTTGGGTAAATAATCATATTATGGATGCTTCGCCCCTACGTGCTGCAGGCATTTGTGATGTCAGGTTCAAAAGAGGAACCTGACCTACAACAGCAAGTTCGATGGCAAATAGAAAAAAAATCTATCCAAATATGATCAACCATTTACCATACCAATTTTTCTTTCACCCCCTGCCCACCTCTGAAGAGGGGGGGTAAGTTTTCCGGGGCACACTGCTGCCCTACCTCTACGGAGGAGGATAGCAAGGCATCCCGCACCTCTTCTACGACGGGCAGAGTTTTCTCTTCTTGCCAGCAATCTGCAGGCAGATGGAGCTGCAATCCATCGGAGAGAGACCATTCGCGCAGGATATCAACCGAGACACCAAAGGGCGAGAGGACCGAACTGGCGGCGCGGATGAGGAGCTCAACATATTTGGCGGAATCAAGTTCGGTGGGGGCAACCCTCACTCCCAGATCCCAGGCAACCACATCGGGCTCGCCGCGGGTATAGACAAAACGTATACGCATCCCCGGCTTTACCGGCATGCCAGCGGCTTGCAGCTGCCGAGCTGCCCTGACCGCAGCCGTGGAAGCTTTGTATGCTTCCAGGGCGTAACTGACCTTGCCATTGATCACCAACTGCTCCGGCGCGACCTCGCCCGCTTTCAACGCCTGCAGTGCTTGCTGGTAATAGTTGAAGGCTTCCTGAATGCAATCGTCGAGTTCGGCTTTTGTGCGGGCTTGCCCCAGCAGCCTGATCATCTCCTTCTGCACCGCGGCAATCCACAGAGGCGTGTCTCGCCGGCGTGCCTCCAGCCCGCGCACCTTGATCTCACCGCTCTGAAATACGCCAAAATAGCGGTTGGCAACCGGAATACGCGGGTCGACCTTGGAAGGTAAAAACGCCACCCAGCGGTAAACGCCATCGAGGTTGATGGTCAGACCGGTGCGGTGGTTGATCTTTTTGATCAGCTCGGTGAAGTGCTCGGGCTTGTTGCAGCCCTTTTTCTTGACCCACAGCGCGTCCACATACATGTGCAGCACTTCAAAACCCTCCTCCTCCGCCACGTCTTTGGCGCGCAAGAGCACCTCGCGACCGCCCCTGGTAACCGCCTCGTGTGCTTCGATGCGTCCATAGCGGGCATTTTTGTAGCCCAGAAAACCAAAGCAGACCACCAGCAGCCATTTGAGTGCCTGGGCACGTTCTTTCAGGGTGGCGACCATGGGATGGTTTTCGGGGTAGGTGCGGATTTTTTGCTTGATGGCGACCCGTTTTTCGTAGAGGGGCTTGAGCGTCAACGGCACCACACCCAAATTTTCGTGTGCCGGTGTGAGCCCATCGGGCAGGGGCACTTCGGGAGAGATATTGCCCAAAATGATGACAGCCGGGTACATGGAGACAAAATCGATCTGGGCTACATCGGTATGCAGTCCGGTAAGCGGCTGGTAGACCATGCCGCCCCGGTCCGACTGGATCAGCTGCAGTCCGGTCTTGAATTCTTCAAACTGGCGTTTCTGATAGGGCACCAGCACGCCTTTTTCAAGCCCGGTGATTACTTGCATGGCAGAAATACCCTGACCCGGCGAGACGCGACCAGCTTTCTCGATCGGCAAGGTGGTCACACGTGCCATCTCGAGCGTGCCTGCCAGGCTGTAATCGGACCACATCATGGCAGATTTCCGGTCGATATGGCAGCGCCCAAACAGGTGTGCCTCTTCGGGGCGGTAGATGATGTGCCCATAAGAGAAATAGGTGGTCTCTTTTTGCCAGCGTACCGGTCGGCTGGTGTCGCGGTTGAGCTGCAGGGGGATGCCCTTTTCTTCTGATTCTTTAAGCAAGAACGGGATCAGCCAGCTGTCGCCCCAATCGGTTGCCAAAATATCCGGGTTGTAGTCAGCTATAAGCTGGTTGAGCGTTTGCAGGTAGCTGCCCTGCGGGTCGAGTGCCAGACGCAGCTCAAAGCGGTCGGAATGCACCAGCAAAGACTGCACCTTGCTGCGGGTGGGGTCGGCATCCGGGCTGACGTGCAGTACGCGTAAAGGTGGCAACTCGGGCAGCAAGTCCCAGCGGCTGTTCAGAGTTTGAATGGACTGAATCACATCATTCTCGTCGACTTCCAGCTGGCACAACGCAAGGGGGAAAGCACCATAACGGGCGATATAGCGCGTGCTGATGGCGATATCGGCGTCATAGTAAGTCAGATCGGGGTAGATTTGTTCGATTTCACGAAAAAGCTTCACCTGGCTGGCAGGCGACTCCATCTCAATTGCCATCACGTCCACCAACTGGTCTTCAAAGACGTCCTGCTTGCGCTGCCGGCTGAGTGAGAGCACGTCAGGATGACCTGAAATCCGCTTCCAGAGCGCGCGCAGCGTCTCGTTTGGACCAGCGACGTAAAAACTAAGCGGGAAGCGCTGCCTGAAGCAGACCCGGCTGTCGTCGTCCGCTGAGATGAACCACAGGCTCAAGCCTTCTTGCTGGTTGAGGTAGAGATCCAGCAGCCAGCCGGTGAAGGTGTGGGTCTGGCTCATGGCGCCTCTTCAAAATCAGCATACGAACGCTCATCCTCAATCTCGACTACAGACAGATCCTCTTCCTGCGCTTCGGTAGTGTCTTCCTGCGGCTGTTCGCCCGAAGTTTTCAGGTAACTGGTGATCAGCTTGAGAAAGACGTCTTCTTCCTCAATGCGTGACTGGTCTTTGTGCTGGTCGGGGCTATGTAGTTCGTGTTGGATGGTTTTAAGCTGCTTGTAGACCTCCAGCAAAATGGCGATCAGGTACATATCCAGCGGGTAGAGGTTGGAAGCATACGAAGCTTCAGCCAGGTGCAGGCGCGACATGACCAGCAGCTCATCCAGGATAACCTGATCATCCTTACGCAGGGCGCGTTTGAAGCGGTTGAGTGCGGCTTCTTCTTCCTGCCAGGTTTGGTTGATGGATGCAATCGTTCTTCCCATGGTTTACCTCACTAAAAGAGTGCCAGCTGCATCTCCTGGCTGCTGGGGAGGGGCAGCGGTTCTTCCCAGCAGATGTCAACGCTGGCTTTGAGTTGTTCCAGTAAAACTTTACGGTTTTCAGCAATGGCGGGGAGTTGGCGGGTGCTGATCACAACTGGTGCCAGATGGTTCATGTTTTCGAGAATATCCAGACTGTGCGTAAGCAGGCGCTGGCTGTCTTTGAGCTCCACGTCTTCGTCCAGGAAGGTTGCCAGTAAATCCAGCAGCACCAGGGGTCCGCCAGGAGGATTTTTGGCAGTTGCCTGGATCATTGCCAAAACCTGGTAACAGGTAAAAGCGCGCGAAAGGCGGATGTTGTTCATCACGCTGACCGGGTCTGACGTGTAGGGGCGGATCAGTTTGGCAACAGCGTACATGTTGGAGCGGTTACCGCAGTCCAGCACGGTGACGGTTTGCCGCAATGCCAGGGCGGAGATAAGTTGCAGCATGCGGTCTGAGAGGGCGTGCGCGCCGATGGCGAGAAAACGCTTGGGCGGCAGCGGCATTTTGAAGAGCGTCAGTGAGTCAGAGCGATCGTGTTCTATCATGCTCTAATTATATAGAACACTTGTTCTAATGTCAAGAAAATATAGGGTCTAATTTATGTTGGCGACAGCGGAGGGAGATGAAGATAGACAGAATCTACACAATTATTGAAAGAAATATGGGGGATGTCATCTAAAAATAATAAAATCATGACGTGGCAAATTCTCAAAGAAGCACCAAAAAATCCGGTTAAGGGGCGGAATCTATGAGATAATAGGCATGAACAAATAATCGGGTCTGAGTGGCAGTACATGTGGCTCGGTCAGGAGACCTTCACCAACCTGCCTAATCCTTTACTCAGGCTCTTTATGAAAGGGATTCTAAATGAACAGAAAAGTCATCATTGCTGGATCGTGCCGCACTGCGATCGGGAAAATGAGCGGGATGCTTGCCACTGTACCTGTGGCAAAACTTGGCGAGATTGTCATCCGTGAAGCCATCAAGAGGGCGGGGATAAAACCATCTGATGTGGATCTGGTTTACATGGGCTGTATTCTTCAAGCTGGACAGGGGCAAAACGTGACCCGCCAGGCAGCCGTGAATGCCGGCATCCCGGTTGAAAAACCGGCTGTGACCATCAACGTGCTCTGTGGTTCAGGTCTCGAAGCAGTCAACATGGGTGCCAGAATGATCAAATATGGCGAAGCAGATGTCGTGATCGCCGGAGGCATGGAAAACATGTCCGCTGCAGTTTACGCACTCCCACAGGCTCGTGCTGGTTATCGCCTTGGCAACGGCGTATTGGTTGATACGATGATCAATGACGCACTTACTGACGCTTTCAGTCAGCAGCATATGGGCATAACCGCTGAAAACATAGCCGAGCAATGGGGCCTCACCCGCGAGGAGCTGGATGAATTCTCCGCAAAATCACAACAAAAAGCAGCCAAAGCCCAGGCAGAAGGCAAATTCGTGGACGAGATCGTTCCCGTTCCAGTGCGAGTGAAGCGCGATACGATTGAATTTAAAGAAGATGAAGGCATTCGCCCGGATGCAACCGTCGAAGGCCTGGCAAAGTTAAAACCCGCCTTCAAAGCGGATGGTCTTGTTACCGCTGGTAACTCCTCCACCATCAATGACGGCGCGGCCGCCGTTGTGCTAATGAGTGAAGAAAAAGCCCGTGAGCTGGGCGTTACCCCTGAAGTGATTTGGCTGGAAGGTGCTTTGGAAGGTGTTGAACCTTCAATTATGGGCATAGGACCAGTGGCTGCAACCAGCAAACTAATTCAAAAACTTGATATTGCCGTTGAAGATTTTGATCTTGTCGAGGCGAATGAAGCCTTCGCTGCACAGTCAGTAGCTGTTATTCACGACCTTGGTTTTGAGCCCGAAAATGTAAATGTCAACGGCGGCGCAGTTGCGCTTGGGCATCCGGTCGGTGCTTCTGGTTGCCGGATTTTGGTGTCATTGATCCATGAGATGAAACGCAGACCTGATGCCAAACTGGGTCTGGCTACACTTTGCATTGGCGGAGGTATGGGTGCCGCAGCTGCGGTTGAAAAACCCGAGGTTTAGAATCATGGCTTTTGTCGACCTTGAATTGAATGGTCTGGTTGGAGTCATAACAATCAACCGACCGGAAGCGCTCAATGCCCTGAACAGCATTGTTTTATCGGAGCTCGACCAGGTTTTGGACCAGGTTGATTTTGAAGCGATTCGCTGCCTGGTAATTACCGGAGCTGGTGAGAAAGCTTTTGTAGCCGGCGCGGATGTGGCTGAAATGGCAAACATGGACGAAGCCCGAGCCCGCGAATTTGGTGAGATTGGCAACGCTCTTTTTCGCAAGATTGAGAGCTTCCAGCTCCCAGTAATAGCTGCGATCAATGGCTATGCTCTTGGCGGTGGGAATGAACTGGCACTCAGCTGTGATATCCGCATCTGCAGTGAGAATGCTATTTTCGGTCAGCCTGAAGCCGGGCTTGGCATCACACCCGGTTTTGGCGGCACACAACGGCTTGCCCGTCTGATTGGCTCGATTTCCAAGGCAAAAGAGATTCTATATACCTGCCGAAATATAAAAGCGGAAGAAGCCAGAGAGATCGGTTTGGTCAGCGCGGTTTATCCCTCGGAAAGACTGATGGAAGAAGCCTTGAAAATTGCAAACCGCATTGCTTCGCAAGCACCGATCGCCATCCGAAACATTAAAAAAGCGGCAAATGACGGGCTGGATCTGCCGATTGATGAGGCGATTCAACTGGAAGTCGATCTGTTCAGCGCTTGTTTTACAACAGAAGATCAAAAGGAAGGTATGCAAGCTTTCCTGGAGAAGCGCAAAGAGAAAGTATTCAAAAACCGATAAAAATATCAACCAGCCCTAAAGTAAAAGGGCTGGTTTTTTAAGAAAGGAGAGTTCATGAAAGTAGCTGTGATTGGAGCAGGAACGATGGGCAGCGGAATCGCCCAGGCATTCGCGCAAACCGAAGGTTATGAGGTCATTCTCACCGATATTAATATGGAATTGGCTCAAAAGGGGAAGGAACGCATCGCCGGAGGGCTACAAAAACGTGTAGACCGAGGGAAAATGATGCAGGAGGGTGCCGACTTGATCAATGCCAGAATTAACGCTGCCACATTATTCGAGTGCAGCGAGGCTGACCTGGTGGTTGAAGCTGTTTTAGAGGATATGCAGATCAAGAAAGATACTTTCCAGGCACTTGATACGATTGTCAAGCCTGAAGGCATCTTTGCCAGCAATACGTCATCACTATCAATCACTGAAATTGCCCAGGGTTTAAACAGACCGGTAGTTGGCATGCATTTTTTCAACCCCGCCCCTGTGATGAAGCTCGTTGAAGTCATCCCCGGTCTATCAACCCCGTCAGAAGTTGTGGAGCGCGTGAGCGAGATTGCCAGGGAGTTAGGCAAGACACCAGTGTTGGTCCAGGAATCGGCTGGGTTCGTAGTAAATCGCATTTTAGTACCCATGATCAACGAAGCAGTTGGCATTTTAGCGGAGGGTGTAGCCACTGCTGAAGGGATTGACACGGCAATGAAACTGGGCGCAAACCACCCGATGGGTCCGTTGGAGCTGGGTGACCTGATCGGGCTGGATGTCTGCCTGGCGATCATGGAAGTTTTATACGACGAGACCAAAGATAGCAAATATGGCCCTCATCCGCTGCTGCGCAAGATGGTACGCGGTGGCAAGCTGGGTCGCAAGACTGGCGAAGGTTTTTACCGATATTAAAAGTGAATTTGCTTTAATATAAAAGGGTGTTGTTTGAACGCGCTTCAAAGGAGTATGAATGGATTTTAATTTATCAAAGGAACACCTGATGGCTCAGCAATTGTTCCACGATTTTGCGGTCAATGAGGTTGAACCATGGGCAGAACAAACAGACGAGGAACATCGTTTTCCATGGGAAGTTGTTCGGGAAATGCAGAAATATGGTTTTATGGGCATTCCATTTCCGAAGTCGGTTGGTGGTCAGGGATGCGATACACTGACCTATGTCCTGGCAGTTGAGGAAATTTCAAAAGTCTGCGCGACAACCGGTGTGATCCTCTCAGCTCACACTTCGCTGGCTGCGGATGCGATCTTCATGCATGGGACAGATCAGCAAAAAGAGCAATATTTATGTCCCTTAGCCGAAGGTAAGAAGCTGGGCTCCTTTGCTCTGACTGAAGCTGAGGCAGGGACGGATGCAGCCGGTCAGCAGACGAAAGCCGTTTTGGATGGGGAAGAATGGCTGATCAACGGCAGTAAAATTTTTATTACCAACGCGGAAGTGGCAGATATTTACATCGTTTTCGCGATGACCGACAAAGCCCAGGGCACGAGGGGCATTTCAGCATTCATCATTGAAAAAGGAACGCCTGGCTTTTCTTTCGGACCACCCGAAAAGAAACTGGGCATCCGCGGTTCTTCAACCTGTGAGCTGATTTTTGAAAACGTTCGTATACCAAAGGACAACCTGCTCGGGCGCGAAGGCAAAGGTTTTGGCATTGCCATGTCCACCCTGGATGGCGGACGCATCGGCATTGCAGCCCAGGCACTGGGAATTGCAGAAGGAGCATTGGAGAAAACCATCCGGTATGTGAAAGAACGCAAGCAATTCAAAACTCCTATTGCTAAATTTCAGAATACGCAATTCTCTTTGGCAGAAATGAAGACAGAAATTGAAGCCTCTCGCTGGCTGGTCTATAATGCTGCCATCAAGAAAGACACCAGCAAATCATTCTCAAACGAAGCTGCCATAGCAAAACTGAAAGCATCCAAGGTGGCTGGCGATGTAACCCGTGAGTGTGTGCAATTGCATGGTGGCTATGGCTATATTCAGGCATTCCATGTAGAACGGATGATGCGGGATGCCAAGATCACAGAGATTTACGAGGGCACATCTGAAGTGATGAAGATGGTCATCTCTGGGAATCTTTTGAAATAAGGAGACGCTGATGAAAATTATCGTGTGTATAAAGCAAGTCCCGGACACAACTGAAGTGCGTATTGACCCAGTAAAAGGCACTTTGATTCGTGAAGGCGTTCCTTCAATTATGAACCCTGATGATAAAGCCGGGTTGGAAGCAGCCTTGCGTTTGAAAGACGAATTGGGAGCTCATGTTACAGTGATCTCCATGGGTCCCCGCCAAGCTGATACTGTTCTCAGAGAAGCTCTGGCAATGGGGGCAGATGCTGCCTATTTGCTCACAGACCCAGCTTTCAGCGGTGCTGATACATGGGCGACTTCTTCGACCCTCGCGGCAGCGATTGGCAAATTAGACTATGACCTGATCATCACGGGTCGGCAGGCGATTGATGGCGACACCGCCCAGGTTGGACCTGAGATTGCCGAACACCTGGGCATCCCCCACATCAGTTATTGTAGAGACCTCAAGATCGAAGGTGACGAAATCGTGGTGAAGCGCCAGTTTGAAGACAGGTATCAAATTCTCAGCGCAAAATTGCCTGCCCTTATCACTGCCCTGGGTGAGATGAACCATCCACGTTATATGACTCCAGGCGGTATTTTTGATGCTTATCGCGAAAAAGAGGTAGTCATTTGGTCTCGAAACGAGGTTCCTGTGGCGGATGGGAACATTGGTCTCAAGGGCTCCCCAACCCGGGTTGTTAAGACCAATCCCAAGATGCTGAAGCAACCAGGAACAGTGATTGAGGCAGGGGTTGAAGAATCAGTCCAGTATGTGATGGCTAAGCTGAAAGAAAAGTACATTTTATGAGAGGCGACACGATGAGTATCAAAGAAAAAGCTGTATTTGTCTTTGCGGATCAAGTGGATAACCAGATCACACCGGTGTCATTTGAATTGATCGGGAAAGCACGAGATCTGGCAGAGCAATTGGGCAGCGAAGTGGTTGCACTCCTGCTTGGCTTCCAAGTGGCTGATTTGACGAATGAACTGATTGCTTATGGTGCGCAGAAGGTGATTCTGGCTGACCACGCTGAGTTGGAGCACTACCGAACCGAGCCGTACACGCAGGTGGTAGCACAGGTGATCGAGAAGTATCAACCCGAAATCGTTTTGTTTGGGGCAACCAGCATCGGGCGCGATTTAGCGCCAAGAGTTGCCGGTCGGGTGCATACCGGTTTGACGGCTGACTGTACCTCACTGGAAATCGAAGAGGGGACCGACCGGTTCCTGATGACCCGCCCGGCTTTCGGCGGCAACCTACTGGCGACGATTGTTTGCCCTGACCATCGCCCAGCGATGGCAACGGTTCGCCCAGGCGTAATGATCAAACGCGAGCCTGATGAAAGCGCAATAGGCGAGGTGATCAATTTTGACGGGCTGATTACCGAAAACAATATGTTCACGATTATTCATGACGTGTTGAAAAGAGGTCTCAGCAAGCACGATATCCAGGATGCGAGGATTATCGTGTCTGGTGGACGCGGGATGAAAAATGCAGAAGGGTTTGCCATGTTGAAGGAGTTGGCAGATGTGTTGGGCGGTGAGGTTGGCAGCTCAAGGGCGGCAGTGGATGCCGGCTGGGAAGACAAATCGAAGCAGGTTGGTCAGACCGGAAAGACTGTTCGACCAAACCTGTATATCGCCTGTGGCATATCCGGGGCAATTCAGCACCTGGCAGGGATGGAGGAGTCCGACCTAATCATTGCAATCAATAATGATCCGACGGCGCCAATTTTCCATGTAGCGGATGTTGGGATTGTTGGAGACGCTTTGAAGATCGTGCCGAAACTTACTGAAGCAATCCGCAGCGAAAGGGCACAACTTTAATTGTACAGACGGGTCCCACGAACTGCACCTCCTTGATTGGATTTACTGCCCAATTTTTGGAATGCAGCTCGTGAGACCCACCTAATCTAATTTGGAAAGCGCAGTAAGCGCTTCGAGCGAAGGTTATCCGTTTAACTAACCACCATGGGCTTCAAGTTCATACTGATTATCAGGTCGGCCCCAGTGGCAGCAATAATCTGCTCGAGCGTGTAATCAGGATTTCGTTCTATCAAGACAAACCCTTTAGCGGTGACCTCGATTACGCCCATTTCAGTAACGATCAAATCGACGGCATTCACCGCAGTAAGCGGGAGGGTGCATTCTTTCAACAGTTTGGGATTACCCTTGGCAGTGTGTTCCATGGCAACGATTACCTTCTTGGCGCCATTAAGCAGATCCATTGCGCCGCCCATTCCAGGCACCATTTTTCCTGGGACCATGTAGTTAGCAATGTCTCCGTTTTCGGCAACCTGAAGTGCTCCCAGAACGGTAGCATCAACGTGACCACCTCGGATAATACCAAACGACATGGCACTATCGAAGAAACTTCCTCCCGGTACGATGGTGGCTGGCATTGCGCCGGCATTGGCTATGCAGGGGTCCACCTGGTCTGCCTCTGGGGCTGGTCCAAGACCGATAAAGCCATTTTCAGATTGGAAGAGTACTTTTCTGCCCTCCGGCACAAAGTTCGCTACCAGAGTCGGTAAACCGATGCCCAGGTTGACGAGGTCGCCATCCTTCAATTCCAGGGCAACCCGTTTGGCGATAAATTCCTGGATCTGTTGTTTATCCATCACAGCGCACCTCCATCAACAATATAATTAACAAAAACGCCTGGCACAACCACCTCATCAGGGCACATTTCACCAACTGGTACCACTTCGCCAGCTTCTACAATCGAGATATCTGCGGCAGCTCCCATATAGGTATTGAAATTGCGGGTGGCACCGTGGAAGGTGAGGTTGCCCGAAAGGTCGGTTTTTTCGGCGAAGAGCAGGGCAATATTGGCGCGCATCGGTTTTTCAAGCAAATAGGGCTCGCCATCTATTTCAACAATTTGCTTGCCCTCTTCGACGAGTGTGCCCAAACCAGTCTTGGTCAGCACACCGCCCAAGCCGAAACCACCGGCTCTGATCTGCTCGATCAGCGTTCCCTGCGGAACCAAAACAACTTCTGTTTCGCCTTCCATCATCTGTCGACCTGTTTCCTTGTTGGTACCGACATGGGATGTGAAGATTTTCTTGAACATTTTCGCGACCACCATTTTGCCAACACCGCGGTCAATAAAACCGGTGTCGTTACAGATAAGCGTCAGGTCTTTAACGCCTTTAGCGATGAGGGCATCGATCAGATGTTCAGGAGTGCCGACCGCCAGAAAGCCGCCGACCATGATCGTATCGCCATCACGAACCAGGTTTACTGCCTCTTCCAAACTAATTATTTTTTCCATTATTCCTACCTTTGCTGTTTTATTTTAGTTCTGCTGCTTTCTGGCAGCCAATTCTTCACAAATAAAGCTGGCAACGTCATCGGCATACTTACCAGGACCAAAGCCAGCATCACAACCTAACTCCTTGGCGAGTTCGTGGTTAATACGCGGACCGCCAATAATGAGCAAAAAGCGTTTACGCAGGTGTTCTGCTTCCAGGAGCTCGATAAGCTCTGTCAGATTCTGGATGTGGATGTTCTTTTGGGTTACTGTTTGGGACACCAACAGGACGTCCGCATTAAAATCAACTGCCTTGCGGATAAAATCTTCATTATTTACCTGGCTGCCCAGGTTGAGTGCCTCGATCATTTTGTAGCGCTCAAGCCCGTAGTGCCCGCCATAGCCTTTCATGTTCAAAATTGCATCGATCCCAACGGTGTGAGCATCAGTTCCCGTGCTGGCGCCAATCACCCTGATTTTGCGCCCGAAATTTTGTTGGATGAAGAGATCCGTCTCTTCCATCGTCATTACATCGACATCCACCGAATCTACATGCAATTGCGTGTAGTCTATATCATGACTTAGACTCCCATAAACAATAAAAAAGCTAAAACTCTTACCTAATGGTGCGTGATGGGTGACCATCGGTTCAACCAGCCCCATTTTCATTGCCAGCTGCTTGGCAGCTTCAACCGCGACCTCACTATCAGGAACCGGCAGGGTGAAAGAGAGCTGGACTTTGCCGTCGTTCATCGTATCACCATAAGGCTTGAGTCGGGTGAGGTCCAGGCTGCTGGCAAGGTCACCCTTTTTTGGGGAGTTTGCTTTACTCATATTTCTCTCCTTGTTCCGATTGGAGCTTGTTGAAACGATGGCGTTCCGAGCCGACACGTGATTCTTCCATGAGCAGGGGTATGAAGGGGTTGAGATATTGATCTTCTTTGGTTATTACGCCAGACAAGCCCTTACCTCCTTCAAACGGTCGTTTTACCCCGGCAAAACGACCCTCCTCGAGGGTGCGGAACAAGCCATCCTTGCGAATGCTCTGAAGCAGATCGAGCGACAGGTCAAGCACTTCATTGGCGCGCTGTTCCATGATGCCGCCCTCGCGAAATTCAATATCGTTGCCAAAATCTGCCATACTTGTGGCAACATAACGCGCGTTGTCAATTGCCAGAGCGCGGTCTGACATGAAAGGCGTATGAATCGCTTCGGTCAGCATTCCTAAAAGATGGATGCGTTGATGAGAGATCACGGTCACCATGTTGAACAAGGCATCCTGGACATACCCTTTGAAAATATCACCTGTTTTGAATTTGGTCGGCGGCATATACTTAAGGGGAGCATTGGGGAAGATCTGGCGTGCCATTTGTGCCTGGGCGAATTCGTAAAGGAAGACATTCTTGAGTTCCGGGTTCATCTCGAAGGCGTGCCCGAGCCCCATTTGTTCTTCGGGTAAGCCTGCCAGGAGGGCAAACTGTTCGTTGATGAATTGTGAAGCAAGCACAGTGTGTGCCTCTTCGTACGCGTCGGAGGTGGTCAGGTAATTATCTTCACCGGTATTAATGATGATTCCGGCTGCCGCATTGATCAGACGCGAGAACGATTGGTCAATCAGCGTCCGCTGCATATTGATATCGCGGAATAAGATCCCATAAAGGGCATCGTTGAGCATCACATCCAGGCGTTCCAGGGCGCCCATGACGGCAATTTCAGGCATACATAAGCCTGAACAATAATTGCAGAGGCGAATGTAGCGCCCCAATTCTTCGCCAACCTCATCCAGTGCTTCGCGCATAAGCCGGAAGTTTTCCTGGGTCGCCATGGTGCCGCCGAAACCCTCGGTGGTAGCGCCATAGGGTACATAATCGAGCAGGCTCTGCCCTGTTGTGCGAATGACGGCAATGATGTCAGCTCCTTGCGTAGCTGCTGCCTTCGCCTGGACGATGTCTTCGTAAATATTACCGGTTGCCACGATCACGTAAAGCAGGGGACCGCTGTGATCGCCGTATTCGCGCAGTTTTCTTTCGCGGATCAGGCGGTTGATGTGAATCTTCGAAACTGCTTCTTCAGCTTTCTTTTCTGCCCAAAGTCGAATCTCGAATGGGTCGACAGGGTCGGTTTGTGTCAGGTCGAGTTCGCCTTTGGCAATTGCCTCTGCCAGTTCCTGGGGTTCCTTGCCCAGAGAAATTGCCGCTTGCCCAAGCCAATAGGCTGCGCCGTGTCCCAGCATCTGGTGAGAAATAAGCTGCTCGACAACTACATTGGGCAGCGGCACACCCATCGCATCCACACCATCGATTCCGAGCAAACGGCAAATGGAGCGCTCTACAGTTGTGGTAGTAAATTGTTGGGTGTATGCATTTGTGTCTTCCGCGATTTGCTTTGCCGACTCTCGTGCCTGGTTGACCTTCTCCCAATCTAATCTTAGTGTCGCCATTATTCCTCCTGCCAGGCTGCTTTCATTTCGCGGATCAGTTCTTCGTCCACTCCCAACAACTCGGCAATTTTTATCGCACCGGAAGGAACGGCATGTGTTCCGTCAATCTCTTCCAGGCGATAGTCCATTAAATTTTGTATTCGACGAACGCGGGTGAGATCCTCGCGCAGGTCGGGTGTAGCCAGTGATGCCAATCCGGAAGGGGGTTCATTCTCAGACTCGCTTTCGCCCCCGCCTTGTTTTTCGTGAAGGTAGCCTGGTAATTGTTCCAGAGCGTCCGGTCGAATACCGATCACCTGGTAATAGCGGATTCCGGGTTGGGGTGCCACAGGATAGTGCGTGGCAACCAGGAAACTGCTCTCAGAAGCAGCATAATTCTTGCTAAGCGCGTTCACAATGGCTGTTGCTTCAGCCGGGTTGGTTCCCTTACAGGGCTCATCCATTACGATCAACCCCTGTTGAGTCTTGCTGCGGCGGTGGTGATCGCGGATTTTGACAGCTTCGAGCCCAAAGGACGACAGTCCGCGATAGATATCGCCCTCCTGCCCCGATTCAAAAGCCAGAAAATCATAAAGCGGTGTTTGCAGGCTCTCACAGGCAGGAAAATAGCCTAGTTGCGTAATGAGCAAAGCCAAAAAGATAGTCTTCAGAGCAACGCTCTTACCGCCCATGTTGGCGCCGCTCAATATTGTTGTACCTTTCTGCAGTTCAATTGAGATCGGTGTGAATTCCAGCCCATGTCTTTCAAGATAGGCAGCAATGAGGGGGTGGCGAAGGTTGGTGAGTTTTGCCGGCGAATCAGAATCAGCCAATTGTGGCATGCAACCATCCCAGAGCACTGCAAGGTCGGCTTTTGCCAGACGAAAATCAAGCAATCCGCAGGCTGCAGTGTTGTGCTGCATTTGTGGCAGCCATTGGGCTAGTTTGGAGCCCAGTTCTCTGCGAATGCGCTCTTCTTCCTGATCTTCCTCGGCAATCACCAGCGCACGCTTGCCAAGCAGGCTTCTGCGTTTTGACTCTTTACTCTGGCTTATTTGCCTCTCAAGCTCTTTTTTGCGAGCTCTGATCTCAGCTAAAACCGGTGAGTATTCGTTGTAAACATGGAATGCCGGGCTGTTCTTACCGCCAGGGTTCAACAGGGCTGCTGCTTCTGAAGTGTCTTCAAAAGTTACAGATGCTGCTTCCTGGATTGCGGTAAGCTTGCTAAGCCGGTTGAAGATTGTCAGGGCGCTTTTAAGCTCGAAGAATTCTGTGTCATCGAGCAAGCCACCTTTACCCAAACGCTCGAATGTTCCCCGCAATTCGCGTAGTCTTAAGAGTTGGGTTGATGCTTCTATCAATTGTGAGTGTTTTTGCCTTACCAGTTCTGCCAGCTGGTCGATCGCTGTAAGCTCCTGGATTAACTCTTCTTTTGAGTTTTGATCATAAAATCTGACAGATTTTTTCAAGCGGCTTCCCTGGGGTGTGCGGCAATGGGAAGCCTCAAGAACTAAAGGTAAACCCACCTGTTCTAACAAATCTGGAGTGATCATGACAGAAGAATGCATTCTAAGCTCACATGTTGGCCGGTCCCAAATCAACAACTGGGATAGTGGTGATTTTCTGGCGTAATGCTGCCAGGAAGGGTTCAGGGTCGAGCAATTGCCCACTGGGGCGCGAAGGGTTCAGACAAACGAGGCGAACGTCCAGTGCATTGAGCACCCGAAGTTTGATTTTTTGGTTGAGCAGTTTGCGCATGGTTTCGGGTTTGATGAATAAACGCGTGCCGTCTTCTACTACCAGTTTCAAATCGGTAAAATGGGGTTCTTTCAGGAGTTCGTTTACTACATGGTCTGTGATCGCGCCCTGCAGAAAGAGCAAGGAGGTATTCTTGCGTAATTTATCTGAGATTTCCTGCCCTGAACCAACCAGGCTCGGAAGATCGATTGCAGTGACTCTTAGCTGGTCCTGGTGTTTCCGCAGGATGATCGTCCTGGCAGATGGGTTTTCATCGATCACAGTTAATAATTGGGACCGCTTGATACCACCGATAGGCGGGGTTAGGAGTAAATTAAGAGCAAAAGCGGTTTTCTCAGCCAAAACCTCTGGAACCGCTGAAGTCGCAGCACTGACTGCCAGGATCACCGCCTCAATCATATCTGGTCCAGCTTGTGATCGTCGCGATAAGGCACCATCGATGATAAAAAGGCTGTTCGGTTCATGCTTGCGTACCAGGTCGGCGATGATTTCGATTTCTTCCGACGCACCCGGACCAGCCAATTCGACATAACCATCACTCAGCGCACGACAAATGATCACTTCGCCAAAGGCGGTGCGCACATTGGTGAGCTCCAGAATCTCAAGTAAAGCATCGCTGCGCTGCAAGGTGCCTTCTGCACTGGCAATCAGAGTGCCGGCAGGGATGTAGATGCGCGGTTTGGCACGACCACTGACAATATCTTCTTTTTCACCGTCTCTTCCGATGGATGTTAATGCCAGTGGGCGCGTTTGACCTGACGCCTGCCAGGCGTTAATAATATGATTCAGGCAGGTGGTTTTGCCGGCATTTTTCGACAAGCCGATCAAAGCCAGGGACTGCAAGTCCATTAGCCCGGCAAGGTGAAGCAAATTTTTGCTTGCCTCTTTGGTCAACGCGTCCGGATTATTCGTAATTACTCCTTTTGCTTCCTGCGATTCCTTGGCAAGCCTTCTGGTTCGAGCGTCACACGCTGCCCGGCGAGCAATCCAGCAACGCCGACCAGTTCTTCTTGCTGCTCCTGGCAGCCAACACAATTGCACTCGTTCATATAATCATCCGGTTCCTTATAGGTGGTGATCACGCCTTCAAAATTGCGTAAAACGACGCGATCGGGGCTTTGCGAGATGAGATAATCGGGCATAACCGGGATCTTGCCACCGCCGCCAGGTGCGTCGACGACGTAAGTTGGTACGCAGAAGCCGGAAGTGTGACCGCGCAAGCCTTCGATGATCTCGAGACCTTTCGATACGGGCGTGCGGAAGTGAGAAAGACCGAGAGAAAGGTCGCACTGGTAGATGTAATAGGGGCGCACGCGCATGTAAGCCAAACCATTGACGACTTTTCGCATCACGTGCACACAATCGTTCACACCGCGCAGCAAAACAGACTGGTTACCCAACTGCACACCAGCATCTGCCAGCAACGAGCAGGCACGCATGGAATCTGGTGTAAATTCGTTGAAATGGTTAAAGTGGGTATTAACCCAAACAGGATGATACTTGCGCAGTATCTCACAAAATTCGGGTGTGATGCGCTGAGGGCATACTACAGGTGTGCGTGTGCCGATACGAATGATCTCAACATGGTCGATCTTGCGCAGCTCAGAAAGGATGTATTCGAGACGGTCATCACTCATCAATAAAGCGTCGCCACCCGAAAGCAAGACGTCGCGCACCACTGGCGTGTTGCGGATATATTCGATGCAATTGTCAATTTGGCTGCGAGTGCGGGCGCCATCTTTTTGACCAGCCAGGCGGCGGCGTGTGCAGTGCCGGCAATACATGGCACATTGATCGGTAATCAAAAAGAGTACACGGTCTGGGTAACGGTGGGTGAGCCCGGGCACAGGCGAATCGCCGTCTTCCTCAAGCGGATCCAGCAGATCTTCAGGACTGCGGTAGGCTTCGCTGCCCGTTGGTACGGCTTGTTTCCTGACCGGGTCGTTGGGGTCATTTGGGTCGATCAGGGTCAGGTAGTAAGGTGTGATTGCCATGCGGAAGTTTTCAAGCGCTTTCCTTGAGCCTTCTTCCTCTTCTGCCGTTAGCGGCAAGTATTTTTTTAATGTGTCAACATCTGGAATACGATGCGAAACCTGCCAGTGCCAGTCGTTCCATTTCTCATCGGGCACGTCTGGAAAAAGCTGTTTTCTCCGTTCGAGACCCTTCTTGTTGAGATATTTTTCTTCAGCTTTCATAGCCTGCTCCTTTGATAAGAGCAAGACTGCTGTTATCGCAGCAGTCTTGTGGTGGTGAGTTAGACGTAGTTCTTTTCGAAAATCTCTCGCAGGGCAGGTGATTCGCGCAGTTCCTGCAGGGTAAATTCGGCATGGTTCTTGGTATAGCCGTTGCCGATGATCATGGTCACATCTTTGCCGACACCTTCAGCGCCCAGGGCAGCACGAGTAAAACCGGTTGCCATGCTGAAAAAGTAAACCAGCCCGCCTTCACGAACCGGCAGGATCGTGGACATTTCGGTACCTTCAATATTGACTACGTTGATGGCGACGTCATATTCCTTGCCATCGTTGGCTTCCAGGGATTTTTCGAGCACTTCAACCGGATTGGCTGCATCGGCTACAAAATATTTATGAATGAATTTGTTGTCAAGCAGGATTCTTTCGTACTTATCATTGCGGCTCATGCCAACTACGTTACCACATGGTCCAACACGTTTCATCGCTTCGTAACCACAGAGCATACCGCTCTTACCGCCAGCCCCCAAAATTAGGACAGAGTCGTTCGGTTTGACGATGTTGGCTGTCTGTGCAGGCGCGCCTGCAACATCCAGGGCTGCCAGTGCCAGGGCTTCGGGCATGTCGTCCGGGAGTTTGGCGTAAATACCGCTTTCAAAAAGGATCGCCTGACCTTTGATGTCTACCCGGTCAATTTCAGGATGTACTGCCAGAATCTCATCGATGTGCAGGGGTGTGAGCGAAAGTGAGACCAGGGAAGCGATGCGATCTCCGACCTTGATATCTTTGCGGTGCTGCAGCACAGGACCGATCTCAGCGACAGTGCCCATCAGCATCCCGCCCGAACCGGTAACGGGGTTTTGCATCTTGCCGCGTTCGTCTACGATTCCAAGGATCATCTCACGCAAGCGTTCTTCATCATGCTCTGAAGCACTCCAGAGCTGCCTGAAACTGGCAGAGTCGATATTGAGTGCTGAGACGTCGATCAGGATCTCGTTGTCATAGATTTCCATCGTATTGTCGATTTTCTGAGCGGCTTGCGGAAGCAGCCCTTTGGGTTCGATCACACGGTGTGCTCCATATTTATTACCCATTGTCATAAATTCTAATCCTCCAGTATTGATTGATTATTTTTTCGCTGGCATGCCCAAAATTTGGCGGGCTTCTGCCGGCGTTGCGATTTCGAGGTTGAGTTCTTTAGCAATTCTCACGATCCGCTCAACAAACTCAGCGTTGGAGATGCCCATCCGCTCGCGGTTGTATTTGAGGTTGTCTTCAAAACCGACTCTGACATGTCCACCCAGGAGCATCGCCATAACGTTCATGTCCAACTGGCAGCGCCCGACACCGGTAACGGTGAAGGTGGCGTCTGCCGGGATGGATTCTTTGAGGAATAGCAGGTCACGCGGTGTTCCGGTGGCACCGCCATTGACACCCAGCACGAAGTTGAAGTGCAGGGGAGGCTTGATGTGACCCTTGCGCACCAGGCGCAGTGCCATATCGACATGGCTCTTGTCGAAACATTCCAGTTCGGGCTTGATGCCTCGTTCATTCATTCGGGCAGCAAATTCGATGATCATATTTTCGGTATTGACGAAGATCTCATCACCGCCAAAGTTCATCGTACCGCAATCGAGACTCGCCATTTCGGGGTTGAGTTCCGTTGGTTGCAAGCGTTCTTCGGCTGTCATGCCTGTGGCGCCGCCGGTGGAAGGTTGAATGATAGCTTCGGGGCAGGCTTCCTGGATGGCGTCGATCAGGACGCGGAAGCGTTCGCGGTCCTGGGTGGGGGTGCCATCGTCAAAACGGGCGTGCAGGTGAATGATCGCTGCACCAGCTTCATATGCCAGTTTGGCTTCACGAACATACTGTTCGAGTGTATAGGGGACAGCAGGGTTCATTTCCTGGGTTACTTCAGCACCGCTGATTGCTGCGGTGATGATCACTCTGTTTGTACTCATTACTCTCTCCTTTGGGTTTTGATCGCCTGGGCTCTATCCGAGGCGTTGTTTGCTTTTTGGGACTACACAAGTGCCGCTCGCCCGGCAGACCAGAACAGGTTCTGCCAGCACTTCTGCAGCAGAATCACTGATATCGGGTCTGGGTGCGATCACTTTCCAGGCTTCGAATGCCATCTTGCGCGAAGTGTTGCCCTCGCTGGTGATCCAACCTTTGGCTTCAAGAAAATCGCCGGCATAAACGGGAGCCAAAAACTCGATGCTGTCATAAGCTCTGAACAGCCCCTCATCGCCATCGCGCCTGATAAGCAACTCGGTGGCAACATCGCCGAAGAGCTTGGTGAGAAAAGCCCCGTCGACCAGCCCTCCGCCATAGTGAGCGTTTTCAGCCCCTATTCGCAATTTGATTACAACTTCCTTCATCGTTTCTCCTTTCGAATTAAAAAGCGCCATGTGTTAATAAGGACACATAGCGCTCCATGCGACTGCATGACAGTGGCCGAAATTGCTTCGGGACACCAAGGTGTGGGAGAGGGCTCTCCTTTGACCCTTCGGCAACGGATAATTCGATTCTTCCTCCAACCCTGGAGTGGTGATGAGGTCTCTACGCGATCCGCCGCGCCTCTATTTTAGGATATTTTGTTATAAGGTACCAGTCAGTACTGAGATTATATCTGAAAAGTTTTTTTGTTGGAAGGGTAAATTTACGAAAGCCCCTTTCTTTCGTGGACGATTGCCCTATCTTTCGTAGGGTCGACGGCCTGCCTCGACAGTCCATTTCAAGGAACAGGCAGGCCTATTCCCTACAAACTTGCGCCCTTTCGTGGACGATTGCCCATTTCTTTCGTAGGGTCGATGGCCTGCCTCGACCTCTCTGTCAGGAACAGGCAGGCCAGTTCCCTACAAACTTGCGTCCTTTCGTGGACGATTGCCTATTTCTTTCGTAGGGTCGACGGCCTGCCTCGACCTCTCTGTCAGGAACAGGCAGGCCTGTTCCCTACAAGCTTACATGACCCAACCTAAACATGCATCATGTTTGGCATCAAAAAGCCTATTTTCCCGGGGCTTTGTTTTCCAGATCCAGATTGATCCTGCCGTCCAATATCTCTAGAATCCGGTCGGTTTTTTGGGCTATGCGCGGGTCATGAGTGATGATCAGAAACATAGTCCTGAATTTCTCATTGATATTCCGCATCAGGTCATATACCTTTTCGGTAGTATCCGAGTCCAGGTTACCGGTCGGCTCGTCTGCCAGAATTATCCTTGGGTTGTTGATCAATGCCCTGGCAATCGACGTACGCTGTTGCTGCCCACCAGACATCTTGGTTGCAGGGTTGTTTTTAACCTTGTCGAGACCCATCAGATGGATCAGCTCCGCAGCGCGCTCGTGAACTTCAGCCGGGATCGTATCATTCTTGATGCGGTAAGGCATGATGATGTTTTCATATGCTGTGAACTCTGGCAGTAAATAGTGGAATTGAAATACGAATCCAATGGATTCATTGCGCACCTTTGCCAGCTCATCTTTGCTCAATTGCGTGGTCTTAGTACCATTGATGAACACCTCTCCTGAGGTTGGCTTGTCCAATGTGCCGATTATATTCAGCAGCGTGCTCTTTCCGGAGCCTGATTGCCCGATGATCGAATTAAATGAACTCTCTTCAAAATCCAGGTTAATATCAAAAAGAACCTGCGTTTTAATGTCAGTGCCGTAAACTTTGTTTACATTTCGTAAGGAAATTACATTAGCCATTGCGAATAACCTCAATTGGTGACAAGCGGGATGAACTCCGTGCGGGGATCAGGGCGGCCAGGGTGGCAGACAGCAGCGCGATAAAGGCAGAAAGCAGAATGAACTGAGGGTCGATGTACAAATCGATAACGGGAGTTCCATCAGGATTCAGGGCAAACTTAGTGAAAGCGTATGACAAACCGAGCCCAAAAACAACACCGACGATCGATCCAAAAATACCCAGGATAAAACCCTGCAGTAAGAAAATGAGGCTCGCAACCTGGTCTCGAATGCCCATCGCTTTTAGAATACCCAATTGGCGTGATTTTTGTGAAACAGAAATTGCGAGCACACTGGCAATGCCTAATATCACCGAAACGAGCACAAAAATCTGGATCATCAAACTCGAAATACTCTGCCCATTCAGTCCGCTAAGCAGGGACGCATTCAGAACTTTCCAATTTTCTACCTTCAGATTGTCTGGCAGCGTGGTTGCAATACGATCAGAAATCACGTCTGCAGTGAAAACATCGGCAACCTGCGACTCAATCGCTGTTACTTCGTCGCCAAACTCAAAGATGGATTGCACCAGGGAAATCTCAGCCAATGCCCAATTTTTGTTGAGGTTGGTGACTCCCAGGTCGAAAACACCCGAAACCACCAGGTCGCGTTTGTCGCCCCAAGGTGTTTGCACTGTTACTTGATCGCCAGGTTCAAGCGATGCTTCTTCAACAAATTCCTTGCCGAGAATGACTTCATCACCAGATGGCAGGCTGCCCTCGATAATTGCATCGTTAAACTTATAAATCCCCTCAGCAGTTTCGAATTGAAAACCGCGCATCAGGATGGGGAAGGTGGAGTCATCGGCGATGATAAAACCTGACGAATCAGCGACAGGTGAGATGGCTGTAATCTCAGGTTCAGTGGCTTTGATATCGTCAACAATCAACTCGTAATCAGCAATACGTTCACCCCTTTCGGCAGGACTAATTGTGATCTGTGAAGAACGACCGATCGCGGTATCGAGCAAGCTTTGCTGTAAGCCGGCGATGAGCGAGCCGATGAAAACCTGCACCGAAACTCCGATGGCGATGCCGAGAATAATCAAGATGGTTTGCCCTTTACTGGAGGTTAGAAACCGCCAGGCAATTCTAAGCGCGAGCTTCATGAGACCTCCTGGCGAGGGTAACGACGTCCTCGTAACTATTGATCAGCTCATCGGCACCGAAGTCTTGGGCGTTGCTGCCGGTATGGTTGAAGGCACTGCCGCTGACCACGATCTTCACTTGCGGGTCAAAGTTTTCTCGAAGACTTTCGACGATTCGATTTAATTGAACCAGCCGCAGATAATTGGTCACACTGATAGCCACAAAATCGGGTTTTAGTTCTTTAACGGCGGATACAATGCTTGATTTGGGCAGATTTGAGCCAATAAAAGTGACATCAAATTGAGTAATCGTATAGAAATCGGCGCCCATCCGGATACCCAACTCATGGTATTCCTCCTCAGGGCATGCCAGGATTATTTTTCCCGGGAAGCCTTCTGATTTGAAAGCTTGTCTTTGTTGCAAAACATACGGATATGCCCTCTCCACTATACCTCGCACGATGTTGGTTTGAGCGTGCTCGCGCCAGATGAGTTCGTCTTCCTTGCCTCTGGGCACCACAATGCGATTCAAGGAAGGAGCGAGAATAAATTCATAAAGCTCAGGAATGGTGACTCTCTGTTGCTCGAGCAGGTTGAGACAAAAGCTGGCGGCTTTTTCTCGATCCAAGTCAGTTAGATAGGTAGAAAATTCTTTAAAAACCCCAGTTAAATCAACGTTCATTGAATGCCCTCCGTAGAATTTATTAAATGCTAATGGAAAATTCCCTATTTTGCCAATGAATTCGCATTTGTACAAGAAAACATTGTTTCAACGCTTTTCAGTCGGGTTAGATCATCCCAGGGAGAAAAGAATGAAGAGATCTTCTATGGCATTAAGTTGAGGAATACAACTATAATATGAATGCCTGATCCTATAATGGGGTGGGGGAGTTGGGCTATAATTGCCCGCGACCATTTTACAGAGGAATTATCATGACAATTAAATCAGGTGAAAGCGGTACAACATACCGCAACAGGTTAACAAAATCGATTGTGCTGGCGATACGAAAATTGATGCAAAAAGGGCAGCCAGACCGCGAGAGTCTGGATATGGCGGCGTACGTCGTCCTTGCTTTGGAAAAGATTGAAGAATCGATTGATTCCAGCGCCACAGCCTGGGAGAAACGAGACTACTGGCTCAAGGTAGATCGCTTCAGAATGGATTGGGCATGGACAGAAAACCGTCGTCTATTACTGGAAATGGCTGTGCTGGCACAAAATTGGGGAGAAATCGCGTCAGAACTGATCCTGGTGGCTCAGCAATTCAACAAAATCGAAGTATCCGACAAAAACCGTCTGGGCGAACCCTGGATTGGTGCATGGGAAGTTTTGAGAGAGAGGGGCAAGTAAAACCTCTCTCAAGCAAACATTCCGCGCCACGATCAGTTCTTCCTATTCGTTAAGATGCATGAATTTTGATGGGGGAGGAGAAAAGCCGTTAAAATATTTTAATGATTACGATAAGTATCATTATCATAAGCTTTATTATGCTTATCACCGAGCTGCCTTGCTAACATGTTGAGGATCTGCTCTTCCGTTGATCTCAAGAAGTTGCAGGAAGAGATGGATGAAATGATCCTGATGAATTGGAAGGACAAGGACAAACCTAGTCGTGGAGACGACAGTCTGAAGTTCACTACTTCTCCGAAAGCTCGTAATGTCTGGCTGGGTGCTCTGCGCATCCTCTCCAGTACCGAGCCACTCATCTCGGTACCCAGGAATAGCAACGACATGATCCTGAACAATGTCGCTGATCAGATTGAGAAGATCAGTAAAGGGATCTGGTACCAGTCCGGCAGGATCGCCCAGTGGCCGGTTCACTACGGAATTGCTGAACTAACTGGTGCGTTATGACAAATACCACCTGGCGATTAAGGTCACCCAAGACACGATCGCCCAAGCCCTGTCCCCTACCGAGAAGCACCACTTGAAAAGCTGGCAGAATCCACCACCTCTATCTTTGAAGTTATGGATGTTAATGAAGGTATCTGGGGAAGAGATTTCCTTTGTCTGACCTGCGATTATAGAAAAACACCGTTCACCTATGCGCAAGTAGGCAATATATTAGATCATAAGATGGTTGTCAAGTTGCATCAGCCGGACTGACTGGCGTGCTCTTTGGCGGACTGGGCACAGCTGAGGTTGTCGAGCAAGCCATCGGTTGCCCTGCACCACAAACGGGACGATGGTGTCAGCCTTGAGGAAGCGGCCAAGGGAAGGGTCGTACCAGCGTGCACCGTAGTGATAGAGATCTTGCTCCAACCGTGTCTGACCGGTGTACAGCCGGTCGGTTACGTTGCCCTGCCCTTGTTGGTAATACGTTGCGCCCCAGGCATCATACAGGTAGTGGTGGCGACTTCGCCGTTACCCCGGGTCACCTTGTGCGTCCCACCCAGGTGATCGAGGTGGAACCAATAGAAGTTGCTGGTGTCACTGGCTTCATTGATACGCACCGCCAACCCTCCCCCCTGAAAACAAACTTAAAGAACTGTTATTCGTCTTCCCATTGTTTATGGTAAACCCCATTTCTCCTCCTGACTTTGTGATTCAATAAGAATCGAAAAGATTGTGGATAAATGATGCTTTTATTCTACCAATGAAAAGACTTTGTGGGTGGATTTTCCCTTCAAACAATGTTACCGACTTTTAGCTAACCCAATTACCCAAGTGCCGGGAAAAAGAAAATTAGCCTACCTCCCCGATTGGTATCATTTTCCCGTATAATACGGTTATGATAAGTTATTCCAAATTAAATATGCGCAACATGTTTGTATAAGGAGGGTTTTATATGCTTATTAGAGAAGTCATTGATAAATATCTGAATTCTGTCAAACTCTCCCGGAGTGCCAATACCTATCGCACCTATTCCAACGCGATGCGGTTGTTCGCAGATGTTTTGGTCTCGAACGGTGTGGATGTTGAGACCAGCCCGATCGATCTGCTTAAAGAAGATGCGGTAATCTGGATGGCAAATGCTTTAAAAGAGTTTTCTTCTGCGACCGAACAGGTTTACATGACCGCTGTTGTCGGCCTTTTTGAATATATTGCCGGCGAGAATCTGGCTCCAATCAATCTGCCACGTGTTCGGCTTCTCGTCAAACAACGCACCCGTCGGCCGGGCATCCGGCTGCCCCAATTTCCAAAATCTGACATTGAAAAGGTTCTGGATTATGCTGAAAAACTCAACCTGAAACCGGCTGAGAGCACTGAAGAACGCCTGATCAATCTTCGGGACCGGGCATTCCTGATCACCCTGGCAGATACAGGCTTGCGTGTCCACGAAGCCTGCAACCTGCGCCGCGGTGACATAGATTGGCACGAAAGCCGCGCGATCATCATTGGCAAGGGCAACAAAGAGGCTGTCTTACGGTTTTCAAAACGCAGTCTCACCGCCATGAAGGAATACCTCCAGAGCCGGGCCGAGCTGGACGGCGTTGGCGGGAAGGCTTTGGCCTCGCTGCCTGTTTTTGCCCGGCACGATAAGGCTGTCGGTAAGAAAATTAAATTAATCTCCACTACAACCGGACGGGCGATCGTCCGGGACCGGGTGCGGGAGTGCCTGGGGGAAGATTCCGTTGGCACGATCACACCCCATTCATTCCGCCACTATTTCGTTACCACCATCCTCGGTTCTTCTGGAAATCTCAAGCTTGCCCAGGTTTTGGCGCGACACACCAATATAGCTGTAACGCAGCGCTATTCTCACCTAGCCGATGATGAGCTGGATCAGAAGTACCAGGAGATATTTGATGACAAGGGTTTGTCATCCTGAACAAAGTGAAGGATCAACGCTCAAGCACGTTAAACACCCACCCCCCTGCCCCCCTCCCATCGCTTCGCTGGAGGGGGTGGTAATGGAAAATTGCTGCCTCACCTCCTTAGCTTTGCTGGAGGTAATCGATAATTGCAAGTCACAAAAATCACTGTAATCCTATTTGAAGGGATTTATATTCTGCTTCGCAAGAGCGAGTGGCACCAACACAGTAAACACCCACCCCCCTACCCCCCTCCCATCGCGGCGCTGGAGGGGTGGAAATGACAAACCGCCTGTTCTGCACTAGCGCGCAAGCGCACGGTCGAGAGGAGCGCGCAGGCGCACGGTCAAGAGGAACGCGCAGGTGCGCGTTCCGTACAATCAACCCTTACATAAACGACCTCTTGTCGAGATTAGCTTCGATTCAACGCTCTGGTGGTAATATTAATCCCCAAAACAAGCTATTGAGGAGTTTATGACCGATTATCGAATCAAATCTCACCCCATTCTGATCGATGAAAGTGAAGCAACAATTCCTTTCTACTGGCAAGACAAACTTTTTTACGCAAAACCAAACGAAATGATTTCTTCCGCTCTGATCGCCCAGGGCATCCAGGTTTTTCGCCATCACGTCAAGGATCAAAGCCCCCAAGGCATCTTTTGTGCCAATGGGCAATGTTCCCAATGTATGGTGATTGCAAATGGGCTCCCTGTTAAGGCTTGCATGACGACTGTTCTGCCGGAAATGAAAGTATTTCCGGCAGATGGTTTACCGACATTGCCGGCAAATTTTAGAGATTTTCCAGACGTTAATAAGTTCCCGCGAAACCAGGAATGCGAGGTGCTAATCATCGGCGCTGGACCGGCGGGGTTGTCGGCTGCAGTTGAACTGGGTAAATTGGGCGCGAAAGTACTGTTGATCGATGATAAGAACCAACTGGGTGGCAAACTTGTGCTGCAGACCCACCGCTTTTTTGGTTCAAAGAATGCGGTCTATGCTGGCACCAGGGGAATCGAAATCGCCAAAATCCTGGCTAAACAGGTGCAGGAACTTCCCACCGTAGAGATTTGGACGAATTCAACCGCGGTCGGTGTCTTTGAAGACCGGGTTGTGGATGTTTATCGTGATCAGACTGAAAATGTTCACATCATACCAAAAATCCTGTTGGTAGCCACAGGTGCAAAGGAGCGCAGCCTCAGTTTTGCAGGCAACACCCTGCCCGGAGTTTACGGTGCCGGCGCGTTCCAAACGCTTGTGAATCGCGACCTGGTGAAACCCTGTGAAAACCTTTTCATCATTGGCGGCGGGAATGTGGGGTTGATCGCTGGTTATCACGCCATCCAGGCTGGCATACACGTGGCTGGTTTGGTCGAGGCTGCTCCGCAATGCGGCGGATACAAGGTTCACACAGACAAACTGGTACGCTCAGGTGTGCCGATTTATACATCTCACACGGTTGTTGAAGCTCTCGGTACCGAAAAAGTCGAAGCGGTGGTGATTGCCCAGGTCGATAATAACTTCCAGCCAATCCCAGGCACTGAAAAAATATACGATTGCGACACCCTGCTGATTGCCGTTGGTCTCGAACCAGTGGATGAGTTCCTACGCGTCGCCAGGCAAGTTGGTATGGATGTTTACGCGGCTGGAGATGCCAATGAGATTGCCGAGGCATCTGCAGCTATTTTTTCAGGCAAGATTGTTGGCAACGAAATTGCCAAAAAACTAGGCAAAGACCTTCCAGATATTCCCTCATCCTGGCTCGAAACAGAGGAAATTCTTAAATCAAGACCTGGAATGGTATTTCCGGAGAAGCATATCGACAAACTCGATGGTGTTTTCCCGGTTTTCCACTGCAGCCAGGAGATCCCCTGCAACCCCTGCTCGGATGTGTGTCCGAAAGATCTGATCTTCATTGATGAAGCCGATATCCGCCATTTGCCCCTTTTTGACGAAGAGCGCGTGGATGAGTGCATTGCTTGCGGTCGCTGCGTTGCGGTCTGCCCAGGGCTGGCAGTCAGCCTGGTCGATTTTCGCAAACGGAATCAGACCGCCCTGGTAAGCCTGCCAGTAGAGCAAGACTACCCTTGGATTTCTGTGGGTAACGAGATAGAGGTCACTGATACGGATGGGATTGCGCTTGGGAGTTTCAAGATTGAGAAGATCAAGACAGTGTCTGGCTACAAAGATGGCACGCGCTTGTTAAACATTGAAGTGCCGATCGCGATTGCCAAGCAAGTGGCTGGTTTTCGTGTAATTCAACCCAGTTTGGTCAAAGCCTTTGAGCCCGATACAGAAATGCCTGAAAATTTGGACGATAGTGCCTACATCTGCCGCTGTGAGCGCATCACAGCCGGCGAGATTAGACAGCTGATCCAAATGGGCATCAAGGATATCAACCAGATCAAAGCCGTCACGCACGCCAGCATGGGCTCTTGCGGCGGCAAAACCTGCCTAAACCTGATCAGGCGCATGTTTGCCGCTGAAGGAATACCATTATCAGAGATAACCGACCCACCGGTCAGACCGGCTTTTGTAGAGGTTCCTGTAAAAGATTTTATTGAGCATGCAAACGAAGTCGAAGGAGAAACCCGATGAGCCAGAATATGACCTACGATGTGATCATTGCCGGTGCCGGCTCCATCGGAACGCCCACGGCGTTATACCTGGCACAAGCGGGACTCAAAGTTTTAGTACTGGAAGCAATGGCAAGCCCGGGTCAGGCTTCCAATAAGCACGCGATTGGGGGCGTGCGTGCCACCCATTCTGACCCATCCAAGATTCATTTATGCACCAGTTCCATTGAGATTTTCTCGACCTGGAAAGAGACTTACGGCGATGATATCGACTGGCGTTCTGGCGGCTACAATTTTGTCGCCTATACTAACGAAATTGAAGCCACACTGAAGAGTCTTTTAGACCGGCAGCGAGAACTGGGACTGAATATCGATTGGGTTAGCAAAGAAGAAAATCTTGAAATTGTCCCTCACCTTAATCCGGAAGGCTTACGCGGCGGCACCTTTTCACCGGAAGATGGCAGTGCCTCACCCCTAAAAGCCTGTTTCGCGTTTTGGAAGCACGCCCAGGCTGCAGGCGCTGATTTCCGTTTTAATGAAAAGGTGACGGGGATCGACGTAGAAAGCAATAAGGTTCAGGGAGTGAGGACAAACAAGGGTTCTTACTCCTGCAACATTTTCCTCAATAGTGCCGGCGGTTGGTCGCGTCAGATTTCTCAAATGGTGGGGGTTGACATTCCGATCGAGCCTGACGCCCACGAAGCCGGCATCACTGAACCAGTCCAACCGATGTTTGACACCATGGTTGTCGATATTCGAGCCTGCCCTGGCTCCAGCAACTTTTACTTCTATCAGCACCCAACCGGGAAGATCATCTTTTGCCTTACCCCTGAGCCACAGCTGTGGGGCAACCGCACGCAAAATACCAGTTCGTTTTTGCCACAATCCTGCCAGCGCTTGGTGGATCTGATGCCCATTTTGGGTAACATCCGTGTTCGTCGAACCTGGCGCGGGACCTACCCCATGACCCCGGATGGCAACCCGATCATTGGTGGTGTGGAAGGTTTGGATGGCTACATGATAGGTGCCGGAACTTGTGGACAAGGGTTTATGCTTGGTCCGGGTGTTGGAAAATTGCTGACAAATGCCATCATAGGAAACCTGAACCAATTGGAGAAAGATTGCCTGCACCGAATGCGCTATGATCGCGCATTTGACCGCAAGGAATTGCTCAAGTAAAGGCAACCTCCCGCAAGAACCATACATTCCCAAATGCCAGGTGGTCTGATTTGGCTTACAATTAGACCGACATGGAAATCGAACAATTCCTCAACAAATTACCAGATGCCTATTCGCGTACCGACCGGGAAATGCTCGAAAAGGCTTACCGTTTCGCCGAAAAAGCCCACCAGGGGCAAACCCGCGCGAACGGTCAGCCATATTTTTCGCATCCCTTGGGCGTCGCTAATATCCTGATTGATATGGATGCGATTGCCGAGATCACGGTAGCAGCACTCTTGCATGATGTCATGGTCGATTGCGGCGTCACGGGCAAACAATTGCGGGCTGAATTTGGTGAGACGATTGCCCGATATGTGGAAGATGTGACCCGAATTACCAGTTTGCCCTATATTTTCAGGGCAGATCAACATCCTGATGAGCGCAAGCCACTATCAGAAACCACAGGTTCTGCCTCGAAAATTAACGAAGACCTGGCGGAGACATTGCGGAAAATGCTGCTGGCGATTGGCGACGATGTCAGAGTGGTGGTGATCAAGCTGGCTTGCCGCTTGCATAACATGCGCACGCTCAATGCCCTGCCACAGGATCGTCAGAAGAGAATCGCCCAGGAAACCCTGGATATTTTTGCTCCTTTGGCGAATCGCCTGGGTATCTGGCAGATGAAGTGGGAGCTTGAAGATCTCGGCTTTCGTTATACAAATCCAGATAAATACAAGGAGATCGCTGAGAATCTAACCCTGCGCCGCACCAAGCGTATGGAAGAAGTTGATAAAATCATCGAGACGCTCCTTGACTTGCTACAAAAATCAGAGATTAAAGCCAAGATCACGGGCAGACCAAAACATATCTACTCGATCTATCGCAAGATGCTCAATAAAGAGAAGAGTTTTGATGGTATCCGGGATTTGAGAGCCGTTCGGATAATCGTTGATGACGTCGAAACCTGTTACAAGGTGCTTGGCATCATTCACACCCACTACTCCCCTATTCCGGGTGAGTTTGACGACTATATAGCCGCCAAAAAAGCGAACGATTATCAATCTTTGCATACTGCAGTGATCTATTCGGACGGCAAACCCCTTGAAGTTCAAATTCGAACCTACGAGATGCACCAGAATGCTGAATACGGCATCGCTGCTCATTGGCGCTACAAAGAAAACAAGCAGCACCTCTCGGGAAAGTATGAACAAAAAGTAAGTGCTATGCGCAGTTTGCTTGCCTGGAGTATGGAAGTTGACGATAACCAGGAGCTGCTGGAAGGCATGCGCACCGATATTTTCAAAGACCGCGTCTACGTCGTCACCCCCAAGGGTGATGTTGTCGATCTGCCGCAAGGCTCCACTCCGATCGATTTTGCTTACCAGGTGCATACCGACATTGGTCACCGCACACGGGGGGCGAAAATCAACGGTAGGTTGGTCCCGCTTAACTATAATCTGCAAACCGGTGACCAGGTGGAAATCCTGACCGTGAACCGGGGTGGACCCAGCCGGGACTGGCTGAACCCAAACCTGGGGTTGGTCAAATCGAGCCGCTCCCGTTCAAAAATCAGGCTGTGGTTCAAACAGCAAGACCGCGGACAAAACCTTGAGCACGGCAAGATCCTTGTCGAAAAAGAATTGAAACGCCTGGGGATTGAAGATTTCGATCTCCGCTTGGTGTTGGCGGCTTTTAATGCCAAGACAATCGAGGATCTGTATGTAGGAATCGGTACAGGTGATATTCCCATTGGCAAGCTTGTCAATCGAATCGGTGAGTTCCAGGCTGATGCTCTGAAATCAGAAGAACTGGTACTGGAAGAACCTGGAAAGGTCAAAACTGACGATTCAATTACCGTCATGGGGCTGAACCGCATGGACCACACCTTCGCCCGGTGCTGCAACCCGATGCCAGGTGACCCGATTATCGGTTACGTTACCAGGGGTCGCGGCGTTACGATCCACCGTATGGATTGCCCCAATGCCCTGCGAATCAAAGACACTGAAAGACTAATTAAAGTCGATTGGGGGATCGCCCAGCAAACCTACCCGGTCCCACTGCAAATCACAGCCTATGATCGCCAAGGGCTGGTCAGTGACATATCGACGGTGTTATCCAGCGAACCAGTTCGCCTGATTGATCTCTCCATGACAACCAGGCAGCATGTGGTCAAGATCAACCTGGTGCTGGAAGTCCCCGGAATCAACCAACTCAGCCGGGTGTTGGCAAGGCTTGAAAACCTGCCTAACGTTATTGAAGCCACAAGAGTACGTCCGGGGTAAAGCGCTGATTCAGCTTTACGCTTACCCTGGTCTAAGGTAAAATGGCGAACGAATAGCAAACAAAATATGGAGAAGAAATGACAAAAATTCGCTGTAAATACCTGGATTGTCAGTTCCTGGACGAGCGTTATTGCAGTGCCGCTGCAATTGAGCTCAATCCGGATGCCGGCTGCCTCACCTATCGACCAGTCGATGATGACGTATCGATTACCGATTGGGACAGTGAGGAACTCGAATCCTGGGACGAGGACGAAGAAACAGAAAGTCTATGGGAAGTCGAGGAAGAAGAAGACGAACTCGACGATGACGACGAAGAGTTATAACTGACCCAGGTCCGCAAGACCTTAAGAAAGGAATAGAAATGAGCGAACTCCAGCCTTTATACGTTATCAACGTGTTTATTGAAGCATGGTTCAGGCAAGAGATCATTGAAAATGTGCTGACAGATTTTTCAGTTTATAGCGATGAGGTGCGCAAAAATCTGGCAGAAACCCTGAAGACCGAAGTCAAAGTCAGCGGATTTCGCAATCCACTGACAGCGCCAAAACGATTACTAGTACGGGAATCGGAAAAATTGTTTGAAACCGACCCTTATTTTGTGAAGGCGATTTTGGACGCCTGGGTTCAATTGTATGACAAGCACAGCCCTACATTTGATAAAGCATTGAAAACCCTCGGGTTCATGGTTTCTCCAATTGCGCCTGCTTATGAAAACCCTGTCAATGCCTTTGAACAAGGCTGGCCTGATGGTGTCGATTATCCAAAAGTGATTGAAGCAGTTCGAAAAGAAGACGCTAAACTTGAGATGACCGATGACCAAATTGTGCTTTATAGCATTCTCCAGACAGGGTATTTGCCTGGAGAGCACGAGGAATAACAAAATGACTGATAATCAAACCACCGACACAACTTTCGGCGTTATCGGCAAAACAACCATTGCCCCATCAGTGTTAAGCACCATCGCCAAACTAACCACTCTGGAGATTCCTGGCGTGAGCCGCATGGCAGAGATCAAACAACTTTCATCTCCTGAAAACGAAGGGGTCAAGGTTGAGCTGAAGGATGGCTCCATCTATCTCGATCTTTACATCATCCTTAGCAGTGAAAATAATGCCCGGCTAGTCGCCGAATCGATTCAACAGCGAGTACACCGTGCCATCACCGAGATGGTTGGCATGGATGTCGCTAACATCAATGTTCATATTGTTGATGTTGATATTGAAGCTTAGCTAATTATGAAATTACGTACACGAGCAAGAGTTGTTGCACTTCAAGTTTTGTTTGAATTGGATTTGACCAATCATTTGCTCGGAGAGGTATTGGATGAAAGGTCGCTCGACCAGGAATTGGACGAAAGTCAGTATGAGTTTGCGCGTGCGCTGATATCTGGTGTTCGCGAAAATGCTCCGACGCTGGATAAATTGATCAGCGAGCACGCTCCTGAGTGGCCTCTCGATCAGGTTGCTGTGGTTGACCGCAACATTTTGCGGATGGCTTTGTGGGAAGTTGCCTTTTATCAGAAAACCCCGCTGAAAGTCGGTATAAATGAAGCCGTTGAACTGGCGAAAATGTTTGGGACAGATTCCTCACCGCGATTCATCAATGGCGTACTCGGCAGCCTGGCAGCTAATCTTGATAGCATCAAAAAATCGAACCAAATAGATGGTGAGTAAGTGAGCCAGAAAAACGCATTGCTTCGCTTGGTGATCAGCCTGACGCTCGGCATTGCGGTTTTGTCAGGATGTGCCTTAAGTTTTCAACACAAGGAATCTGAAAGTTCGATCCCGGAGGTAAATCTGCCTGCTTCCATCACGGAACCGAAGCTGGTTACTGTCCGGTTTGTTGCCCAGCCCTTGCAGAGTTTTTCCGAAGAGGACGAACTCTCCCTGGATATCCTGGACCTGGTTTCGGGTGTGAGCTATAACGTTGAACGGTATTTGCTGAACAGAATTGAAAACTCCTATAGCCTGGATATCGAGCTGCATGAAGGCGCAACAATTGCCTATCGCTATACCCTCACTCATCCTATTGAGATTAACGAAACACTTCCCGATGGAAGCACCCTGCCGTTCCGCCAACTGGTCTCACGCGAAAACCTGGTGGTTACCGATTTAATTGCAGGCTGGCAGGAAGCTGCTTACACCGGACCCCTGGTGGATTTGATTGGAGTGGTTGCCGATGATCTAAGCGAAGCACCATTGGCTGACGTGTTGATCAACGTCGCTGGCAAGACAGCCATAACCGATATGAATGGAAGGTTTTTTGTTCGGGGCTTGCCAGTTGGCAAACACAACCTGGTGGCATCCCTGGCAGATGGCAGTTATCTGAGCTTCCAGCAAGAAGTGAACATGGTTGAAAACCTGGAGACTCTGGCGATCATCCGCATGACCCGCTTATCGGAAGTTACGATGACTTTCGTAATGACTCCGCCGAATGAAGCCGTGGGCGCGCCAGTGAGAATGGCTGGTAATTTGCGTCAGTTTGGTCTGACTTTTGCCGATATGCTCAGTGGATCGGGTGCGCAAGCGGTCAACATGCCTCTGATGACCCGAAACTCAGACGGGAAATATGTGACCCAGATCAAACTGTTCGCCGGCAGTATGGTTCGCTTCCAATACACACTTGGTGATGCCCTGATTAACAACGAACGCGATCTGAACGGCACACGCAGTGTGCGGCAATTTATCGTTCCGGGCAAAGATATGATCGTTGAAGATTCGGTTGCCACCTGGCGCAGCCAACAACAAAAATCAGTTTCTATCAATGCCAGCTCCCCCTCTCCGGCTGAGGTTGGCGATTCGGTGTATATCCAGTTCAATACCGGAAACTGGAGCAACCCAATTCCGATGTGGCAAATGGAATCATACCGCTGGATGCTGGTGTATTACCCACGCCTTACAGACGGAGATACCGTGAGCTATCGATATTGCCGGAACGCGGATTGTGTTTTAGGTGAAGAGAACTATCCTGCTTCAACGCCCAGATCCTTCATTGTTGGCGCTGCAGCCGAAATTTCAGACGAGATCGGCGGCTGGAGGATGTGGGACGCGGCGGCACAATCAGCGTCGTTCCTTGAACCTGTCAGTTTTGATCCCGAAGCCCTGGTTGGGGTTGAACTGGACCCGGCATATACATCGAACCGTTTGAATGCGACTATCGGATTGATCTATCAATTGAAATCAAACGGTTTCAATTGGCTAATTTTGACCCCCACCTGGAAGGTCGATATCCATAATGATCTGCCTTTCATCGACACTGACCCTAAAACGAGCATGCCATCCACTGAATTAAACAAGCTCGCCATGGCTGCCCAAGACCAAGGCATGAAGGTAGCCGTTTACCCGCAACTGGTCTTTCCGTCTTCTGTTGATTCCTGGTGGCAAAATTCGGTCAAAAACATGCTTTGGTGGCAGCAATGGTATGCTGATTATGAGCGAATGGTAATGCACACCATCAAACTCGCTACTGCTATCAAGGCAGACCAGATCATTTTAGGTAGTCCTGATGTCGCCAGTACCTACCCGGGTGCCATGGAAACGGTCGGAGAGAATTTCGGTACACCAAAAACAAGCGAAAAGTTCTGGACCGATCTGTTGACCAAAACCGATGAATATTACGAAGGTCAGATACTTTTTGCCCTTGAAGTCGGTGCAGGAGGCATAGGTCATTATCCGTTCTATGAGTTTGCCCAAGGTTTTTACCTGTTATTCAACTCAGAACTGGACAGTTACACTCCCTACATTACTGATACTGTAGGAAGCTTCTTCGATAACACCGTGCTATCTTTTTATGATACCTATGGAACCCCCATATATTTTGGCTTGAACGCGCCATCCTTCACAACCGCCGACATGAATGCCAGTAACGCTTCGAGCGCGATTATCAGCAGCACCAATCCAACTTACAACAGTGGCAATGTGAACCTGGACGTGCAAACTCAATTCTATTTCGCCTACCTGAATGCGATTTCATCCAGAGGTTGGATAGCGGGCGTGGCTTCACGAGGATTCTTCCCGGCAATGCAAATGACAGATTTCTCCTCATCGATTTATGGGAAACCTGCATTTACCTTATTTCACAACCAATAAAAGGAGAATAAAAGATCAAATCATGAACCAAATCAACGATGTGCTGAGAGCAGAACTGAACAGATTAGGACTGAATGCTGTCCAGGACGTCAGGTATAACCTGAATGTCCCGGAACTTATCACCGAATCACTGAAAAATGGTGAGACAAAGTTGGCAGACACTGGAGCATTGGTTGTTAACACCTCACCGTTTACCGGGCGCTCTCCTAACGACAAGTATTTGGTAGAAAACGGCGATCCGGATCTTTGGTTCGCTTCGGGTACGGAACCGATGACCTCTGAGAATTTCACCAGGGTCAAAGGGAAAATGATCGCTTCACTGCAGGGCGGAACCATTCATGTGCGGGATGTCCTGGCAGGGGCTGACCCTGAAAACGCTATTCGCATCCGGATAGTAACCGACATGGCATGGCAAAACCTGGCTGCATCAAACATGTTCATTGCCAATGATACCCAGGAACCGCACGCCGACCCTGACTTCACACTTCTGGTTTCCTCCAAATTTGAAGGCAACCCGGAAGCTGATGGACTGCGTTCGAAGGCAATGGTGGCACTTAACTTTGACGAGAAACTGGTGCTGATCGGGAATACCCGTTACGCCGGCGAAATTAAAAAATCAGTTTTTACATTGATGAATTACGTTTTACCCAAACGAGACATCCTTTCGCTGCACTGTTCCGCCAATATCGGCGAAGGTGGTGATGTGGCATTATTCTTTGGGCTCAGTGGCACCGGAAAGACTACGCTTTCATCTGATGAAGCCCGCGCTCTAATTGGCGATGACGAACACGGCTGGAGCGATAACGGGATTTTCAATTTTGAAGGCGGCTGTTACGCGAAAACCATCCGACTCAACCCCAAATACGAACCACTGGTTTGGTCTGCGATCAACCTATTTGGTGCGTTGCTTGAGAATGTCCCTTTGGATGAAAACAACCACCCGGATTTTGACGATGCCTCGATCACCGAGAATACGCGGGCATCCTACCCACTGACCTTTATCAGCAATTATGCGCCCGGCGGCAGGGGCGGTCATCCTGAAAACATCTTCCTGCTGACCGCCGATGCCTTTGGTGTGCTGCCTCCACTTTCGAAACTGACCAAAGAGCAGGCGATGTTCTACTTCCTGAGCGGTTATACGTCCAAGCTTGCCGGAACAGAACGTGGGCTGGGTAACAAACCCCAGGCAACATTCTCGACTTGTTTCGGAGCACCCTTTTTGCCTTTGAAACCCACGGTTTACGCCAAGCTCCTGGCGAAAAAACTGGAAGAGCACGGCACACGTGTCTGGCTTTTGAACACCGGCTGGTCTGGCGGCGGTTTTGGCGTGGGCGAGCGCATTAAACTGCCGCTGACCCGGGCAATGATCAGCGCTGCCTTAAAAGGCGAACTGGATGACGTGCCCACCCATTTTCACCCCATTTTCAACATTGCCATCCCCAATGAAGTTCCAGGTGTGCCAAACGAAGTGCTCAACCCCGAACTTTCCTGGGCAGATCGCGAGCAATATGAAAAAGAAGCCAGGGCGCTCGCTCAAAAATTTGTCGATAACTTCAAAAAATACGAAGCCAACGTCGGTCCCGAAGTACCAGCTTCAGGACCAACCGTTCGCTGAGATAACAAGGAGAAATGAATGGATAAATTCATCATCAGAGGGGGGACACCTTTACGAGGAACTATGCGACCTTCCGGCAACAAAAATGCCGCTCTTCCGATGATGGCTGCTTGTTTGCTAACCACTGAACCGGTGGTACTGCACAACATGCCTGACATCCAGGATACTCGCACAATGGCGGAATTGTTAAGAAGCCTGGGCGTGACCATCACAAAGGATCTTGCAAGTTCTACCTGGACAATCCAGGCTTCCAATATTACTCCGGGCGATCTTGACCCGGACCTTTGCCGGCAAATTCGGGCATCAATTTTGCTCGCCGGACCGATGACAGCCCGCTATGGCGGTTTGCGACTGCCCCCTCCAGGTGGCGACGTGATCGGGCGCAGACGGGTAGACACGCACATTCTGGCGCTGGAAAAGTTGGGTGCAAAATTCGAGTATGAAGATTACTTCGAATTCTCGACCGAAGGTTTGGTCGGTGCCGACATCCTGCTCGATGAAGCCAGCGTGACCGCGACCGAAAACACCATTATGGCTGCCGTTCTTGCGAAGGGCACCACACATATACGTAACGCCGCGTCTGAACCCCACATTCAGCAGCTTTGCCACTTGTTGATTTCCATGGGAGCAAAAATTGATAACATTGGCTCGAATGTTTTGACGGTTGAGGGCGTTGAAGAGCTGCACGGCACCGATTTTACGATCGGACCAGACTACCTGGAAGTGATCAGTTTCGTTGGCGCAACCGTTGTGACTGGTGGTGAAATCCGCATCATTGATGCCGGCGTGGAATACCTGCGCATGATCCAGCTTGTTTTGCGGCGGCTGGGAGTGGAGATGATCTTCGAAGGGGACGATATTATCGTGCCTTCCAACCAGTCGCTGGCAATCCAGCCTGATCTGGGCAATGCCATTCCCGAAATCAGCGTCATGCCATGGCCAGCCTTCCCCACTGACCTGATGAGCATTGCGATCGTGATCGCCACCCAGTGCAAAGGAACCATCCTATTCCACGATTGGATGTACCCCAGCCGGATGTTTTTCATCGATAAACTGGTTGCGATGGGCGCACAGATCGTCTTGTGTGATCCCCACCGCTGCATTGTCAACGGACCCACCCGTCTAAATGCTGAAAAGCTCGACAGCCCGGATATCCGTGCTGGCATCGCGTTGGTCATCGCTGCTTTATCTGCCAAGGGCGAATCTACTATACGCAATGTAGGGCAAATTGACAGGGGTTACGAGCGTATTGATGAAAAACTGCAGCTGCTCGGTGCTGATATTGTGCGCAAGCGCACTGTAACGTCTGCCGATTAGCTCATAGCAAAAGAACAACACAAAAGAGCCGCTGTATTTTTTGCGGCTCTTCTTGTTTGTCTTGTGGACTTGCTAACCGCCCTGGGCTACTTCAAGAAACTGATTGACCGTATCTTTCAACATTGGTTCGGGCAGCGCACCCACCTGACGGTGTATGATCTTGCCATCTTTGAGCATGAGCATTGTTGGTATTCCCTGTACGCCAAATTTTCCTGCCCATTCCTGTTCTTCATCAGTGTTCACCTTGGCAACGATCAGTTTGCCGGCATATTCCTTGGCAATCTTGTCCAAGATTGGTGCGACCATACGGCAGGGACCGCACCAGGGGGCCCAGAAATCCACGATGACGGGAAGCTTATTTTCCAAAACAGTCTTCTCGAAAGCAGCGTCAGTTACATTAATAGGTTCATCAAACATATTCATTCCTCCAATAAATTCATCCTAAATTTTACTTAAGTATACAGTTGTCTTTTTGATTTACAACCTCTAAGATTAACCAAAAACATTAAACTTTCGTATGATTGCCGGTCCCAAAACTAAAATTCCAACAATTACAGCCAATATGGCAGCAATCAGAACGGAAGCCGCACCAACATCTTTGCTGATCTTAGCCAGCGGATGCACTTCAGGGCTGGCAAGATCCACAAGCACTTCAAAGGCAGTGTTGAAGAATTCTGCCGCCCAAACCAACCCGATAACCAGCAATATGAGGACCCACTCGGTTATTTCCAACCTGAGAAAGGCACTGACCGCAATGACGATAATTGTCGATGCGAGATGGATCCAGGCATTTCGTTGGGTCTTCATCACATAAGCAACGCCTTGAAATGACGCAAGGAACGAATTCTTCCGGCTTTTGACAAATTGCTCTGCTTCAGATGTTGTTTTTCTTGCCATGCAGGTCTACCAATATAATAAAAACAAGGTAAAATAATGAACTCACGCGGGTGTTGCCAAGTGGTAAGGCATTAGCTTCCCAAGCTAACATTCGTGGGTTCGAATCCCATCACCCGCTTTTCTTCTATTTTACCCTGTAATTATCAAAAAACTGCCTGAGACCAGGCAGTTTTAATATTAAACTCTCTTTGCTCAGTCTATGTTTTTTCCGTAAACTCTGTGGTTTTTGTAATACCTGACACCCAGGTTATCAAGATCCTTGCGCATTTGGATGGCAGTTTCGGCGACCTGGGTCAGTTCAGAGTGAATGAACCGCTTGTCAGCCTGGGCAGCTTTTAATAAGGCATCCATTAATAAGGCATTACCGCCCATGCCCTGGTATTCCGGCAAAATTCCGATGCCGTTGAAATCGAGCCATTGCGTGGTCTTGAGCTCGCGCAGTAAACGAATGATGCCAACCGGACCGAGCCTGCCCTTGTTTTTTTGCATGGCTGCCGAAACATCCGGGAATGGGAGCACAAAACCGACAATATCGTCATCTTCATTCAGGATGATGTTGAGCAAACTTGGCACCACGACCTGAATCGCATTGTCGACAGCATAATCAAGTTCTCTGTCAGAAAGTGGATAGTATTCCCAATTGTGAACGAATGCCCGGTTATAGGCATCCTTGATCTTGTATTTCCATTCAATAACATGCTTTTTGTTGCGGAAGTTCATAACTCTGAGTCTACCGCGCTTTTTCACGATTTCGACAGCTTTTTTGATCTTTTCGGGCAGTTCGTAATTTTGCGGTTCCAGATAGCTGGAAACAAAGTCAACCTCTTTAACAAAGCCATAATTCTCTGCCAGCTGCTGATAGTAGGGATAATTGTAGTTCATCATGTTCATCATCTGGCGGTGTTCAAAACCTTCCACCTGGATGCCATATCCATCCAGCGGACCATAGCCTTTCGGTCCGACAATATGCGTGAGCCCCCTGCCCCGCGCCCATTCGGTGACCTTATCAAAAAGGGCGTTGGCAACTTCCTGATCATCGATGCAATCAAACAGGTAAAACTGAGCGTCTTTGACATGATGAAATTCATTGAAGGGTTTATTCTCCAACGCGGCGATTTTGCCGACAACTTTTCCATCACGCTTGGCAATGAAATGATCCGAATCGGAATGATCATAGAAAGGATGTTTTTCCTTGTTCATCATCATGAAAATATCAGACCTGAATGGCGGGACAAATTGGGGACAATCTTCGTACAACTTATATTGGAATTCTACGAATTCTTTCTGTAGAGATTTTGTGTTTACATTCAATATTTCGAGCATGAAGCCTCCGGAAAGCTTTAAAACCAGTATGTATTACCATTAATAACAAAAATGACGAGAATAGGTTACTAATTTTACTTGAAATATATCACTCTACCCATAAAAAGCGCCGATTAGCTAAGAACTGGTTGCTAATTGGTCGGGAGTTGCGCTATAATTCGTGGGCTAAGTCTCAAGACGAAAGAGGTTTTTTTATGATCGAAGTTAATGAGTTAAGAAAAGGCGTAACCTTTACACAAGATGGCAGCCTTTATAAAGTTTTAGAATATTCACACAACAAACCTGGTCGCGGCAGCGCCACCATCCGCATCAAAGCGCGTGATTTGCGCAAAGGCACCACCCTGGAAATGACCTTTATCTCCAGCGATCGTGTTCAGGATATTCGACTGGACTATCACAATGTGCAATATCTCTACCGTGATGAAAATTTCTTCTATTTCATGGATATGGACACCTTTGAGCAACCGGCTGTTCCGGCTTCCCTTGTGACTGAATATGAAGGTTTCCTCAAAGAAAACATGGAAGTCAAGCTGACCTATTATGGCAACGAACCGCTTGATATCGAGCTGCCAACAACAGTAGACCTGGAAGTGATTGAGGCAGAACCTGCTGCACGCGGAAATACTGCCACGGGTTTAACCAAGCATGTAGTCACAGATACTGGGTTGAAGGTGCAGGTTCCCGCTTTTGTTAATATGGGCGATGTAATTCGCGTCGACACCCGCACAGGCGAATATGTTACGCGGGTTTAGAATGGCTGAATATTGATGAGAATTCCGGACGGACGCGAGTGCAAATTTTTCTACGGGGATTATTATCGCGGTCGCAATTTTGAAGAATGCCGGGCACTGAGCAGCCCCGAAGACAGAAAAGTCTGGACCTCCCAGTTTTGTTCAAGTTGCCCACTGCCCGATTATTTGCGAAACAACTCTTGCAATAATCTGGTCTACTCCGTCTCCATTGGTAAGGGTCTGTTTAAGAAAAAGATGAAGGTCAAAGCCTGGTGCTCCAAAGCACATGAACCCGTGCGAGACCCAAATATTGGCTGTGGGCGTTGTCACGAAACTGAACCCCTGAGTTGATATCAGAAAATTATCAGAAAGCAACATTTCTATTGTTCAAGCTGTTTATACAATCAGGCTTATTGGTATAATTTTAGTCCGGCGGATATTCCCGCTGAACGGAGGCAATATTGAAATCTCGCAATCAATCTTTTTTCATCTCGGCACTATTGCTTTTCTCTATTGTCGCGATGGTTTTTTATGGCTTCCAGGAACAAGCCTTTGGCACCCAGGCGATACCGATCAACCAGTTGGCAGCAGATGTGGAAGCTGATCTGGTTGGGAAAATTGAAATCAAGGGCGACGATATCAACGTCACTTATCGCGACATCACCAATCGCGGCGCCGCGACCACTGTAAAAGACCCCAATACCAGCCTGATCGAAGAGTTGATTTTGCTGGGTGTTTCCCCTGAAAAGCTGCGCGACCCTAACCTGAAAATTGAAGTTATGCTCCCTGGTTTTTGGGCAAATGCCGCTACCTTGCTGATCAACTTTCTGCCCTTCATTCTCATGGGGCTGCTGTTCTGGGTGTTCATCCGCCAGGCGCAAGGCTCTAACAACGCTGCCATGCAATTTGGCAAATCACGTGCCAAGATGCTGACCGGCGAACATCCAACGGTAACATTTGACGATGTTGCCGGCGTGGACGAAGCCAAGGAAGAGTTGCAGGAAGTGGTTGAATTTCTCAAGGAACCCCAAAAATTCATCGCGCTTGGCGCACGCATCCCGAAAGGTGTTTTGCTGGTCGGTTCACCCGGTACTGGCAAAACCCTAATGGCAAAAGCCGTATCAGGGGAAGCTGGCGTGCCCTTCTTCTCGATTTCAGGTTCTGAATTTGTCGAGATGTTCGTTGGTGTAGGTGCCAGCCGTGTTCGCGATCTGTTTGACGAAGCCAAAAAGCACTCCCCCTGTATCGTTTTTGTTGACGAAATCGATGCTGTGGGTCGTCACCGTGGTGCTGGACTTGGCGGCAGCCATGATGAACGCGAACAGACCCTCAACCAGCTTTTGGTTGAAATGGATGGTTTCGGCACCGATACTAATGTGATCGTGATCGCCGCGACCAACCGCCCCGATATCCTCGACCCTGCCCTGCTGCGCCCTGGTCGCTTCGACCGGCGTGTAATGCTGGACAAGCCCGACAAAAACGGTCGCGAAGCGATCCTGAAGGTACACACTCGGGGCAAACCGGTCGATCCTAAAGTTGACCTGGGTGAAATTGCCCGTTCGACACCTGGTTTTGTAGGCGCAGACCTAGAAAACCTGGTCAACGAAGCCGCGATTCTTGCTGCCCGCCGCAATAAAAAAATCATCACCCGCGACGAATTCGAAGAATCGATCGAGCGGGTTATTGCCGGTCCTGAACGCAAGAGTAAGCTGATGAACCCCCGGGAGAAGAAAATTGTGGCATACCACGAGGTTGGTCACGCGATCGTCACCAGCGTTTTGCCTGAAGCCAACCCGGTTCAAAAGGTATCGATCATCTCACGCGGAATGGCGGGTGGTTTCACACTCTCGCTGCCGCTTGAAGATCAATACCTGGAATCGAAGAAGATGCTGTTTTCGGACCTGGCGACCATGCTTGGCGGTCGTGCAGCTGAAGAGATCATGTTCAGCGATATCACCTCCGGCGCATCGAATGACCTTGAACGGGTAACAAAACTGGCTCGGCGAATGGTGACTCGCCTGGGTATGAGCGAGAAGCTGGGTCCCATGGTGTACGGACAAAAGGAAGAACTGGTATTCCTCGGTCGGGAGATATCGGAACAGCGCGACTACTCTGAGCTTGTCGCCCAGACCATCGACGAGGAAGTACACAAACTCATCGATGATGCTTATGAAACCGCGAAGCAAATTTTGACAGAAAATAAGGAAAAGCTGATTGAAATTTCTGAAAAACTATTGGAAGTTGAAACGCTATCGAAGGAAGAGTTCGAACAACTCTTCCCGCCTGTAAACGAAAAGAACCAGGGGATTCCCTACCTCGACGCGATCTAAATCGTTTTGAATTTGACTCTTACAAGATCCAGCATCTTTTCCAGGATGGCTGGGTCTTGTGCATTTAACCAGTGAATCTCAGGATCGGCGGACTTAAACCAGTTTGCCTGCCGGCGGACGTACTTACGAGTGTTGCGTTTGATCAGGACGACAGCCTCTTCCAGGCTGATCTCGCCGTCTAAGAAGGCGATCAGCTCGCTGTAGCCGATTACACCCATTTTCAGCAAGGCATTTTTATAGCCTCGCTCAAGCAGGTCACGGACCTCTTCCAGGAAGCCCTCATTCAGCATCTGATCAATACGGGTATCAATTCGTCGATACAGTTCCTCACGCGGTCGTTGCAGCCCGATGATCAGGATTTCGAAAGGAGAAGTCTCTTTTAAGCGAACAGCCGAAAATTTCTCACCCGTTTTAAAGATAACCTCAAGCGCTCTTACGGTGCGGCGATGATTGCGGTAATCGATAAAACCAGCTGCTTCGGGGTCAAGGACTTTCAGAATCTCATAAAGCTGGTCATAACCTATGGATTCCCCAACTTTTTCAATCGTGCTTCTCAGATGATCATCAGCTTCCAGTTCGGGTATTTGCCAATTCTGCCTGATCGCACGAATGTACTGTCCTGTTCCACCTGTCAGAACCGGTATCTTCCCATCGGCGTTCAGGCTCAGAATTAGGTCCTCAGCCTCAGTTTTGTAATCCCCGATGCTCCAGGGTTGGTCCAGATCGGCTACATTGACCAGGTGGTGCTTAACCCGCGCGAGCTCAGCAGGAGTTGGCTTGGCGGTACCAATATTCAATTGCCGGTAGAGATAACGTGAATCAGCGGAGATGATTTCAGAGTTCAATGCCTCGGCGAGCCGGATTGCCAACCCGGTCTTTCCTGAAGCGGTTGGTCCGATCAACATGATCAGTTTTGGTTTGCGCTCACTCATTTAAATAATCCAGGTAAACGTTTTGATAGTGGATGATCTCAGGTTTTCCAGGATCGACTGTCTCAATGATCAATACGTCCAACTGCCAGTCGGGGTCCAGCTCGGGGTGGTTTTCAAAGTAAACGAACATCGCTGCTTGCATCGCCTGGTATTTTTTTTGAGTGATGCTATATTCGGCGATACCGTATGCCTTCGATTTACGCGTCTTGACTTCCACCGCAATCAGCTGCCCACCCGATTTCATGATCAGGTCAATCTCCCCATAACGGGTATGGTAGTTCTTTTCGAGTAATTCGTAACCCAGCTTTTCAAGGTAACCTGCAGCATAGGTCTCTCCCCAGGCTCCCAGTTTCTTGCGATATCGTTTGTCCGTGGTCATGCGAGTAGTATAACCTTCTTGAACTCCCTGAAAAGGGAAGAAACAGACAAAGATAATTGATTTTAAGATAAAATAAACAAACAATCCCGCTCAAGGGGTATAACATTTTCAAAAAAGGAATCCAATGGCTGTTGCAGAAATTGTAACTATCGGCACCGAATTACTCCTTGGTGAAATTCAGGACACCAACTCCCGTTATATTGCCCGCGCCTTACGCGACATCGGTATCGACCTCTATCGTCTTACAACTGTTGGAGACAATGCAAAACGTATCTCGGCGACGATTCAGGAAGCACTGATGCGCGCCGACGTGGTCATTACAACCGGCGGTCTCGGTCCTACTGTCGACGATGCAACCCGACAGGCAGTGGCTGACACGTTTTATGTCAACCTGGTTTACAGGGAAGAATTGTGGAAACAAGTCCTCGAGCGTTTCAAACTCTACGGGCGCACGCCAACCGAAAACAATAAACGCCAGGCTTTTCTCCCTGAGAATGCCTTTTCGATACGAAACGATGTTGGTACCGCGCCGGCTTTCGCTGTCGAGTTGGGCACGAAAACTGTGATCTCACTTCCTGGTGTCCCCCGTGAGATGGAACACATCATGAATACCTTTGTGGTCGAATATCTGAAAGAGCGTTACCAGCTCGAAGATGAAATTATTTTGCCCTGGGTGATTCACACAGTCTCTTTGGGCGAATCCAGCATTGATGAGATCATCGGTGAAATGGAGACCCTCACCAACCCATCGGTGGGTTTGCTTGCACACCCTGGTCAGACTGATGTCAGGGTAACAGCCAAAGCACGCTCGACAGAAGAAGCCCGGCGGATGATGGAGCCTGTGCTGCAGGAAATTCGTGAAAAGCTGGCAGACTACATCTTTGGCGAAAACGAAGACACAATCCAATCGGTGGTTGCCGCCGAATTGCTTGCCCAGAACATGACGCTATGTGTGCTGGAGGTAGGCACCGATGCCCTAATTTATGAAGCAATGTCTCAGCACCTCACTTCTGAATTCCTCTCCGGACAATTGCTGGATGTGGATGTCACCCATGATACCTTCAAAGTGTTAATGCAAGAATATCGTGACAAAAAACAAGCAGATTTTGTGCTGGGGGTCATGCTGACTCCCGTTGAAGAACACCAGGAACTGTACGTTGCCCTGCTGCATTCCGGGACCATACAGGAATACCAGCGCTTCTACAGCGGACCTCCCGGAGATGCCGGACGTTGGGCGCTCAATGTCGGACTCGATCAGGTCCGTACCAGGCTGAAACATCTGAAAGGAACATGATGACACCTATTGACACTCTCTTGAAAAATGCCATTGTCTTGACCATGGATTCGGTCTACACTCTCTACGAACCCGGTGCTGTAGCGGTCCAGGATGACAAAATCGTCGAAGTTGGTGATGAAGATCAATTAGTTGAGAAGTACCAGGCTCGCGAAGTAATCGATTGCGGTGGAAAAGTGCTTATGCCCGGTCTCGTAAACACGCACACACATGTGCCCATGAGCCTGCTTCGAGGTTTGGCAGACGACCTGCGCCTGGATGTCTGGTTGATGGGATACATGATGCCAGTTGAACGAGAGTTCGTGTCTCCGGAATTTGTTCGGCTGGGCACCAAGCTTGCTTGCGCAGAATTGATCCGGTCTGGCGTCACTACATTCAATGACATGTATTACTTTGAAGATGATGTCGCCGAAGCCGCTGCTGAGGCTGGCATGCGTGCCGTTGTCGGTGAGACCGTGATGAAGTTCCCTACCCCGGATGCATCATCCTTTGAGGAAGCCCTGGACCATTGCCGTGCTTTGATCGACAAATGGAAGGGGCATGCATTGATCGTTCCGGCAATTGCACCTCACGCGGTATATACTTGCACACCAGATGTTCTGACGGCTGTGGTGAAATTGGCTCAGGACACTGACACGATCGTGCATTTTCACGTATCAGAGACCGCCGACGAGGTGCAAAACGTGCGCGACGATCACGGCATTCCAGTGGTGCCCTACGTTCGAAGGTTCGGCATCCTTGACACAAAACTGATTGCCGCCCACTGTGTGCACCTTGACCAGGGTGAAATTCGTTCCCTGATGCATGCCGGTGCCGGCATCGCCCACAATCCTTCCTCGAATTTAAAGCTTGCGTCCGGCTTTGCCCCGGTTGCGAAGATGATGGAACTTGGCTGCAACGTTGGCATCGGCACTGACGGTTCCGGCTCGAATAACGATCTCGATTTCTTTGAGGAAATGCGCCTTGCCAGCCTGATCGCCAAACCAACCGCCGAAGACCCCACCGCTCTGCCAGCCAAACAAGTATTGGCAATGGCAACCAGCATCGGTGCTAAAGCGATTCATCTGGGCGAAATCACTGGCAGCCTCGAACGAGGAAAAAGGGCGGACCTGATTTTGGTGGACCTGAGCCCGATCCACAACCAACCGCGCTTTTATCGTAATTCTGATAGCGTTTATGCCCAGATCATCTACGCGTCCAAGTCAACCGACGTTACCGATGTGATGGTAAACGGCTCCTGGCTGATGCGCGACAAGCAGCTGTTGACCCTCGATGAAGAAGAGCTGATCACTAAAGCAACCATCGTAGCAGAAAGAATCGATACCTTCCTGCGGGGACGCGAAGAATCGGTCTACTCGAAGCTGATTGCTATTGGCGGAGCCGCCGAAGAAGAGAGTTTTGAAATCCAGGCAAAAGTGCCCATCGATGACAGAAGCGCTATTATCGATGCGTTGGAAAATCAGGGCATCAAGATTCTGCGAAGGCGACATTATCACGAATTTGACACCTATTTTGAGTTTGAGGACGAAAAGCAGGGTCGGCTGCGCTACAGGGAAGACGGATTCCTGGACAAAAAAGGCAAGATCGCAAGTGTCCGATCACGGTTGACGCTGATCGGCGAACGTATGGATGAAGAAAGCGATCACGAGCAAGACGTACTGCTCTCCCGGACGCGTTATTACGCCCCGGCGACGCACAGCTTGCGATTCTATACCGAGTACTTCAAGCCGACGAAATCGGTTGAAATTGAGAAAGACCGACTGCGTTTCCTGATTGAGTTGGAAGGTACCGAATTCTTTGTTAATCTCGATACGCTTATCAAACCACAGCTGGGTAAGTTCCTTGAAATCAAGAGCCGCACCTGGAGCCGGGAAGACGCCTATCAAAAATCAGCGCTGATCAATGATCTTTTCAATAAATTGGGTGTTACTGACCCCAACCTTGTAACGGTAGACTATCTCGAGATGGTTGAAAATCAAATGAAGGAGAATTAGGTGTCAATGACTAAGCGAACTGAAAAAATCAATGTATTGTTTGCCACTGCAGAAGCAGCTCCATTTGCGAAGGTAGGTGGTCTGGGCGATGTTGGCGGGGCTCTGCCGGCTTCGCTGCACGCTAATTTTGCCGATCATATCGATATTCGTACAATCATGCCTTTCCATGCTGTGGTCAAGGCAAAGAACCCACCCAGGAAGAAAATCGGTGATTTTTCGTTTCTGGCGAATACCCAGCATATTGAATGCGAACTGTTTGTTTCGGATATTGACGGCGTCCCGGTTTACCTCGTCGACAACCCCTTCATCAATCACGAATCGCCAGTCTATCACGGCGACTGGCAGCTGGATGGTTTGAAATATGCCAGTTTCTCATTGGCATTGCTTGAAGCAATGCGCTACCTGGATTGGAAAGTGGATGTCCTGCATGCAAACGACTGGCACACTGCCCTGGCAGTCCATGCCCTGGCGACAACGTACAATAATGATCCCTTTTTCAAAGGCATAAAGACTGTTCTATCGATCCACAACCTGCCCTACAACGGATGGGGCTCGCAGGAGGCAATGAACCAGCTCGGATTTACCCCCAGCGATGACCCCGACCTGCCTGACTGGGCTAAGTTCACTCCCTTGCCGATGGGTCTGGCGTCAGCAGATAAAATCATTGCCGTTTCACCAGGCTACGCCCGGGAGATCCTGACTCCGGAATATGGCTGTGGGTTGGAGGTTTATCTTCAAAAACACGCCGATAAGGTTATGGGAATCTTGAACGGCATCGACGAAGACCTCTGGAATCCGGCTGAAGATAAAGCAATTTCCCATCACTTCTCGGTTTCCGAGCTTTCAGAGCGGGTAAGCAACAAACTCGACCTACAGGAAGCGCTCGATTTTAAGGTAAACGAGCAGATTCCCTTGATCACCATTGTCACTCGCTTGTCAGAGCAAAAAGGGGTACCCTCCATCCTGGAAGCCTTACCGCAACTGATCGACCGCACCTGGCAATTCGCCTTGTTAGGCTCAGGAAGCCCTGAGTTGGAGGAAAAAGCGCGCAAGCTGGCTGAGGATTATCCGGATCGAGTTGCCAGTTTCATCAAGTATGATGACGTGATTGCGCGGGTGCTATATGCCTCTGGCGATATCTTTTTGATGCCCTCGCTTTACGAGCCCTGTGGTCTTTCGCAGATGTTTGCCATGCGTTATGGCAACCTGCCCCTGGCAACAGCCACGGGTGGGCTGGCAGACTCAATCCGTGATTTTTCGGCTGACCCTGAAACCGCGACTGGTTTCCTGTATACCGAGAAAACAACGGCTGGCTTGATAGAGAGCCTGAACCTGGCGCTGGACACATTTGAAGACCAGGAAACCTGGCAATTGATGCAGAACAATGCCATGACCACAGATTTCTGCTGGAAGACATCCGCTAAAAAGTACCTGGATGTTTACAAATCACTTTAGTTAAGGATGTTTTTTATGAAATTAGTCAGAAAATCAGGCATTTTACTCCACCCAACCAGCCTGCCTGGACCGGATGGTATCGGAGATCTCGGACCTGAAGCTTATCGCTGGGTCGATTTTTTGAATAAAAGCGGCACCCAGTTATGGCAAATCTTACCACTTGGACCGACCGGCTATGGAGATTCACCGTATCAATGTTTCTCTGCTTTTGCCGGCAACCCCTTCCTGATCAGCCCAGTGGTGCTGCTGGAAGACGAACTGCTTACCAGCGATGACCTTAAAGAGAGACCTTTTTTTCCGGTCGGTGACATCGATTACGGTCCGGCGATCGAATGGAAAACGCATTTACTCAACAAAGCCTTCGATGCTTTCACCAAGCAGGGAGACTCTCTGCTTAAGGCTGAATTCGACCGTTTCTGTGACCAGAAAAAAGCCTGGCTGGATGACTACGCCCTCTTCATGGCGATTAAAGAGACCCAGGATCTGCACCCCTGGGTCGACTGGCCCGAACCACTCAAGACCAGGAAAACCATCGCGATTGAAGAAGCCAAAACCATGCTTGCTGATAAAATCGCCAAACACAAGTTCAACCAATTCCTCTTTTTCAGGCAATGGTTACGCCTCAAAGCTTTCGCGGTAGAAAAGAAAGTCGAAATCATCGGCGATATGCCATTTGTGATCTCACTGGACAGCTCGGATGTCTGGGCGCGACCAGAGTTGTTTTTACTGGACGAGGACCTGAGCCCGACTTTTGTCGCCGGGGTTCCGCCGGATTACTTCTCCGCCACAGGACAATTGTGGGGCAACCCGCTTTATGACTGGCAATATCACATTGATACCAGGTTTGAGTGGTGGGTTTCCCGACTTGGAGCCACGCTTGAGTTGGTGGATATGGTGCGCCTGGATCATTTCAGAGGTTTTGCTGCTGCCTGGCATGTGCCGTTTGGCAATACAACTGCCATCGAGGGCGAATGGGTGCCTGGACCGGCTGTGGAATTATTCAACGAACTGAAACTCAACTTCCCTGAACTGCCCATTATTGCTGAAGACCTGGGTGTAATCACCGAAGATGTTGAGTCTCTCCGAGATGGTTTTGAATTGCCCGGTATGAAAATTCTGCAGTTTGGGTTCTCTGGTGATCCGGAAGATGACTTCCTGCCCCACCACTATCCAGTGCATTGTTTTGCTTACACTGGATCTCACGACAACAACACAGCCCGCGGCTGGTATGACGACGCTGCTGAGACTGAGCAGAAATTTTGCAGAGAGTATCTGGACTTCGAAGAAGCTGATCAGGTGGCGCAAGCCATGATCAGAGCACTCTGGCAATCGGTTGCCCAATACGCGGTTGCCCCAATCCAGGATTTTCTGGGACTGGGTTCAGAAACGCGGATCAACCTTCCAGGAACAACCTCAGGCAACTGGAAGTGGCGAATGCAGCCCCAGGCGCTGACTTCTATGTTGAACAGCAAAATCAGAAAGATGAATCTGCTCTACAGCCGGCTATTAGAGCAAGAAAAGAATCGCTATACGCATTGGCTCAACCAACAGCAGGGCGAGGGAGTCAAGCCGCATTAGGCTTGGCACTGAGAGCAAAGAACAAGCCGAACAGAATCAGGATACCGCCAGCAATTTCAACCGCTGACGGTATTTCTTTTAAGAATAAAATTGCCAGAATGCTCGATCCTACCGGTTCAAACAACAGTGCCAGGGAAACAATTCGGGCTGGTAGGTGTTTCATCGCCTTGTTCATCGAAGTATGTCCGAGAGTTTGCGGCACCAGCGCCAGAAGCAGGAAGATAATGTAAATCCTTGGCGAGTAGGTTTGATAGCCTTTATCAATGACCAGCATCATACCTGCCAATACAAGCGCAGCAACGGAATAGACGATGCTGACATATTGCTCTGTGGACATCTGGCTGGATACTTTTCTGCCCACCAGCAGGTACCCGGCGATCATCCAGGCACTGAAAAGCGCCATCAGCAGCCCGGGCAGCGTGCTTGACCCGCCATTGTTGTTCCCCAAAATCGCGATGAGCAAGCCTCCCATAAATGCAAACAAAACACCAACATAGAAACGCCTGGGAACGCGCTCTTTGAGAACCAGGGGCGACAGCAAGCCCACCCATAAAGGAGAGGTGGTGGCAAAAATGACCGAACTGTTCACCGAAACCAGGTCCAAAGACCAGGTCCACAAGGCAAAATGCAGCGCCAGGAAGATGCCGGAAAGCACCAGCAAGCCTGACTGGCTGCGGTTGATAGGAACCCATTCTGCCCTTTTGGTGAGAACAAAAATAAAAATCGCTATGATCGCCGAAAAAAACAGCCGGTGAAAAGCGACAGCAATCGGGCTGGCAAACGGCAGTGCTGATTTAATCAGAATCGCAGCTGTGGAGACCGCCAGTATCCCGATAAGAAGCAGTATGTAGGTTGATTTGTGGTTATCTTCGGTCATTAATCGCCATGGCTGCCAATAGTAAAAAAAGCAGGCACTATTCCATACCTGCCTTTAGCATGGTTTGAAAATTATCAACCCAGTTTTTCTTGAGCGGTAACTGCTGCACCGATGATGCCAGCCAGGTTTTCCAGTTTGGCAGGGATGACCTTGGTTTTCACGGTGAAGTATTTGGCATACTTGTCAAAGCGGGCACTGATGCCACCACCCAGGATAAACAAATCAGGATTCAATAAAAATTCATATGCCTTCAAGCCTTCGTTAAAGCGCAATGCCCATTGTTTCCAGGTCAGCTTCTCACGTGTTTTCACAGCAGCCGAGGAGTGCTCTTCGACCGTATATTTTCCCAATGACATATGCCCCAGTTCAGTGTTTTGCAGCAACTTACCTTCAACAAAAATTGCTGAACCGATCCCGGTGCCAATGGTTAAAAACATAACCGCGTCTGCCAGGTGAGCTTCTTCGGAACCAAAGCGAAACTCGGCTGTGCCAGCCGCATCGGCGTCATTGAGTATGTAGGCTTTATTGCCAGTTTCATCCTCAATCATCTTTGCCAGATTGGCTCCAACCCAATCTTTGTGCAGGTTGACCGAGGTCCCGATCACCCCATTCTTGACGATACCCGGGAAGCCAGCGCCAATAATTCCGGTGTAATTCAGCTCTTTAGCGATACTTCGGATATCTTTGACAATCTCCTTGGGCTTCTTGGTTTTATCACCTTTGTGCCGAAACCTTTCGGAAACCAATTGCCCGGTCTCGGTGTCGACCAGGGCGCCTTTTGTTGCGGAACCGCCAATATCAATGCCTAAAACTATCATAATTCCTCCTCACTCACACCCGTTAGCCAGGTGTTCTTCAAAAGTTACTGCAAAATTATGTGTCATGCTTCCGTCGCACTTTGCACGGAAAAAATAGTAACCGGTCTGTTCGGGTGCAAAAGCAGCCATAATCGTCTCCCGACTCGGGTTGCTGATTGCGCCTGGAGGTAAACCCTTTACCTGGTAGGTATTATAGTCGGATACCACTGCAAGATCGGCAAAAGTGAGTGGAGATTTCCACCAGGTTCCCTGGGCTAAATCGTATCCAAGGGCGTATTGCACAGTCGGGTCGGTCTCCAGTCTCATGCCAATTGCCAGGCGGTTGAAGAAAACTGAAGCTATCGTGGACATTTCGGTTGGGTGCTGTGTTTCCCTTTGAATGATCGATGCCAAAATGATCAACTCGTCATAAGACAGCGTGCTGCTTTGAGCGTTGAGAAGCTGACTCGCCTCCTGGATCACGGCATGGGTTCGACTTATAGACTGTAAAACGAATTCCTCCAGCGAAATATCAGGTTTCAGGCTATAGAAACCAGGATGCATGTAGCCCTCAAGCGACCTATGAGCTGGCAGATTGACAACCTGTGCGATTTCAACGGGAGGGGCGTAAGCGTACGATAAGAATTCATGACCGCTGAATGGTAAACCCAGTTGTCCGATGATTTCTGCAATTTCTTCCAGCCGCCATCCGGCAAAAATGGTGAACCGGAGATCCTGGTTCTCCCTTTCAGCGATGAAATTGGCAACCTGTATCGAGTTCATGCCGGATTTTAAGGTGTAGGTTCCCGGGCTGAGCGTTCGATCCTGCCCTTTGTAAATTAAATAATCACATATTGCCGTGCCAGAAAAAATAAAACTTTCAGCCTCCAATTTATGACAAACATCCCTGGCACTGTCATTATTAGAAATGGTAAATTTTCGTTCTTCAAAAACTTGATCATTCTGTAGCAAATCCTGGTTTAAAAACAAACGGATCGAATAACGCAGGTTGTTGAGCAGGTGCACATCTTCCCCAGGTGCGCCGAAGACCTGGCTGTTGCTGTAAACAGCGTACATCATAAATAAGACCAATCCGATTGCCAGGACGAAAAAGATGATCAACAAAACTGGAAGTCTTCTGCGTTTTCGGGTCATAGAGACACCTCTTCACAGTCTTTTTGAGAATTATTATCCAAAAAATTCTGCAAAATGATCGCCGCAGCCTGGTCATCCAGGTCGGTTCGGCGTTTCTTTTTTCTTTCACCACGGGCAATGGATGCTCTTATTGCATCCTGGGTGGAGTAGGATTCATCCCAGGCTATCACAGGCAAATTCGTCAGGGTGTGTAGCTCTTCAATGAATCGATTCACCGAGCGAGCCCTTGGACCAACGCTGCCGTCGGCATCCAGCGGCAGACCGACAACGATCACCTGGCAGTTTTCCGCTCTGGCAATTTCAGCAACAACAACCGCATCAGCATTGCGGGAAGTGTGATTAATTACCTGATAAGGGCGCGCCAAAGTGCCGGTCGGGTCGCTGATGGCAATCCCGATCCGGGCGTTTCCGTGGTCAATGCCCAAACTTTTCATCATCATTTCCGCATCATTTCAGATGAATGCGTACTACTCGCTTTCCTTTTTGCCTCAGCGCTTCGATATCACCCAAAGCCTGGGCGCGTTGTAGTGTGGCAAAACTCATGCCTTTGTTTGGAATCTCAAAATCTACGGAGCTATCCTCGGTAAACGTGATAAACAACCCGCCAGGCTGCCCACCTTTGTGCAGCTGCCCGGTGGAGTGCAAAAATCGCGGTCCGAAGCCCAGTGTGGTGGCTTTATTAAACCGCTGCAGGAGGTCTGATCGCAAGCTCTCGAAAAACCTCTCATTTTCCGGGAGCCTGGCGACGAAAGCATTCAGAGCGATATAACCGTTCTCCAAAACGGTCTGCCCATAAGCTTTCAAAACCTCGTCCAGGTTGTTGGCGTTTTCCAGCCCGGTAACAGACTCGCCGTAGACAGCAATTTCATCATTTTCCCTAATGGGTTGCCCTTCATCGAGACGTCCTTGCTTCTGGTAGTCTTCAATGACTGCGTTGGTGATCGTTTTACTTAATTGAACATTGGGCTGGTCAAAAGCGTTCACTCTTAATACGGAACAGGCAATCGCGGTGGCATATTCCCAGCTATAGAATTCCTTCGCCAGTTGGTAAGGATCCTTGATGGCAATTTCAATCACCGGAAAACCTCTGTCCTTTAGACCTGAGGCAAAATCTCGCTTCCCGCCATCAACAGAAAAGTAGACAAAAATCCTGTCAGCAGGATAAGCGAGTGTCTCTAACTGAGATTCGCCTTCAATTGGCAGAACACCTTTGCCTTCCTTGCCGCTGCTCTCAGCGATTAGTTGCTCAAGCCAGGGAACCAGATGAGCAGTATAACTTTCAGCAATAAAGGTCAACTTATCCTTACCATTATTGGCAGCAACGCCCATCAGCAAACCCAATAGCAGGTTTGGATTGGAAGAATAAGGGACATTCTCAAGACCCTGGTTCTCAGCCTCAATCGCATTCGCCAAAAACCGCTGCATGTCAACTCCCATCACGGCTGCCGGTACCAATCCAAAATGAGTGAAAACAGAATAACGACCGCCAACATCAGGTCGGGCATTAAAAACTTTTCGGAATTGCTTTGATTCAGCGAGGATCTGGAGCGAGGTTTCTGGATCGGTTATTGCCACAAAATTCGACCCGGGTTTCTCAACGCCCAATCTTTCCAGTTCAGACCAAAAATAGTTCATCGCGGCAAGCGTCTCGCTGGTTCCACCGCCTTTACTCGAGACGAAGAAAAGCGTCCGGGTCAAATTGACCCCTTCACAACGAAAGGCAATTTCTTCTGGATTGGTGGTGTCGATGATCTGCAAACGCAGCCCTTTGCCAGGTACAACAGATTTTGCGATTGCCTGGCTGATCACCTCGGGTGCCAGCGAAGAGCCGCCCATGCCCAAAACAAACGCGTCGGTGAAACCATCAGCCAGCAGTTCGTCCCGAAAAGATTCCAACTCGGGAATTAAGCTGACCTGTTGTGAGGGCAAACCCAGCCAGCCGAGCCGATTTCGGATTTCTTCGAACCCGTCTTCGTTATCTGTCCAGAATGTAGGGTCGTGAGCGTACATCCTGCTAACACTTTCATCGGCAATCGCATCTTTGAGAGCAGCACGCAATGATGCAGCCAGACCATCCAAACCATGGACGAAATTTTTCCGCTTGGTCTCGATGATTTCTAAAAGCGAGTTGTGAGCCTGCCTGAACTTTTCCACTCCTTCATCTTCTAGTTGTTGTGTCACGGCAGAAAAATCGATCCAAAGTCTTTTAAGAACCTCCATCGCTTCGATAGCTTCCTGAAGATTTGTCCCTATTGAAAATTTTGTTCTGCCATGGTCCAAAAAAGCGGCAAGTGTCTGGGGAGGTAACGTATTTACGCTGTTCGCGGCGATCAGCTCGTCCACATACAAGGTGTCAGCGTAATCTGGATTCTTGGTGCCGGTGGACGCCCAAAGCGGTTTCTGAGGTTTGGCTCCTTTCTCTTGCAAGGCGATAAAGCGTGGGCTTGAAAAAAGTTCCCGGTAAACCTGGTAAGCCAGCTTTGCGTTAGCGACTGCTACTTTTCCCTTAGCCGCGGCTGCTTCTTGTGCCAGATTAGAAGGTGAAGCGCTCACAGCATCCAGCAATTGGTCAACAGCGGTGTCAATGCGCGAGACGAAGAAGGATGCCACGCTGGCGATATTGTCAATGCTCTCGCCACGAGACAGGCGTTTTTCGAGCCCACTCATGTAGGCATCGATAACCTTTTTGTAGCGTTCAATCGAAAAAATCAGGGTAGCGTTGACATTAATTCCGTCAGCAATCAGTTCGGTGATCACTTCCAATCCTTCGGTTGTGGCAGGAACTTTGATCATGATATTCTTGCGGTCAATTTCTTGCCAAAGTGCACGACCATGATTGATTGATTTCCTGGCGTCATAGGCTAGAAACGGATCGATTTCCACGCTCACCATGCCATCCTGACTCTGATTCGCATCATAGACCGGCAGAAACAGGTCAGCGGTTGTGCGGATGTCATCCTTTACCAGTTCAGCATAAATCTGTTCGTTGTCTAATCCTGCCCAGGCGAGCGTCTGGAGTACAGCATCGTAAGCAGTGCTGTTCTTTAATGCCGCTTCGAAGATGCTTGGGTTGGAGGTGACTCCATAGACCTGCCCCTCATCAATCATCTGCTGCATTGTACCGTCCAGGAGCATGCTCCTCTCAATGTTGTCGTACCAAATCGATTGTCCAAGTTCTTTGAGTGACTGTGAATTATTCATTGCGCTCCAACTTTCCGGATGAATCCTAAGTAAAAATCTAATAGCCGACCCTTTGCATGGGCTGGCTTTGCCTGTTTACGATGATAAAATTTTACCATCAACCATAATAATTCCGGGCGGCATAGCCGACCAAGAAAGACAGATCATGGACTTAAAAGGAAAAACAGCATTAATTACCGGCGGCGGTATACGGCTGGGCAGAGCAATTGCGCTTGCCCTGGCAAAAGAAGGCTGCAATGTGGCAATTCACTACAACAGGTCGGCAGAAGATGCATCCGAGGTCAGGCAGCTGGCTCAGGATTTCAAGGTGAAAGCTGAGATCTTTCAGTATGATCTGTCCGATTTTGAGAATATTGACCAACTGATGAAAAAAGTGAACGAGAAGTTGGGTCCCGTTGATATCCTGATCAATAACGCTGGTAATTACAAAAGAGGGAACGGGTTGAAAACCGATCTTGACATACTGCATACTTCCTTCAACGTCAATCTCTTTGCGCCTTGGTGGTTGATTAAAGCCTTCGTAAAGCAGCTTCCAGCAGAGAAAAATGGCAAAATTGTCAATGTTTGTGACGCTAACATCTACCGCACAGCAACCGATCATTTTGCTTACCGACTCACGAAAAAAGGATTATGTGAGTTGACCCGTATGTTTGCGCTTGAACTTGCGCCCAATATAACGGTCAATGCCGTGGCTCCGGGCATTATGCTGCCGCTGGCAGGTTATGAGCATCTTGACATGGAGCAAGTGGCTGAGGCTCGAAAAATTCCGTTAGGGCATATTGGGTCGCCGGAGATCATTGCTGAAAACGTGCTCCATCTTCTCAATCAGGATTTTATGACCGGCACGATCCTCAGGGTCGATGGCGGCGAACATATTGTTTGAAAGCAGGCATCATGGATAAGATTTTGATCAGCGGTCTCGTCGCAGTTGGAACTGTTGGAGTGAAGGAACCTGAACGGGATTTCCCCCAGGAATTGCTGCTGGACATTGAACTGGAGTATCCTCTGGCAAAGGTTGGAAAGAGCGATTCAATTGAAGATACGATCAGCTATTCGTTTGTTGCAAAACTGCTTCGTAAAAGCGTGCAGGAAAGCAATTTTTACACCCTTGAGGCCTTAGCTGAGCACCTGGCAAACGAAATTTTTGAAGAGACACCCGCAGATGCAGTCAGGATAAAGATAGAGAAAGCCAACTTCGTCAGCAAAACCTCGAGCGTTGGCGTCCAAATCCACCGGCAGAGAAGCATTTGAGTAAAAGGAAAATGAAGGGGGGTAGTTGTCATGTCGTCTCATGACGAATTCCAGGGCTGTGCAAGCGGTAAGAGTGAGCCCCCTCAGCAAACCCATCGCTCCGGCTCTTTACCTCTGCAGCATGTTCAAAAACTCCATGCGGGTTTCCAGGCGGGTTCTAAAACCACCCAACATCGCTGAGGTGGTCATGGAGGCTTGTTCTTTCTTGACTCCCCGCATCATCATGCACAGGTGTTGAGCCTCAATCACAACCCCCACCCCAAGCGGGTTGATGGTTTCCTGGATGAACTTGGCAATTTGCTGCGTCATGCGTTCCTGAACTTGTAACCTATGCGCAAACATATCCACAATTCGGGGTATCTTCGACAAACCAATCACTTTGTTGCGCGGAAGGTAGGCTACATGCGCCCGACCAAAAAAAGGCAGGATGTGATGTTCACACAGGCTGAAAAATTCGATATCCTTCACTACCACCATCTCGTCATAATCAACCGAAAAAAGCGCCCCGTTGATCAGTTTGGTTGGGTCAATCGTGTAGCCTTCCAACACTTCACCAAAGGCGTTTGCTACCCGATGCGGCGTACGTACCAGCCCTTCTCTTTCGGGGTCTTCACCTATCGCTGACAGGATCATTGATACTGCATCAACGATTTTTTTCTTATTTATCGGTTGAAATTCAGATGGTTGGTTGTCTTCTGTTGCACTCATGTTTAAAATCCTCGCTTCAACCTTATTGTAAAACAAAAAGCAGTCCAGTCTGCTGGACTGCCTTTACAAGGCTGGTAATTACTACTTGATGACCGGGTCGATCAAACCATAATTGCCGTCACGTCGACGGTAAAGCACGTTTACGCGTTCGTTGTCGACATTAAAGAAAACGAAGAACTCGTCGTGCCCGAGTAAAGCGAGTTGTTCGAGCGCCTCTTCTTCATGCATAGGCTCGAGATTGAAGGTTTTACGACGCACGATGGTTGGAACGATTTCCTCTTCGACTTCTTCAACTACTGGTACGGCAACTGGTTCGGCTTCACCGACGCGCTTGCGCCAGTGCTTACCCTTGAACCGACCTATCTGACGGGTCATTTTATCTACTGTCGCATCAATAGCAGCAAACATATTATCTGACCGCTCCTCAGAACGAAGAATGAAACCTTTGCCTCTAATAGTGATTTGGGCAATATAACGGTCAGAAGCATTTCGAGCTGTCTTTGCATAGCTCAAATCCACGCGGCATTCTCCAATATCGCTGAGGAAACGTTCCAGCTTTCCTACTTTTTTTGTCACGTAATCTTGGATTCGATCTGTGAGTTCCAGGTCTTTAGTATAGATGCCAATTTCTAATGCCATAATTAACCTCCTGGGATTTTTAGGAATTATACATTAATCATTGTTAAAAAATCAATTTAAATCAACCAAGTTGTTTACCTTGGCTACAGTAAGGCAAAAGACCCTGGTCGCGCCGGCTGCCATGACTTCTGAAGCAGCGGCTTCCATCGTCGCTCCACTGGTAAATACGTCATCAACCAGCAATACTTTCTTCCCTTCCAGCAGGCGTGCGTTGGCGACAAAGGCTTCTCTCACATTCTCGCGGCGTTCTTCGTGGTTCAAGCCGACTTGTGAAGAAATTTCATTGATCCTGATCAATGCTTCACTGGTGAACGGAATCTCAAGCAGTTCGGCAAGCGGCTTCGCCAACCTTTCAGCCTGGTTGTAACCACGTTCGTATCTTTTTTGCTCGCCAATCGGAATTGGCACAACCAGGTCGGCTTCCCAGTTCGTTCGCTGATAGACCATGGTCAATAACCCCGCCAGGTAACGTCCTATTGTCAGGTCATTTTGATACTTAAGATGATGAATGGCTTTGCGGATGACACCTTCGTAAAAAGCGAAAGCTCTGAAACCGGCATAGGGCAGTTGCCGGTCATGACAATTAGCGCATTTGCCCTTTTTGCTGGTATACGCCCCGCAATAATTGCATACATCCCTGGGAACCAGTTTTATCTTGCTGAAACATTCCGGGCAGATGAAGACCCCTTCCTCGCCGCATCCAAGGCAAGTTGGCGGAAAAAGCCAATCCAATGCAGTACGGGCGATTGATAGGGTAAAATTTTTCACAGGTCGCAACGGCATGCTATTGGATTGTGCTTTCGTAAAAAAGTTGGATGGCAGGCCAGAATATTGTGAAGATGGTAAAAAGGATCATCAATATCAAAATGATGATCAAAAAGTATTCTAATGGTCCCAAACGTTTGAATGGACCGTTCTTCATGCAAACTCCTTCAAAATGTAGTAGTATATCTATTATAATAAAGACTTGGAAGTTGGAAAACCTTATATTTTCTACGGTGGGATCGTCGTTGAGATGATACCATAATCACAGAAAACCTGATTCATAAAGGAGAAAATATGTCTGATATTTATAATATCGTGAGTGGAGACCAGGATCCCTTCAAAAAGTTGTTGGCGAAGATTCCAGGATTCAAAGGTTATGTCGAACGCGGCGACCGCCGAATGTCTGACAAAATTCTGCGCGAGACGGTTGCCAAGGAGTACGAGACTCAATACCAGAGAATCTCCTCTTTGCAGCGCGATCTTATTTCAAATGGCGGTCTGGCATATATCGATGACCTCGAAAATGCTGCCATCAAGATCCGCCAGTTTATTGACCGAATCAAGACAGCTTCGTATGGCTATGCTGGCATCTTCGACGCGATCAAAATCCGCGAAGAAGAACTGGCAAACATCTATCAATATGACCTGACACTGCTTGAGCATGCCGATGTAATCGGAAGCGCAATCGACAATGTCAGCGCTTCAATCGGCACGGAAGGTCTCCCTGCGTCCATTCGCCATCTGATTGGCGTCTCGCAGGAAGCAGTTGATGCTTTCAACAAACGCTCTGATGCTCTCAAGGGTATCGCACTCTAATTATTGATCTTGAAGGAGGATTAATATGGCTAGAATTTTTGATGTTGTTGAGTACCCCAGTGAAATGGTCGATGAGATCGTTCATCGTTTTCCAGAAACTGGTGTGGCAGACCTCCGTCTCGGATCTCAGGTGATCGTACGCGAGTCGCAAGCTGCAGTGTTTTTCCGTGATGGTCGCGCGCTGGACGTTTTAGGTCCAGGACGTCACACGATCACAACCGCCAACGTTCCCCTCCTCACCGGTTTGCTTGGCAAACTCTTTGGAGATCGCACACCTTTCACCGCGGAAGTTTATTACGTTTCTATGCGTGAATTCGCTGATCGCAAATGGGGAACCCCCCAGCCGATCATTGTTCGCAATACTGGTGTAGGCTTGGGCATCGCCTTACTGCAAGGCTTTGGCACTTACAGTTTCCAGGTCAATGACCCACAGCAGTTCGTCACCCAGATCGTCGGTCAATTGGGCGGTTTCAGGACCGCAGACATCGAAAACCGCCTGCGCACCATGCTGCTCTCCCGTTTGCAGGACGTGCTTGGTGAAACCACTACGGAAAACAATGTTCTCGATCTGATCGGGCTGACCGATGAATTGGGTGCTGCTGTTCGCGCCAAAGCCCAGGACGATTTCCTGGCGATTGGCTTGATTTTGAAATCATTCTACATCGGTAACCTGAAGCCATCAGACAAATCCGCCAAGGAACTTCGCGAAATGGGCATGCTCGATATGCAGACCTACACCCAGCTCCAGGCTGCAGATGCCATGCGTGACGCAGCCCAGAACCCCTCTGGCGGCGCTGGTCTGACGGCTGGTATCGGCGCAGGCATGGGTGTCGGGAATGTTTTGGCTGGTTCACTGGCTGGCATGACCCAGGGTCAGCAATCCCAGACACAACCCACACCTTCCGCTGGCGCAGGGGCAATGCCCGATGTGATGACCCCATCAGAAGCGGCAGGCTTTTTGAAGGTCTCTGAAGAAGATGTGCTGGCAGCAATCACGGCAGGTGAGCTCAAGGCTCGCAAGATCGGCAGTGCCTACCGCCTGACAAAAGAAGCTCTCCAGGAATACCTCAACGGGTAACCTGATAATTAATACAATAAAAGGCTGAAGAGCTTATCTTCAGCCTTTTTGTTTTGTTATAATAAAGTCAGAAAATCCATGAAACTTCAGGAATATCAGTCAAAGTCATTATTGAGAAAGGCGGGGATACCTTTACCTCCATCCACTTTGGCTACCAATGCCGTCCAGGTAAAACGAATTGCTGCCGAAATCGGGTACCCGGTTGTTTTAAAAGCGCAAACACTTGAACCCGGAAGAGGTCGTGCCGGCGGGGTTCGAATTGTTCAGGATGAGCACCAGGTTGAAAACATTGCCAACCAGATTTTCAAACTAATTTTGAATCAACATCCCATTCAGTTTATCCTCGTCGAAAAGGCTTTCACTTTCTCAAAAGAGTTTTACCTGGCTATTATCTCTGATCTGAATCAGAGCACCCCCCTTTTGAGACTTTCGGAAGCGGGCGGCGCTACCTTCCTTGAACCGGAGTCTTTCAGGAATGCCCGTACGATCGATCGGAAAATTGATATCAATGCCGGCTTGAAAGATTTCCAGATCCGGGAAGTTATGACCGGTCTGGGAATCGAACCCTCTCTCTGGAAGCAGCTTCAACTGATTGCGCACAAAGCCTACGAAGTTTACCGGAAATTTGATGCCACGCTGGTTGAGATCAATTCCATGGTCGTGACCCTGCAAAACCAATTGTTTGCCCTTGATACCAGAATCAGCATTGACAGCCAGTCACTCTACCGTCAGGAAAGTTTTTCTGATGCCTTCGACCCGTCTTATTTTGGATGGGAAGAGCGCCAGGCACTAAAGTACGACGTTGATTACCATGGTTTTGCCGGGGAAATTGGCTGCATGGTCAATGGCATGGGGCTTGCGTATCTGACGATCGAAGAACTTATCGCCCTCAACGTGATGCCCGCAGCCATGATCGACATCCATGGCGGTGCCACCAGTACCTCGATCGCTTCCTCTTTGGAAATGCTGCTGATCAGTCCGCGGGTCAAAGCAATTATCATCAATATCTTCGGCGGCATGACCCGCTGCGATGAAGTAGCCGATGGCTTGCTCCAGGCGCTCTCAGAAGGTCTTCCTAAAAAACCGATTTTTATCCGTCTTGAAGGCACAAATGGCGACACGGGTCTCGATTTGCTGCATAAGAACGAAAATCTGAGCTTTTTTGGCACCACCGAGGCTCTTGTCAACGCTGCTGTCGGCTGGTTGAGGGGAGAAGAGCAATGAGCATACTGATTGGCACAGAATCCCGAATCATGGTCCAGGGTATCACCGGTCGCCGAGGACGTTTCCATGCCTCACAGATGTTCAACTCTGGCAGCCAGATCGTGGGCGGAACTTCGCCAGGCAAAGGTGGCGAGTGGTGCTACGATGGTCGTTTGCCCGTTTTCGATACGGTCAAAGATTGCGTGGAAGCCACCAGTGCCAACGTGAGTGTCATTTTTGTTCCCCCCCACTCAACGGCAGATGCGATTTTAGAATCGATCGATTGCGGTGTGAAGATCATCATTTCCATTACCGGTTCTATTCCGCTGCAAGACATGATGGTCGTCAATTCTGCCTTACAGTCCAGCAACTCAATCCTGGTTGGTCCTAACTCACCGGGCGTGCTTGTTCCCGGAATTGCCAATGCGGGCATCTTCCCTAATGAAATCGCTATTCCTGGAAATGTGGGTGTTGTCTCACGCTCGGGTACGCTTTGCTATGAGGTGATAGACACGTTGAAACAGTCGGGGCTCGGTGTAAGCACGGCTGTAGGCATCGGTGATGACCCAATCATTGGTATCGATTTCCTTTCTTGCCTGGAGTTGTTTGAGGCTGATCCGCACACTGACCAGATTGTGCTTGTCGGTGGTCCTGGCGGTGATAGTGAAATACGAGCAGCTACGATGATCATGGAATCTGTCACAAAACCGGTTATTGCTTATGTTGTTGGTGAGAACCTGGCAACGTCAATCTTACGACCGTTTTTCTCCCGCAGTGGCAGCCTTTCATTGGATTCGCTTGGTAAAAAGACCAGTGCTCTGAAAGACGTTGGCGTGCTGATGGCAAATAAACTCAGCGAAATCCCCTTATTAATTAAACGATGATACCTGAATATTAACCAAAAGAACTGCCAGAAGGCAGCTCTTTATTGGGTTTGTTACGTTTTACTTGATCACTTCATCAATTGCGTGTACGGCATCCCCAACAGTGTGGATGTTGCGGGCGGCTTCATCGGTGATGTTGATATCGAACTTCTCGCAGAAGCCATCGATCAAAAAGAATTGATCCATCGAATCTGCTTTCAAATCTTCAATAAAGCGTGTCTCCATGGTGATATCATCACCATCAATTTTCAATACGTCTTTCACCACTTCTTTTACAATTTCAAATGTGTTATCCATAGTCTTTCCTCACAAGTCTGTTTTGATGTTAAGATTATATCAAGACTCTCGCTGATTATGAAAGAGTAAACACACTATGACCGACGAAGTTACGAACATCTCTGCCCGAAAAGATGAGCATCTGCAAATTTGCCTTGAAGAAGATGTCAGTTCGGGTGTCTCCGCCGGTTTCGACCAGGTACTGTTACAGATCGCGACCCTCCCGGAACTCAATTTCGAATCGATTGATCTTTCTGCCAACATCTTTGGCAAGAGACTCGATGCTCCCATCCTGATTTCTTCAATGACCGGCGGATCGGGTAAGACAAAAATGTTCAACCAGATCCTCGCGCGGGCAGCTAACGAATTCAATATCGCCATGGGGGTTGGCTCACAAAGGGCTGCCCTTGTTCATGAGGGTTTGGATGAAACTTTTGCAATCGCCCGCAAAGAAGCCCCCAATGCCTTGCTCTTTGCCAATATCGGAGTTGCCCAGCTAAATGAAGGTTTTGGTGTGGTGGAATGTCAGCGGGCGGTAGATATGTTGGAGGCTGACGCTCTCTTTATCCACTTGAATGCCTTGCAGGAAGCCTTGCAGCCAGAAGGAAACCGGGATTTCAGCCATCTGTTGAAGAAAATTGAAGCCATTACTGCTGGTCTGCAGGTGCCGGTTGTCGCCAAAGAAGTTGGCTGCGGCATTGACCCAAAGACCGCAAGCCTGCTCGTCGAGGCGGGCGTTGCTGGAATCGATGTGGCTGGCGTGGGCGGCACTTCGTGGGCAGCGGTGGAAATGTATCGCCAGAGCGACCCGGTCCGCAAGGAGCTGTGCGAAACTTACATCGGCTGGGGTATACCCACTGCCAGGGCATTAATCGGGTTGGAAGGTCTTCCAAATAACATTCTAAGGATTTCCTCTGGCGGTCTGAGCAACGGTCTCGATGTGGCAAAATCGATCGCCATGGGTGCCGATCTGGCAGGCTTTGCTCTGAAACTGATGATTGCTGCAAACCAAGGCTATGAAACGCTAAAGACCACCCTCGAATTGATAATTCTCGAACTGAAAGTAGCTATGTTCCTAAGCAGTGCTCCCGATTTGAACTCGTTACGAACCAAATTAGTCCAGGAGGAATAAAATGCCAGCAAACATTATTCATTCAACGAGAATTAATTTCGAAGAATATTTTAAAGATGCTGTCTTGAGCAGTTGCCCCTCCGAGATAATTGGTCTTCGTGATGCCGTATCGTACCATTTTGGCTGGGATGGCTCCATCACTGTGCCAGGAAAACGGCTGCGACCCCTTTTCTTGATCCTCGTTTACGCTTCTTTGGGTGGCAATCCGGAAGACGCTTTCCAAGCTGCCAGCGCCTTGGAAGTGCTGCACAATTTTACATTGATTCACGACGACATCATTGACAAGGGCGAAACCCGACATGGTCACCCAGCACTCTGGAAACAGACCGGCATTCATCTTGCCATTAACGTTGGCGACTACCTGGCAAGTTTAAGCCAGTCCCTCATGGGCAGCCAGCCTGCGATTTTCCCGTTGGAAATCCAAAAGAGAGCACTGAATGAGTTTCACGATGCCACCCTCGGGGTGATCCAGGGGCAGCAGCTAGATATTCAATACGAAAATAAAGACCGGATTAGCATAGAAGAATACCTGGGGATGATCCGATTGAAAACAGCCAGGTTGTTTTCAGCAGCCTTTGGCATTGGGTCGTATTTGGCTGGAAGCGACCGGGGATATGCTGAAGGTTTGAAACAAGCTGGATGTGATATTGGGCTTGGCTTCCAAATCCAGGATGATTACCTGGGTGTGTGGGGGTCTTCAGAAAAAACTGGCAAGTCAACCAGCACAGACTTGTTCAACCGCAAGAAAACTTTTCCTGCCATGACGGGGTTGAAAAATTCTGAGATCTTTCGCGAGCTGTGGGCGCAAGACAACCAATCAGATCCGGATCTGTTGGAAAAAATGAAGGGCTATCTAAACCGCGCTGCAATCAGAGAAGACACGTTGAACCAGGCGCGCGCGTATTACATTGATGCCCAGACCAGTTTAAATCAGCTTCTGCCGGTAGAAAATGATTATGCCCGGGCGTTGTTGGCATTGGTGACTTCCACGTTTGCACCGGCATTGACCGGATCCTGACTCCAGATCAGCCAGCTGGCAGCGATCAGACCAAGCGCAATCCAATAATAGGGTAAGCCAAAGGAATCGAGGCTGAATCCTTCAATAATCATTGCCAGGACGACCAATTTGCCAAACAATCCCATCGCTTTGAACAGACCTAGGGCAGTGCTTTTATCAAGGTCGTTCGCATTCCTCCAGTGAATCACCAGCCAGGAAACGAACAGGGCAAATCCAATGATCCCGGTCTCTGAAAGTAATCGCGCCCAAAGGTTTTTCGCATTTGGCAAGTAGAATTTGGTTAATATTATTTCGTTGATATCCAACAGTTGGGAACCAAAATCTGGAACAGTATGCAGGAAAAAGAAACCTGGGATCCCGAAACCAGCGCCGATGATCGGAAACATCTGAAAAACGCCATAAGCAGCAGCCCAATACATAAAACGCTCTGCCAGGCTCAATTGCGCTGCCCAGTCCAGAAAGCCGCGCTCACGCAATCGATCAATGTCGAAGAAATCTGCCATCCTCGGCTCAACCCTGGTCATAATCACTCCTGCCACGAAGACGAGCACCAGGAGCCCGACAAGCAGCCCAACCCAGATGGCAACCTGAAGCAAACGCTGCTTCCCTCGTCCGATTGTGGAATCTGACCTGAAGCTTTGGGTCATTTTATTAATCCAGATATTCGCAAATCGAAAGACAAGATAGGTTATCAGGAGAAAGAGGGTCAGCCAGCCGACGCGGGATAGGGTAAGGAACAGAGTGAAGATACCGAGAACAAGCAAAAGTCCTTCAATTTGAATATTGTTGAACAATTTCTTTTTAAAAACGCTCTGACCGCTGATGCTCAGACCTAACCACAAGGGAATGAAAAGGATGTTAAGTTGATGCGCCAACCACGATGGTTCAAAAGCCAGTCCGGAAGCGCGGTGCTCGTACAGTTTTCTGCTGGACGACAAAAACCTGTTCAGGCTGTGCATCCACTCAGGGTAGCGCTGAAAAATCGACCAGGTACCGACCTGGAGCAAGGAAATGGCAATCACGATGGTTCCAGCAATGCTGATCCAGCGAATTGTGGAACGAAGTTCTTTTTCACCTTTGACCATGAAGATGGTCACCAGGTAAAAGCCTACACCCATTGCCAAAGTGATGATAGTTTCTATGATGCTGCGATTCATACTGAAGCCCTGGAACGTAGGAACGTTCCGAAAGGAAACCAGCAAAGTGGAAAGACCGCCGACCAGAAAAAAAAGCAGCAGTGGCTTGAAGTGATAAGGGAGTTTTCTGCCCCCTTTGAAAAACACGGGCAACCAACAAAGTACCAGGATAATCACTGCCGGGATTATAGCCAGAGGGGCGACGTTGGTGCCGCCCATCAGATCTGAGAGCGGTGTAAAACTGCTGATTGGCATCACTAATAACAAAATTATCCAGACGATGCCTGTTACCAATTGCGGGAGGATCATTCCGCCTCTTTGGCAGGGTTGTTCCAGGGCAATTCGTAGAGGATCAGCGAGGCCACCAATCCGATTAATGCGCCGATAAGCATCAAATTCGCCTGACCGCCCTGAATTGGTTCTGCTGGTATGGCTGCGGGTTGATATTGGCTGATCTGCAAGTCTTTGGTCAAACCCAGGGAGTAAGGGCTCTCAGCCAGGATAATTTGCTGGGCTGTATTTGTTTTTTCTTCGACCGCATCGAGCGTCAGGCTCTGGCAGAAGGCGGTTGTGAAAACTTTTTTATCCGTCAGGCACTGCTCAGTGGATGTGATCACCCATTTGGCTTCTGATACCAGCACAGCGTGCTCATAAGCTTCGGATAACCGTTTATAAGCTGCCTCAGCCCAGGTAGTTGCGATCCTTGCCGCGATTTGGGGGTCAGTGTCCCTGACCTTGATGAGCGTGCTGGTTAAACGCCTTTCAATAACACTTTTATCTTTAAGCTCGTGGAGCGTAATTGGGTTGCCAGCTTCCTGCTCAACCAGGAGGACATGATCGGTGATATCAGGATGGAACATCAATTGTCGCACAAGCTCGAGCTGAGTGTAAACCATCAGCTCAGTGACATTGGTATCTTCAACCAGCTCAAGGTTGGTAATTAGAACAGCTTCTGCTTCGTATGGGAAATTGACAAAGGAACCCGCGACCAAACCGAGCAATGCGAAAAGAATCATCAAACCAGCCGTGACCAGGTATTGATTTTTCCTCACTGAAAGAAAAGCAGGTATGAAGAAATTTTGATCATTTGAGTGGCGATTCTGTGTCATAATTAACAAATTATAGCGTAGATTTTGACTGCAGAATGCTTATCTGAGTTCGCTTCTGAGTAACCCTGTCAAGTCGGTATAATTACTTGGAACATGAAACCTGGCACAAAAAACAAACTGGAAATACGGACCGCGTTTTTGGCGATCAGCGGTATTGTCGCCATATTGATTGCCGCCTATCAGATTTTGCAGCTTGTTCCTATCTTTTCAGCAAATTTCTGGAGTGTTCTCATTTTCATTCCGCTGATCATTGGCTTGCTGCTTGTGATTTTCGCACTGCAAAATCACCAGCAGAAAAAAGTTGCCCTCCAGGCACTAAATTGGCTGAGTAAAAATAGGAAACTTGCCTCAATTGTTCTCCTGTTTCTCATGATCATTTTCGTTTTCATCATCAGCCGCACAGCCGATATGAATAACGAACTGATCAACCTGGGCATGAGCGGATTAGGGCTTTTGTTCTATGGTTTGCTCCTGGTTTTTCTGATTATTTCGAACTTCATTTTTAACAGGGAAAGAAAAAATGATCGCTTTTTAATTGGCGTATTGCTGCTTATTGCGCTTGCTTGGATTTTCATGCTCGTCACCCGGATCGGATTGCAGCCAGATATTGCTTTTTGGAATGTTGCTGGTGTACCAATGATGTGGGTTTCGTTGGTTGGAATCATCCTCATGGTTTTCCTCTTCGACCAGGCTGGTTCCTGGTTAAGGGCAAAAACAAACTGGAAAATTGACCCAAAAACCCAGGTTTTATTGGAAATACTCCTGGTTCTGGCGATCTGGTTAGCTGCAGCATTGATCTGGATAAAAACGCCCTATTCAAACAGCCACTTTTTGTTAGGTCCATTACCACCGGATGGACATTACTGGCCCAATAGTGATGCAAAATTAATGGACCTGGGCGGGCAATATCTGATTATTGGTGGAAAGCTGGAAACGCCTTACTTTACCGAGAAGCCGTTTTATGCCTTGTTTCTCGGCTTATTGCATTTCTTTTTTGGGCAGACCTACCAGGTTGTCACCAATATCCAAATAATCTTATTAGCTCTCATTCCAGTTCTTCTGTACTATTTTGGGAAGCAACTCTCTGGCAGGCTTTTTGGCATCGCCCTGGCTGCCTTCGCAATAATCAAAGAAGCCACAGCAATCCTTTTTACTTATAAGATCTCTGTCTCCAACTCCCGCTTGATGATGACAGAATTGCCCTCAGCACTGCTATTGATCATGGCTGCGATCTTGCTTTTCCATTGGCTAAGAAAACCAGAGCAAGCGCGCATTCCGGCACTCTTAGCAGGGGCTGTCCTGGGAATAGCCTCTTATGTGCGCTCAAACAATCTGATCGTACTTCTTGCTTTGCTCATGTTTATAGCACTTACCTCAGGAAAAGAAATTAAGAAACGCCTTCCACAAATAGGGTTCTTTGTTCTTGGCGCTTTGATAACCATATTGCCCTGGACGGTTTATACCCAGGTTACCTATGGGAAAGATCCGCTCACCTGGAAGATTGAGGCGGCAATATCGACCAGATTTGACCTCTTTGGTTCGGATGAAAACGAAGCACCCATTTTGTCCGCCACGGCGCCACCGACACCCACTTCTTTGCCAACTGATTCACATGACGGTATCTCACTTGACGTTCCACCATTCGCTGACTTTGAAACCGGAGAAACAGGAACCGAACCGGCAGGTTTTTATCGTTCAAAACTTGCAATGGTCGTTGGGCATTTTCTCAACAACCAGGTGAAAGCGCTGTTTGTTTTACCTGTCCAGGTGTATCCTGCCCGACCTACCACAATCCTTGAACAAGATTACTGGCACGAACCTGTTGAATGGTCTGGAAAGATGCCTGCCGAACATGTGGTTGCTTTTATCGTCAATCTGATATTCATCTCCCTGGGGATACACTTTTCCTGGAAAACCTTCGGTTGGGCAGGCTTGATACCCTTGGTGATTGAAATGGCTTACTACCTTTCGAACGCATTGGTACGCACCTCTGGCAGCCGTTATCTGGTTGCTGTGGATTGGGTGGTCTACCTCTATATTCTGTTAGGAATATGGCGTGTGCTGCGATCCATGCGGTTACTCTCACCGATCACATTCGAACAAAAAACACGTACAGGTTCTGTATTTAAGGGATTTTGGATCAGTCTTGCGATTTGTTTGGCTGTTGGTCTCTCTTTACCAACCATGAACCTGGCATTTCCAAGTCTTTATCATAATGAATCCAATGCAGACGTATACGATGGTTTGCCCATGGAGAAGATTGAATCAGAAATTGGCATCACGCCAGCCGAGATGCAGGCTTTCTATGATCAACCAAATACAGTTTTCTTGTTTGGGCGGGAAATCTACCCGGCATATCTCACGAAAGAAGGAATTCCTGGTGAAAAGGCACTATTCTTTACACTCCTGACACCGGATCGATACGATGTTGCCATCCCTTACGGCGTCGAGCTAACCGAGAACTTACCCGCAGGGGAAGACATGATTGTGATCGGTTGTAAACAGCCTGGCGAACAACTGGTGCTCGCTTACCTGGGTTACTTTATTCAATCTGATCAATTGATCTGGTCCACTTCGACAACATTCGCTGACATTTGTCGATAATAATCCGCTATCGCGAACACTTCTTTTTATGCAAGGGTAATTATGGAATCTTATGAAGTAAAAACGCCGTTAGTCCAAAGCCATGACACCTTGGGTGAATCACCTTTGTGGGATCACCGGCGGAATGCCCTCTTTTGGGTGGACATCGATAACGGACTTATCCATTCTCTCGAACCGGCGACAGATAAATATTCAACCTGGTCGGTTGGTGAAAAACTCGGCTGCATTGCCATGCACGCACATAGCGGTTTCATATTGGCGACTGAGTCTGGCTTAAGCTATTGGAACCCGGAATCGAACCAAAGGAATCAATTTTTACCGGTCAAGCATTCTCACAGTGAGAACTTGTTCAACGATGGTAAGGTTGACCCGCTCGGTCGGTTTTGGATTGGGACAAAAGGTCCAAGTGGTACCTCAAACCTGTGGATACTCCAGGATAACCAGCTCCAGGTAAAGCTAAGCGGATTGAGCATCAGCAACGGGCTGGATTGGTCTGCCGATGGGCGCTACTTTTACCACACAGACTCCGGCGATAACACGATCTATCGTTATGAAATCGATTTTAAATCAGCAGAGCTCTCTAATCGCATAGAATTCTTTAAGCCTGAGATAGGCACTCCAGATGGGCTAACCATCGACGGTGATGGCAATATCTGGACTGCGATTTGGGACGGATGGCAGGTGCTCCAGCTTAGCTCGGCGGGTGAAATTCTGACTGAGGTGAAAATGCCTGTGCAAAGACCAACCTCGGTTTCCTTTGGGGGACAAGGTCTGCGTACATTATTTATTACAACTGCATCCGAAGGTTTGTCACCTCAAGAACGGCGAGAGCAACCTTATGCCGGGGATCTGTTTGTGATTCAACCAGGTGTGAAGGGCATAATTGCAAACATTACGGAAACTTAAGTTGAAGAAGAGCAGGCTTCCCGTTCGTCATTAGTGCTCTTAGTTGTTGTCTCCTCGGTAGACTGTTTGAAAAACCGTGACTTGTATTTTATCTATTTGTGGCTACGCGCATGAATAACTATAGAGTTTAATTTTTTTTAATTCAGTTCCTAGCAAGAAGCAGACTTACAGATCCGTTTATGCAGCGCATGGTGTGCTAGAAGGGAGCTTGACTTACTCCTCAGATGATAGCGCGGCATATGCCGGATTGGACGGGGAATGTGGTTCACGCCCCAAATGCACTCTCGACCCGCCCAATTTCGGTCTGCGAAACCTGGAAAACAAATGGATAGCAACCATAACTCGGTAGTGTCGTACTCCCTGTTGTGGCTACGCGCATTATTTTACAGGTTTCCGGTCTTTTCAAACCTCAGTCGGTCATGTGTGTTCAGGATTCTTTTACGCATGCGTAAGTTCTGCGGGGTGACTTCCAGCAAATCGTCCGGTCCCAGGTATTCGATCATTTCATCCAGGCTCATCTGCCTGGGCGGGTCCAGCCTTTCATCAAGGTCGCGAATTGACTGGCGCATATTCGTTAAATGTTTTTTCTTGGCTACATTGATCGCCAATTCCTGTGCCCTTGCTGTCTCACCAACGATCATACCTTCATAGACTTCTTCGCCAGGGCTGATGAACAAAATCCCTCGTTGTTCCGCGTTTTTCAAGCCAAAAGTAGTAGCTACTCCATCTTCAATCGCTGTGATTGAGCTGCTGTTTCGGCTGACAACAGTACCTTCCAGTGGGCGTTCGCCAATGTAAAAGCTGTTCAGAATTCCTTTACCATGGGTGGCATTCAGGAAGCGATAACGAAAACCGAGCAAGCCCCTGGTGGGGATGGTAAAGGTCAAATGAGTGGTGCCATCGGTGTTGTTACGCATGTCATCCATTTGACCACGGCGCTGCCCCAGCATTTCAACGACTGCTCCAACATAATTGGGGTCGACGTCGATATGCACTTCTTCAAAAGGTTCAAACTTCTCGCCCTGTTCATTTTCGATCACAATTGCTTCTGGGCGGCTGACCTGGAATTCATACCCCTCTCTGCGCATGGTCTCGATCAGAATGCCGAGGTGAAGCTCGCCCCTGCCAGATACCAGAAAAACATCCTTCTGATCCGTTTCTTCTACGCGCAAAGAGATGTTTTTTCTAAGCTCCTCGTTTAGACGTTCCAGTATCTTCCGGGATGTGCTCCACTTGCCCTCTCTACCCCCCAGGGGAGATGTGTTCACGCCAAAAGTCATTCTGACGGTGGGCTGCTGGACTTCGATCCGCGGCAGAGCGACCGGGTTTTCAATTGAACTCAAGGTATCGCCGATCTGGATATCTTTCAGACCAGCAATCGTGACAATATCGCCAGCTTCTGCTTCGTCCACCAGCTTCATATCCAGACCCTGGTAGGCGTAGATATATTTCGCCTGCAGCCGCTCCTGGCCGCCATCCGCTTTCATGCGCAGCATGGGGTCATTCGCACGGATGGTTCCGGCATAGATACGCCCGGTTGCCGTTACGCCACTATATTCGTCGTAACCCAGGTTGGTCACCAACATCTGGAATTGGTTGTGCATGTCAACAGTTGGACCAGGGATTTCTGTCAAAATGGTCTCGAACAAGGGCATCAGGCTGTCTTCCAGTTCCGGCTGTCTCCCGGCTCTGCCGGTCAAACCTTCGGCATAAATAATCGGGAAATCCAAAATCTCATTGTTCGCGCCCAATTCGACAAACAGATCGAAGGTCGCATTGACCGTCTGCTCGATATTGATGTCTTTCCGGTCGAGTTTATTGATTACAACAATCGTTTTCAGGTTTTTGGCAATAGCTTGCTTCAACACAAAGCGAGTCTGCGGCTTGGGACCCTCCGCGGCATCAACCAGCAGGAGTACGCCATCTACCATATTCATGATGCGTTCGACTTCACCGCCAAAATCTGCATGCCCGGGAGTATCGACAATGTTCAGCTTGACCAGCTCACCCGTTTCGGGGTCAGGCAGCGTTATTGAGGCGTTTTTTGCCAGGATAGTGATACCTCGCTCCCGTTCCAGGTCGTTGGAATCCATAACCCGTTCAACCAGTTTTTGATTCTGCCGAAATACTTTGGCTTGACGCAGCATCGAATCGATCAAGGTTGTTTTTCCGTGATCGACGTGCGCAATGATGGCAATATTTCTTATGTCTTTACGTTCAATTTCCATTGTTTTCCTATTTTTTCCAAGAAAAAACCCGGCGAACCGGGTTTCAATTATTCAAGTCCTATTACGCCATAAAAGTAAGGCGGGGGTTCTACCGGTTCTTCAGAAAGTTCAACTGATGACTTCAATTTTTCAAAAACCTTATCAAAGGAATTTCGATCGGCAACATGCACATCAAAGAGGGTCTCTCCGGCTTCGATGCGGTCACCAATTTTCACCCTGACCATAATTCCAACTGCAGGGTCAATTATGTCGCCTTTTTTTGCGCGTCCCGCACCAATTTCCACCGAACTCTCTCCAACAGCCTGGGCATCGACCACCTTTACCCAACCGGCAGCATCAGAGACGATCGGGATAACAAAGTTCGCGGAGGACAGCTTTTCAGGATTGTCAACCATGCTCACATCACCGTTTTGAATTTCGATCAGTTCTTTGAATTTAATCAAAGCACTCCCGTTGTCTATCGCTTCCTGCGCCATTCTTCGACCAGCTTCAAGGTCTGCCACTGCATGCCCCAAAATCAGCATGTAAGCTGAAAAATCAATACAATGCGCATGGAAATCTTCCGGACCATGCCCATTGAGCATGTCAATGGCTTCTTTGAGTTCAAGCGCATTACCAACAGCGATACCCAGCGGTTGATCCATCTGGGAAAGGACGGCAATCACGCGGCGACCACTAAGCTTGCCAATAGCGACCATTACCTCTGCCAATTCGCGTGCTTCTCCGAGGTCTTTCATAAAGGCACCGCGACCAACTTTGACATCCAGGGCAATCGCATCGGCGCCTGAAGCGATCTTCTTGCTCATTACAGATGAGGCGATCAGAGGGATCGACTGCACCGTGCCAGTCACATCCCTGAGGGCGTACAACTTGCCATCCGCCGGCGCCAGATCCAGGCTTTGCCCGGTAAGGACAATGCCATGCTCCCGCAGCTGGGCGATAAACTCTTCGGTGCTTAAATCTGACCTGAAACCCGGGATCGATTCGAGTTTATCAATCGTCCCTCCGCTGAAACCCAACCCCCTGCCAGACATTTTACCGACAGGCAGTCCACAGGCTGCCACGATTGGCGCGACCACGAGCGTGGTCTTGTCACCTACGCCACCGGTAGAGTGCTTGTCGATCACACGACCGCCAAACTCGCTAAGATCCAACTGGTCGCCAGACGCTGCCATTGCCATAGTCAGATTGGTGATTTCCTGGTGGCTCATACCATTGAGTAAAACCGCCATTGCCCAGGCTGACATCTGGTAGTCAGGGATCTCACCGGTGGTGAAATTTTGAATGAGAAAATCGATCTCTTCTTTAGAGAGTTCCTGTTTATCTCTTTTCTTAATGATGATATCGACTGCTCTCATATCAATGGTCTTTCATTAATCCGCAGGGTGGATAAAGACTTTCCTGTAAGGGTCTTCGCCAACAGACTCAGTATAAACATCGTCACGTTTGCGCAGTTCGATATGGATGATGCGGCGTTCATTGGCAGGCATTGGCTCCAATGTTTGCTTCCTGCCAGTTGAAACAACCTGGTCTGCCATGCGACGAGCCAGTTTTTGAAGTTCTTTCTCGCGTCTTGAGCGGTAGTTTTGGATATCGACCCGGACAGGCACCCAGCTGCTGAATTTATGGGAGACCATCAGGCTGATCATGTATTGGATGGCATTCAAGGTTTCAGCACGGCGTCCAATCAGGAAGCTCAGGTCATCGCCTTCAATCTCAACATTAATAAATTGCCGGTCATCATCTTCAGACTTTTTTACTTCCACCGTCCCAATTGCATAAGTCTGCATTAATTGGAGCAATTTTTTAACGACCGCCTCTACATGGGTTTTAACCTGGTTGTAATCCAGGTCTCCTTCAGATAATTCGCCTTCTTCTTCATCATCAAGATCACCGCTTAGCAGCACTTCTTCATCATCTTCTTCGTAATCATCAGTCTCTTCAAACTCGAGTTCACTGGAAGATTCTTCCAAATATTGCTCAGTTGTCCTGACTGTCAGCTTGACACGCGCCTGGCGTGTTGCGAACCGGAAAAGGTTGCGTTTGCCTTCATCAAGGATTTCAACATCGACCTCATCCCTCCCTAAACCGAGTTTATCGAGACCTTGTTCAATGGCCTCTTCAACGGTTCGAGCGATGACTTCGAGGGTCATTCTTTTTGTCATTATTCACCCACTTTACTTTTTTCTTTTTGGTCTTTGCCGTTTTGCCAAGGATCGCGCCGATGGTTTGACGGTTTTTACCGGTTGGGGATGTTCTTCTGCTATTTCTTCCTCATCTTCGTCGTCATCTTCAATTACAGCCGCAGTCTTTGGCTGTTCTTTTGATTCAACCCAGGGGAAAATTTTGGCCCAATCCGCCCGCCCCATGGCAGCATATTGGACAACTGTAGCGATATTGCTCGCAAGGAAGTAGAGAGCCAGACCAGCCGAGAATTGATAAGCCATCCAGCCCATCATTACCGGCATCATCATCATCATACTGTTACTCATGGCTGCCCCCTGGTCATTTGACTGGGTTGGCGGCTGCATGATCTTTGACTGGATATAGGTGGTGATTAAGACCAATATTGCCAGCACCGGAATGCCAATATTCCCGATCCAGAGGCGTTCTGGCTGACCTAAATCCATCCAAAGGAAATGGTTTTGAATCGGCAGAATCTTATTTACATCCAGGAATGGATATACGATCCGCTCCAGTTTTACAAGTTCAAGCGGGGTTGAAGCCATTACCCGCATAATGGATTGGTAAAGACCAATGATGATCGGCAACTGGATAAGTGTTGGCAAACAAGAGCCAAAGGGATTGACCCCTTTTTCCTTGTAGACTTTCATTTGAATTTCGGCTGTTTTTTCGCGATCTCCCTTGTACTTCTCCATCATCTTCTTGTATTTGGGATCATTCTGCAGATCCTGCATAGCCATGGATGACTTCAGCTGTTTGCTGGTCAATGGATAAGTAATCAGTTTGATCAGCAGGGTGAACAGAATAATGGCGATACCAAAATTCTTCACCAGCATGGTGATCAGGAGTAAGAGATTAGTAAACGGCTGAACAATAATAGTTTCCCACATGGTGGTGTGCTCCTAATTCGACGGGCTGAAAGACCAGCCAGGTACGCCGGTGATACTGTAGGTGTAAATAAAGGCATCAGCCTTTACAACTGGGACAAAAATCTGGTCACCATCTACTATAGGCTTGGAATAGATGTTCCCAGGGACCGTCACGGTCCAGTCGCCGCCCTGCAATTCAGAAGAATAGTATGACATGGTGCCGTCTTCGCGGGCAACCAAAAATCCCTTATCATCAACCAGGGTTGCGCCCGCAATCACGGTGCCTCCAGCATGATTCTGCCAGAGCTCTTCGCCAGTTTCTGGATTCAGGGCAATGATTTTCCCGTTCTTATCTGTGAAAATCAGTTGTTCATCAAGAATAATAGGAGTTGCCCAGATGGTCGCCAGATCGTCTGTGCCATAAGTCCAGTTAACCTCGCCAGTTGCCAGGGTAAACGATATCATCTGCCGACCCAGGCTGCCAACGAATACCGAATCGGTCTCAGGGTCATACAACGGAGGTGCTAACACCATACCGGTCGTCTCAACGCGATACAACTCTTCTCCTGTCGCGCCATTCAAAACCAAAATGTGATGGTCCTGGGCACTGACGATGACCTTATCTCCAACTACAACCGGTTGCGCGATAAAGGCATATTCCCCGTTGTAAACCCAGGTTTGTGTTCCAGACTCTTTATCAATAGCATACACATTGCGGTCGGTACAGGGCACGATGACGAGATTGCCATCCAGGGCAGGTTTCGACTGGTACCAGCCTTTTGCGTCTTCAAAAGTCCACACAACCTGGTTCAGATTTTCTTCGCTGACTTTGCGGAAATCATTCGCCAGATCACCAAAATAGATGTAGCCATCTTCTACGACCGGCGCTGCATACATGGCGAGGTTGGCACTTGGTTTCTCAGGGAAAGAAGAGAGCCGGGCACCATTAAACCTGTCGAGCTTATAAAGGTTTTGCATGTAAGCCACGTAAACATAGTCTTCAGTAACTGTTACCCCTGGGGTGCTTTCTGCCCGGACTCCGGCTGCACAACCGGTAAGGATTGCGCCTGCCAGAACCAGCAGAACCATTAGTTTAATAACCTTCTTGTTCATTTATCTCCGATCAAGGAACTGGATCTATCCCACCTTCATTGAAGGGGTTACATCTCACAATTCGTTTAATTGCCATCCATCCACCTTTTATAGCACCATACTTGTAAACAGCCTGGTAGCCGTAATGGGAACAGGTAGGGTAAAACCGACAGGTATTGGCTGGCAGCGTTTTTGAAAAAGTCATTTGATAGAGCTTTATCAACCACAACAAAATCCGCCGGGGAAAGTTCGCCAGGGTGGCTGGCAAGTCTTTCAACGGAGGATCTGTATATTGGCTCAGTTGCTCTGTCTTGTGTTCACACATCGTTGCTAATCAATCCAGCCAGGGTAAAAACCTGCTCAAAAGCCTGGTCCAGCACCAAAGGTTCGGTTTCCAGGCAAGCAACCCGGGCAATGATCAACAAGTCATTGCCCGGTGTCATTTTTGATGCCAACCTGTTCACCCTGGACCGTATCCGACGTTTGCAGCGATTGCGTTCCACAGCACCACCTACACTTCGGCTGGCGACTACCACGTACCTGCTGAATTTCAGATGGTTGGGTTTCACCAAAAGCACGAAATTTCGGTTTGAAAATGATCTGCCTTCCTTTCGGATCGCACTAATTTCCTGTGAACTTCGCAGTCTTTCCAGGTTCAAGCTACTGGACATACCCGCTGCATTCTTAATAATTTCTACCAGCGAACGCGTTTGACGTGGTTGTTCGAAGTTTTTGCGAGCTCTTTGCGACCGCGTAATCGTCTGCGTTTCAACACTTTCCGTCCATCAGCAGTAGCCATGCGGGCTCTGAAACCGTGAACGCGAACGCGTCTTCTTTTTTTAGGTTGATAGGTCCTCTTCGTCATTTCTTAATCCTTTCAGAAAATCCCGGTTCTTTTTGACACAGACGTGACCAAACCAGGACTGTTTTTCAAATCCATAACCTCTCAATTTTACCTTATTTACCTCTTCAGTCAAGGCAATCCAGCCCCAGTGTGGCATTCTCCATCTAATATGTCATCCCAATTCTTCAGCAACAAGATGACCTCTTTCAGTCAGCCTTACCAGCCTTACTTCTCTGATTTGATTCAGCAGATTTTCATTGCTATAACAAACAATGCGCTGGTAATCTTCGCTGAAGCCGCTATAGTATGTGCCTTGTAATGTAACTTTTTTACTCTCAAACAAAACCTGGGCTGTCTGCCCAACTTTGCCTTGTTTATAAGCAGTTTCCTGGCTTTTAAAATGAGCCAGCAAACGGCTGGAACGAGTTTTAATCATAGATGACTGAACCTGGTTCTCCATTTGGTCAGCAAGTGTACCTGGCATCGGAGAGAACGAGAAGACATGACCGCTGCTAAAATCGCATTCTTTGATAAATTTATACGATTCCTCAAACAATTCATCGGTCTCACCAGGAAACCCACTAATAACATCTGTACTGATGGCAGTTTGCGGGCTTATTTCCCGGATCATCCCGAGAACCTGGCTAAAGCGCTCCTGGGTCACTGGTCGCCGCATAGCCTTCAGGATCAAATCCGAGCCACTCTGCAGCGGTATGTGCAGGTGCGGCATCAGGCGTGAGTGGCTGAAGAGCGCTGCAAGGTTTTGGTCAACGTCCCAGGGTTCGATGGAAGACAACCGAATTCTGGGAACTGTACTGTTTTCCAGGAGGGTTTCGAGCAGATCGCTCAGCCGCTTCCCCGGCAGCAGGTCTTTACCCCATGATCCCAACTGGACGCCCGTGAGCACGATTTCCTTGACGTTCATTCCTTCAAGCTGCTGTACCCGTTCCAGGACCTTTTCTGCAGGAGTGCTAAGCGATGCCCCCCTGGCAATGGCCGTCAGGCAGAAACTGCACGCATTGTTGCAGCCATCCTGTACTTTGACAAACCCACGCGTGCGATTTCTTTGACCCAGCTTTGGTTTTTGTTTAAGTTCGCTAACCGTGTCAGCAGGACTACGCAAAAGAAATTCGGGGATGAGTTCTTTTTGGTCGTTCAGGAAAGCCTGATCGCTGATTTCCAAAGCTTTCGGTTGTGCCATGCTTACCCAGCAGCCTGTGCTGACTACTTTGGCTGGGTACTTGTTTTTATAATGGCGGATCATCTTTCGGGAGTCTGCAGAAGCTTTGGCAGTGACACAACAGGTATTGATGATAATCGTATCCGCCAGCGCCGGGTCTGCAACGATCTTTGCGCCACGGTTTGTCAAATCGATAGCCAAGGCATCAATTTCCGCCTGGTTCAGGCGGCAGCCAACCATATCCAGAAAAATCTTCATCAAGGTTTCGTGATCACAAATCTATTAAAAACGACTGCGGCGTCGGCGCTATCAAAGGTTTCGACAAACAATCCGGCATCACCGTTCCTAAGTGTGTCGTCCTGTGCGGTTACAATGCTTTTGTCGTTAACAACCAGTTGAAGGCTGTCACCCTCGCACGAAGCGATAAGCTGGTTAACACCGTCATCCATTTGCAGGTCTTCAACCCGGAAGAACTGGTCAGAACCGATCAACTCTCTGACACCATCCACAACCCGCACAATGCCAGCATAACCGTCGGCGCTGATCACGAAGGCATAGAAATTAAACTTATCCTGGAACCGGCAAACCAAGCCAAACTCGGTGTTACGCGCTCCGGTAACTTTTTGGGTTTCGACACTAATTATCGTATTGGTGTAGTTCAGGTTAGTAGTGGAAATTGCCCGCGAACCAGATTGGTTGATCGAGATCATATAACCGCCGGTTGAATAGCCCTTCAACTCGTAGGCATTGTTGATCACTTCCCATCCGCTGGCGTGATTGCTGAAATCATCCTCATACAAAACCTCTCCAGGTTCCTTCCCGGGCAATAAATCCTGGCTGAATTTTCCGTCATGAAAGGCGGAACAGCCAGATACGAGAAGAAAAGCGAGGGTTAATAGAATAATTAGTTTCTTTTGATAGGTCATATGATAGATTTTATAATGAAATCCCCGCCATGCCGTGTGCGAAATGGTTTTGAACCTGCTAAAGCAGGAGTTGGTTCTTCCTCCAAGATCAGTCTTGACTTTCGTCTATCACGTCACCTGGTGTGAGATCAAACCATTTGTGTTGGTGTTGGTACAAAACGGTATTGCCGCATCACAAACACAGCAGGGTAACTAAAATATACCATAAAATAATGTTAGGTTTTTGACGTCATCTTATACAGGAGGACCGATGAAGAAGCGACTGTTTATCGCCATCAAGCTCAATGAAAGCACGTTGATCGCGCTCCGACAATTTCAGAATGAGTTGAAACAAGCACTGCCCTACAAAGGCATTCGCTGGGTTGATCCGGCTTTATTTCACCTTACCCTTCAATTTTTAGGCGATACTGAGGCAAGCCTGGAGCCAAAATTGGCAGCCAACCTTGAATTTGCAGCGAAGAAATGCACTCCCTTTGCGTTAAATTTCGCAGGAGCGGGATTCTTTGGTTCGAAAAGCTCTGTGCGAACGCTCTGGGCTGGCACTCAGCCCGCCTCAGAAATGCGCAAATTGTTCGATCAAGTGATCGCAGCAACATCTTTTCTGGAGGCAGAAAAGCGCGTCCGTTTTTCACCTCATCTAACACTGGCAAGAGGATCAAATGGGTTGACCCGGGATGAGTCTATCCATATCTCTGAGACGATATCTGCCAACAACAATAGGGATTTTGGTGTGACCGAGGTGAGGTCATTTGAGCTGATCGAGAGCATATTAAAGCCGTCTGGTCCAGTATACAAAACAGTACGGATTTTCAACCTGGTGTAAAATAACAAAAAAGAAATGAGGTGATCTACTGGAACCAATTGTTTTAGCACGTGAAATTGTCAACATTCTCGAAGAGAAATTCGCAGAAGAAATTTTATTGATTGATTTAAGGGGACTTTCTGACTTCACAGATTTTTTTGTGATTGCCACTGGCAGCAGCGAGCGCCTGCTTGATAGCCTGGCTATAACCGTCAAAGAAGAAATTAAGAAAGCGCATGGTAACAACGCAGTTGTTGAAGGAAGCGGTCAGACTGGCTGGGTGATCCTCGACTACGGCTACGTGGTTGTGCATCTCTTCTCTACCGAGCTGCGAGCGTATTACGAACTGGAAACCTTATGGCAGGACGGTAAGATCGTCTTAAGCGTGCAGTAATTAATACTGACTTTCTTCAGTAATTTTTTCTGCAATTTTTCCACCGGTCTGAGCGAGCGAAGATTCTTGACGGTATGCCGGCAAAGATCCTTTGCAAACGAAGCTCAGGATGAGAGTCATTCAAGCTTACAAAATATCCTGCAAAATCTCCTGGGCGTGATCCTGGGGCTTAACTTTCTCGTACACTTTCATGATTTTGCCTTCTTCATCAATGATGTAAGTGGTCCGCAAAACGCCCATAAACTCCTTACCCATATACTTTTTCTCACCCCAAACCTCGTAGGCTTTGACGACAGCCAGATCAGTGTCTGAAAGCAAAGGAAATGGCAGGGAATACTTCTCCTGAAATTTTGCATGGGATTTTACGCTGTCTTTGCTTACACCCAAAACCACCATACCATGCTTACGAAAATCGGCAAAACTGTCTCGGAAACTGCATGCCTCTTTGGTGCAACCGGGTGTGTCATCTTTGGGATAAAAGTAGAGCACGACTTTCTTTCCCCGATAATCCGATAATTTGTGTGTCACCTCTTCCTGGTCAGGCAGTTCAAAATCTGGTGCTAAATCGCCTTCTTTTAACATATATCCTCCTTAGAACAATGGAAAAACAATTAAATAGCACATTGCGAAAAAATGCAGGAACGCAGCGGCTTTGATTATCTGCCAATGGGGCTTCATCCCTCTCACCATACGATTGAGCAAGTACATGCTGAAAAGACCAATTATTGAGGTGAGCATCACCGGTAAATTTTGACCCAACGACCCGTTTCGATAAAAATAAAGGTAGAAAACCAGGTAGGCGAGCACCAGGGTCACATTCTGGATCCTGACCGTGCTCTCCCAGCCAATAACGTCCAAAAGCGATCGCTCGCCAGCTTTCTGATCACGTTCGTATTGTTCGAAAAGAAGCGAAGACCCAGTGGTAAGGTAAAGAAAAAAGAAAGCCAGGGTCAATAAAACATGCCCGCTGGTCGGGTTCATTCCTTGCATTCCGGCGCCAAATAACAGCATCAGCGGTGAGACAATCATGCCCTCAATGATCAATCCATAGGTTTGGAAGATCATTTTCCCCAATCGGAAAATCGTCATCAGCATCAAAATGGTAATGGCGCTGAGGTAGATCAGATTGACCCCAATCAACAGGTTCATCCTTAGAATCGTGAAAATTAGAAAGAGCAAGATCAAGAAGAGAATCGCTGTCAGGATAAAGAGCTGACCTTTTTTGTTACCGCGGTCAAAACTGACCCGGCTGTAGGGGTTGATTTTCGAGGTGGTCAGATAATTAAAAAGTTGCTGCAACGCAAGAATGGCGATAAAGACGAGAATTCCCAGGAAAAGGCTCAGATAATCGAGGCGAACTCTTTGAAAACCAGCAACAATTGCTCCAACCAGGTAAGTCGATAAGCTCGTAAAAATGAAAAAGGCATTCTTCTTCAAAGATGAGGAGACGGTTTGCATGGAATTAGTTTAACATAATCAGCCCTGAATGTATCGCGGTTATAATGTAAATCGATGAAACCGGGGAAGCTAATTTTACCCATGCTGGTGCTTTTGACCATCCTGATCGTGTTTTCAGGGGTAACTTCAGATGCCCGGGCTCAAAGCCTTGATATTTTCGTTGCCAATACCAAAGCCCAATGCGGCAACATACCCCAATGTTATTTCAATGACGATCCAGACACTCCCCAGTCGGTTGCTCTGAATAAAGCGATGACCTTCGTCAGAAATAACCCCGGACCAATCTATCGAATCCATATTCTCTCAGCCTATAACATCAAGACAAGCACCGTTATCATTGATCGCCCGGTTGAACTGATTGGTGAGGATTCAGGCTGGTTGAGCACTTCGAGCGGCACGTGCACTGATCCCTTACTACGAATAACTTCTGCAGTGACTATACGCAATCTCTACATTACCGATGGCAGCTGCAATTCACCTTCCCGTAACCTCGTTGTTGTTGATTCAAGTGAAAATGTGCTGATCGAAAACTCAACATTTGAATATGGGAACAACGCCATTGTCCAAATCAATAACCTTGGCGATCTGATCGTTCGCTTCTCTGAGATTAAGAATAATGACGGCTATGCGCTATTGAGCGAAAATACCGAGATTACTTCCCGCCTACAGATGACTGCCAACAACGTTTTCAACAATGGCAATCAGCCCCAGGTGATCTGCCAGGGCAACAACAGTGAAGTCAACCACAATTACTGGGGAGTTGGAATCTCCGCAACCCAGGCAACCCAAGGCTGTGGAGCCGATAACGTCCGCATGCTGGGTGCACAAATTGTCAGTTCACCATCCGGCGTCCAGGCAGCTCTGCAATCGATCGGCAGCACCTATCCGGCAGCTGATTTTTTCGGTTTTTCTGCAAGAAGTGATGCGAATACCCAACTTTATGTCGTGAATCACGGCACTGCCATGCCATTTCCAGATCGTGCCCTTGGCGGTCTGACAGCCTGCGGCAACTACTTCGATATTTTCCTTGCCGAAGGCAGCCAGCCTGCCAACCTGACCTTGCGCTTTTCGTATTCTGCCAGTACAACCTGTGTGCAAGCAATCCAGACCATTTCGCTATGCGGTTCTGGCTCGATGACTACTTTCCCCCTGATGTGGCAGGATGTAAAAACGGGGGTCACAGCCGGGTGGGATAACACCGGCGACAGCCCCAAAGGAACAGGTGGCAACTTTTTCCCAGGTCAGGAGACACGCTGTAACCTGCAGGCAAAAAACATCGAAGTCGTGATCGACAACGACGGTCGACCTAATCTAGATAACGACCTCGCTTTTACCCCATTTGTGGTTGGGTTTGATATCACTGCGGTGACAGTGCTTCGACCCGTCGAACAGACAAATGCAACGGTGAGAGTCAACTGGACCACCAGCAGTGAGATCAACACTTCTGCCTTCAAGGTAATGCGCGGGCTGGCAGAGACCGGACCTTGGGTACAAATTGGCAGCGCCATACCATCCTTGGGAGGGTCGCTGGCTGGTCGCACCTACTTCCTCGATGATACCCAGGTTGCTGCTTCAACTACCTACTACTACCTTTTACAGGTAATCGGAGATGACGGGTCTGTTCAACAATCGGTCGGTCCAGTGCGGCTGATTACTTCTGGACCAACCAACACCCCACGACCGACTTCAACCACCCGCCCCACCAGCACCCGCGTTCCTACCAGAACACCGACACCTTTCAGGACCGCGACCAATTCTTTTCGGACTTCCACGCCAACCCGCATCACGACAACCGCAGAGCCGAGCGAGGTTGTTCTGATTACAGCCACCCCGACCCTGGAACCATTCCAGAAACCCACCAACCTGCAGTCCACCGAAACAAAACGACCGACCGTTAACCCTGCAGAACTGCTTGATAAAGGCAAAGATAAACCTGCCAATCCGAGGGTGATCCTGTTTGTCAGTGGTACAGCAATTGTTGTACTAATTGTTGTTCTCTACTTTTACTTATCGAGAAAATCGCGCTAATTTTTGACTTTTGTTTTCAGATATGCTATTCTATTTTCCATTCACAACGAGGTGACAGGGAATGCAAAAAGAACGAGTATCGGACAATGTTTATTGGTTTCAAAGTGAAGTATATGCACAAGTAACAGCTGGCGTGATTATCGGTCCTCAATGGGCAATCCTGATCGACACCTTGATGCCAGAGGAAACCCCGGAAATTAAGAGTTACATCGAAGACGAGCTGATGGTTCCGGTCCGTTACATCATTAACACCCATCATCACGCCGATCACTGTTGGGGTAATTGCGTTTTTCCCAATGCAACCGTGATCGGGCACGAACTGTGCCGGGAGTTGATGCTCAGCCGTAGTCAAAGCGCGCTTGCAGAAGCAGGTCAGGATAACCCTTTGTTCCGAAGTTTGTGCATCCAGGAACCGCAAATCACTATTTCGCAGGGGTCACTGATATTGCGCATTGGAAAAAAACACATCAAGGTGTTCGCGACCCCTGGTCATTCCGAAGATGGGGTCTCCGTTCTGCTCGAAGATGACCGCATTCTCTTTAGCGGTGATGCCTACATGCCAATCCCCTATTTTGTTGGCGGTGACATAGACATCCTGACCCATACCATAACCCAAATCGGAAGTATGGGGCTCGAAAACATCATTCAAGGGCATGGCGATGTTGTTTTACGCGGCGAAATCGATGAGGTCACCAACAGCCATCTGGATTATCTGAGATCGGTACGAAAACTCGTGAAAACCGCCCACCGGCGCCGTGATCCCCTCGGGTTCCTGCGTTCGCAGTCCGTTGAAGACAGCGGTAAATCCCGTATCAGTATGGCTGGACTCGCCCAGGACCTCCACATCCGCAACTTGCAATGGCTCTATCTGACTGAATTAAAGAAAATGAAATCGGAATCAGACGAGTAGACTGATTACGATCAGCACAAGCGTCACAAGCGACATCACTATCGGTTCTGTATATTGCTGCCATTTCTTGTCCGATTTGTACTGGCTCATCCAGCTGGAAAGACTGTACAGCAATCCGGTCAGCAACAGTCCGTATTGAATTGGTGGCACAAAGATGTAATGCAGCGCCACCGCCAGCTGCGTGACCATGATGGAAGCGAGTAAAGAGTTGAGAAGACTGTCTTTACCACCTCCCTGCAGGCTTAATAGGCGAAAAGAAACAAACAGTCCCGCGAGAAAGATCAGTAAAAATTGCGCGATCATCCGCACGTTGCTATTCTTCAGAGCGATGGTCAACAAAAGATAAAGTCCAAAAGCAGCGCTGATGACCAAAATTGAGTATCCAAGCGAATTGATCCCGGAATCTTCAATCAAGACGTATTCAGCCCTGAGCAACAGGGCGACAATGCTGTATCCTGTCAGGAAAACGACCCACCAAATCAGGCTGCGGGCTGATTGCCTGAGCACAATCGACAGGATCATGATCGCGATGAATGGGAGCATCAAGTGTGGGAGCAGGCGCAAGAAAGTCAACCTCTCGTTACGCCATTTTGGATGAGTCGCAAAAACCCAGATCGCGCCAACTGCGCCAAGCAATGCCAACAGGATCGGTATTAGATTGAAAAAGGAGAACTCAAACTGGATACCAAGGATTTCGATCGCCTCTGCCCCAACGTCAGTCGGCAAGAGATAGATAAGCGCAAATCCCAAAGCAAGAAACGCCAGTAAAATACTGAACCGGTTCAGATATAGGTTGTCATGCCGGAGGTTTTGCATGGTTAGATTTTATCACGATGCGAATAAAACCCTTCTTGCAGTCAGCGGATCTAAAACACCTCATTTCGATTGTTCTCAAGGAAAACCATTGAATTTTTTCGTCTGTGAGAAATTGACGACTGATAAAAGGTGCAAAATCTCAGGTTAAATGGTATAATTTATAGGTTATGAGATTTGTAATTCCTGCTAAAAAACAGCCCAAGGTTTTCGATGCGATCAAGCGAGGGTATGCCACCCTATCCAATCACATTTACCTTTTGCTGTTCCCAATCGGACTCGATCTTTTCTTCTTATTCGGCGAGCGTCTGCTGATCACCAACCAGGTGCAAGCGATGATTGATGGCATCATCTTTCCACCGGGAACGGGGGCTGAAATGCTCCAGTCGTGGGAAGAGTTGAGTGCCGGCTTGCTGGAGTTGCTCAAAAATTTCAGCCTGACTGCTTTCTTACGCAGTTTTCCGGTCGGGATACCAAGCCTGTTAGCCTTCCGCCCAATGGAGGTCAGCCCGCTTGGTGATTTTGCTACCGTCCAGGTTCAATCTCTCGGCGGCTCGATGCTTTACATCCTCGGTTTTTCATTAATCGGTTTCTTGCTTGGAGCCTTATTCTTCCTTTTGATCCGCAACACGGTCCACGGAAACGATTTGAGCATTCCCCGCAAATTTCCGAATCAATTGCTATCGTTGGTCGCCATCCCGATAGTGATCTTCTTGTTCACTTTCTTTATCATTTCGCCAATATTGCTCCTGATATCGGTGTTCAATTCGATTTTGCCTTTCCTTGGCACAATCGGCTATTTTTTCCTCAGCCTTGGTTTGATCTCGCTGGGAATCCCTTTGTTCTTCACTGCCCATGAAATTTTGTTATCAGGCAGCAGCTTTGTGGCAGCAGCCAGGAAGAGCATAGAAACAGTCAGACCAACCAACGGGAAAACTTCCATATTTCTGATGCTGGCTTTCCTGGGTACCTATGCCACCAATTTTCTATGGCAAATCCCCCACGACGGCTCCTGGATGCTGATTGTTTCGATCCTCGGGCATGCTTTGGTCACGACGATCTTTCTGATCGCCAGTTTTCATTTTTACATCGACGCGCAAAATTGTGTGCGCGAATCCTTATTAACTACAACACCTGTGAATGAAGAAATGGGTGTTTGAGCGGAGAATTAACTTGAAAAACACTAACTCATCCAATTACGAAGCAGAAGCTATCCAGGTTCTGGAAGGGCTCGAAGCAGTCCGCCGCAGACCTGGCATGTATGTCGGCGGTACGGACTCGAAGGCACTGCATCACCTCATTTACGAGGTGGTCGATAACTCTATTGACGAAGCCCTGGCAGGCAGCGCAACCGAAATTTCGATCATCATCCACCCGGACGAGAGCGTAACAGTCAAAGATAACGGTCGCGGTATACCAGTCGGAATTCACCCTGAGAAAAAGATCTCTGCCCTGCAGGTGGTCATGACTGTACTGCATGCCGGCGGAAAATTTGGCGGTGGAAGTTACAAGGTTTCCGGCGGTTTGCATGGTGTCGGTGTCTCGGCAGTCAATGCCTTGTCGGAATGGTGTGAAGTCACAGTTCGCAGAGACAACAATATCTACTTTCAACGCTATGAAAAAGGTATCCCGCAGGACGTTGTGAAGAGCGTCGGAACCTACAAAGGCGACGAAACCGGCACCTCCACAACCTTCCGCTACGACCGCAGCATCTTCCTTGAGGAAGTCACCTACCGCTTTGAGACGCTTGCCCAGCGTTTCCGCGAGATGGCATTTGTCACCCGCGGTATCACCATCAGGCTCATCGACGAGCGTAGCGGCAGAGAGATGACCTTCCATTTTGAGGGAGGTATTGCTTCCTTTGCCCGTTATGTCAACCGAAACCGGCAAGTGTTGCACCCCATGATCTATGGTGAAAAAGAGGTTGCCGGGGTAAGCATTGAGTTTGCCGTGCAATACACCGACACTTATTCTGAATCGATCTACAGCTTTGCCAACACGATCAATACCGGCGATGGTGGTACCCACCTGACCGGTCTCAGGGCTGCCATTACCCGCAGCATTAACGACTATGGTCGTAAATCGGGCAACCTGAAAGAATCTGACCCGAATTTCAGTGGTGAGGACACGCGTGAAGGTCTGACTGCGATTATCAGCATCAAGCATCCTGACCCACAGTTCGAAAGTCAAACTAAGGTCAAGCTGATGAATGCTGACGTACAGACCTATGTGCAACAGGTTGTCGGCGAAACCATATCCACCTTTTTGGACGAAAACCCCAGCGCCGGAAAAGCGATCATTCAGAAATGTCTCACATCCGCCCGCGCCAGGGATGCCGCCAAGAAAGCACGCGACTTGGTTATCCGCAAGTCGGCACTCGAATCGATGACCCTGCCCGGCAAACTGGCAGATTGCTCCGAGCGAGACCCATCCAAATCTGAAATGTTCATCGTCGAAGGCGAATCGGCAGGAGGTTCTGCCAAACAGGGGCGAGACCGCCACTTCCAGGCTATTTTGCCCTTACGCGGCAAGATCCTCAACACCGAACGCGCCCGTCTCGACCGCATCCTCGGTAATCGTGAGATCAGGTCTTTGGTTTCGGCGCTTGGCACGGGAATTGGCGATTCCTTTGACCTCAAAGGTTTGCGGTACGGCAAAGTGATCATCATGACCGATGCTGATGTTGACGGTGCCCATATTCGCACGCTTTTGCTCACTTTCTTCTTCCGCTACATGCAGCCACTGATCGAGGGAGGACATCTTTACATCGCCCAACCCCCGCTTTATCGCGTAAGCTACCGTAACCAGGTCGCCTACGCCTACAGCGAAGACGAGATGGAGCAACTCGCTGCGAAGATGGGTGGGAAATCAAAGGTTTCCTTATCGCGGTATAAAGGTCTTGGTGAAATGAACCCTGAGCAACTTTGGGAGACCACCATGAACCCCGAAAACCGAACAATGCTACAGGTCGAAATTGAAGACGCGGTTGAAGCAGATCAGACTTTTGATATGCTCATGGGTGCCCTGGTGCCACCCCGCAGGCGCTTCATCCAGACCCACGCCAAAGAGGTCCGCAACCTGGACGTCTAATTTCAAATCGCCTGCTTTTGCGGGCGATTTTTCTTAACCATGCTACGGAAAATCATTCACCTCGATCTTGATGCTTTCTTCTGTTCAGTGGAAGAACTGTTGGACCCTTCCTTGAAAGGCAAAGCTTTCGCTGTTGGCGGCAGTGGTCGTGGAGTGATCACATCGGCTTCTTACGCAGCCAGGATGCACGGCATCCGCTCTGCCATGCCCACACGTGAGGCGCTCGCCCTGATGCCGAACTTGTTACTGGTGCGCAGTGGTTTTCGCCATTACAGTGAATATTCCAAAAAGGTGATGGACATCCTGCGCGATACCACGCCGATCGTTGAACCGGTTTCTATCGATGAAGCATTCCTGAATGTCAGCGATATGCCCCAGCCGATTGGTTCTATTGCGTTTTATTTGCAGAAAAGGGTGCTGCAGGAGACGGGGCTGCCTTGCTCGCTGGGCTGCGCGACCAGCCGGCTTGTGGCGAAAATGGCGAACAATTATGGCAAGAAACAAGTGAAAACCGGTCGCTCACCCCAAAAGATCACCGTGATCGAACCTGGCAAAGAGGAAGAGTTCCTGGCACCACTGGATATCCAAGCGCTCTGGGGAATCGGTCCGAAAACTGCTGCCCACCTGCGCCAACGTGGGATAACCACTATTGGTAAGTTGGCGGCATTGAGTGATGCGGACTTAAAGAATTATTTCGGACACCACGGCGAATCAATGCGCCGCAGGGCGAAAGGTATCGATAACACTCTTATTTACCCTGAAAGCGGCGACCCGAAATCGGTCAGCAACGAGATGACCTTTCATGAAGACCAGGATGATCAGGACAACTTGCTGAAGATCTTGCGCGGTCTTTCTGAAAAAGTGGGCTCACGATTGCGGAAGGCGGAACTGGCTGGCAGTGTGGTCCAGATCAAGATCCGCTATTCCGATTTTTCTACCTACACCCGTCAGACTAGCTTGAAGGAATGCACCAATCTTGACCAGGAGATCTTCGATGAAGCTCAGAAATTGTTCCTAAAACATTGGTCCAGGGGTCGGGCGGTAAGGCTGCTTGGTGTCGGTCTGACCAACCTGGAAAAACCCCATCGCCAGCTCGGGTTGTTTGATGATGACAGTGGCAAGCTTGAAGACCTTACAAAGGCTGTTGACGACCTGCGCGAACGCTTTGGCAAAGATATCATTAAGCGTGCAGATAATTTGAAGAAGAAAAAGTAGGGATCGCATCCCACAAAAACATTGTCCAAATTGGTTAAACCTTTGGTATAATCGCAGCCTACGCCAACGTAGCTCAGTCGGTAGAGCAGACGCTTCGTAAGCGCCCGGTCGGGGGTTCGATTCCCTTCGTTGGCTTTTTTTTATTCCCTGCCCGCTTTGAAATTATAGGTCGGTATGAGGTGACTTTCGATCTCCACCGTGTTACCAATTGCATCCACGATCTCCTCGGTGGGCTTATACGCCATCGGCGCTTCATCAAGCGTGTCACGCCCTATCGTGGTTGAGAAAACATCTTTCATCGTCTTGCGGAAATCTTCCAGGTTCAGCCTTCTCATGGCATCCCTTCTGCCTAAAATCCGTCCGGCTCCGTGCGGCGCTGAATAATTCCAATCAGGGTTGCCTTTACCAACGCAAATCAAAGCCCCGTCGCGCATATTTAGCGGAATGATGAGCCTTTCGCCATTTTTTGCTGAAACGGCGCCTTTGCGAATAATGTTATCTTCACCAATAAAATTATGAATCGTTTGGAAAACTTTCCCGCCAACACCAAAGTGGTGATTGATGAATTCACCCATCGTTTTGCGGTTTAAGTTTGCATATTGCTGGCACAATCTCATATCGTGAAGATAGCGTTGCATTGGTTCGCCCGTCAGATATTTTAGTGGGGGCGGGACATCAGCTTTGCAAGTTCTCTCAGCCTCTTTTTGATAGTAATCTGCCACTTGTTTGCCTATGTTTCGGCTGCCTGAGTGAATCAGCAGGTAGATTTGACCGGTTTCTTCGTTTTTATCCAATTCGATAAAATGATTCCCGCCGCCGAGCGTACCGACTTGTTGGTCGATAACCGAACTTTTGATTTCTTTGTAACAACGAAGATCCCGCATAAAGGGAGCATCCCGCACAGGCTTTGACCACGATTTAAAGCCAGCCGGAATTTGGTGAACCACCCGGTCAAACGCACGCAGATCAATTTCCTGTTTGCCGAGCTCTTCAACGTATACGCCACAGCCGATGTCAACCCCTACCAGGTTGGGCACAACGCAATCACCGAGTCGGGCAGTAAAACCAATAGTCGCGCCAGCTCCCCAATGATAGTCAGGCATGATACGAACATGTGCGCCTTTGACAAAGGGCTGATCCATAAGCGTCTGTATCTGGTCGATCGCTTTTTCATCACGATTTTCAGAAAAAACCCTGGCTGTGCCGTACTTTCCAATTACTTCAAACATCTTAATCTCATTGTACCGGAGCTTTATCATTTTTTTTGGGTTAAACCTTAGGAAGTTAGGCTAAAATACCTTCACCTCATCCAATCAGCGATCACAAGGAGAAGAATGAAATTTTTTCGCTGCGATGGTTTTACAATGGTACTCTTTAATAAAAGCTTCCAGATCGTCAGGGCAGGTACTTTTAAAGAAGCATTCCCGGAACGGTTATTATCCACAAATGATCATCGAGGATACTTCGAAACAGTTATACATTGTACCGTCGACACCGACTGAATGGTCATTGGACGACATAATGAGTTTGAGTGAGTACCAGGTCAAGGAATAACCGTTAGAAAGTAAAGCATCAGACTCAACTGAGAAAAAAGGAGTTGCGCCAAATTGACCGCACAACTCCTTTCATTAATTATAAATTTACGACAAAATCATACGGCTATCAATCGCAATCACGCCCTGACCTTCAGGGTAGACAATCAGCGGGTTGATCTCAATTTCCTGGATCTCAGGATGTTCCAGCGAAAGGTGGCTGAGCTGGGCGATAACACCGTAAAGCGATTCAAAATCAGCCATAGGCGCGCCTCGGTAACCATTGAGCAGTTTTCCAGCCATGGTTTCAGCGACCATTGATTTGATATCTTCTTTCGAAAGCGGCGCCACGCGAAACTGGATATCCTTAACCAGTTCGACCATCGTGCCACCCATGCCAAACATCATCAGGGGACCAAAAGTGACATCCCGTCGCATACCGACAATCACTTCCACACCTTTGGCAGCCATTTTCTCAACCATAGCCCCCACGATCTCAGCTGAAGGCTGATTGCTTTCAATTCTCCCAATCAACTGATCATATGCTATGCGCAACTCTTTGCTATTCTGAAGGTTTAGCAGGATTCCGCCAGCGTCTGACTTGTGCAGCAGCCCTTCTGCCACAATTTTCAAGACCACCGGGTAGCCGATCTGTTCGGCCAGCGCCACTGCCTCATCGGCACTTCTAGCCAACCCACCCGGAACATTCGGGATGCCATAAGCATCCAGCAGCAACCTGGACTCATATTCGCCAATCACTTTACGGTCGCCGATTCCAGCCTTTGCAGTTTCAACCGCTACTTCGCAAGCCGGCTCGACGCTGATTGGCTTAAACTCTTCTCTTTCGAGTACTTTTTTGTATTCCCACATGCCCTTCAAGACCGGTCCAGCCTGGTCTGGGAATTTGAAAACCGGCACGTTGTTTAGATTCAACAACTGTTCTGATTCAGCGGTGCTACGCTCACCCATCAGGCAGGTCAATAAGGTCTTTTCTGTCTTTTTGCCAATTTCAACCCACGATTTCGCCACACCTAATGTATCGACCAGTGCTTGCGGCACTAAAATCGGCAATAAGACATCCACGCCATCGTCATCGTTCAGATTCCCCAGGCTCCAGAGGTAATCCTCGGGACTTACCGAACCAAGCATATCCACCGGGTTGGAAACCTGCGCGCTAGGGTTGAGTTTTTCACGCAGGCGATTCTGAATTTCAGGCGAAATCTTCGCCAGCTGGAAGCCGTTGAAGTCGAGGCTGTCGGCTGCCAGGGCAGCTGCTCCACCGGCATTGGTGGTTATTGCCACTTGTTTGCCCTTGGGTAGCGGCTGGCTGCCTAGCGCCCACGCCAGGTTGAAGAGCTCATTGATCGTCTCAACCTCAATCACACCGGCTTGTTTCATTGCTGCCTGGTAAGCTGAATATGAACCTGCCAGAGAACCGGTGTGAGAGCTGACCGCCTTTGCACCGGCATCATTTTTGCCAGCTTTCAAGAAGACGATCGGCTTTTTCTTGGAGACTTCCCTGGCAACGCGCATAAAACGCTGCCCATCGGGGATTCCCTCGGTGTACATGGCGATAACCCGAACGTCATCATCTTGCGCAAAATACTCAAGCATATCGGTCTCGGTTACGTCCATCATGTTGCCCAGGCTGGCAATGTGCGAAAAACCGATTTTGGTATTGATGATCAGGTCGATCACACCGCCGCAGATTGCGCCGGACTGGGAGATGAACGCAATCGGTCCTGCTGGCGGCATACCGCCGATGAAGGTTGAGTTCAAACCCGTGCGAATGTCCATCGTGCCCACACAGTTCGGGCCCACCACGCGCATTCCATAGCCGTCTGCCAGTTGTTTGACTGCTGTTTCGATAGCCGCACCCTGCGGACCCAGTTCTTTAAAACCACCGGTAATGATCACTACTGCCTTGATCCCGCGTTCTCCGATTTGGCGCATCGTTTCCATGATTTTGGTCACAGGCAAAACAACTACCGCCAACTCAACCGGATCAGGTACCTCTGCAACTGTTTCGTATGCCTTTTTACCCAATATCTCATCAGCATTTGGGTTTACAGGGTAGATTCCGCCCTGATATCCGTGGCTGACTAAATTTTTAAGTATTCCGTAGCTTAGTTTTTTGGGGTTGGTTGATGCACCCAGGATTGCAACACCTGAGGCGTCAAAAAATGGTCTGAGTGATGATGGCATTATTTCTCTCCTGGTTTAATTGTCAGAAAGATTATAACAACGAAAACCAGGCAACCCGCTTATTCCAAGCAAACTGATTTCAGCCGTTATAATAAAACAATCATGACCGGCATCTTACCTCAAACCCCCGACGAAACGCAGAGAAACACTACTGATTACGTCGATTTTCCCAGCCTTTTCCTCAGCGGACCGGCATCCTCCGGCAAGACCAGTGCCTCTCTGCTGCGCCTGCAAAATATCCTCGAAAACCCACAGGAATCCACACTTATTTTGGTACCTCAACGAAGCCTGGCAGAACCGTTCCACCAGTTTTTACGCGAGCTTGGCATTGCTGAGGGCGACCAGGTAAGTATTCAGACAATGAGCAGCCTGGTGCGCAGGATGATCAGCCTTTTTTGGCCAATTATCGCCAGCCACCAGGTGTTTGAGCACCCTTATGAAGAACCCCGCTTCCTGACGCTCGAAACCTCACAGTATTACATGGCGAAAATTGTTGATCCAATGATCGACCAGGGGCGTTTCAACAACATCACCTTGCCGCTCAACCGGTTGTACAGCCAGATCATCGACAACCTGAACAAATCTGCCCTGGTTGGTTTCCCGCATACTGAAATCGGACAGCGCCTCTCTTCTGCTTTTATTGGCGAAGCCGCCCGCCAGAATGTTTTCAGCGATGTCCAGAATGCGGTTGACCAATTTCGCGGCTATTGCCTGCAGAACAACCTGGTTGATTATTCCCTGCAAGTTGAGCTATTCTGCAACATCCTCTGGTCAAATCAGACCTTTCAGAAGTACATCACCAACCAGTATGACCATTTGATCTACGATAACTCCGAAGAAGACCCGCCTTATGTACACAACATTATCGCCCAATGGCTGCCGAGCCTAAAAAGCACGCTGATCATCCACGACGACCAGGCAGGTTACCGCAGTTTTCTGGGCGCCGACCCAATCTCCTCACTCACACTGGAAAAACTCTGCCAGCAATCCCTGGTAACCACCAGGAATTATGTCAGTTCTGAGCCAATCCAGGAGCTGCGAGACTGTCTCCGTGATCTAAAGAACTGTCAGCCCACACAGGGGTTGATCGACAAAACGATCGGTTTTCCAGAAAAACGTCTATGTTTCTTCCCGGAATTGCTGGAAGAAGTCACACATGAAATTGAAGTAATCAGAGCCCTGCCAGGTGGAGATCAAAAAAAGATTGCCATCCTGACGCCTTATATTTCCGACAGTCTCAGGTTCTCATTGAGCCACAGCCTGGAAACGATTGGCGTACAGGTGAGCATTCAAAAGCCATCATCCTCCCTCACCCAGGACCCGGTGATCAAAACACTGATTATTCTCTCCAAATTTGCCCACCCAACCTGGGAGATTCGGGTAAGTTACCTGGATGCTGCCGTTGCTCTAACCAACGCGATCGAGGGGTTGGATCTCAACCGCGCTCATCTGTTGCTGGGAGACTTTGATCAGCACAACCCGTATCTAACCGCGCTTCCCGAGGGCGTGCCTTCAGAGCGCATCCCATCAGACCTGATCGAGCGCTACACAGGATTGCGTGATTGGCTGCTTTCAAGCGACCCGGCAGAACCGTTGCATAGTTTCCTGAGCCGGCTTTTTGGGGAAGTGCTTTCGCAAGCCGGATTTCGTTTTGAAGGTAATACGCAATCCGGCACGAGCACCGCTGTATTGATGGAGTCATTCCGTAAGTTTTCCATTTCTCTGGATCGAAGCCTGCAGGAGAATCAAAACCTGGCAAGCCAGGCATTCATCAAGGCGATCGATTCGGGCTTGATCTCTGCGCTCTACCTCTCAGAATGGGAGGTACAGCCGAATAACAGCGTCTTGATCGCTCCTGTGATGAGTTACCTGATGCGCAACGAGCCGGTTGACTACCAGTTTTGGCTCAACATCGGCAGCCAGGGTTGGTATGAACGCCTGGAGCAACCCCTGACTCACCCGATCGTCCTCAGCCGAAACTGGCAAACCGGAAAGCAATGGACTGCCGACGACGAGTTGGCATATAACCAGGCGAATTTGCAGCGAACCATCAGCGGTTTGCTCTTGCGCTGTCGTGAAAAGGTATTTGCCTTTACTTCCGACTACAACGAAGCCGGAGTTGAAGAGCGTGGGCAGTTGCTGACGGTCTTCCAAAACCTCTTCCGCAAGGCACTTCGGAGTAAAAATGGACGCTAAACCGCGATTGCGCCCTTCACAGCAAGAGATCATGAATTATCGCTCTGGTTTGATGGGCATCTCGGCGGTGCCAGGAAGCGGAAAAACCTGGACGCTTTCGAACCTGGCGGTGAAACTGATCCTCACAGCCGACCTCGATCCCGACCAGGAGATCCTGGTGGTCACTTTTTCCAATTCTGCGGCTGACAACTTCTCGAACCGTATCGGTGAGCAGCTGCGTGCCAGTGGATTAATCGAGGGATTCGGCTACCGCGTGCGCACTTTGCATGGTCTGGCAACAGATATTATCCACGAAAGACCTGAACTGGTCGGTCTTTCCAATGAATTCAGTATCATTGATGAAGCCGAGTCCAATGAGATTTTGAAAGACCTGGTCGACCAGGCGCTGGAAAATCATTACGATTTTCTCACCAGTCTGCTCAGCGAAGATTACGATGAGAAAAGCCTGCAAAATATTATTAAGAATAAATATCCTGATTATCTTCTCAAACTTGCCAAAAATTGGATCAAAACGGTCAAAGACAAACAAATCACCATCACTCAACTGGATGAGTGGCTTTCTGAACCTGATACCAACCCGCTTATGTCAATCATTCTCGAAATATACCGCGGCTATCAGGCAGCTTTGAACTACCGCGGTGCCATCGATTTTGACGACATGATCCGTTATGCCCTCGAATGTCTGCGCCTTGACGGGGACCTCACCAGGCTACTGCGCCATCGCTGGCCCTACATCCTGGAAGATGAATCCCAGGATTCCAGCAAATCTCAGCAGGAAATCCTGGCGACTTTGGTTGGTGAAGATGGTAATTGGGTGCGGGTTGGCGACCCCAATCAGGCTATCTATGAGAGTTTCACAACCGCCGACCCCAACTTGCTCAAAGCTTTTGTCGCGCGAGAGGATGTTCGCTCAGTCGATCTGCCTGTTTCGGGTCGCTCTGCCTCAGCTATCATAAACCTGGCAAACGCTATGATCGATTGGGTGCAAACCTCGCATCCCAATTTCGCCATTCGCGATGCCTTGTCAGAACCCTTCATTCAACCTACCTTGCCTGGTGATCCACAAGAGAACCCGGAAAACCGCCCTGATTCGATCGTCATCCTGAACAGAATGATGACCTCAGACCAGGAGCTTGTTTTTTTGGGCAGGGAGGTGAAAGCCTGGCTGCAGGATAATCCGGACAGCACAGTGGCAATTTTAACATTCCTGAACGAGCGGGCAGCAGACATCAGCGGTTACCTTAAAAAACAGCAGATCGAAGTCAGCGACGTTCTCATGAGAATTTCCGAGACGACGCGTTTTTCTGCCGGCGCTATTGCTCTGATCCTGAAATCGCTCTTTGACCCGCTGCATTCAGTGCACTTGGCGCGCTGCTTCGAAGTCTTTTACCGTCATTACCAGGACGATCCTGATCTATGGCTTGTAGTGAAATCGACCAGTCAGTTGATCAAGCAACTGGAAAACACGGAAGACTACCTTTACCCTCTCGACAATGATTGGTTTGAGGAACTGGAAACTGAGGATCTGTATCAGAATTCCCTGGAGATGTTAGCCGCCTTCCGACAGGCAATTCATCGTTGGCATGCCGCCAGGATCCTGCCTCTGGATCAATTAGTATTAGTAATTGCGCAAGATTTGGTGCTGGACAATGCCGAGTTAGCGGTCGTTCACAAGATTTCCGGCTTTATCAAAACTCTGCTCGAAAATAACCCCCACTGGTCTGAAATGCAGGTTTTGGATGAATTAGCCAGTATCTCCAAGAACAGCCGGGGGTTCGCAACATTCAGTAATATGGGCGCGAACTTTGATCCCAACAATTTTCGTGGTAAGGTGATCGTGGCAACCGCACACAAATCGAAAGGGCTCGAATGGGACAAGGTTTTCCTTACCTCCGCCAACAATTACGATTATCCTGGCGGTGAGCCAAACGAATCTTACTTTTCAGAAAAGAGATTTATCGCAGACCGGCGCAACCTGGAAGCAGAGCTTTTTTATGACCTGGAAGCGATGCAAATTGAACACGCCGGTGGGTTGATGTTACGTTCATATGACAAGCAAAACTCACGCGATGATGTCGCCCGCGAACGCTTGCGCCTGTTCTATGTGGGCATCACCCGCGCAAAAAAATCGCTGACCATCAGTTGGAACACAGGAACTTTCAATAATCAACGTGCATCCTTGCCCTTTCAGTACCTTTCAAGGTTGGTAAATAATGACTGACCTCATTTCTCCGGATTTCACCTTCTCGCAGAGCAACCTGCAGACCTTTGACTACTGCCGGCGGCGTTTCTATCTGCGGTATGTCAAAAAATTGATCTGGCCCGCTCAATTGGTGAGCGATCAGCAATACATCCAGGATCGTGAAGCCGGTGTGCGCTTTCACCGCCTGGTGCACCAGCATTTCCTTGGGTTCGAGGCTAGCTTGCTGCGTAAGATTGCAGACGGCGACCCGGACATCCGCGTTGCTACCTGGTTTGAGACCTTTTTGGCTAGCCCGATGGCGACCCTACAGGGTAAACTCGAACCTGAAGCTCTCTTCACCACAAAAATTGCCGGTCACCCTTTGAGTGCCAAGGTGGATCTGCTCCAAATTGACGGTGAAAATATCAGTATCTACGATTGGAAAACCTCCCGCCATTTGCCGAAGCTCTCGACGTTGCAAAAGCAAACGCAGAGCAAGGTTTATCCTCTCGTTATTTCCCGCGCCCTCAACCTGGGTCAGCCCGGGTATGAAACAGCCAGATTAAGGATGATTTATTGGGAAGCTAATTTCCCTGGTCAAACCATTGAGATTCCAAGTTACCAGAACGACTGGAAAAAATACCAGCTTGAAATCGCCGCTTCAATAGAACTAATTCTCAGCCTGCGCAGGGAAGAATTTGTGGCAACCCCGGACGAGAAAAAGTGCGCCTGGTGTGAGTATCGCTCTTACTGTCAGCGGGAAAAAATTGCCGTCGATTCGAAAGATATCGAAATGACCGACCTTCTGGAAGGTTTAACAAAAATCCCCGCGGAAGCTTTTGATTCGTGGGGTTGAGGGTAAACTTAAATAAAATTATGGGCAGAACAGGGCTCGAACCTGCGACCTCATCTGTGTAAAAGATGCGCTCTGACCAACTGAGCTATCCGCCCGGAAAGCCTATTATAAGCGAAAAATGAGAATAATACGATTTAAAGATAAAAATGACCAGGTCCAATATGGTTGGATTTACCAGGAAAAAGTCGGGCTGATCCAGGGCGATCTTTTCGGAGAATTCCGGCGCTTAGAGGCGACCCTGTTGCTGTCGGAATTAGAGCTTTTGTTGCCCTGTCAGCCCAGCAAAATTATCGCTGTCGGCAGGAATTACGCCGAGCACGCGGCTGAGATGAACAACGAACTGCCAAACTACCCCATGATCTTTATGAAACCACCCTCCGCACTGATCACAAACGGCGAACCGATTTTGCTGCCTGGGCAGTCCAAGCAAGTTGAACACGAAGCAGAGCTGGCGATTGTTGTCGGTAAAATAGCCAAAAACCTCACCCAGGAGAATGTAAACGAGGCAATTTTCGGTTACACCATCGCCAACGATGTCACAGCTCGCGATCTGCAAAAGTTAGACGGGCAGTGGACACGCGCCAAAGGTTTCGACACCTTCTGCCCGCTTGGTCCCTGGATCGATACTCAATTTGACCCCAGTGACGCAATGATCAGTTGCCACGTCAACCATGCCCTGCGCCAGATGGGATCGACAAAGGACATGAACTTCAACCCCAAGAAGCTAATGATCTATATTAGTTCGATCATGACCCTTATGCCAGGCGATGTGATCCTCACCGGCACACCCGCAGGCGTTGGACCATTGGTTGATGGCGATCTGGTTACTGTTCACATCGATGGTTTGGGGACGCTCGTCAACCCGGTTCGCAATGCAAACTGAGCCATGCCTTTCGCCTACTGCCATTTGAAACTCAAGATAGATCGCTGTGAGAGCCTTAAGGAGAAGCGATCGATCCTGACAGCTTTACTTACCCGATTAAAAAAGTATAATCTCTCGGTTATTGAAAAGGCGAATCAGGACAACCATCACCTGATCGAACTGGAAATGAGCATGGTGCGCCCAAGCATTGTTTTACTCGACAAGGACCTCGAGTCGGTGTCTGATATGATTGAGCGTGCGTTTCCAAATTTGAACCTGTTTGCCTTTGAAAAAGAAATCTACATATAGGAAGTTTTGTGCCAAACAATAATATCAGTTTGATTGAAAAGATACTTTATTCTGTCGAAAAGCCTGGACGCTATGTCGGCGGTGAACACAACCAGATCGTCAAAGATTGGGAAGCGGTGGATGTTCGTTGGTGCCTGGTTTTCCCGGATGTCTATGATATCGGTCAGGCAAATCTTGGTCTGGCAATTCTCTACCAAATCCTGAACGCTGAGGAGACAATCCTCGCTGAGCGCAGTTTTGCGCCCTGGGTGGATATGGAAGTCGAAATGCGCCGGCACCAGATCCCCTTATTTTCCCTCGAGAGTAAGCAGAATCTGAAGGATTTTGATATCCTCGGTATTACCCTACCCTACGAATCGATCTATACCAATGTTCTGAACATTCTTGATTTGGCAGGAATTCCACAACTGTCAAGCGAACGCACTCAAGGCGACCCGCTTATTCTGGGCGGAGGGCAAGCCTGCTACAATCCCGAACCTATGGCTGATTTCTTCGATGCCTTTGCCATTGGCGAAGGTGAAGAGGTATCACTGGAAATCACACATGCCTATCGCGACTGGAAAATATCAGGAAAATCCAGGAATGAGCTTTTGCTTGATCTGGCGCAGATACCTGGGGTTTACGTCCCGTCGATTTATGATGTGACTTACAACCCGGATGGAACGATTGCTGGCGTCCTGCCTAATCAACCGGACGTGCCAGAAAAGATATCCAAACGTATTGTGGCGAGCTTGCCGACACACCCTTCTAAGTTCCTGGTGCCCAACGTCGAGATCGTCCATGACCGTATGTCAGTTGAGATTATGCGCGGTTGCACCCGTGGCTGTCGTTTTTGCCATGCCGGCATGGTCAACCGCCCTGTCCGTCAGCGCAGCGTTGAGGAGATCCTGCCTGTGATTGAGAACGGGCTGAATGCCACCGGATTTGAAGAAGTCAGTTTACTCTCGCTGTCTTCTTCTGATCATACAGAAATTCTTGAGCTGACCCAAAAAGTCCACGAGATTTTTCACGATCGCAATCTTTCTTTCAGCCTGCCATCGCTGCGAATTGAGTCTTTTTCAATCGACCTGATGGATGAATTGAAGGAGTTGAAACCTGGTGGAGGCTTCACGCTTGCGCCTGAGGCTGCCACCGAACGGATGCGCGCCGTGATAAATAAACCTCTGAACGACGAAGATTTCTATCAGACTGTTTCCAAAATTTTCGAGAACGGCTGGCGCTCATTGAAGCTCTACTATATGATCGGATTGCCCACTGAAACAATGGAAGATGTGGATGCCATCCTTCAGGCTGGTATCAAGGTTCAACAAATCGGCAGGCGGATCATTGGCAAAAGTGTCAAAGTTCACCTCGGAATTGCCTCATTGATCCCCAAACCGCACACGCCCTTTCAGTGGCTGGCGGTGCAGAGACCGGAAACGATCCAGGAGAAGCTGGACAACCTCAAAGCCGGCACGCGTAAAGCCGGCATCAAGATGTCTTACAACATACCAGAATCGACTTTGCTGGAATCATGGCTCTCGCGCGGCGACCGTCGGCTGGGCGCGGTTATCAAGCGTGCCTGGGAGAATGGCGCAAAGTTTGATGCCTGGGGCGAGCGCGACAACTTGCAGATCTGGCGCAATGCTTTTGAAAGCCAGAACCTGGATCCGGACTATTATGCATTTCGTGAGAGAAGCCTGAACGAGGTGCTCCCCTGGGATCACATTGACATCGGTGTTAGAAAAAGTTTTCTCAAACGGGATTACGAATGGAGCTTGCAAGAGCGCACACGTGAAGATTGCCGCAACACCTGCTTTGCTTGCGGTATTCTGGATGCATTTGTCGACCAAAGACCTCCTGAGACTATTTGTTATTGGGGGTGCCCATGAACAACATCCCCGTCCGCATCCGGGTGCGCTATTCCAAGGTCGGCAATTTACGCTTCATCGGGCACCTTGACACTCAACGCTTGTTTGAAAGAGCCCTGAGACGTTCCGGGCTCCCTTTACGCTATACACAGGGCTTCAAAAAACACATCCGTCTCAATCTTGCCAGCGCCTTGCCGCTCGGTTTCATCAGCACTGCCGAACTGCTCGATTTCTGGCTGGGTGAGCCGATTGAGGAGCAGGAAATTTGGCAGAGGCTGCAGAGTGCATTGCCTTTGGAAATACGCATTAACGATTTGAAGCAGGTAGAAAACGTCTTGCCCTCATTGCAGGCTTCTCTGCTCTCCAGCGAATACAAAATTACACTGCCAAAGCTTGTGACCAGCGAACAATTTCAACAAAAATTGGAGCAACTGCTGGCTCAACCTGGGATTCCAATCAGCCGCAGAGATAAAACTATCGATTACAAGCCATTAATCCTGGGATACAGCATTTCAACAGAAGAATCCGTGGTTAACCTCAGGCTTTCATCAACTCCCACCGGAAATGCCAGACCCGATGATCTGTTGCAGCTTTTGGGAATCGACCCGGCAAATTGCATGATTGAGCGCGTGGGATTGAATTTCTGATCAGAGGAGGGTTGATGGAAAATTGTATTTTTTGTGCGATTGCTGCTAAACAAGTCAGAGCGGCAATCGTGCTCGAGAGTGATACCTGCATGGCTTTTTTGGATAACAACCCGATAACGCCCTACCACACGCTCGTCATTCCGAAGGCACACTATCGGAATATGATCGATGTGCCGGTAATGGTATTGCAGGATTTGACCGAACTGATGCACCAGGTTTGCCAAATCTACGCGCAAAAACTCGGAATAGACAGTTTTCAAATTTTTAACAACGCTGGACCACACAGCGCCCAGACTGTCTGGCATCTGCATTTTCACGTTTTACCGCGATATGGTGATGACGCCATCAAATTCCTCGCCCACCGCAACCCCGAATTGGTCACGCAATACCCCGAGATGCTCGAGAAATTGAAGTAAGGATGAAACACCAGTCGTTTTAGAGCATTCAGAACAAAACCTAGCCTGCAAAGCGTCTCTGCGATCTACCTTAACCTGGATAGCACAAGATCTATGGTTGGGGAATACAGAATCGTGGGGTTTTTCAAAAATACTCTCAAAACAAAAGAAAATTTCTTTCTATGAGCGTTGAAAGGCAGACTGACACGACCCCTGCACGTTAACCAGAGTTTCCGCAGTGTCATGTTCGGGGTCTCGCAGTGACCGAGGTTAGGATTGCGCGCCGAAGGGGTGTTCGAGTGTTCTGGACTGAGGCTTTTATATCGAATTCTTTGGCGATTTGATGTCTTCTTGATATAATAACAATTCACGTCTCCGTGGCCTAATGGACAAGGCACTGGCCTCCGGAGCCAGCAATCTGGGTTCGAGTCCCAGCGGAGATATTTTCTTTTTTTGTCCATAGCGGAGGTAACATGACAGCCGACCCCAAAGTCATCCAGGAAATCGAAGAGCTACGCCGTAAGATCAACTACAACAGTTACCTCTATAACACTCTCGACCAACCTGAAATCAGCGATTACGATTATGACCTGCTCTTCAACCGTCTGAAAGAGCTGGAAGCACAATATCCTGAACTTATTACGCCCGATTCCCCCACCCAAAGGGTCGGCAGCAAGCTCTCTGATAAATTTCGAAAAGTCAGGCATCCAGCACCGATTCTCAGCCTGGCGAACGGCTTCGGCTCCCAGGAAACCCTGGATTGGTTTGACCGCATTGCCCGGATAGACAGCCGCGTACTTGATACTGACTTTTTGCTTGAGCCGAAATTGGATGGTCTCACCGTTGTGCTCACCTACGATAACGGCTTGTTCACACTGGGTGCAACCCGGGGCGATGGTATCGTCGGCGAAGACATCACCGAAAATCTGAAAACGCTGCCAACAATCCCACTGCGCATCCCCATCAAACCTGGCATTCACGTGCCAGATCACATCGTTTTCAGGGGCGAAAGTTTCATCACCAAGTCCGATTTCAAAAAGCTGAACCTGGAAATGGAAGAGAAAGGGCTGAAGACCTATTTGAATCCGCGTAATACCGCTGCTGGTTCACTGCGCCAGCTCGACCCGGTAATCACCGCCCAAAGACCACTTCGCCTATACCTTTACCAGATTGTCGAATCGAGCGAACCAATGCCGCCGACCCAGGAAGCAACGCTCGATACGATCGCCTCATATGGCTTGCCGGTCAACCCACTGCGCTGGAAAGCAGCAAGTATTCGAGAAGCGGTTGAAATCTGCGAGTCGCAGGCTGCAAAGCGGCACGGTTGGGCTTATGATGCTGATGGCATTGTGATCAAGATCAATGACCACACACTTTATGAAGATCTTGGCATCGTCGGTAAAGATCCGCGAGGTGCGCTGGCTTACAAATATCCGGGTGAGGAAGTGGAAACCACGCTGCTGGATATCCAGGTCAATGTCGGTCGCACTGGCGCACTGACACCTTTGGCTTTGCTTGAACCAACCCCGATTGGCGGTGTGGTTGTGCGGCAGGCGACATTGCACAACTTCGATTTCATCGCCGATAAGGACATCCGGGTTGGTGACCGTGTTCTGCTCAAACGTGCTGGGGAAGTGATCCCCTATATTGTGGCTCCGCTGCCAGAAAAACGTGATGGCAGCCAGGTTCCGTATGTCCCGCCAACGCTTTGCCCTTCCTGCGGTGCACCGGTGGAGAGGGAAGAGGGAACGGTTGCCTTGTATTGCATCAATGCCAGCTGCCCGGCTCAGTTGAGCCGCAATATTGAGCATTTTGCCTCGCGTGGAGCCATGGATATCGTCGGCTTGGGTGAGCAAATAGTCAAACAATTGGTGGATGCCAGCCTGATCCAATCAACTGCAGACCTTTATCGGCTGAAAGAATCAGACTTGCTCGGGTTGGACAAATTTGGACCTAAAAAAGCACAAAATCTGGTTGAAGCGATCCAGGCTTCAAAAAACCAGACCTTGCCCCGTTTAATCACCGCTTTAGGTATCAGAGGTGTTGGGGAGGTGGCTGCGGAAAAACTGAGCGAGTCTTTCCACGACCTGGACGCTCTGGCACAAGCTACAACCGAGGAGCTACAACGCGTTGACGGGGTTGGCGATATTATGGCGCAGGACATCCGTGCCTGGTTTGAAGAAGATGATAACCAGGGATTACTGGAAGACTTCCGGGAACTTGGCGTCTGGCCTAATTCTGCTGAAGTAGTTAAAGGCGACCAGCCTCTGGAAGGCTTTATCTTCGTGATCACCGGAACGCTTCCCTCGCTTTCTCGGGATCAAGCGGAAGAACTGATCAAGGCAAATGGCGGAAAAGTAGTTGGTTCAGTCAGTAAAAAGACGAATTATCTGGTTTTAGGAGAGAACCCGGGCTCCAAACACACCAGGGCGCTTGAGTTAGGCATTCCGATCTTGAGCGAAGATGATTTGAATCGGTTAGTTGAACGACTTGATATTTAGGGAAATGGCCTGCCTGTTCCTCACAGCAGAGGTCGAGGCAATCTTCAACCCCACAAAGAAAACGCTTTGTAGCAATGTAGGGAACTGGCCTGCCTGTTCCTCACAGCAATGGTCGAGGCAATCTTCAACCCCCCAAAGAAAACGCTTTGTAGCAATGTAGGAAACAGGCCG
>DHCY01000025.1 GCA_002399085.1 Anaerolineaceae bacterium UBA4890
AGAAGGGGTTTGCTATAATCTTGACACTCTGGGGCGCTTAGCTCAGCTGGTTAGAGCACACGGTTCACATCCGTGAGGTTCGGAGGTTCGAGTCCTCTAGCGCCCACTTTTTCTTTAACCATCGCCTTCTCCTTGGAGAAGGGGGACCACGAAGTGGTGGATGAGGTAGGACCCAGCTTCAATTTCTAAAAGACATTCGGAGGTTTCGCCCTTCCAGGGGGCTTGGCACAGTCCTCTTAGACTATTAGCCCGGTATCACGACGCGCAAAAATTCCTCAATCCGGGTTTTCATTGCATCACGCACTGCTCGTGTTTGCGCCAAACGCTCCTCATGGCTGCCAGTAAAGGAAGATGGATCACGGAAATCCCAGTTCCAGCTCAGTTTCACACCTGGGAAGATCGGGCATTGTTGCGCACTGGACTGGTCACAGACCTTTATCACCAAATCGTATTTGCGACCCTCTTTGAAGAATTCAAAAACTGAATTGGTCTGATTGTTTGAGATGTCATATCCCAATTCCGCCATGGCTTCCACCACAACTGGGTTAAGTTCGCCTTTCTCTAACCCGGCACTTTCAGCCACAAACCTGCCTTCGCCTAAATGATTTAGAAAGGTCTCTGCCATCTGACTTCTGGCTGAGTTATGGGTACAGACAAATAACACTTTTTGAATAATTTCATCTCCGTCGACATTATTGCTTTTTACACTGTTCACACTCACCAAAGAAATTATCGAACAAGCAAGTAGCAAAGTCAATGAGTTGACAACACTTTCCCGAACTGAGGGATGATGGTTTATCACAAAAAATTGTAACAGTTATTCAATACTCTAGCCATCTCGCCTTAATGCCATTAATGTGATATCGTCAAATTGTTCGACCCCCTCAGCAAACTCGTGTGCCTGTGTGACCAGAAGATTCAATAGGTCCGGTCCCACGCCGGTAAATCCCCGAACAAAATCCTCCAGTCGCCGCTTCCCGAAGGTGCTGTTTTCAGCGTTGATGGTATCAGTGATCCCGTCTGTGTAAGCCAGCAGCAAGTCATCCTTTTCTAAAAAGACCTCTCCCACAGCAAAATCAATTTCTTTGAAAATCCCTATCGCTGGACCGGTTGGGTTTAGATCTGTGAGTGATCCGTCTTTCCGAATTAAGAGTGGCGGCTCATTCCCACAATTGGCGAAGGTTATTCTGCCGGTCTTGAGCTCGACTAATCCGATAAACAAGGTGGTAAATTTCGCATCTTCATGGGTGTCCATAACGTAGTTATTGGCACACGAGATCACTTGTTTCAATCGCTGAGCAGCTAAATCCCCCTGCCCATCTCCCTGCACAGTGAAATATTTGGTTGAAGCCGCCGCGTGGATAAGGCTGCGATAGAGTGTCATAAAAAGTGCCGCACCAATACCCTTGCCGCAGACATCCCCCACAATGAAAACCAGTTGATCATTGGGGAGCATAAAGGCATCATAAAAATCTCCCGCAACCTCCCGTGCCGCCTTAAAATATGCCGCCACCTCCCAACCTTGAGGCGTTGGCAGGTGAGTTGGAAGAAAGCTCAATTGTATTTCCCTGGCGATTTCGAATTCTCGTTCAAGGCTCTTCAAATAAAGTTTCTGTAAGTCATGCAGACGTTTCTTCTCAAGGCTCGAGGAGACGCGTGCATGCAGCAAGGTGGGTTCGAAGGGTTTTGGCAGGTAGTCTTCAGCACCCATTTGAATCCCTTTGACCACATTCTTTAAATCGTTGCTTGCCGAGATGATTACCACGGGAATATCCCGCGATGAGGCTTCAGCCTTGAGTTGGGTGAGCACCGTAAAGCCATCTATAACGGGCATCATAATATCCAGTAACACCAAATCCGGAGCTTCAGATCTCACTTTCTCAAGCGCGTCCTGCCCATTGGTGGCAGTTATGATATCGTAGTCCGAACCCTCAAGCTCCTGTTCAAGGTAATCCACATTGAAAGGTTCGTCGTCCACAATCAGGATTTTGGATAAGGTTTTCATCGATTCACCCCAGGTGTTCCCGAAGCTTATTCATCAGAACGGTTTCATCAATGGGTTTTGTGAGATAGTCAGTACATCCCGCTGCAATCGCCTTTTCACAATCACTTTTCATGGCGTTTGCGGACAGACCGATTATCGGCAGTGAGCTATAACGCTGTCGGATTTGGCGGGCAGCCTCATAGCCATCCATCACGGGCAGCGAGATATCCATTAGTATCAAGTCTGGTTTGCTTCTCTCGGTAATGGCTATACTCTCAGCCCCGTCTCTCGCCACAAGCAGCTTGTAGTCGTCTTCCAGAAGCTGGGTTAACAAGTCAATATTGATTTCTGTATCTTCAACGATCAGGATTGTTTTCATTTCTCCCTCCCCGGTCAACTATCACCAGGCGTTGAAGGTCTCATCGCGGCGTTAATTTCATCCAGCAATTGTTGACCCCGCAAGCCTTGTTTCTTCATCACCTGGGTAACCGATTCTTCCAGCCATTGCGCTTCTTCCCCGCTCAATTCCTTGGCACTCAATACTATGATGGGCAGATCGTGAGTTTTAGGATTTTGTCGTACTTTTTCGATGACAGCAAAGCCATCCATTACGGGCATGACGATATCCAAAAGAAGAATATCGGTTCGTTTGGTCTCAATAATTTCGATACCAGCCTTGCCGTTCAGGGCAGATTCCACTGTAAAATCCACTTCTGGTAAGAATTGCTGCACCAAATCTGCAATATTGGGGTCGTCATCAACCACCAGAACATGCTTCTTTTCGGACATGGCAGGGTTTATAACCCGGTTGAGAATTCGTCGCACTTCAAGCGGGTCAAGCGGCTTCAGCAGATATGCTGATGCCCCCAGTTGGTAACCCAGTGGTTTTTTATCTACAATCGTCAGTATGATCACTGGTATGTCCGCGGTGGCAGAATCTTCCTTCAGATCTCGCAGAATCTGCCATCCGTCCATACCAGGCATAAGAATATCCAGAAAGATCACCTGAGGTTGTTGGTTGCGTGCCAGGCGTAAGCCATCTGGACCATTGAGAGCACTGATGAGACTGAACTCAAGGGGGTCAAGATTTTCCTGCAGCAGATAGAGCGCGTCGGGATCGTCATCGATAACCAGGATCCGTTTTTTGCCTTTGATAGCTTCACTGGGATCCGTTCTTTGTGGCAGATTTTTCGGCAACGAAACCGCAGTGGTAATTGCCTCCGTCTCTGCTTGAAAAGCGGTTGGCGATTGATAACTCATTGGCAGGATCAAACTAAAAGTTGAGCCTTTTCCTGGTTCAGAAACGACACTGATATCGCCGCCAAGCAGTCTCGCCAGGTTGCGGCTAATGCTTAAGCCGAGCCCGGTCCCGCCATATTGCCTGGTTGTGCTGTTGTCGGCTTGCTGGAACTCTTTAAAAATTCGCGGCATGGCTTCCGGGCTGATGCCAATGCCGGTATCCTTTACATCAATGCGGAACTGGTCTTCTTGTTCGCGGTAAACCGACAACAATATGCTGCCCTCATGGGTGAACTTGGCTGCATTGCTCAATAAGTTGAGCACAATTTGCCGAATTTTGTCCTGGTCTGAGAAAATCCGGTCGAGATCCGGCGCTACCCGTTTTTCCAATTTCACCTTTGGTTTGATCATTGGCGTGGTCGTATTGACGCAAAGGTCAATCAATGGCGCTATCATGAAATTGGATGCCAACACGTCCATTCGCCCGGCTTCAATCTTGGCGATATCCAGGGTGGTATTGATCAAACCAAGCAAATTTTCCGAACTGATCAGAACCTTTTCCAGATTTTCGATTTGTTTTTCTGGCAGCAAACCCGCTGATTTGCGCTGCACAATGCGTGTGAATCCAATAATCGCGTTGAGGGGCGTGCGTAGCTCGTGACTCATATTCGCCAGGAAGGCACTTTTGGCTTTATTCGCTTTTTCCGCCTCAGACCGGGCAATTCTGGCTTCACTGTAAAGCTGCGCGTTGTGCATCGCTGTCCCTACCTGGGTGGCAATCATGCCCAAAAGATGCGCGTCAGCTTCTGTGAACAAGCCTTCTTTTATCGTGCTCTGCACACTGATCGCTCCCATCGGCTTTCCGCTGACAAAGATCGGTACACCCAGGTAAGATTGCGACAGGATGCCGATTGGCGCCTTCCCAATTTCAATCGATTTCTGCCCCAGATCCTTATTGATCAGGAGCGCTTCCCCGGATTCGATCACTTTACTGGTCAATCCCTCTCCCAACTTGATGGGCGGTTTATTCTCGCCGTAAACATATGGAAAATTGATCATTCCGGCTGATTCATCAACCACAGCCACGTAGGCAATGTCTGCCTTAAAGACAGACACAATCTGTTCCCCTACCAGTTGGATCAAGCTATCCAAGTTAAGCTCTTTTACGAGCGCCGTCCTGACCGCATTCAAGGCTGCCAGCTCGGTCGCCCGCTGCTCGGTTTCGCTGAGCAACCGCTGAATCTCATCAAAAAGACGGGCACTTTCCAAAGCCAGGCTCATGCTGTTTGCCAGGGTGGTCAGCAGCCGCAGGTCATTGTCAGTGAACGCGTCGTGATACTCCACGTTTTGCAGGCTGACATACCCGGTCACAGTCGAACCAGAGATTAATGGAACGAATATAACCGACCTGGGCACTTCGGTTCCACGCAAAACCTCACTGCTGGTTTCCTTCATTTTGTCATCTGTTACATGGTTATCAAAATAAGGTTTACCAGTATCAACCAGGTATTGCCGAATTTTATCGTAAGGTCTGTCTGGCAGGTTTTCGATATACACGCCTTTTTCATAGGCATACCAGAGTTTTTCAGTTTCCGTCCGTGGATCGAATGAACCCAAAATCACACACTGGGCATTAAACTTTTGACGCACATTCTCTCCAACAAGCCTGTAGATCCCATCGATATCCAAATGATGAGAGAGACCTTCCTGCACACTGTTGATGATGGTAAGCTCAGTAGCGCGCTGCTCGGTTTCTTTGAGCAGCCGCTGAGTTTCGTCAAATAGCCGGGCGTTTTCTATGGCTGTGCTGATTGCAGAGGACACCGTTTGCAAAAATGGCAGGTTTTCTTCCTTGAAAGCCCACGGTTGGTACGAAGCCAGGGCAATGACCCCAATAGGTTGGTCACTATTAATGATTGGCACCCCCAGCCAGGATTCTGAAACTGTACCGGAGCCGAGTCCCACAAGTTCGGGGGGGTAATAAGCACCGTTCGCCATCTCCTCTTCATAAGTATTACACAATAGCGGCTTGCCAGTGGTGATAACCCTGGAGGTTAATCCGACTCCCAAAGGAAATGGCTCCAAATTTTCTATCAGCCCGCCCTCATTCTTGTCAAACTCGTAATAGCTCTCTACGAGATTTTGTTTTTCGTTGAGCAGCATGATCGCTGTAGCATCAGCACCAAAAATAGCCTGCAGGTTTTCACCGGCAACCCGGGTTACTGTCTTCAAATCCAAACTTTACCGGTTGCCTCAGACAACCTGTAGAGAATTGCCTGTTCATTCTCCCTTTGTTTTTCCGATTCCGCTGCTTTGAAACGTGACAACGCGGTGGCGATATGTTGCGCCACGAATGCCAGGATTTCATCATCTTTTTCTGTGTAATGAATATTTTTGTCATAGCTTTGGATATAGATTGCCCCGATCACTTTTCCGTTGACTATGAGAGGCGCGCCAATGCCGTCCTCGTTTGGGGTGCCTTTTATAACATATTCGCCTTTGGCTTGTACTGCCAGGAATTCTTCCTGCCCATGCTTAATTGTTTTTCCTGTACGAATGATGTAGCTGGTCAGGTTGGTCTCATTCGTCATCGGACGTGTTGGATAGGTGTCATCTGATAAATCAACATGATAAGGGTAGCTCAGCAGATCTGTGGCTTCATCATGCAACGCGATAAAAAAATTGTCCGCATACATCAACTTGCCCGTGATTTTATGGAGACGCTCATAAAACTCACCTATGCTTCGGGAACTGTTGGTGGCTTCGGCAATTTCATAAAGGGCAGTTTCAATCTTGTTGCTCTGAAGAAGTTCGCTGGTCCTGTCCCTGACTTGCTGCTCCAGCAAACGGTTTTGTTCCTCCAGCTGGTTTTGCGCCTGCATCAGTTCTGTATGTTTTTGTCGTTCGCTGATAATGACCAACTCCTGAAAACGAAAAAAAAGCAGCATAAGAGTTTCTGCGATTACGATGATCATCAACACTGCCGCCAACGCCACCCAGGTTGAAACGCTTCCTGACCCCACCGGATCTGTAGTGGGAACAAGGATCCCCTGGATGGTTAGCGCTGCGATAGCCGACAAAAGCAGCGTGGTAAGGACAGTAATGATGAAACTGGCACGCTTACCGATTAACAAAAGTGTCATAATCGAAATCAATAATAAATAGAGAGAACCTATCCCCCGGATTCCCGTTTGCGTTACATTGATGACCGCCGCCGCGTACCCTGTCGCTATCAGGATCCAGACCCGGATCCAGTAGCTTATCTTGCGAAAAATTGACAGACAGACCAGTACTATCCAAAACGCAACCAACGCATAAGACAGGGGATTGATCCCTGGGGTTTTGCTTTCACCAATTAAGATTGCTGCGATGGCAGGTGCTGAGGAAATCACGATCACAATCAAAAAAGTGTTCAAAATCCTGGTACGCCAGTCTTGCAGCACACCCTGGACAGCTTGATACTTTAGTTTGTCCATAATTATGTCCTAAGAAGGTATATGTAGGGGGAATAAATTTATTATATTACTACTTATAAAAGTTTTATCGGCGCAGGGGTGAAGCATCTTGAGCATATCGTACACATTATTGCTGAATATCAAGCGGGATACTTAGCCCCTGACCGATTGTGTAACAACCTCTCCCAAGAATCTAAAACACTGGCATAATTAAGTCATGTTACCTGACTATCGCGTGCGGCAGCGCGAGTATTTGCTTGAAATTTCACGCGCACTGACCGAAGAACTGGACCTCAACACCCTTTTGGGGCGTATCTTGCAAATCTCGATCGAGATGCTCAGCGGGCATGCCGGCTTCATTGCCCTGACCGAGGAGAACCGGGGCTGGCACCTGGCGGTCTCCAAAGGCATACCACCCGCCTTGCTGGATTATCTCGAAAGTTGGCTAAGCAACCTTCCGGAAGATTTGGCAGAAGACAGCAACTATATTCCTGAAATCAATAAAATGCTCAGCGACATCAGCATGGGTATGATCACCGGTGTGGGCTTACCGCTGTTGGTGCAAAACAAGCCTCTCGGGCAGATTTTTGTGTTTCGTAATTACCGTGGTGTCTTCACTGCCAACGACCACAGCATTCTCAACAATTTTGCCAATCAGGCTGCCATTGCCGTGCGCAATGCTCGCCTTTATAACCAGGTGCGTGACCAAAATGCACGCATCACAGCATTGTTGGCGTCTGTAGCCGATGGCATCCTGATTCTGAGCCCCGACCTGCGCATCCAAAGCGTGAACAAGGCTTTCGCCAGATTGCTAAACAGCGGGGCAGACTCTTTGGTTGGCGAAAAGTACGAGGATGTCGTGCAGTGGAAGGATGAGCCGCTCGGTCTGAAGATCAAAGACCTGACGCAATCGGGTTGGCAGGATTTTGAACCGGGCGAGATGTTTTTGGAGGGTGACCTGATCCGCAAGGGCAGGCTGGAACCGATCCCGGTTGCCATCACTTACGCACCGCTTTTTTCCGATACAGGGCAGCTGCTGAATGTGATCGCGTCTGTGCGCGACATCACCCGATATCGCGAAGCCGAAGAGATGAAGACAGGCTTTATTTCCACAATCAGCCACGAATTACGCACCCCGCTCTCGCTAATCAAGGGTTATGCCAGCACACTGCGTCGGGAAGACGTCAAATGGGACGCGAAGATGGTGCAGGAGAGCCTGAAAGTTATTGAAGACGAAGCCGACCACCTGGCTGCCATGGTGGATGACCTGCTGGATGCCACCAAGCTGCAATCTGGAGACGTCGTGCTGAAGAAGACCCAGGTGGATATCCCGGCACTGGTCGAGGCACAAGTGAGACGTTTTGCTCCGCAGGCTGGGATGGTCCGGTTCAAGGTGGAAATGAGCGAGCCTTTCCCACTTATCGTGGCAGATGAAGAGCGGATCAACCAGTTGTTTACCAATTTGATCGCCAACGCATTGAAATATAGTGAAGAAGGCGACATTGTCATTCGCGGACAGAATTTGGGCGATGAGATCACGGTTTGCGTCAGTGATCAAGGAAAGGGTTTCGACCCCATGGACATTCCCTTTGTCTTCGACCGTTTCTATCGCTCTGATCGGGCGGCGAAATCGACCAAGGGCACCGGCTTGGGACTGTACCTGTGCAAGTCGATTGTATTGGCGCATGGCGGACGGATCTGGATCGATGAGGATTATAAAGAAGGTGCCCGTGTTTGTTTTGCTTTACCGGTTGGTTGTTAATTGTGGACAACCAGATAAATTTGGCGGGTTGGGACGTCTTCGTATTTGAAGAAACCGGTTCAACCAACGACGATGCCAAAGCGTTAGCGCAGCAAAAAGCGGGGGAATTCGTGGTTTGGGCTAAGCACCAGACCGCTGGGCGGGGTCGGGAAGACCGGCACTGGCTGGGCGCAAAGGGAAGTTCGCTCACATTTTCTTTTCTAATTCGCCCGGATGAAATTGAAAAAGAATTCATCAACCGCTTCACCGCGCTGGGCGCGCTTGCCCTGACCGATTTACTAACCAAGTCTTATGGTCTCGATTCGGAAATAAAGTGGCCCAATGATGTTTTGGTGAGAGCAAAGAAGGTCAGCGGCATATTGACTGAGATCACCTGGCTTGGCTCGGATTTTGACTCTCTTGTGATGGGCATAGGCATTAACCTGAAAGAAGATGCTTTTGCTAAAGCCGCAGAGTTACGTTTCCCCGCCACCAGCCTTGAAACTGAAGGTGTCAACATAGAATCAGCACAAGACTTCCTTGAGAAACTGCTCGTCGCTTTGAACGAACGCAGGCAGCAACTTGATACCACGCAATTCATTGAAGATTGGAACAAGAGGCTGGCATTTAAAGGAAGTTTTATGCCTATTAAACAATACCAGGGCAAAACGGAATTGCTTTGCCCTGATTCAATCAATGCTGATGGTTCGCTTAATGCCTGCGATCAGGCAGGTAATTGGCGTGTTGTTCAGTCAGCCGAATTTTCTTCCTCGTCTTCGCCCTCAGAAGGCTCTATCTCTTCCAGACCTTCCTCCTCTTCAACAAGTTGAACTGGTGGGTTCGATTCCATCTCCTCTGCCAGGGCTTGTTCCCGGGCTTTAGCGGCGCTTTCTACTTGTTCAGCCGAAATCCTGACCATGGCAGCCAGGCTGTCGCCTTCATCGATGTCCATGATCCTGACACCCTGTGTGGCACGACCTTGCACCGAAATATCGGTGACCTTCGTCCGCAAAACAATGCCAGCCCTTGTGATGGTGGTGATATCTTCACTTTCCAAAACTACCATTGCCTGGGCGATATCTCCAATTTCTCCACGGGCTTCCTGGCTGATTGTGGTCACGCCCAAAGTACCGCGTGACTTGGCTAAATACTCATCCAGCGGGGTGCGTTTGCCCTGCCCTTTGTCGGTGATAACTAAAAGATAGCCATTTTCCTCAACGACATCCATGGAAACAACGCGGTCATCCCCGCGCAGGCGGATGCCAGTCACCCCCATTGTTGTTCGACCGGTTGGGCGCACCTCTGACTCGTTGAAGCGTAATGCCTTGCCCTGACGCGTGACCATCAGGAGGTCATCCTTACCGCTGGTCATGCGCACCCAACCTAATTCATCACCATCGTTCAGGCGGATTGCAATCAAGCCTGAAGGGCGCACGTTGGCAAAATCGGACAGAGGAATTCGTTTTATTCGACCAAGCCGGGTCGCCATGACACAATATTTCGCCTGGCTAAAGTTTTCCACTGCCAGAACAGCAGTTACGGTCTCTTCGGGTTCAAGATTGATAATGTTCACCAATGGGATACCGCGCCCCTGGCGACTCTCTTCGGGCAGTTCAAAGGTGCGTTCAGAATAGACCTTGCCCTTATCAGTGAAGAATAGGATCGTGTCCAACGTACCAGCACGCACAAGGAAATTGACCTCATCTTCACCGCGCATGCTCTGACCGATTACCCCGCGACCGCCCCTTCCCTGGCGGCGGTAGGCACTGTCGGAGACACGTTTGATGTACCCGCGGTTGGTGATCGAGATGAAAACCGGCTCATCCTGTACCAGCGATTCGTCGGAAAGGTCCATTTCAGCATCAGGTGCGATGCGTGTGCGCCGGGGATCACCATATTTTTCAGAAACTTCGTTGAGGTCAGAGCGAATAATATCAAGAATTTTGTGAGGACTGGCTAAAATATCTTCCAGTTCCTTGATCGTTTCCATCAGCTGCTTATATTCGTCTTCAATCTTCTGACGTTCCAGGGCTGCCAGGCGGCGCAGTTGCATATCCAAAATAGCCTGAGCCTGGACATCGGTCAGGTTGAAGCGCTCGATCAGGCGGGTCTTGGCAACATCGGCATCAGGAGATTCGCGAATAGTCTTGATGACCGCATCCAGGTTTGCAATTGCGATAAGCAAGCCATCCAGGATGTGGGCGCGTTTTTTGGCTTTGTCCAACTCAAAGAGCGTTCGGCGGGTGATTACCACCTGGCGGTGTTCCAGGTAGAGCTGCAAGGCGCGCTTCAGCGTGAGCATGCGTGGTTCCTGGTTGACAAGTGCCAGCAGCTGCACAGCAAAGGTGGACTGCAAAGAGGTGAATTTGTAGAGCTGATTCAGCACCTTTTTGGGTTGAGCGCCGCGCTTCAGTTCAATCACGATGCGCATACCATCGCGGTCCGACTCATCGCGCATGTCAGAGATCGAATCAATCTTGCCTTCGCGGTGCAATTCAGCAATGCGCTCGATCAGGCTGGTCTTATTCAGCTGATAAGGGATTTCGTTGATGATGATAGCGTAGCGACCTTCGCGAATTTCGTCGATGGTAGCTTTACCGCGCATTATCAGGTGACCGCGACCGGTGCTGTATGCCTGGCGGATTCCTTCGCGACCAACGATAATGCCGCCGGTGGGAAAATCGGGACCAGTGATGTGTTCCATCAGCTCTTCAACGCTAACTTCTTCGATGTCATCATAACGATCGATCAGGAGATTGAGGGCGCTCACCAATTCGCGCAGGTTGTGCGGGGGGATATTGGTCGCCATACCAACGGCGATACCGTTGGAGCCGTTCATCAACAGGGTTGGAACACGGGCTGGCAAGACCTCGGGTTCCTTCAGAGAGCCGTCGAAGTTATCAACAAAATCGACCGTATCCTTATCCAGGTCAGCCACGAGCTCGTCAGAGATCTTTGCCAGGCGTGCTTCAGTGTAACGCATCGCTGCCGGTGAGTCGCCGTCCACGGAGCCAAAGTTGCCCTGACCCTGGATCAACATGTAACGCATCGAGAAATCCTGTGCCATACGCGCCATCGAGTCATAAACAGCAGTATCACCATGAGGGTGGTATTTACCTAAAACTTCACCAACGATGCGGGCAGATTTCTTGAAGGGCGTATTCGAGCGGATGCCCATGTCGTTCATGGCATAGAGAATGCGGCGATGAACGGGTTTAAGACCATCGCGCACATCCGGAAGAGCGCGGGCGACGATCACGCTCATGGCGTAATCGAGGTATGCCGTGCGCATCTGATTGTCGATGCCTACGGTTTGCAAACCAGCATCGGGCAGGTTTACCTGGGGAATTTCTGTGTTTTCTGGCAATTCAATTTCTTCAGTCATAGGTTCTTTCAGCCCAAAAAAAGGCTATTTTTCGTATTTTTGCAACCCTCTAATTATACCAGAAATTAGAGTTCGATGAATAAATCGCGTCTGAGGCAAAAAAAAGGTGAAAATTCAAAAATAATTGTTAACAAACCATTCGTGGTCTACCTGACCCAATCTTATCGTCGTGCAAACGTTTCGATCTTGTTGTTACACTAAGATCAAGAGATGGCAGTGCCCTGATAGCACACAACAAAAAGCCCGGTTTTGTAACCGGGCGGGAATATTCAGGTTGACAGAATTAGTAACAACCAGGCAGGCGGTTGAAAGTCAGGAAGCACCACCAGGAAGCCGGCATAAAGGTCAACACCAGCCCAATGATGATCAGGATAATCAGCAAAATCACCAAAAAATTCAAATACCACGGTTTGCGTGGCTTTGGTGCCGGGGTGGGTTCCGGTGCCAGCTCGCGTTGCGGGATTGGAGCTTCGATTGCCTGGTAAACCGGCTCGCGCTTGGGCTGGACCGGTTCAGGCTGCGGTGCCGGAGCGCCGTAGGTGGGTGTGTAAGTAGCTGCCTGCTCAGCGCCTGCCCATTCAAAACTCATCACGGTGCTTTCTGCCAGGGTTACCAGGTCTCCATTGGAAAGACGTTTTGGCGCGCTAAGGCGAACACCATTAAGAAAAGTGCCGTTGGTGGAACCCAGGTCTTCAACATAGACGCCGTCGGCATTGACAATAAAGCGGGCGTGCCGACGCGAAATCTCGGCATCAGGCACAGGGATGTCATTGCCAAGATCCCGACCCAGACCGACTTCGGGCTTATCCAGATAATAACTGGACCCAGGAATAGGACCAGAACGCATAACAATTTGAGGTTTATTTTCAGCCATTGCAACTCCTGGTATCTAATTGCTTGTAGTTTCAATAAGTGTACCGATTTTTGCTCGATAAGTCAATTTTACTACAAGCAATTTGCAATTCTGTTTGATAGCTTACACAGGGCAGATTGCCTGTCCTGAACCGTTGTTTCTGTTGACGTTTGGAAAAAACCCTGCTATTATCAGATTAATTATGACCCCCATTGAAAAATCAAATTGGCTCAAACGCTTAATGCTCAGGATAAAACATGAGTCACGCTGGCTCACGCCTGGCACTGGCTATAAGCGTTGGTTAGCCTTGACCATCATCGGTGCCATGCTGCTCGGCTTGGGTCTGGCGGTGGTGATATTGGATTACTACCGCTCGACCACCAGCGAATTCCTCACCCCAATCCTGGCGGTGCTTTCTTTGCGTTTCCTGGACCGACCGATCCGATTTCTTCTTTTTGGCGGCTTAGGGTTCATCATGATCCTGGTCGGTATCTGGGGTGCCAACCGCTCGTTGCTTAAGCCTTTTGAAGCCGGTGGCAAACCGGTCTGGGATACCCTGCAAAATTACCGTCAGCGAGAGAAGGGAGTCAAAGTGGTTGTGATCGGGGGCGGGCATGGGCTCTCGGCTCTGCTGCGAGGTATCAAAGCTTATACTCACAACATCACTGCCATCGTAACGGTAGCGGATAATGGCGGTTCTTCTGGTGAATTGCGCCGCGATATGGGCGTTTTACCCCCCGGAGACATTCGCAACTGCCTGGCGGCATTAAGTAGTGATGAAGCCCTGCTTTCCCAGGTTTTCCAATACCGCTTTCATTCGGGGGCTGGTTTGGAAGGGCACTCACTGGGCAACCTCCTTATTACCGCCATGAGCGAGATTACCGGTAGTTTTGAGGAGGCGGTCGCGGAATCGGGTCGTGTGCTTGCCATTTACGGGCAGGTACTGCCATCCACCATAAGCAATGTCAACCTGGTGGGGGAACTCCAGGAGACTCCTGAGAGAGCGCCCATCGTTGTGCATGGTGAATCCGAAATAACAGAGACTCCCGGCGTGGTAAACAAAGTTTGGCTGGAACCGGATGGTATTTTAGCTTACCCCCCCACGATCCAGGCGATCTTGAACGCAGATCTGATCCTGATCGGACCGGGCAGTTTGTATACCAGCATTTTGCCCAACCTGTTGGTCAAAGACCTGACCGAAGCAATCCAGGCGAGCAAGGCAGAAGCCTACTATATCTGCAATGTGGCGACTCAGCGCGGTGAAACGGATGGCTTTAATGCTTCAGATCATGTGACTGTACTCGAACAACACATCCAGAAGCGGATTTTCAGCCTGGTTCTCTGCAACCGGAATTTTAAAGGCGAGTTGGGTCACGATACGGATTGGGTGGTAGCAGACCAGGAATTACATGAAAAATACCGGGTTTACGAATGCGACCTGGTGGACGACCTTTATCCCTGGCGGCACAGTTCCAAAAAGTTAGCAAAAACGATCATGAACCTCTACGAAGAACGAACCGGTCCACTAAATTAATAATTTGTTTATACACTTTCCTCGATAACTGTACAGCAATTGGACTATAATTATTAGCAGAATTGGAACAGATTCTAAAATTAGCACCTGCACCGCAGGTGAAACCAAACATTTCAAAATGGAGGAAGTTATGAAAACTCAAGTTGGTATTAACGGTTTCGGCCGCATTGGACGCCTGGTCTTAAAGGCGATTTTAGAACGGGCAAATGACGCTTTGGAAGTGGTCGCTGTAAACGATCTGTTTGACGTAAAACAGAACGCGCACCTGTTCAAATATGACTCCACATATGGAACCTTCGCTGGAGAGGTCAGTGTCAACGAAGCCAATAACTTGGTGATCAATGGTAAGGAAATCAAGGTCTTCACTGAAAAAGATCCTGGCAATTTGCCCTGGGCTGAGTATGGTGTGGATATCGTGATTGAAAGCACTGGTGTTTTCACCAATGCCAAATCAGACCCCGCTACCGGTAAGATCGGTGCCGATGCACACATCCTTCGCGGCGGTGCCAAGAAGGTCGTCATTTCTGCTCCTGCAAAAGGGGAAGATGCCACCATCGTCCTGGGTGTTAATGAAGAAGTCTATGACCCTGCCAAGCACCATATCGTCTCTAACGCTTCTTGTACTACCAACTGCCTGGCACCAGCTGCCAAGATTGTCAATGATCACTTCAAGATCAAGAATGCAATGATGACCACAGTTCACTCCTACACCAACGACCAGGTAATTCTGGATACCGGTCATAAGAAAGACATTCGTCGCTCACGTGCTGCTGGTCTGAACATCATCCCCACCACCACTGGTGCTGCCAAGGCTGTTGCCCTGGTTATTCCTGATCTCAAGGGTAAGTTTGATGGCTATGCTCTACGCGTGCCTACCCCCACCGTTTCAATCGTCGATTTTGTCGCCGAGGTTGAAAATCCTGTCACCCTCGAAGCGCTGAATAATGCCTTTAAAGAAGCCGCTGACGGTCCGATGAAGGGCATTCTGGGTTATTCCACCGGTGAATACGATCAACCATTAGTATCAAGCGACTACCGGGGCGACTCCCGCTCATCCATCGTTGACCTGGACAAGAATATGGTCATGGGTGGCAACCTGGTGAAAGTAGTAACCTGGTACGACAATGAATGGGGCTACTCTTGCCGCACTGCCGACCTGGCAAAATACGTTGCAGAACGACTTTAGAGCCGTAGTACACGAAAACATTCACAGTGCGCATTGCTGATTAAAACAGTAAGGCGCACTGTTTTATAAGGAGGTATTATGTTTAATAAAAAGATGGTCACTGATCTGGATGTGGAAGGTAAGAAGGTTATTGTTCGGGTTGATTTCAATGTGCCGATCAAAGAAGGCAAAATCAGCGACGATACCCGCATCACTGCAGCCCTGCCCACCATCAATTATTTACTCGATCATGGAGCATCCGTTATCTTAATGTCCCACCTGGGACGCCCCAAAACGAAGGATGATCTGCAATTCAGCCTTAAGCCTGTAGCCGAACACCTGGCAACCCTTATCAGCGCTCCGGTAAAGTTTGCCGCCGATAGCCGTGGCGAAATCGCCAAAGAAGCGGCTGCAGCGCTCAAACCCGGTGAGGTTTTAGTTCTGGAAAACACACGCTTTTACCCGGAAGAAAGCAAAAATGACGCCCAGATGTCACAAGACCTGGCTTCATTGGCTGACCTGTATGTGAATGATGCCTTCGGCTCTGCTCATCGCGCTCACAGTTCAACAGCAGGAATTGCCGATTACCTTCCATCTGCTGCAGGCTTCCTTATGGAAAAGGAAATCAAATACCTGGGTAATGCCATCGCTGACCCTGTTCGACCCTTTGTGGCTATTTTGGGTGGTGCCAAGATCAGCGACAAAATTGGGGTAATCGAAAATCTGCTCACCAAAGCCGATAAAATCCTGATCGGCGGCGGCATGGCAAACACTTTCCTGGCAGCCAAAGGCTACGATATGGCGGATTCTTTGGTTGAGACCGAAGTGCTCGACACAGCCAAAGACCTGCTTTCCCGCTCAGGCGACAAGCTTCTCCTGCCGGTCGATATGGTTTTAGGCAATGCTTTTGACGCGGAAGCCGAAAAAAGAACAGTGCCGCTGGATGATGTCCCGGCTGGTTGGCGCATGCTCGATATCGGACCCCTGACCGTTGATATTTTCGGTGATGAAATCATGGGTGCAGGGACAGTAGTCTGGAACGGTCCCATGGGCGTCTTTGAGTTTCCCCGCTTTGCTGAAGGTACATTTGGAGTTGCCAGGGCAGTTGCCAGCAGTAACGCCGTCAGCATTATCGGCGGTGGCGATTCAGTATCAGCAATCAACCAGTCGGGGTTGAGCGACCAAATAACCCACATCTCTACTGGCGGTGGTGCCTCGCTGGAAATGCTGGAAGGTCTTGAATTGCCCGGTTTGGAGGTCCTCGACGACAAATAGTATCTTAATTTACACATGCAAAAAGCCGCCACAACAAGGCGGCTCTTTGTTTTTAACTGAACAAAATTGTGATAGAATTCATCGGGATGAATTGCCCCTCATTTTTTGTGGGGGTATGGGCAAAATAATGAAAAAGAGTTACTTATCTTTAGTTGTGGATATGTTGTTAATAACAAGCACTTTATTGAGTGCCTGCAATTATTATGCCGTGCCAACTGTGTCTGAAGAAGAACTAGCGATGCAGGTCGCTGGCACACGTGCTGCTCTGTCTACTCAAAGCGCTGTCGAAACCATGATTGTCCAACTGGAAGAGTTGAAGAATCAACCCACTTGTCCTGCCTGCCCCACGTGCCCGCCTGCTCCAACTGCCACACCAATCGAAACCGTAGAACCGACTGAAGAAAATCCACAGTCTGTGATAATCACACCCATCGGAGACGTGACAAACCCCGATTGCCTGCGTTTCGATTTTTTGGGCGATGTCAATTACCCACCTGATTCGGTACTTGAACCTAATGAAGAATTTACCAAAACCTGGTGGGTGCGGAACAGCGGAGCTTGTTCGTGGACGAAACAATTTGATCTGGTCTTGTCTGGTGGAGATCCGCTTGGAACAGACGGCACTTCCGATTTCACGATAGAAGTCGCGCCTGGTGAGAGTGTGCAGTTATCTCTTCCGGGATTGGTGGCACCTTCCAGTCCTGGCACATATTACAGTTATTGGCTAATCTCAACTCCTCTTGGGAGAAGTATCGGTTATGGTCCCAACCAGCAATGGGGGCTGGGAATCAAAATTATCGTCGCCTTTGATTAACACATCGCCTGCGAGGCGTTTTTTTTTGATTTAACCGTATTGAATACTTTTTTTCTACAAATCATTGAAAAACAACATCTGAAGCGGTATAAATTTTATTGTGTATATATTTTTCATCCTATAGGTTCGGAACTTTTATGTCAACTTCTTCGTCTTGATTAGAGAAGAGTCCTTCGATAAAGGAGTTTAAAATGGACACTATTAGACCGATCAAAAATAAGTATTTTTCACTTGCCGCTTTGTTCATTGTGGTGTTGTTAATAATTTCTGCCTGTGTGCCTCCAACACCTCCAGGTGACCCCATCGAACAAGCAATGCAAACCCTGGAAGCCCAGGCTACACAGGATTATTATGCTACCTCGATTGCCCAATTGTCGACCCTGCAGGCGACCCAATCGGGCACGATAGCACCTGATCCTACCAATATCAATCAGCCCCCAACCCAGTCTGTCCCTACTGCTGTGATTACTGTTCCTGCGAACACTGCTGTGCCACCGACATCGGTTCCGCCTACAGCCACCCCTGTTCCGCCGACACCCACGCCCAGACCCTGCCTGCAAATTACTTTTGTCAGCGACCTGAGCATACCCGACGGCACCAAACTGAATGCTGGCAGCGCCTTCACCAAAACCTGGCGGCTGCAGAATTCGGGCAGCTGTAAATGGGACAAAGGCTTTGATATCGTCTTCGTAAAAGGCAATCAATTGGGCGCGAATGCAGTCTATGACCTGCCCCAGGAAGTTTCGCCTGGTCAGGCTATCGACATCAGCATCAATATGGTTGCCCCCTCTGTAAATGGAAAATACAACTCAGAATGGATGCTGAAGAGCAGCGGCGGAGTGACCTTTGGTTCAGGCAGCGATTCCAAGGGAACCTTTTGGGTCAGAATGGAAAGTATCAACGGTCAGGGCGTTTTCTATAACTTTGCTGAAAGTGTTTGCTCAGCCAAATGGACCAATGGGCTCCGGCAATCGCTTTCCTGCCCTGGCAATGAAAAAGATGATGTGAAAAAAGGTTATGCTCTTTCCAAGGGTAAACCGACACGCGAAGATGGCGGCACTGAAAATGAAATCGGATTGGTCACCCGACCTAACGACGCCGCAGACGGCTATGTACAAGGCGTTTACCCCGCCGTGACGATTAAGGATGGCGACAAATTCCGTGCTACTATTCAATGTGAAGCCGGTAGTACTGGCTGCGATATCAAATTTGAGGTGTACTACACTATTGAAGGTCAAAAAACCACTTCCTTAGGCACGTGGCATGAAGTCTTCGATAACAATTGGACGAATGTTGATATCGATCTTTCATTCCTGGCTGGCAAGCAGGTTGTCTTCAACCTGGTGGTCTGGAATGAAGGCTCAACCCAAAATAACCGTGGTTTGTGGTTGTTCCCCATTATCTATCGCACCAAGTAACAATACGCCAAGTTTAGATGAGAAGGGACGATCGAAAGGTCGTCCCTTCATTTATCCCCAGTTGCTATTTTTGCGGTCAACCAGACCTGCCTTCGTGTTAGAATTCATTTATTCCAAGAACATAGAAAGGAAATAAAAATATGAAAACACGTAAACCGATGGTTGCTGGTAATTGGAAAATGAATAAGACTGTCAGCGAAGCTGCAGAGCTGCTTGAAGCCTTAAAACCCGAGTTAAAAGACATTGATAACGTAGACTTGGTGGTGTGCACCCCTTTCATCGATCTGCCCCTGGCAAAAGAAGCTCTGCTGGGTAGCAATATCAAGGTTGGCGCGCAGAACCTGCATTGGGAAGCTTCTGGTGCTTATACCGGAGAAATTTCTGCGCCGATGCTGAAAGATTTATGCGAATTTGTAATTATTGGTCACTCTGAACGCCGCGCGATGTTTGGCGAGACTGACGAAACGGTAAATAAAAAAGTGGTCGCGGCTTTGGGGGCAGGCTTGCTACCCATCGTTTGTGTGGGTGAGACTCTGGAAGAAAATGAAGCCGCGCAAACCGAAGCGGTTGTTAGTCGCATGGTGCGCGAAGGACTGAAAGGTTTAACTAACGAAGAAGCAACCAGGATCGTGGTTGCTTATGAACCAGTCTGGGCAATAGGCACCGGTAAAACCGCAACCCCTGACCAGGCGAACAATGTGCACAAGAACGTTGTCCGTCCGATTTTGCGCGAAATGTTTGGCGACGAAGTTGGCAATGGTATGCGTATTCTGTATGGTGGGTCAGTGAAGCCCAGCAACGCTGCCGAGTTATTCGGTCAGTCCGATATTGACGGTGGTCTGATCGGCGGCGCGAGCTTAAAAGCGGATGACTTTAAAAGTATTGTTCAAGGCGCTTTGTAGTCCAACGTGCTTCAGAAAAACGAACCGCCCTGAATCGGGCGGTTTTTTTTTCTAACATCTTCGTTCGCAAACGAAGTTGGAATATGCACAATTACTTATGGATCGACGGTAAATAAACTACCGGTCCTTCTTCGTAAGAGACGCTGTCAATGCCAATGTAATTGGAGTTGGTACCAGCGGGTCCACCCTCGGTGACAAAGTAACGGAAAGCAAGCCGACCGACAACAGGTTGCAAAAGCTCAAGCTCGATCGTGTAACGTGTCCACACCTCAGGGTAGCCGCCCTCAACCAAGCTTGGATTTATCGACAGGAGTAACTCATCAAAATCACCCACATCGAAAGCGCCAACGCCCACATCTTCAGAGTCACCCGCATCACTCATCCGGATCTCAAGCCGATCCACCCAAATACTGCCGGTTGGTGTGCGGGTATAAAATGTAAATTTATCACCATGTTTCAACCACCTGGTTGGTAAGATCAACCAGTTACTGATCGTGCCATTTCCTCCAACGTTGTTAAAATTTGCGCCAATATAATGGTAAACATCTCCAGCGTGGGCTGGAAAAACATCGCTATTGCCTTGGAACCATTCGGTTAACCCAACAGGATCGCTCTTATTGATTTGAGCCCAGCCTTTGGCTGGAAGTGTGGTTATATCCTCAAAACCTTCTGAGAAATCTGCAGTCAATGCCGCATCTCCCGCAGGGAGCGGTAGTGTATTGTCCAGGCTGCTGCCACCCCGGGCTGAAGTCGGATCATCCGGAGTTTGTGCAGTTGCCGGACTGATCAGGAAACTGAACAACAAAATCAAGGTTAGTGCAAGTCTGAATGTTGAACGCATGTTTTCTCCTTTTCAACAATTTATTTTAGGCAGAGAGCCAATGGTCAGAAGGGTATCTTGGTTCACAGTATTCTGTGGAATCTTTGTACAACCTTCCTCGGCAAGTTCGAATGCCTGTCTGCTGTGGGTGGTTGTGTGATGACCACTTGACTTAACCCCGTGAAATCTTATAATTGCCACATCGACTGAGATAGGGAAGAGTAGATCACCAAGCCGTCACAGAGAGGTATCGCCATGGCTGTAAGCGACACCGACTGAGCAGTGAGCGAAGTTCGCCCAGGAGTCGCGTGAGTGAACATTTTTTTCAGTAATTCGCGCCGGAAGCCACCGTTACAGGGCATCCTGAGTGGCTCGCAAGAGCAAGAAGGGTGGTACCGCGGTTAATCCCGTCCCTTTACCGGGCGGGTTTTTTTGTACCTGCCACCAAAATTTTGAGGTTAATATGACTGAACTTGAAAGCCAACTACAAAACGAACAACAAGGCGCTTTAGAAAGCCTGGCGCAGGTTGCCAGCCTGGAAGCACTGGATGTCTGGAAGCAAACCTACCTTGGCAAGTCTTCGCTGGTGATGACTACCTATGGCAAGATGGGCACCTTTACCAAAGAAGAACGCCCTCTTATCGGGCGGGCAGTGAATGCTGTCAAGGTCGCGTTGGAAGCTGCTCTTTCCGAAAAAGAGGTGCTGGTTAAACAAGACGCGCTCTTAAAGACCATGGCAAACGAGAAACTTGATGTGACCCTGCCCGGTTTCCCAGTCAGGCGCGGCAGGCTGCACCCGCTCAACCTGACCATGCGCGAGATTTACCGTGTTTTTGGCGATATGGGTTTCCAGGTTTACAACTCACCTGAAGTTGAGACCGATGACATGAATTTCACCTTTCTCAACATCCCGCCCTACCACCCGGCCAGGGATATGTGGGACACTTTTTACACCGAGACTGATGGTGTTGTTTTACGCACGCACACCTCACCGGGGCAGATCCGCGCCATGCGTGAGTATTACCCGAATCCGGTACGCGTGATCTTACCCGGTACCTGCATGCGCTATGAACAGCAAGATCAAAGCCATGAAATCGAGTTTATGCAATTTGAACTGTTGGTGGTTGACAAGGGTGTCACCTTTGCCAACCTGAAAGGCACCATGGATGACTTCACCAAGCGCGTGTTTGGCGCAGACGCCCTGACGCGTTTTCGCCCATCGCATTTCCCCTTTACCGAACCCAGTGCCGAGCTGGATATGAGCTGCATCTTCTGCGGCGGGCAGGGCTGCGGGGTTTGCCACGGCACTGGCTGGATCGAGTTGGGCGGCTGTGGCATGGTTCACCCCCGCGTGTTGGAAAACGGCGGCTATGATCCGGAAGTTTACAGTGGGTTTGCTGCCGGCGTGGGCATCGACCGCACCACCTTGCTACGCTATCACATTGATGACATTCGCTATTTGCGCGGTAATGATATTCGCTTCCTGGAACAGTTCTAAGCAGGAGAGGAAAAATGAAAGCACCTTTAAGTTGGATTCAAGATTATGTTGACCTGCAGGGTTTGAGCCTGGAAGAGATTGGGCAAACCCTGACCATGATTGGTCTGGAAGTTGAAGAAATCACCCTGGTCGGTTTGGAAAAACCAGAAGGAGTGCGCCTGCAAAACAAGTATTCCGGGCTCTCCTGGTCGAGAGATAAGTTCGTGGTTGCTGAGGTTTTGGAAGTCAGGCAGCATCCCAATGCCGATAAACTGACCTTATGTGAATTGAATGATGGCAGGGGTGATCCCATCATTGCGCTGACGGGAGCGCCAAATTTGTTTGGGTTTCTTGGCAAAGGACGGCTCGAGAAACCGATCAAGGTCGCCTACGCACGTGAGGGTGCCCAACTTTACGATGGGCATCAACCCGGTCTGGTTTTAACAAAACTAAAGAAAGCCACAATCAGGGGCATCGAATCAAGCTCGATGATCGCGTCTGAGAAAGAGCTCGGCATTTCTGAGGAGCATGAAGGCGTGATCTTTTTGGATGATGATGCGCCTGTTGGTATGCCCCTGGCGGATTACATGGGTGATGCGGTTTTCGAAGTTGCCATCCTGCCCAACATGGCTCGTGACGCCTCGGTATTAGGGATCGCGCGCGAACTCTCAGCTGCCCTGCGGCGCCCTTTGAAACTGCCAATTGGTATAGAGCTCCAGCTTGGCGGAGAAATTAACCAAAAAATCTCCCTGGATATCCAGGAACCGGAGCTGAATCCACGTTTCATGCTTGGCATGGTGGAAGGTGTGCAAGCTATGCAGAGCCCCTATTGGGTTCGCCGACGGCTGGCATTGGCAGGCATGCGCCCAATCGACGCGCTGGTTGATGCCACCAATTACACCATGCTCGAAACCGGTCAGCCTCTGCATGCCTTCGATTACGATACCTTGGTCAGACGGGCGGGTGGCAAGCCCACCATCATTACCCGACGGGCAGAAGAGGGAGAAACCCTGACAATGCTGGATGGTGACCAGCATAAATTGACCCCGGAAACTGAACTGGTCAGCGACACGAAGGGACCCTTGAGCATGGCTGGTGTGATGGGCGGTGAAGAATCGGGCATCAACGATCAGACCAGCATAGTCCTCCTTGAAGCGGCGAGTTGGAACTTCATCAATATCCGCAAAACCAGTTCAAGGTACCGCGTCAACAGCGAAGCCTCTTATCGCTTCAGCCGCGATGTTCACCCAGCCCTGGCACAACAGGCGCTAAGCCTTTGCCTGAAAAGGCTGCAGGATTGGGGTGGTGGAAGAGTGGTGGAAGGTGTTATCGACCAGTACTCGCTCAGACGGGAAGACACCAAAAATACACTCAATGAAAGCGACATGGAACGGCTGCTTGGTCTGCGCGTACCAATCGGGGAAGCAAAAGCGATCCTGGAGCGGCTCGGCTTTTCCTGCACGCTTGAAGGTGGAGAATTGACGGCGGTTACGCCTGCCAATCGAACCGACATTGAGAGCGGCATAGTAGGCACAGCAAATTTGATCGAAGAAGTCAGCCGTATCTATGGCTACAGCCATATCCCAACCACGCGCCTCTCTGGCGAGTTGCCGCCACAATTGGGGGACAAGCACGTTGGATTCGAAGAATCGGTGCGCGATCTTTTGGTATCGATTGGGCTGCAGGATACACTTGCCTACCGGCTTACATCCGTTCAGCGAGAAAGTAAAATCCTTCCTGGCGCTCCAGCAGATAATGGGCTCGAATATGTGCGCATAGCCAATCCAATTTCACCAGAACGCAGTGTTATGCGCCGGAGCGGTTTGGCGACTATGTTCGAGTTGATTGAACGCAACACCCGCAATGCTGATGGACTGTCATTTTTCGAAATCGGACCGGTTTTTATCCCTGTAGAAGGGCAGGAATTACCAAACGAACCTCATCGACTAACCATAGGTTTGTGGGGCAAGAAGCACGAGACTGGATGGTCTGGCGAGAAACCGGCGATATACGGCTTTTTCGATCTGAAAGGCATCCTGGAAGCATTGCTCCAGGGATTGCACATCGAAAACATCACATACGATGCCTCCAGGGAAATCTCAACTTTCCATCCTGGCAAATCAGCACGTTTGCTGGCAGGTGAAACAGAAATAGGCGTAATGGGCGAGGTGCATCCATTGGTCAGACAAAATTATGACTTTGCGGATAATCCGGTGTTGGCAGCTGAACTTTACCTGGACCAGCTTATGCCCTTGGTAGATCAAGGCTTCAAAGTAGAGCCGCTCTCAACCTTTCCGGCGATGGTGGAAGACATTGCTTTAATCGTGGATGAAGAGGTACCTGCCAGCCGCGTGGAGGAGCTGATTTGGCGTGCGGGTGGAAAGCTGCTGAAGGGTGTGGCATTGTTCGATCTCTTCCGTGGTGAGAAACTTGGCGCCGGCAAGAAGAGCCTGGCATATCAACTTACCTACCAGGCGTTTGACCGTACACTGAGCGTTGCCGATGCGGCTGCAATCCGCAAAAAGATCGTCAAGGTGCTCAGTTATGAGGCTGGTGCCGTTTTGAGGGATTCATAGCGAAATGAAGATTGTTATGCTTTTTACTCGTAATGGATTAGGCGATGCGCCCGGAGGGTTGCAACAAGCCCTGGTCGTAAAATATTTAAGCCTGCTCGCCCAGGAAGAAGAGAAGCCCAGCCAGATCCTGTTTTACACAGAGGGAGTCAGGCTGGTGTGTGAAGGCTCTCTGGTTTTGGGCTGGCTGCGAAATTTGGAAGAGGCAGGCGTGGAGCTGATTGTCTGCTCAACCTGCCTGGAATATTTTGGGCTGATGGACCAGGTGAGGGTTGGCAAAATCGGCGGCATGCCTGGAATTGTGGCGGCGATGCAGCAGGCTGATAAGGTAATCAGCTTGTAATTTGTTCTTTCATGGTATCCTGAGTGTGAAGCATCACTGTGGGACAATGAAAAGCAGTTGACCGCAAGGTCTCCTCTTTTTGCTGGCTGACACGCTCGGTCAGGAGACCTTCGCGCATTGCCACGACCATCCCAAATTACTATGCTAAAATGCTTTAATCAGTAGAAAGGAAAAACGATGAAACAATACCAAGTAATATTTCATCTCGACGAGGAGCCACTAGAAAAAGTTGCCTTTGTTCTCAATAATATCCTTAACTTGCTTGCCGATCTGGGGGCTGAAAACGTGGATGTGGAACTGCTGGTCAACGGTCCGGCGGTCAAGGCGTTTACGTCAAAGGAAAGTCCGGTATCTGAACTAATTTCAAAAATCCTGGATCAAGATGTCGTCATTGCCCTCTGTAACAATGCACTTGTCGGCAATGGTCTTGTCCCTGCGGATATGCTGCCGAAAGCGAAAATTGTGCCTTCGGGTGTGGGTGAACTGGTAAAAAAACAAGCTGAAGGCTGGGCATACATCAGACCGTAAGGCTGATCAGCTTTCAATTGGAAAATTCGCGATCAGTGTAGCTGTTTTACCAAACCCGAACCAGGTCGGGGTTATCCACGGCAGCCCGGCCAACTTTTGCCATATCAATCCACTCGTCATGCACCTTCACCCGCACAACATCCGCTGTGAAATCTGTATTTGTGGGACCATAGTTGCTAAACAGCGATGAACCCACTGCATAAATATCCGCTGGAACCTGTAGTTTCTCAAATTTTGTAATTTTTTCGACGTTAAACCCGCCCGAAACCACAATCTTGACATTCTGGCAATATTCTCTTGCCATGTTGACAGCCTCTTCAGGCAGATCCCAATCAAGATATGCCGAATCCAGCGCCTGGCGAGTGTTGAACACTAGGCGCGGATTGACACCCAAATCAAGCCCCGGATCACCCAACGGTAGAACCGATACATCGCGCAAACTCGAGGAGGTATCCAGTCGAACGCCATAAAGCAGGTAGCGTTTGGCTTCTTCGGTTTGACCTTGCTTGATCAAGTCATAATATTGATCGAACATCGCTTTACAAACTTCCAGTGATACTCCAACACCATCATTGGTGAAATCGACCAGGGCAATACGGGAGATATTAACTGGCAAAACCCTGGAAAACGCCAGCGTAGCTTCGGCGGTATCTCCCAGGAAACTGGCGATGCCGGAATGCGAGATTGTTCCACCCCCAAAACCGCCCCACCAGTCACCCTGGGCATCAGTGGAGACAAAAGTACCGGTGTGGTCGGCATAGTCCAGGTTATATCGCTGTACTGCGATCAGGTAAGCATATCCGTCCGCCGCCTGGACCTCATGCACATCAAAACGAGCCGGGAAGAACATCAGCGGTTTTCCATTGACTGCCACTTGTGTGTTGTAAACATTCGTGGCGATCCGGCTGGCACGAGCCAGGATGCCCAACGTGGAGGTCTCGAGAATCGCAAAATCGCGGTAGCGACCCCGCACCCGCATAACCGGTTGGACATGCAGAGGGTTGCCGTCATAATGTACGACATCACCATCCTGAACCGCCCAAACCTCGAGTTGATCCGCAGTGTTGATGAACTCGCCATCTTTGAAATAGCCTGTGGCGTGTTTGAGCATGGTCAAAGCTTTGTCCACACCTACGACAATGGTTTTTCCGGGTCGCCGGGTGAACCATTGCATCTCGACTTCAATATCTCCGGTTACGATGTTTTCGGGTGTAATTCCTTCTGGCAGCAGATGGTTCTGACCTTGATAAAGATAGCCTTGTTCGGACAGCTTCTGCAGCATGGTGGCGATATTGACGAAATACTTGTCGGCATACCAGCCCATGCGCATGCGTTCGATGTCCAGTTTGAAGGTGGTATCGTCCAGTCTTGTCCCGTTAAATAAACTCATGATGCCTCGATTCTCATTTGTCTTCTATTGTAAAGCCATTATAAATGGGGGAACTGGAAATTACGTATTTCTTGTGCGGGCATTTATTGGGAATGGGCTTAACCCATTCCGGATTCGCTTCTTGTGCTGATGCCCGGAGACAAAAGGGCAGGTTTACGGTTAAAAAAGTGATTCGTGTGGGTTCCTTTGGTCCAGCTTCGCTAGAGCATACGAGATTGCAGCCGCAACCAGGAATAGCAAGGCACACACCAAAATCATCCCAATTCCGCTGACACCTGAAGGGATAATTGCGGCGGTCGAACCCAGCACCACGCCGATGATCAGGTGATACATGAAGGCATAATGTTTGGTAAACAACCAGTTGACAAACTTCGCAAACAAGAAAATCACCGAAACAACACCCAGGATCAGGGGGATGATCACACCCATCTGCAGGCTTTTGATGCCATCAGCCATCGGTTGGTAGAGACCCAAGTAAATCAGGAAGTTGGAGGGGCTCAGACCCGGCACGACCAGACCAAGCCCGGTCAGCGCGCCACTGAGCAGCCAGGCAAAGAAACTCGGCTCCACCTGCACCGTGCGGACGGTCTTCATCCAGTTCATCAGGAAAAATACCGCCACAGCTACCCCGCCAAGCAAAACCCAATGCCATCGTTTACGCCCCTCTTTCCCGGCAGTTTTGATAAGAGAGGGAAGCGTGCCGGCAATAAAACCGATAAAAAGCCAGGTGAATTGAGCTTCGTAATGATCAAACGCGAAACTGACCACAGCTGAAAAAGCGACCACGCCGAGCACACCGCCAATTCCAACCGGCAGAAAGAAACTCAAATGTTCAACAAACTTGTGGCGGATGTTCGCCAACCAGCGTACCAGCGGCTCGTAGATCCCGAACACAACCATCATCACGCCCCCCGATAACCCGGGGGTGATCGCGCCGATGCCTGCCAGGAAGCCTTTAATAAAACGGACTATCCAACCGACAAGCGGGTTGTCTGTAGGTTTCAAGGGGCTCGATTTATCGTCAGCGATGACTTCTTCTATTTTTAATCCGGTATCTGGTGTCATATCAACTCTTTCATTTCGATCTCCTGACTATTCTACAACAAAGTACGAAAACCAATTTACAATGCCCGGAACAACCGATGAACTTTGTAATATACTAAAATAATAAAGCACGAAATGATAAAATTAAATTGAGGTTCTTATGACGGCAGAAAATTTTAAACACATCGAAGCTTTGCAGGTAAAAATGTATGAATGTGACTTCCATGGGCGTTGGAAACCTGCAAATTTCTTCCGAGCCATAGCTGAAGCCGCCGCCAATCACGCAGATAAATTAGGCTCTGGTCTGCAGGAAATGGAAGCGCACGGCTATTATTGGGTATTAAGCCGCCTCAAGATCAAATTCCTCCGATATCCTCAGCAAAAAGAAATTGTAACAATCAAAACCTGGCCCCGAATGATTGCACAAAAACTCTTTTACCTTCGTGAGTTCGAAATATTGGATAAAACTGAAAACCCACTGGCTCTGGCAACCTCAGCCTGGCTGGTGATCGACACAAAATCGCGGCGGTTGGTACCTCCCCGCAGGCTCCAGGCAATGCCCATGCCATCCACACCGTGGGGATACGCCCTGGATGAACAACTCGAGAAAATCGTTTTACCCCAAGGCGGTGTGCAGTGTTTCAGCCAAAAAGCCGCCTACTCAGCCATCGATCAAGTGGGTCACGTCAATAACAGCCGTTATGTGGAAGCGATATGTGACAGCTTTGACTATACTGTATTTGATCATTACGAAATCGACTGGATGCAGATTAATTATGACAAAGAAGTGCGCCCAAACAATGAATTGGTTGTCAATATGATGGAAAGCCCCGACGAGGCAAACTTTTTTGGTTTCTCTGGTCTGAATCTGACGAATCAAACCAAAGCCTTTGAAGCTGTGGTCAAATTGCGCCCCTTTGCAGAGACTGCTTAATCACTCATTCATTGGGAGGCAGTTTGACTTCTGCAACGGTTTCCCGAATTTGCCCTTCAAGGTAATCCAGCCAGTGCAGCGTGGACCGGTCGCGGTAAAGCCGGTAGGTGTGAACAATCAATTCATCCATATGCTGGGCATTCACCTCTGGCAAATCGCTGACCAGGTGGTCATACCAACCCTGGCAGACCTGACGCTGCTTCTGAATCAGGTCCAGCGCTTGCTTCTGACCATACCTCCGGGCAACAATTAATTTGCCCAAGAAAACCTGGCGGATGTCGCGTGCTTTACGCACTGGTGTGGAGATCCAACCTAAAATGGACTCTTTGCCCTGGGCTGTCAACCCGAAGACAACGCGGGAGGCTGCCCCCGCATCGGGTTCAAGCTGCACTTGCTCGATAAATCCATCTTTTTCAAGCCTTTCCAGCTTGGAATAGAACAAAGCCTGCTTGATACTCCAGATTCTGGAAATACCCGGCATATCATTGAGGCGATGATGAAGCTCGTAGCCGTGCAGGGGCTCCTCATCCAATAACGCCAGGATCACGTATTCCATCGTAATGGGGATTGCTTGGCGTGCCATCTTTAGCCGATCTTTTCCACAATAATTGTTTCGTCAAACTTGTTCGGGATCAGGCAGAGGAATTCGAAAGCTTCGTCACCGACTGACTCATAACTATGCGGAACCTTGGCTGGGATGAAAACCACATCGCCAGGTTGAACTTCGTGAATGACATCCTCGATTCTCAGCAATGCTTTACCATTCAACACATACTGTTCATGCTCAACCAGGTTAATATGAAGCGGCATGGACCCGCCTGGACGGATCGTGAATTTGCGCATAGCAAAATTTGGCGCTTCCTGGTCCGAGATCAGAACTGCCTTCGACGCCCCCTCACCGACGGGTAATGGCTCACTGGGAATATCATTGCTGTGTTTAACGGACATACTTACCTCCTTGCGGTTTCCTAATCTTATCGCACAATTGAGCTTAAAGGGTTTGGTGTAAAAATGGTAGGAATGCTTTTTGGAGAGCTTATGAACATTCCCATAGATGCTAATAGGCATCCCTTAAAGCAATAATTTGCTATTTTCTTTAAACGACACTTTGATTCCGATGATCGTGATGGAGTATCCGATGTTCTAATCAAAAAGTAAAATTAAACGAACCTCCAAGTTCTTCCCTCAGGAGTTCTCTTGAACTCTTCCTGGTCTCCTCCGAAGTTAATCTGCTCGCAGCCAATTCATTAAGTTTGCACAAAACCGTTTCCCACTGGGATTCATGGTAAGCATTCTCAATTTCTTCGTGCGTTTTAATGTCATGCTCATTTCGGCACTTATCCTCGAGCCACTCCATCCAGTAATTGACCAATGCCCTGCGCTTTGCATTACGAATACCGTCAAGCTTCTTTCGTAAGGCACCATCAGCAGATTTATTTAACCTCTGATCGATACTTTTGCTCGAGAAAAACAACTCGTTTGGAGCAACTTCGGTTAAGGCATCCAGGACCTTCCAGACACGGTTTCTTGGGAGGTTTGCCTGATTCACAAGGTAAACGATCATTTCATTCAGTCCCTGGTTGCATAACCTTTCCGCCCCCTTTTTGAGCGGTTCAAACTGGCTAAGAATGATCTCCGAGAAATCGAGGTTTTCAATTCTCTGATTATGCGGTGTACTTTCGTCGTCGAAATAGCAATCAATACTTGAGACGCGGGTCGATTGGAGTGAGATATCCACCAATTTTTCTGTGTATCTCCTGGGAGTGCCGTATTTCATTCTCGAGTTTTTAATTATGGCTTTCACGCTGGCAGGCTGATTGATTTTTGATGGCAGGATTGTCCATAGAGTTACAGGCATAATACGTTCGCCTTTGACATTTGTCCGCATAACCGCCATATAGTTAGGCATATTCGTTAACTCGAAAGGGCTGAAATATGGTTGGAACTGACTACTGAGCAATTGCGCATCCTCCAACCCAAGCCTGAATGCGATAATGGTCCCAACATTCCCCAGGAGCGCATTTTTTATTTTGAGGTCATTGACCTGCGCAAGATATTGATTAGCCAGCACCAGTCCAAGACCAAATTTTCTTGCTTCGGATAGTAAGATTGAAAAATTCTCTGTTGCAATGTTTTGGAATTCGTCAACATATAAGTAATACGGTTTTAACTCTTTACCTTCAGAAATATCTTTTGCCCTACCCATGAAGGCTGCTGTTATTTTTGCCATCAAGATCATGCCCAGGAACGATGCATTCGCTTCTCCAAGTAATCCTTTGGACAAATTGATGAAAATGATTTTATTTTCATTAATGGCTTTTCTAAAGTCGATTGTCGATCGTGGTTGACCGAAAATATTCCGTATCCGGCTGTCATTCACGAAATCCATGAACTTGCTCGAATAATAATCGCCATTCCTTCCACCACTGTCTCGATTTATCCGGTTATAACTTGTGTTGGGGAGTGTTTCGTCTACCCAGTTCCTCAGGATTCCGTTTTCCCACTTCAGAGGAAGCCATCTTTGCCAAAAAGTGTCGGATTGGAAGATGTTGTAGAATTCAATAAGTGTTCCAGGATTATCGCTATCACTCATTGCTAACAACATGTTATTTAAAACATGCTGATAAAACACTGGACCAGAATAGCTGCCATCATTCAGCGAAAAATGCTCCTGGATGAAGCGTTTCAAGATAGCACGCAACTCCTTTAGTATGTAATCGCGTTCACTCTCCTCCTGAACTTCAAGTAGGTTGATCGCGACAGGAAACTCAACATCGGACGGGTCGAAAAGAACGATATCTTTGACTCTATCTTCCGGGACGAGTGGAAGCAAATCATGATACAACTCCCCATGCGGATCTATCACCATCAAACCGTTTCCGGCTTTGAGGTCGGATTGAATCATGGTTTTCATGAGGGTGGTTTTCCCGGTGCCTGTTTGTCCAACTATGTAAGTATGTTGACGCCTCGTGGCATCATCCAGGAGGACATCTTGCTCAAACCCGTAATGGTTATTGGTTCCGATCCGGGTAGTTACTTCGCTGGTGGTTTGTAAGTCTATCAATTCTTTGGGCAGTGGATGTGCATTGACTGAGAAGACGTCAATCCCAGGTAAGTTTCCATCAGCATTTACGGGGAAGTAAAATGTTGTGGACGCTTCTGATGCACCTACAAGGTTAACAAGCCGATGAAGACCGTCATCTTTGGACGAATCCTTTGTGAGGCAGGAAAAACCGGAGAGGTGACAGATGATTCTTTGGCTTTCATCTGATGATTTAGCAACTAAAATCTCATAACCCCCGGAATAGGAATAAGCATCACTACCGCCTGATGCATCAGATAATGCCAATCCTGCGTTCTCTAAGAGTAAAGAATCCAAGGGTTTTTCAGACGAGATATAAAAGCTCAGTAAAAAAGGTGCATCCTGGAGTTCGAGGGTGGTTGCTGTAAGACTCTCCGTCAAGCTTCTGGCGCGGCTTCTGGTCACCTGGAGAGTTTTGTCGGGAAAGTCAGCCGCTCGCTCGCAGAGGTTGATTTGTTCGTGTAAGTGATCAACTTCCTGTTGGGTTATTTTGGTTGGCGAAAGGATAGCAGATATAACAACTGGTTGCTGGTATCCGATCATCGTTCTCAAAAGCTTTTCATATCCACCCAGATTTTTTGAATATGGGTGGATGAAATCAATCGATTCCCTCTGGCAATCTTTCAATGTCGGTTTCGACAGGAAACCCAGGTTTTGTGCAGGGAGGTAGTTGTTGAGGGTTATCCGCTCAATTTTTCGCCGGATCTCAAAGTTATTGCTCTTATTCCAATCAAGCGGATTGAGTAGGAGATCCAAATCGGCAATTGTTGTAATTTCTTGCCATTGATGGTTTTTAAAGTTGCTTTGTAACAGAATTTTCAAAGTCTTGGAGAGACTTTCAATTTCATCGATCGCCTCACCAGGAACCATAACAATCAAACCAATTGTGGTGGTACTGGCTTTTGCAGACATTCCAGTCGGCATTACGACTGTTCTCAGGCAGTAGGTAATCTCCGAGTTCTCACGGTAGAGAATTTTTGTGAATCCAGTTACCCGTGTTTGATGTTCCATAAAAACATCGCGGGCTGACCTTCCCGGATTATCCGCTTTGATCTTCTTCAGGTTGAAACCGAAGAAGATTGTGTTGTCCTTTGTGTTCGTGATCGATGCAATTTTATTCATAGTAGTTTGTTTTCCTTTTTTATATCCAATTGTCGGAAACCTATTATTTTTTACTAATAGGCAAGACAAATCTCTTATCTCAGGATCGAGATACTATCCAAATAGATTAATACCTATAGATTTTTTACGAAAAGATTGACTATTATTCTTCAGCTTGCCGAAGTGATGAGAGGTGTTCCAACCATTCTTTAAAATTTTCGTTCTTATTGAACGCATTGATATAACTACGAAACACATCGCTTACAAATTCACTGTGAGATTCAAAGAACTTATCTCTATTTTCTGAACTTGTTGAGGAACTGTATTCTTCATAAATAATAGGTAACAATGCTGTCAACGTTTCTTTCCGAATGCCTGCTTTCTGAATTGAGCCAAGCACCAGTAAAAGATATTGCTCCAACTCCTGAGGCGAGAATGTGGGGGTATGTTGGACAATTTCGGTTGCAATCGTTTTCCATATGTCCAGGTCTCCTTCTCCCCTTGCCGTCTCGATGCGTTTAGCTGACGATTGAGCTAGTTCATAAAGTGTTGATGCAATTTGAGCGGTTTCGCCGCCGTCAGAAAACTTTGTTTCTCTTGTCAGGGACTCTTCAGGGTCGAGATCTTCTGGTTTGATCGCTTTGTTGATCTCATCCCTTATCTCTTGTTTATCCTCCAGCTCAGGCAAATTAGAATTTGAGAATTGTTTTTTTTCAATTACATCCAATGTCGCCTCCATTTCCTTACGATCTGTTGTGGATATCCATTCGCTTAATGTCCCTTTTTTAAGCAAATGTGACAAATGACTTCTGTATGAATCGTAATCTGGAGGTTCATGCCCACAATTGGAAATCGACATCCAACGTTTATTTACAAGAAAGCTGATTACATCCAAACCTGCAGCAACTTCCCCATCCTGGGGATAATCAGCCCAAAAGTTTGAGTCTAAATAAGGTTGTAAGATTTCCGGTATTAGAGGTTTCCTGGGCTCTGCCCAAGGTGGTCTCCTGGTCTGCGGATGACCGGCGATCAACTCATCCACCAATACCTCCACCAGATCAGTAGCTTTTGTTTTTTCAAATTTTCGTATTAGCAAGATCTTGGTTAAAGGCAGAATCAAGTAAGGGGCTATAAAGGCAGGCATCTTCTGAAGTTCACCTTCATCCCAATAGCTCGAAATTACCGACAATACTTCGTTCGAATTCGGCTTACCTCGTAAAGTGGTGAAAAAGTGGTCCTGGTATTTTGAATCAGGTGAGAGTATCAGGTGTAACCAGATCAGCGAGCTCTTATCTCCTGATCTCGAAACGAGGTCAAGGATCAAACTAATTGCCAGGTCTGCTTGTGATGGGTTTGCCTGGGATCTTTCATTAAGGAATTGATGGAAAAAGACAAACAATTTTCGGACTTTGTCCAAATCTCCGGTTGGTCCGGTGGCGTTGTCCCAAACCTCTTCAATTAACTTTTCCAGGTTTTTTTCGCTCATGTCGTAAGGTATCATGTGAGGCAATAATTCGAGAATCTTGGCATTTCCTCTCCTCAATGATGCAATTGATTGCGTTAGGAGCGCTTCAGACCAATAGGCTTTTATCAAAGACTTATCTCTTGCTTCGAGTGCAGGCACGACCCGAACGAGCAAAGTTCGCATATGCCCTTCGTTGATCTTGTTGGCGTCGATGTCTTTAATTTCATCGATCAACCCTCGCAGCTTCTCTCTTGTGCTATACACTTCGGGATCGGTGAGAAATTGTTCTACTCGTTCTTGGGGGGACAGAGGTTCGGCGTGTGGGGGACCGTAACGCAAATCTATTGGATTTACAGTCTCCGTTTGATTAAGAAAAGAATTAATAAGGTCTTCAGACGAATAACCTCTCTCCAGGAGTCGCATGATACCGGCAGCATAGCCTTCACACAAGCGCAGTCCATCAACAACTTCACCCGGTGACACATAGGTGAGGTCAGAGCTCATCTTTCTTCCGACAACCAGGTGGTCTCCGTCTGCGTCGTAAGTGTTTTGCCAACTTGCTGCTGAGCAAAAAGCTCTAACACCATAGGGTAATCCAATTAACGCCGCGTCGAGCCACTCAAGCCGTTGTTGCAAGCTGGCTATTGTTTGATTTTGTTCCCAGATGCAAACCTTTTTCTTAGTCGTCAAGCCTTTGGCAACCATCTGGGTAAAATCGAACCCCTGAGAAGCAAATAGACTGAGCAAATAATTTTCAACCTCATCCCTTCCTGGCAGGTCTACAACCACGGTTGGTTGAGAGAGCTTCACCTCTCCATCTCGAATGGTTTGTTGCATTGAGGTTAACAATTTACTGACTTCATCCTGGTCAAAGAAAGCTGCTTGTTGCAGAAAGCCACATGGTTGTTCATTAAAAACTTCGTAGGGGAGCAGCAGGCAGGATGAAGTTAAGACTTTTCGATAACCGCTGTCCACATAATCTGTCCAGGTTTGCCGGATGATGATCTGGGTGAGTACTCCGTCGATGGTTTCCGGAATGAAGTAATAATATGGCGCACCTGGCGAGTAAACTGTAGCCTCAACAGAGACTTCATCCTTGATCCAGGCTTTGAATCGTCGCTGCCATGATTCCGTTTCAACAATACTGCCAGCAAGGATGCGATAATCCATATTATCCAGCGAATGTTTACTGACGATGAACCAATTCGCAGTGCTCATTGAGTGCTTATGCATGCTTCTACTTACTACCGGCTGCCCAAAAAATCGGATCGGAAAGATTGACTGGAGTATAATGAGTTCCGTTCCATAACCGCTTGGAGCCATCGTCTAAAATGATAAGATTGGACGATACAGAACCGTCGTCTCGCTGGAAAAACCCGATGGAAGAAATGAGGTGGTATCGGAAATGTGCCGCGCCAAACAAGTTTTCAAGCACTCCTGCAAAGTTATCCGCCGGGTTCTCCTCGCTGAACCACTGTCGAAAAATTGCGTTGCTTTTCCCCGCTCCCTTTGGGAAGTTATTTTCGTTTTCGTTTAACCATGCCCAAAATTTTGAATCATCAATCTTCGTTAAGCAGATTGAAAACCTTTTATCCATGGTTTTCTCATTATTAAAAAGCGTCATATATAAACTTTCAAATAGCGGTCGGTAAAAAGCTGATTGATTTGCGAGTGATGTAAAAGGATCTACCAGGATGACGAAACCAGCGCAATCTGCAAGGTAATTAATTAATTCTTCATCATGATGGTTGTGAAAGTCTTTTCCACTCTTATCAATTACGCTTATTTCTATCCGTTTTAGATTATTTCCAAGAACAAAGTTGAGATTTTGTTCTACAGAAGTTCCCGCAGGTAAGGGTCCCTGGAGTTCCTTTTTCTTCTGCTCGAGCCAATCTCTAGATTGGTTGTCTGCACCAACAACGCGATACCCCCCGCCAAAATTATCAAAAAACCGTTGCAGACAAGCCAGATACAGGGTTTTTCCACTGGATGTCCCGCCCAATATACCGATCTGGATACTTGATACTTTATTGATCAATTTTTCACCATCCTATCAACACGCTAATGCTTGGAATTTCTAATTCTTTATCGTTTGTATTTGAATTATTTATCACGCTGTTAAGTGGATTGTAAATTTGGGACATTAATAGCGAATAGGCTCTCTCGTCTTCCACCTGGATTGAATCCCAAAAGGAATTAAAATATTTCAAATGATTCTCCGGATACGAGTTCTTATCTTTATCATGAAACACCTGGACCGTTGAAAACCTTAGTTTAATGCGCTCCCATATATCCTCCCAATTTTCTGGTACTCCATACGTTCCGTGATATTCTTTGGATGGGCTGGCAGGTCGGTTTCCAATGATGAACAAGCAGGCATTCTTATTTCCTCCTGGAGGAATATTCGCAATCTCTTTGAAAACCAGTTCAAGTCTTCCTGGAAAAAGATGAGGACCCGGACCACTCATCCTCAAACTGTTCAGTTCCTTTTCAATCCTAACGCTGTCACCAGCAAGGCATGTATAAACTGGAGGCCACTTTATCGGTCGATTAGCACCTTGAGGGATAACATCACAAGAGTATGAGCAAAGATAGTAACGGATGTCGAACCGATTGGTGTGCTTTTCAATCACCTCTATCAAACTTTTGGCGAAATCCTTCCTGGCATCAAACTCTTTCTGCTTATCAACAATCGTGTCGAGTATCAAAAAGATCTCAATTGTGGGTCTTTTAAGATTCACTTTAATTGGCAGATCTGTCAAATCTTTCAAATAAGTAACTGGTTCTTCGTTCACGGTGATGCTGTCCAGGTTCCTGCTGCCGATTCGGACGTCGACCTCTTGAGTTCCGCCAGGTGCTAATTCCTGGTAGATTGCCCAATGATTTTGATCGGGCGAAAATTTACCGGTATAAAAAAGGAGTCTTGACTTGGTACTTTGTAAAGAATTTGATTTCAGGGAGATTTTTACTGCTTGGTCAGGTTTAATGAATTCGGTCCCTGGAAAAATGGCTAAATCGTTGTAAGTAACATTTCCATTTTTGTCAGTAATTGCCGACAATACCATTACATCCTCACCGAAGGGAGCGGTATCACACAAATTCTGGATCAGTTTTTGAAAAGACTGGATTGGTGGGTAAAGAATTCTCTCGGGTTGATACTTGTAAGTGTTTTTGATAAACTCGTCGAGCGTCTTGCTGTGGGGTGCATTGTGGTAGACCGTTGCATGAATAAGTTTATTGACCCCACTTAGTTTGTCTTTAAGGTTTCCATTGAACCAACTGGGTGTCGGCGTTTTGTTACCTGTCAACAACTGAAAACTCCGATGCTCCGTTGCTTCCGAAAACTCCATACCCCAATTAATGCTCTCAAGTCTTTCAACGATGATCTCGGATTTTTTATGGCTAATATTAACCAGGGTTATATGGTCGGTATTGTCATCAAGAATGGTGATTGTTTTTCCTGGAATCTGTACAAGGTCACGGAACCGGTTTTCTAGTTGAAGAAGACCAAGATTTCGCTTTTCATCTTCTTTTTCGGGAGTATTTACCCTCAGATTTAAGAGATTTATCCGTTTTTCCAAATCCTCAAAATCATTAGTGCCGTGGGCAGATTTTGCTCCATTGACGAGAAGCTTTTGTTTTTCTTTTTTCTGAATTTCAAATGTCTGGTCAATCCCAATCGTAATCACACCCGGCTCTTCGTTTAACGGAAGAGAACACAGTTCACAGCGCAAAGTGCCATCCACAAACGGTTCTGCACAACCAGGACAAAATTTGCTATCCACTTGATTGGAGTCCATTTCTCCCTGTTCCTCCATACTATTTCCTGTCCAATCTAAAGGAGCATTGCTCAGTCTGAGTTAACAATTCTCCACTTGTTGAGTAAGGCAATTTTACCTCCACTCCAAAGCTCTCCTCGTGTAAACTACATTGGGACTGGCAATAATTATCGACAATCTTACCATGCGCGTTCAATTATTTACTCAATTTTCCTGCGGATTGATACCAAAGAGTTTGTGCACCAGGGTGATGTTAGTGGCGAAATTCATCTGGGCACGTGTATCTTTGGCGCCTGAACAAAGCACCCCAATCACTTTACGGTCTTCCTTCCGGACCACTGGTCCACCACTGTTTCCATGCGTTACCGGGTTTGTTATCTGGATTATCCGATTGTTGTCCCGCAGTGAGCTGACCGTTCCGTCAGAGACAGTGATCTCCTGACCAAATTGTTCACCAAGAGGATATCCGAAGGTCAGCACTTCTGTCGAGCGTTGAATGATTTCGTCTTCCCTTATCAACGGTAGATATGGGTAAGACCTCGTGACCGGCAACGTTAGTATTGCCAGGTCACTCTCTTCGTCGAAACCAAGTAATGTTGCCTGCAACTCTGCTTCTGTATCATTCATACGGAATTTAAACTTATCAGACGATTCGACCACATGGTACGCCGTCATCAGTAATCCTTCGGGGGAAACGATAAACGCCGAGCCTGTACCACGTTGTGATGCATCTTTCGTACTTTCCACCTTCAGAAGTCCGACCGCTTCAGTGACGGAATCGAGGTTAGGCAATGTCGTTTCCGAGGGGAGATGGGAGACGAGGTCGAAATGCCTGTAATCAATAACGCTCTCAATATTCAATTCTGCAAGAATTGAGTTGAGGTCTTCGGGCAGGAAGGTTTTCAACTCTTCAGAGTCGAATGTCTTTACATAACGCTCATTTTGACAATCCCGCAGCCTCTCAAAGAGAGCGATTGCATTTCGCGCGTTTCGATATCCTGAACCTTGTTGATATCTTAATGTATCGAAATATGTTTGGATTTGTGGCAACATGGCAGTTGGCAGGAAAATTTTGTAATCATCACAACGGCGCTTGAAAATCTCTACCAGTTCAACTGAAGTGAAGTCTTCAAAGAGTATTTCTGTGGTGAACCGCGGACCCAGACCAGCGTCACTCCGCAAAAAATTATCCACGCCACCAGGATAGCCAGCAATGATGATCACTACCCGGTCTTTATAGGTGTCCATGAATTTCATAAGGGTGCTTGTTGCTTCCCGCCTGTAATCTATGCCACTCTCATTAGTTGCCGCCAGGTTGTGGACTTCGTCAATCATCAAGACTCCGTCCAGTGACTCCTTGAATTGTTCCATCGCGATACCTGGTGTGTGTCCAACATACCTGCCAATCAGATCTTCAGGACGAACCACCTTGGTCTTTTCCTTGGTGATCATGCCAAGTTGTTTTAGCATATTTGCGTATAAGTAGGCAACTGTTGTCTTCCCGGTCCCGGTGTTGCCCTTGAATACCAGATTAAGCGGTGAGTTAGCGACAGGTTGACCGAGTTCTTCGCGGGCTTTCTTGGCGAGCAGGTTGTTCCGCAGCTTTGTGATGTCTTTTTTTACCGATTGTAATCCTACTAATTTGTTCAGTTCTTCCATGAGTATTTCCTCCCTCGGGTTATCAGGTGGCAAGAAACAATTGTATTTCTCAGGGATGTGATCAATCGTCAGCATTCGATCAGGTTTAGTCCCATTTTCATGATGCACCGCCAGATAGCGCTCGTAGACTTCTTCTGCAAGCGTTTCCATCGCACCAGCGTTTCCAAACGTTAAAGGATCCCGTGTCTTGTAAATCCCTTCAATTATCCTGATCATTTGTTCTTCAAATGAGTTTGTCCTGTTAAGTCCCTCCCTTTCCAACCACCGGGTGATGACTTCATAAAGCCCTTCAGGATTAAGATCATTAAAGATGATCCTGTTTCTTGCAGGAATTCTTCGTGACATGCCTGCTTGTTTTTTGTTTTCCAAAAAGTCCTTCATCTGGTGTTCGTATCCGGCAACAATTAAAGCAAAGCGGCTTCTGTGCTTCACCATTAGTGTAACCAGTGTGTCGATGACCTTCTGACCAGTACCGAAACTATCCGCATCTGCTAACCGGTAGGCTTCATCAATAAACAAGACACCATCCAACGCTTCTTGAACAAACTCTTCAGTTTGCCTGCTCGTAGCATCATCAGTCCCTTTCATAAAGTCCTCCGGAGCTTTCGAAACCACGTGACCCTTTTTCAGCGCTCCGATATCTCGAAGCACTTCTCCCATCAATTCTGCCACAGTGGTCTTGCCAGTGCCGGGGTTTCCAAGAAAAGCCATGTGCATAAAGGGTGACGGGTTGCTGCTTTTCCCGGTTTTAATACGGGCATTTAAATCTCGGTAGTATATCGATCTCGACTCAATTTGATGTTTAATTTCCTCCATTCCTACCATGTCGTCAAGTGTTTCTTGCCACGTTAGTGTGGCATTGGGTCTTGCTGAACTCAATTTTGGAGTGACGTGATGGAGGCAAATTTCCTTGATGCGGGGTTGCTTCAATTCGTGCATCCATGTTAATAGAGGTTTACCATCATTGGCAATCAAGGTACCCATTTTGTCGAATTGCTGCCAATCGATCTCTTTGGAATGTGACAGACGAATATAATTTAGCATTCTTTTAACTTCTTCATCACCAGCAGGCGGAACCTTGAAGCAATACTCCTCTAATTCATTGCCATGGGAATTTTGCACGTAGTTCCGGAATTCATCAATTGGTAATGTGTTATTGTCTTCGTTTAATGACTTATGCAGGTTCTCGCATGAAAAAACCATCACGCAAAGATTCTTGTTTCTGGTTGGCAGTGTTCCCCATCTTCCTATCCGAATTTCACTCGGTCTGTTTAGGAAATCGAGAGTCTGTTCTGCCTGCGTGATTACGATAGCCGTTTGAACTTTCTCGTCTCGCATTAGATTGTCGAGAAGCATTACAGCACTGGGATCATCCATTCTTGAATATCCTGTTGCGGGCTGGTTTTGTTTTTGAGAAGTTGCCGGTTCAGGAGTACCGACTTTTCGGTTTCCTAACGGACCCGATAAGCCGGCAGTCAAGTTCTGCGATCGGGGTGTTTGTTGTCCTTGCTGCGGAGAAGTCAGGGTTCGGGAATCCTCATCCATAAAATACAGGCGACGATCGTAGCCAAAAAACACGATTCTTTTATATCCTTGAGCGCGTAATATCTCAAAAATTGCCTGATCAAAATTGATTTCCCTGTAGTCTGTCGTGAGAAACAAGTCCTGGGTGTTTTGCCCATAAATAAAGGCAATTCGTCTACTGCTTAGCTTTTCTAATTTTGCTAATCGTTCCATTCCACGACCTCCAGGCAACTCTCACTAAAGGATGACTTCCTAAATACGCTGGTTCATTTCGCGTGCCGGTCTTACTGGTTGAGCGGGTGTCGGCGTTGTTTTGCGTTTCCTCACCTCTTCCAGGTCGCTGTTTTCCTTAGAGGGCAGTTGGCTTGCGGTCACAGGCTGTTCAACCTGGTAACCCGCTTCACGTAAACTGCCAGCAATTCCTTCCATCTGCAGCCTGCGCTCTTGTTCTGATCTTGGTAACTCTTCGATCGTGTCCACTGTCACTCTTTCATCATCCCCTTCTGAGGTGATAGTGATCACTACTTTGTCACCTGAAAGGTTCTTGACATGAGCGACAACGCTTTCCCTAAGATCTTCACCGACGTAGGTCGCACCATCTGGGGCGAAACCGTTACCTTCAATCAGGCTTGCCATGGCGGTGTCAGCGATGCTAACCCTGTTTTGAGAGCGCAGAATGCTTTCCTGGACAGCTTCATTGATGGCTTCGAGAGAATTTTGTTCTCCGGGGAGTTGTTCGGCTAACCTTTTCATTTCTGGTATGCTGAGAGCTGAATTTTCGCTCTCTACTTCCGCCAAAATCTTCCGAATTTTCTCCTCCAGCTTTCCAAGCCGCCCCCGAGCCCAATAATCAGCCTGGGAAATCTCGCTGCTTTTATCCTCAATTTGTGGAACGGATTTGCTAACCTCTATGGCATCTAACAAAGCGTTGGCAATATTGGTAACCTGGGTTTTCCAATGAGTCCATTCTGCTTCCATTTCCTCTAGCCTGATCCTCAACGCGGAAAGGTCATTAACGCTCACTACCGCGATCGCCAGAGCAGAGTCAGGGACATTTTGATTGAGGATTCGGGTTGCGGAACTGATCTGTTGATCAATCCGTGCCAATTCACCCGGGAGGAAACGCTCGTGTTGGTAGTGACCGCGGATAAAATCGCCGATAATCGTACAATCGCGGATACATTCTTCGGCAAAAATCCGACTTCGTTCTTTATCCGCCTTGATACCATCGATCTGGTGCTGAATTTCAGCGTCTGCCTTCCTTCTGGCTTGTTGTTCTTTATTGATTTTGCTATTAAGGTCTTTTGCCTGTTCTTCAATCTGCTTATCCAGACCTTTAATCCGAGATTCAATCTGCTCGTCTCGTTTGATCTGAGCCTGCTTGACTGCATCGAGTTGACCTTGCAGTTCTTTCCTGGTTGCTTCGTTTTCAGCTTCTGCTCTCGCAGCCTGGGCGGCTATCTTTCGAGCCGATTCGACTTCAATTCTACGAATTGTTTCACTCGCATTTTCAAGCTCGCGCTGATACTCCTGTTGACGCTGCTGGATAGGGCGAATACGAGCTTCCGCGTTTTGTTCTGCAATCCGGATGCTACTTTCAATCAGTCGGGGTAGATCTTGCCGGACTCTGGAAAGCTCCCTGGCTTGCTCTCTTAGTTTGCTTAACTCATCCTGTCTGATAGATACCGTTGTATATTTCCTCCCACTCATGGCAATTCTCCTTTTTTGTTGTTAATAAATATATGTTCAAAATTGTGAAAAATGTGACAGGTTAGTTTTGTTATTGAAAGTCCTTTAATCGCTTCGCTAAAAACTCGTTGATAGATTTGGAAGGAAGTCCGACCATCAAAAGTTCTTCAACCCCTTCTTTGGATATTTCCACTTTTCTAGAATTTGCTTCAAACTCATATTCTTTAAGTCGGTTGGTAAGGAAAATTACACGCTGATTCGAACTCCCTCGCAGACCGCGTTCATCATCCAGTTCCTCCTTGTAAGGTCCGTCGATTAGAACATCCAGATACTGTAGAAACTGCGCGCGTTCGGGATGGGTTTGGTCTGAAACTATTTCCTCAAAAGTAAAGCCTGTGTAACAAATTAAGTCAACATCCTTGTGCTTTCGACATTCGCAAACCAATTCAATGAGTTGTGTTGCCTGGAGCAGAGGTTCACCCCCGGATATGGTTATGCCAGTAATTTGCGGATCCTGAAGCAGGAGGTACGCGAGCTCTTGTGGGCTCGCTTCATTCGCCACTTTTTCTTCAGCCCATTTCTTTGAGATACAGCCCGCACAATTTCTTGGACAACCCTGGACCCACAAAACAGAACGATAGCCCGGTCCCAAAGCATAGGTGCCACAATGGTAATGAGCATAATTGATTGTTGATTGCCCGGAAACAGAACGGTTATTCTCCTGGTGTAGTTGCATTCTTCTTACCCAGCATGATAGCTAAACTTTTGTCCGTTTTCTTCAATCTGTCGTCTATTTCATTGAATTCGGTTTCTAAATCTTCTGGTAAATTGAAATTGCTGATGCCCTCGGCGGCTTTTTTGTTTTCCTCATAATGCCGCGCTAATGCCTCTTTTTTCTTTGTAAACTCAGTTTGCAACCTGATCTTCTGTTTATCGATCGCCTCCTTTTCTTTATCCAGGGTGTCAATTTCATTTTTTAGCCTGGCAATTTCTGCTGAATTCGCATTTACTTCAGTTTTGAGTGCTGCTATTTTTTTTGTTAAGCCCTCAATTTGGCTCCCTTTTTCTCCAACCAGGTGCTTTTGCACTTCTTCCAGTGTTTCTTGAAAAATTTGCAGGTTCTGGAGCAGAACATTTGTACTGGTGCTGACTTTTACCACGCCGGGATAATTTGTGATTAGGGCTGCGATTTTTTCAGTGAGTTCCTCCAGCTCTTCCTCGGGAACTCCTTTTATCTTCTCGAGTTCAGCTAACTGAATTTGTTTCTCGTTGTACTCATTCTCCCGTTGTTTTAGGGTCTCAGCTGTAGTTTGTGCATCTGTTAGGATTTTGTCGATGCTCTCAATTTCCTTTTGCTTTTCTTCCAGCTGCTCAACGAGCTTTCCCCGCAGCGCCAGGAGCCCCCCTTTTTGAACCAGGATAGACTCCAGGCAGGGTAGTGCATCTTTTAAAGAGCCATTCAACTGGTTGATCATCACAGCTTTTTGGACATCTGTGATGTTTTTTTGGTTTTTGCCACCACACCACTTCGCTACATCTGCAATCAGAATTGGAAGGGTTCTTACTTGATCATCCTCTGTCTTAAGAGATAAGCATTGACTAACACGAGTGATTCTATCTGCGGATTCATCTGTCATGTCCATTTACCCTCTCAAATTTCATAATCATAGCTTGGTCCGTATTATTTCTTAATTCAAAACCAACCTTTCCGAAACGATCCATATTAATGACAAGGTCATAATTACCACACTCAATTTCCCTTGTGAGAGAGAAATCCTTGTCTCCGTATGATAGCATCAACGATGGGACGGATTCGCTCACAACAATACGGCACAACTTGTACGGATTACTGCTTGAAAGGTAATTAACTGGTGATGTTATCTTGTACTCGTTTTCTATCTTTCCGTTAACCAGTCTTGGACCTTTGTAAGTTATGGCTTTGTCAATTGCCTCAAAAACCCTGATATCTCCTGCGGCAATCCTGACTGCACCTTCAGAAATGGTATGTTTCGGATTATCTGAAATGATCATATATTCTTTGCAAATATTGACTTTGTGGTTTTCGATGCTGGTTGTGAAAAGGTCTTTAAACCCATCCGGTGAAGCTCCCGCACCTGTGACAAAAATGGGCGTTGTGGTAGCTATATTCTCACTCAAGAAATCATCAATAGAAGCAAGCACCTTAGTAATGAAGCTGTGATACTGTTCGTGAACGACCCCAACATTCAAGACCTTCCCTGCATCCCCAAAGGTAAAGAAATTTTGATCATGAATTCCACGTTCCGTTTTTAAAATTTCACCGCCTTCCAGAGTCTTTACAAACTCTAAGCCGGTCTTATAGCCGCCATTTTCCAGTTGTTGCAAGAAGTCATCACGGAAACGAATGCGATACGGTTCCAAAAAAGGTTTATCCTTTATTGCAACATATTCAGGAAAGGTTTCCAGAAGCCTGGTTTGGAATACTTGCCAACCGAGATTTTCAATCCGTTTGGTTTTTTTAATCTGGATAGCCTTGTTCACAAACGTGCATAAACCCAGCTTCAGTGCTGAGTATCCAAGGTCGCAAACCACAAGTCGGTCAGTATCTTGATACTTCGTTTTGTACATAGCAGCAGCGCATATCACTTCATCCAGATCTACAACTTTCGCATTTTGGAAGGCGTTATTAACAGCGGAGATGATAGATTTGACATTGATACCATTGCCTGTAATTGCCACACCGACCTGCTCGACCGTGGAGCCGCCGATACCTGCCAGCATGCTTTCAAGGTGTTTTTCTCGAACACTCTGCCCTTCAAGCAGTTCTACACCGAAAGGAATATTCTCGTGTCGATCAAGGTAATTCAAAATTGCCTGTTCCCCAACTGAGACTACTTTCTTTTCATCAGGGTAGTATAGAACCCTCGTTGGAACCTCGGTGAATTCGACCGATCCGTCTTCTGACTTCTTAGACATCTTGATCGAGTATGTGCCAATGTCGAGCCCAATTACAGCCATAATGCCCACCTTTGTAAGGGATTTGTTAAACCGCCCAGCCGATATCCTTCCCCTGCAGGACTGGCTCGCGTTCCTCATTATTATACTTAGATTTTCGTTTGATACTCTTCAATCCGTTCTGTCGATCTTTCCAGACAGTGATGACCGAGTGGTCAATCGCAGAGACCACAACCGTGGTTCCTGCGAGTTTCGCCAGGTCAGGATTGTTGCGGTCATTTTTTGGTAAATCGCAATCCCGGAGGAAGTAGTAGAGAGCGCCAGCCTTGTGGAACACAGTTCCAAAGTAGAGCACATATTCAATTGTCGATTGCTTGATGCCTCGTTGTTGCATCCGATCTGTCAAGTGCTTGTTGTAGGTCATTGTTGCTCCTCTCTCTTTCGTCTGTATCAATAATATGTGTGCATTTGAGAGAAATGTGACAAACTAATTACCTCATTCCAACGGGATGTAAGGTAGAATAGTACCAAATCTGTTATAGACAAGTGGGTGAAGTGGGCATGTTAACGGATAACGATTTTAAAGATTTTATTATCTCTGTCCAAGTTGAATCTGATAACAACGGTGGATACAAATTTGCCCCGGTAAACGCTGAGAATTGTCACCAAAAAATTCTTGCTGCCGATCCATGGGTGAACAACTTTATCGTTGCTCCAGGTCAAAAATGTCATAAGCCGGTAAATAACCTCACAATCACCATAACAGAGGTTCCCAATTTTGACGAGTTGCTCGAATTCATCCGCCGCAGAGGTATCGCCGGCGAAAAGTTTCGCGAAGAGGCCAAAACACAATTCGAAGCTCATTTCGAAGGAGGAAAATATCCGGAACCCGTCCTGACTGCGCTGCGCACGAAACTTCCTATAATGGGGTCGGCACCATGGCAGCAAATTCTCCTCGATGCACAGAGGAGCAACCCACGCCGCCATTCTGTTTTTGAATACCTGATGAAGCCTCCTCTCCCGCAACGACAACCTATCAGGTTAGTTCTGTTTGGTGAGCCCGGAATCGGCAAATCGGATCTATTAAGATATGTTGCATCGGAGTGTGCCAGGAACTTTGCATACGTACCCTTTTACATTGATTTGTCAGTATGTAAAGATAAAGATATTAATAATTATATCGAAATACAAGCAAAAAAAATCAATGCCGACGTTGATTCACTTCTCGATCGAGGTGATTTTTTGCTTCTTTTTGACAGTTTGGATTCCGTTGGCTGGAATGCGCCCCTTTTCAAAAGTATCGAGCTATTTTGTAAAATAAAAAATAAGTGCCAAATAATTTTTAGTTGCGATTCCCAAAAGGGCAACGAATATTTGGGTTTAACTGGCAACTATCAGCTCTCGATAATAAACGGTCTCCCCTTACATGCCCGGCAACAGATAATATCCGATCTGGAGGAAAAACAAGCGGCACTATTTAACTCTTTTAAGCGTGATGTTGGAATAGCCCGTCTCTGTGCAAACCCGGCATTTTTGAAATCACTTAAAGAAAGCATCCAAAAATGCAATAATCCCGAAACCTTGGTCAAGAAATGGGATCAACTGACAGCCCTTTTTGAACAGGCACTGGATGGTCATGAACCAGAATGTACTTCTGATGCACTAAAAAGTGATTTGATTGCTCTTGCGAATGAAAAATTAAAGCGTGTATTTAAAGATATAACCTGTCTTAAACTACCCAACAAAAAAAATGATAAGGTGCGTGCGGTTCTCATTCGAAACAAAATTCTGATCCGCACCTCAGGAGGTTCCGGATACCGGTTCAGCACGCCATCATTCCTTGCATATTTCGCGACAAAGTCATTGCTGGAGCCTAAACATAAAAAAGCTTTGGATACCTTTTTGAACAGTCCGGGGGAAGACCTCGCTTTGGAAATTACAGTGCCTGACAATAAAACTGGCAATCCAGAGGACACTTTTGGTCAAAACACAATTCCTGAGTCCGGGCACAGAAAAGCTCTGGAGAATTTTTTGGACCAATTAAGCCACCTTGCCGATGATGCTTCCAGCCGGGAGATTTTCTCATTCTTATATGTAAACGGAAAGATCAAAGAAGATTTAATCATCAGTTTGTTGGACCCTGAGAAAGACGATGTTTTTCTTCATCGATCAACTCTGGCAATAAAATGTCTTCAACAGGATGATTCAATCCTGGGTCACCTTAAGGATAAGTTTGAGGTTGCAGCGGAAAAACTTATCGCGTTGTGGAATACTTCGGACCAAGATTTTCAAATTGAAGCCGACTATCTTTCTGAAGCAATTATCAATTTGAAATCACTGAAACCGGGTTTAGTAGAGCGCGGTTTTGAAAGTAACTTAAAAGACCTTTCTAAATTGTATGGTGAGTATATAGGTGAGGTCGGTCTTTCTAAGACACAAACAGAAGAAACCCTCGAAACAATCACCAGTTCGACCGAGGACATCCCTAAGCTGCAAGAAAGTCTGAAAAAAATATATGTTTTCGACCTTTCATTGGACCCCGAGCAGCAAAGTAGAATTCTGAATTTTCTTTCTAACACCGATTTGGAATTGGAATCTCTGGACGTGCTCCTGAAGACAAAGTTAGACGACGAAGTTAAGAAAGATGCAATCAAGAGGCTCGAAAAACAACTGGAGTATCCAGGCAGCGATAATATTCGGCAAAAAACCGAATCTCGCATCAGAGAGGAATTTGAAAAAGTCTGCAAAGTGATTACTCGTCTGGGATTCGAGCAAGCCGGAGCCGAAAAGATCATTTCGAACCTTTTTACTTTTGACAATGCCGATTCAATTGTTAATCAATCCTGGTTGGCGATCGAATTGGCACAATACTACAACTTGATGGAATTTCAACCTGAGTGCAGAGAAACAATTCTCTCCGGGTTGGGAGAGTTGCATAAAAATAAAAACTACAGGGCGTTTATCAAAGGTGCCGCGACAGAGTTGTTTAAGAACACCATAGATACCAAGGATAACCCCAAGGACAACCAGCGACCAGGACCTTATAATAACGCCTATAAAGTTCGACAGGAGCTCGCGCTCTATATCTGGTCTGATCTATCAGAGAAATCACAGGAAGTTCTACCACCAAAATTCAACCTTCGATTGACTCAATCCAGCGTTGTTGTTGAAAATTTGCTGATTGAGTTGTCAACGCGGCATAACTATAAAATAGGTAAGGATCTGATCGAAAGAATAAAGCTTGTACTTCTAGGAGCCACTGAAGAAGATATAGATGAGATTTCCCGTAAACTGTTGTTGGTCTATACCTATGGTGATTCTATGGTCGGCGAAAGAATACTCCAAATTATTCGAGAAGGACTAGGCGATTCGGCGAAAGGGAAGATCATAAAAAAGCTTCAAAAGCAATTGAACAAACCATTTGGAGATGACGAACGTGAAGTCACTGCAAAGTATTTAGAGCTGTATACCGTTATTAACGACACAAAAAAACAAGAAGACCTCAAAGACACCATAGAGAAAATGTTAGCATTAATCAATGATGGAAAGGTTTCCGATGAAGTGCTCAGAAAAGTAAAAAATATCACGCTGCTATTGGAGAAAAATGCAAACCTTCAACCAGCCCAAATGGAGGAGTTGGTTAACAATATCGTCAATATCGAAAGTACCGAAAAGGTAATCAATTCCTTTACTCATCAACTTGATAAGTCCGGTTTCAGGTTTAGAATCTACCAGGAGAATGGTGAGAATAAGATTTCTGCGAAATATAATGACTTCAAGAAAATTACGTTAAACGCATAAGGATTTTTCGATATTGGTTGTCACAATAACCAGAAATTGACACATATAATAATAAAGCAGGTGAGGAATTTCAAAATTGGTAGAACTTGTTTGTCACATTTTCATTAAATCGGAACAAATAGTTAGTAGACAGATCTTTAGCTAAAGAGGATAAATGGAAAATGGTAATACCGATAATTTTGGTTTATGGACCTTGCGAACCGTCCCGCCCGAACATTTCCCAGATCTGCCGGTTTGGAATCAATTCATCGATACCTATAAAAGCTGTGGCTTAAAATCTGAAAAGTTTAGAGACGAGAAGAAACGCATTGAAATAATCTTGCAGGATAGGTATTTGTCTTTAAGAGGAAAACATACAGATGAAGAAGCTAACGCCAAAAAAGATTTAACGGAGTGGCTTACTGCGTATCCATGGTCACATGTGGTAGTTTATTTACGGTCCAACCTTCTTCCAGCAGAAAAAGGTGTTTTTGGGCAGGATACACCAGGCGCGATTGGTCAGGATGCGTTGCAGAATGCATATTTTGAAATAGAACGGTACCTGGAAAGTTTTGATCCTAAAAAGGGAACACTAGACGCCTATTTGACTTGGTCTGTTTTTTCAGCAATGAATGCGACCAGACGTTCAGGGCATCAAACGTGCTCCGAAGAGGAGGTTAACCAAGCAATAAACTACGTCAGAGCGGTAAAGAAATTTGAGGTTGGGTTCGATCGACAACCAATAGAAGGTAAAGACGATAAAGACCTGATGAAAATCGCTAAAATAAAAAAAGAAAGTACTATCAAAAAATGGCGTGAGGCTTGGGAAAATTGCAAAAACACTATTTCACTTGATTCGCTATCTTGGGATGATGGTGCCACGGATGAGAATCCGATGGAAGAATATATTCAACCCGTGTATGAAGAACGTTCTGAGTTAGATGATCAACGTCTCCAGTGGATTGAAGAAATCGTCGAAAACGATTTTACTAAAAATGAAAAAGCCGTCTATTATGGGACGATGGATGGCAAACCTGACAAACAAATATACAATGAGAATGTAAACATAATAACCAAGGATAGTTACGTCCGGAAAATTCGTGAACGTTATATAGAAAAATTGAAGAAACAGATATTGAAGAAAATGAAGAATGAAGGTAGATCATGGATGGAGTAAATAGAAAGCAATTAGAAAATTTTGATGAGCAAACACTGCTCGATTTTCTAAAGAATACGCATATCACGTTGCGAGAGCTTGACTTGTACGCAGATGGAAAGGGCAGCGAACCCATGAAAGCGAGGGTAAAAGCTCATATTAAAAACTGCAAATCTTGCAAAACTGAGGTGGAAACACTGGAAGAATATCGATATGGCATTTGTGGTAAAGAGCTTGCCGATTGGCGGAATAAAGAAAAGACCCCTCGGATTATCCTGCAACCCCGTTCCGAACCAATTAAAGAAATTGTGGACACCTTCTTAGGATGGTTATCCCCTGCCTCTCTGGCTCTCACTGCCTTTGCCGCCTCATTAGGCAACTGGGAGGAAAAGGAGTTGGAACAAGGGGCATCTTATATCCGACGCGAGCTTGGTGATGGTCGCCTTGAATTTCGCTTCATGGTGCCTTTGGGTGTTTGGAAAGCTCCTGTGATTCAGTTGGAAGATAATCTTGGTTGGGTCAAGGAAATAAAGTTGGAACAAGGACCTTTCACCTGGTATGGAAGCATAATTATGACGATTGAAGAACGTGAAAGATTCAAGGATCCGAATCAGATCTCAGTAAGGGTTGTTGAAAAATGACATCGTCGCCGGATTCTTTGCTTGATTTCTTAAATCTGCAACGATATGGTGATTTTGTTTCGGAGCTCAAAAAACTCAACTCGGCGGACTGCTCCATTACACTTGAGACACTTCGTCAAAAACTAAAAGAAGCTCCTGGATTTTTTAGTTCTAGAGTGGCAGGACAGTTGTGCGAATGCCTTTCCATGGCTGGGAGTGGAGAGAATTACGATTTGTTTTATCGCGTCAAATCATGGGAGCACGGTCCTTATTGGGCACTTGACGCGATCAAATATTTTCAACAACAAGACGATTCTGATTATTTGCTCGATAGTACTGAGAAGGAAGTCGCGATAATAGTTAAAGAAGGCGGGGCAGCAGCAATACTTAAACTTGATTTAGTGAAAGACCCTCTAGATAACCCGCCAAATAACCCGCCGGTTATTTTCCCTTCTGCGCAAACCAACAGTTTCGTTGAAGTGGCATCGGATACAAGAAATTCCATACAATTGAGTTTTGATACTGCAATCGATTATCTAAAAAGATATTCTAATAATAACCAAACGCCACGCGGTGTAAACTTTCGTTGGGAGATCCGCCGAATGGATGGTGTGGAGGTTACAGGATTATCGGGGGGGTCTTTGGGGGGGGAGTTCAGTATTCTTTTTTATAGACTTTTGCAAGATTATTTTAAAAGTGCAAAATCAATGAAAACAGGAGAAGGATAACTATGGCTGAAGAAAAGAATCGCGAGTTAAACCAGGCGACTTGCCCGCTTTGTGGATTTGATCAACGACATCGAGACCTGAAGGTGGAATGTGATCAGTGTCATGCGAAAAGTTATGGATGGTTCAACTGGTATCTTCTCAAGAACGAAATCCGGACGATAAGAATTTGTAATTTTATTATCATCTTCGCCTTGGTTTTGTTTGTCGCTTCCCATATATGGATGAACTTTAGAGTGAGAGAGCTTGAACAAATTATTTCAGCCAGCACAATCCAAACGCTAACAGGATTTATTCGATAGGAGTGGTTATGGTAAGAAAGCCCTTATTAATTGCTTCAATTATTGTCCTGTTCATTGCATCACTTGGGTACCTTGTTTATTCAAATTGGGAAACTTCCGTTCACAAACCGCTGGAGACTCAAGTCACCCAAGTGTTGGCGACCAGGACTGGTTTTGCCAATGCCACAGCAACTCAGGCGAGAATTTATGCTGAAATCACCGCGACAGCTGTCCAGGCTGACCAATATATTCAGCAGACAAACACCCAGATCTCCTCGTATATCACAGCTACCGCCCGACCGACGATTACACCTACACCAGGTCAGTCTTGCCAGGCACAGGTCAATAATGAATATGCTTATTTGTACGCCGATCCTGGTGTAAACCCCAACCCCGAGTCACGGACTAAGGTTCCTCTAAAGCAAGAGGTACAGATTGTCGGTCGCATTGATGATCCAGAGTGGTTGTTTATTGATTGGGTTGGTGTAAGAGGCTTTATGCAATCTGTTAACCTGAAAAGAGAAAACTACGAGTGTGAACCGCAATTGTTCGATCTTCATTACATGGCAGGATATCTTGATGATCCCGATTGGCGCCTGATGTTAGAGGATTCGTTCGCGTCGAACAGCTACATTTGGTACACGGGGGATAACGAACAATTGACCACCGATGCTTCAAATTCCGAAGCGCAGCTTGAATTGACCTCTTATAATTACCAGCAAGAAGTCTGGACTGAGAAGCTTGCCAATAAGCAATTCAATGCCTTCGAGGTAATTTTCAACGCCGATGTTGAAAGAGCAAATATTGACGGATACCTCGGTCTAAAGTTTTTCATCTCAGATGAGGGTTTTCATGAAATCCGATTCAACCCCTACAGTTGCATCTATAGCGTTCATGACGGCGAGTCTGAAGTTTTTAACGGGAAAGTGGATTTGAGCCTCTGCAGAGGAGAGACGATCTTCCAGGTGAGGTTCAAAATTGATGAAGCGAAGAATCTCCTCGTAACAATTAACGGTGAGACACAGGGTCCGACCAAACTACCAAGCCTTGAAGCAAAGTCAGGTCCAATCCGGCTCACGGTGAGCGACCTGAAGGTAGCCTATAACTATCTTGTAGTAACTGCGCCGAAAGAGTAAATGAGGCTCAAAGAAATGGGCTCAGTTGCCAGACCGCGAAAGATAGCCATCTGGTGTCTGCCTGGCAGCTATAAGGAGAACCAGGTCGATAGACTACCTGAGCAAATACGTTCGTATAATGCGAAGGGAATTTCTATTAAGGTTGAAGATCCGTTAAAGGATAACCGCGATTTCTATCAACTTAACCTGGAAAGGGAACTAACCAGGCGATCAAGACGGGTATCGCACAGCCTGAGGCGTGTAATCAATCATCAGTTTCACCAACTGGAGATTTCAATCTTCAATGACTCGGAAATTTTGCATTTACCAACCGAGACAGCATCACGCATACAGGCATCTGATCTTATAATTATTGTTTTGGACGAGACTGTGCTTACTCCTTCCCCCGCGCCGCTGCACAGTGCCCAGAAATCTATCGCTGATACAGAAGAAGTTGGTCTTCGATATTTGCGAGAGCGGGTCAAAACTACAGAACATTACCTTCGATATCAGGAAATGTTAAAAGGGAGTGCATCAGCATTCCAGACTGGCAACACTACTCAAAAAAGACCGATAACGGTCGAGGACCAACGTGCTGCAATTCGGAAAATATTAAACCCGAGGATTCTTCTTGGTCATGATCTGGCAATTCTCTTGCTTGGGCAGATTGAAGATCCCTTTATAAAGCAAACCCTCCAGGTTTTTCTTGAACAGGCTAAGGTCAATAAAAAAATCAATAATATTCGTCTCTACACAGAGGTTTCGCGGGCAAGCCATACAAAAGACAAGCAGCACCCTACTAATAAAGATATTGCTGAAATTGATGGGTTTGTTGAACTCTTCCTAAAAGAACTGACAATAATCGAGAAAAACCGGGTCAAACGAGACAAAATGGTTCGCTGGCTATTCGGCAACGACACGTCAAGGCGCTACCGACCTTATGAGAGGCAAACGGGTAATCGCACAAAAAAAACGAAACGCATGTCACAAAAATGAGAAATATGCACATATTTTAAATAGGAACGAATGAAAAGGCGAGATGTTATGATACGAAAGAGAAAAATCGATACATCCAAACAAGTCATGAATATCGTGATGTGGGGTCCAAGTGGGGCAGGTAAGGACTGGCTAATCGAAGGTTTTATTAGAGAGACCGCGAAAATTAATCAAGGGGTGGAAAATTGCGGCAAAAAACAGGATGTTGCTTACTTTTATAACGTGCTCGAATATGGGGGCATCTTGTCTCCCGCCCAAAATTCCCAGGATAATGTCCCTTTGACAGCGATTGCAGAATCAAAAAAATTGGAATTCGTTCGCGAATTTGTTGGGGCGGAACGGAGAAAGCCTTATTGCATCAAGCATTACCACCACGTAGTGATTCATAATCATCGTGGTGGCGAGATGATTCAAGCTGTAAAGGGGGGTGATAGCGCTGATCCTGCAATTACGTCCCTTTTTGAACTCGAAAATGCGAATTTTATTGTAGTTTTAGAACCACCTGTGAAAAAAACCGAACGAAATGCATCTGCCAGGCTGATGCCAGAAGATAGCAAAAAAACCGAAAGTAATCTATTGAAAACGCTATCTGGAAATGAAAACACGCTCGGAGAATCGATCCAGCAGACGTATTCCATGGAGGAATATTCCCAAATTATAAAGAACTTCTTCAATTTTCTTCGTAATGTGAATGATAAGGTCAGTAGAAATATCGCGATTTGCCTGACAAAATCTGACACACATGAAATTGAAAATCCGGAACCGATGACTGTGCTGGGTCAACTTTATGGTCCTGGCGTCAAGGCAGATATTATGCAGGAACAGAAAAATCATAATATCAAAATATTCTTAACAACTACTGAAGGATTTAATGTTCAGAGAAACGCTTCAGGTGATAATCAGACATCCAATGATCCAAAACAGTCCCGAGAAGAACCAGCAGATGCACTGCTAGCCCGCTCAGATAGAGGAACTCACACACCAAGATTCAAAAACCCAACCAATACAGCCAGTCCGTTCTTCTGGTTTTTCGAGGAAGCAGAAAAAGAACGCATGAAGAGATATGCTCCAACTTTGTTTACAGAAGCACGACTCTTCGAAAGTAACTATTATTGCTACCCCAAGCCCGAAAACTAAAACAATAATCTCAGGAGAATAAATTACCATGGATGCATACGCAAACACCAATCACCAGGAAAGTATCGCTCTTTTTGGACCCACTCAATCGGGAAAAGACTGGCTAATTAGAGCCTTTGCCAAAGAAATTGAAAAAATCAATCAACGAAGGGACCAGCTTTTTTTCTATGAACTAATGCAAGTGCAACGCGATAATTCGCTCGTTCCTGCTATTGCCTACCCCCCTTCGGGAACCGCTGCTACGACTGAAGCAGAAGATTACCTTTACCAGTTTACTCGCCGTGCAGTTAACAATCGTTATCAATGTTATGAACATACTCATAATATCATCATTCAAAACGACTCAGGAGGTAGTCTCGTCTCCACTATTCTTAACGCCGATATTTTTGCAACGACATATCATCGATTGATCAATGCACGCAACTTGATTATCATCATTGCGCCGCCTGAATCGTCTTCAAACAAATTTCAGCAAACTACTCCAAGGGATGAAGTGTCTTCTAAAATAGATGATCTTATAGGGCGACAATCGCGACAAGAGCGATCTGACTCTGACTTTTTACCTTCTATAGCTACAAATGCATCCTGGTCGGTTGATGATTATCAGCGGTTCATCACCTTGCTTTTCGATGCCCTCAGTAGGAGCAATATGGCAGTTGGGCGAAGGAATATCGCCATTTGTTTCACGAAAATTGATCAGACAAGAATCCAACGAGAGGATTCCGAAAAGGTCTTTTATTCGTTCTTTCCAGGTTTGCGATCACTTGTGCAATTAAAGAGAAAGACCGACAACGTCGAGTTTTTCCAGACATCCTCAGCTGGATTCATTAATTCTACAGATGAGCTGGGGCGTATGATCCAGGCTCCAAATATAACAGGCAGCAATTTGCGTGATGAAGCCAGATGGAGTCCATTTGGAACAACCAGGCCATTTTTTTGGATTTTTGAATCCTTGGAGAGAGAATATTTTGAAAGAAATTACGGTGGTCTGAGAGCAATTTTTAATCCGCGACCTGAATACCCGCCTTATATTCGCTGAAACCGAAATCGAAAGGAAGCCTCACATGCCGAATCAAATCGGTAAACAATTAAGTTTGGATTATGTTGAATGTGGAAAGCTTTTCAATTACAAACAAAAATCATCTGAATTTGTTCCTCTCGATCGTTCGGACAATTCGCTCGCGAATAAGGTGTTTTATGATATTTATCTTCCAAACATTGGTAATTACGCGCCAAAAAACACATTAAGGTTCAGCAGCACACCAGGCGAATTCGGTAACTATAGCGTAATTTTGCAGACGTCCAGGGCGTTCCCGAATGACCTTTTGTTTATCCAGGTCCAACAACGGACCGAATTGGATTATCTCCTCAGACAGCCAGGTGAATCTGCTCCAAGCAATTTGCCCAACCGTCCGTACACACAAGCTCATATTACATTGATTCCGATCAGAACTTTGTTGGAATGTTTACAAGACGAAATTGCACTCTACGAGTCTTTATTGTTTCAGCGAGATGGCAAATTGGCACTCAAGGACTACGGTATTTTTGAAGCTAACGGTCGTAGTGTAATGCCTGCCGTTTTACCTAGAACGGTGACAGCTCATAGACTGACGCTGGAAGGTCAGGATTTGGCGATCGCCAAAGGCATCACAAACCTTCTCTATCAAACGTGGTTAACCACAGACATATTACCGCCTCCCATTGTGATTATTGCCCCTGGGCTGAAGCTTGAGCTTAGGCTGGCAATTATCCAGGATATCCAATTGCGCCTTCTTCCAATTCTGGGAATTTTGACCTTTGCGCTTGATTATGCTATTCCACCCGAGAGTCAAATTTATTTTTGTGAACAGGTCCCCGATCCAATGTTTCCTCTCGGAAAATCAATAACTTACATGCTCGATGACATTCTGGCTGTTAATGAGAACCAACAGGGTTTTTATCAGGCGACGCTAAGAGAAGGAATACCACGACTTACTAATCCCTTAGCAATCCAATACCTGCGAAAACGCCTCCCTGTTGACGACGCCATTGTGCTGGTGGATGCCCTCAATTCCGGTGTTGTCCGTGATGACCGTAAACTAATCGATTCTTACTTGCGAAATTTGAACAACATCGAGTCCGAACATACCAAGAAACTGCTTGCCGTGCTTACTCAAGATCGAACGCAATTGTTGAACTTTTTGCATCAGATACCCACATATCCTATTCAGCCAGATGACCGCAGAACATTATATCAATATGCCCTGCTTGAACTATTAAAAAAACTGCCTGAAGGAACGGAATTATTTCTCGAGGCCTATACGACCGTTCGAAAACAGGAAAGTAACTCAACCCAATTTCAACCCTATTTACAATATTTGCTTGAAACGCAACCGAAAACCCTGGACATTATTCTAAATAAAGGACAGACTGAAATAATATATGACCTGTTAGACTTGAGCAGCATTCTAAAGGTCGATGAAGATATCCGGGCAAGGATATTAAGGCAACCAACACAGGCATTAACCGAAGCAATCAGCCAATTACATAAAAATGGAAAGTGGGATGAAAATCTTCAAAGAGCCCTGGTTAGCGCTGTAGCTGATACGACGACACAATGGAATGATCGAGATTGCGAAGACTTATTTACTTCTACACCTGTCAAAATACCTGACCTGCAACTGCAAAGGTTGGTTCATTTTCTGAACTCAGAAAACTCGATGGCAAAATTTTCCAGGCTGCCTGAAGCAAACAAAGCGGTAAATCTTCGAAGTAAAATCAGTTTCGCCGGTGAGTTAAAAGCCGACCTCTTTCAATTGATCCCCAAAAGTCAAAATGTGAAGCTCCGTAATTTGTCGTTGAGCGTCTGCAACAGCAATTCAATGGAAAACTTTATATTCACCAAGGAGTGGTTAGAACTGATTGGGAAAACCTCTGAAATTAGTGACAGTGAATTTTTTGCTGATTTTAAAGTAATTTGCCAGAACTTTAAAACCAGTCAACCTCTTTCGCTCTCAAATCCCGAGGAACGTGCACTCTATGAGTTACTTAAAGGCAGGATTGATCCTGACAATGGGTCGATTGAAGAAGTGTTTTCTAGGAATGGCATCACGCAGCGCCTGGTAATTGTCTTGGAAGGGATGTTAGCTGACAAACAAAGTATCCCTGTGAAGGACATTGAGTGGATAATCAGTCACCTTCCTGGCACCGAGCCGCTTGCATTAAAGGTAATCTCTTTAGCCGACGAGTCGCCAAATTTCATGAAGATCTTACTGAACCTAAATGAAGCATCCAGCATTCAATGGTTAAGCAAACAATATGAGAGCGGGTGTCAAAGCGAGGTTGGCAAACAATCCGTGAATCGTCTCCATTCAATCCTTTTCAGAATTCAATCAGCCTCCGATCAATATCTCCTGGACCTGTTGACTATCAACAAGTGCATGTTCGTAGATATCTCAAACTGGGGGGCATATGTCAAAAAGGTCGAACGGTTGCTGTCATGCAGACCTGCTGAGAATAGATCCCGACCTGTGCTTGCCAAGTTCCAGGAAATTGTAAACAGCACTCCTGGGCTGGAATATACTCCCATGCAACAGGCAGACTATATTCGTGAACTATCTCAATTGGCAACACCAACGATGAGACCAACAATTCTTCCAGGGCTTTCGATATCATCTGTTTTGATTAAAATTGCCGAACTCCTTCCGAATGATTCGCCTTTTGCGACCAGTTACACCTCATTTCTTTTTGATCTGGCAAGTAACGTCCCTGTTGAAACCCTGAAAAGCTGGAATGAATATTTGCTTTATTGTTGTTGGGACTACCTTCGCAGCCATTCGCCTGGGATTTCGGAGGCTAACAACCTGTATCGGGCTTGTGAGTCAGTATTCCCGAAAGGGCTGGCAAACCTGGAATAACGATCCATCAATCAGGTTCTTGTGCCAAAACATCTCGAACTACATCAACCAGGCAGTTTCCTGACCAGTTTTGAAGGGTTGAAGAATGAACTTTACTTTCACATCCATTCACGGTCGCCGAGAATGAAGGTGGTGATTCAGGGTACTTTGCCCCACAGACAAAATAGCAGGATATCAGTCCCCCTCCAATTTTTGGTAACGTGACTAGCACTAACGTTTCGTTAACGGAGGAACCCTGATTTACTTTTCTGTGAAATATTTCTACGAAAGCACCGGGGAGACTTTTGAGCTTTATAATTTCGTTATCAAGCCGGTTTTGATCACTCAGACTTGCGCAAATGTCTTCAGGGCTTTCCAAACCCTCAGTTTGCTTCTGTTCTTGTTGTGTGTTGTCATTGAATATATCCATTAAACCCCTTATCTAAAGAAAATACTTTGGTGAACAAAACAGCCAGTATTGATACTAAATTGTAACATTATAAAATTGATACTCTCCTTTCTAATTCAGCCTTATATAAATTTCCAAAATGTATTTCCATGGTAACCTCGATACCATATTTACCCGATAAACGGTAGAATATAGCGAATGGGAACTTCGAACGCTACACCGATCCGTGAGCAAAGGAAAAGTGCATGGCAGGATATCGCTGACTACTTCTTGTGCATCTTAGGCGGTGTGATTTATTCAATAGGTATCAACACGCTCATTCTGCCTTTTGGTCTTTACATTGGTAATATGACCGGTATTGCCAAGATCATTCTTGAACTGTTGCAGCGGGTGATTCCAACCCTCCATGACGCCACCGGTCTGGTTTTGCTGGCTTTGAACCTTCCGCTGATGATTATTGCGTTCAGTTCAATTAATCGCAAGTTCTTTTGGAAAACATTTGTCACCATCATTACAGTCACTGCGGTGATGCTCTTCATCCCGGTCAGAGCGGTTATTCCCGGACTTGACGATATGCTCACACTGGCAATAGTGGGCGGGATCATCTGCGGCTTTGGCGTCGGGCTCAGCCTGCGGGCAGGCGGCTCTTCGGGAGGAGTCGATATCCTGGGCGTGCTGATCACACTTAAGAACCCCGATTTCAGCGTTGGCAGGGTGAGTTTATTCATCAGTCTGATCGTCTATGTTTATGCTCTCTTTACCAGTCCGCCAGTCATCCTGATTTATTCAGTTATTTTCACCATGATCTACAGCCTGGTCGTGGACCGGGTGCATTATCAGAATGTGAAGATCAGCGTGATGGTGATCAGCAAAAACAAGGATATTCTGCAATATATTATCCACGAAACCCACCGCAGTGCCACATACTGGGAAGGGCTTGGGGCATACTCTCAGACTGAATATCTGGTGATCAATACTGTGGTCTCAAAATATGAACTCCTGCGCCTGCGTCGGGGGATCCAGGAGATTGACCCACAGGTTTTCATCATTGAAAACAATTCAGTCAACGTAACCGGCTACTTCCAGTCACATTTCTTTTAGATTCCGTACGGGTGAGGCTTGCTCCTCCCAGGATGGTCACCGATGGTGCGCCGGCATTCACAAATTAACCGAGAATCATCCATTCCAAAAATATAGCCAAGCCGATTTCACAAAATCTTTCGATCCAAGACTTCTTCCATTAACACCCAGGCTTCGATATCGGTTTGATTGGTCAAATAGGGCGCAAAGCCGAAATTGAGATAAAGATTAATCGCCTGGTAACTGGTTGTTTGCGATGTCAGGTACGCTGAATCGTGATATTTTGCCAGCACTTGCATGGCTTTGCAGAGGAGCGGTTTAGACAGCTTCATACCCTGATATTCCGGAATTACTCCCACCCAGTGAATACGACCGCTGATTTGGGTTTCCCCCTCTAATATGCCATACCAGGCAGTGGTGGTTCCGATTGCCTCACCATGTTCATTCTCAATGAATAAACAACGACGTTTCATCTCATCCCGAGTAGCACCGAATTCGTTTTCGAAATGTGCAAGAGCAGCAGCTTCATCCGGGAATTCATCGACGGCGGTTTCGATTTTCGCCCAGGTTTGTTCATCACCCTGCTCAAAAAACCTCACCCTAAATCCGACGGGAAGCTCATATTCAGAAATGTGCAATAAATCTGCACGTTTCATCTTTAATGGAATTCTTTGCATAGGGGTTGTCCTTCAAAAATAAGTTGTTGAATTATTCTATCAGACCAGGTGTTTTGCATAATGTGAAGATCCGGAAATCATTTACTTTTTGAGCCTCGACAAACTTTTGGTCAGGATAATCAAAAAGAATAAAATTCAAATTATGAATAAGCCTCTCGCGTTTTTTCAGTTGTTCCGCAAGACGTTCCTGGTAATTGCAGGATTGATGGTGATCCTTTCGCTGCTGCCGGCTGCCCTCACCATTTCAGCCCAAAACCAACCGCCCATCCCCGCTACTTTAGAAGAAGCTAATTCTCTCTGGCAGGCTTACAAGGAACGTTACCAACTTGAGCTGGCGATTTTGTCTGATAACCCGCTCGCGGCTATGTTTGAACCTGTGCTGGATACAACCTTCATCAGTGCCGACGGACAAACCGCCGTGCTCTGGCTGGCGGTGAAAGACCCAAACGGCAGAATCCTGGCAACTGAGCCCGGTATCGTCCTGGCTGTTCGCCAACAAGACAGCTGGCAAATTGTGATTTCCTCTGATGCAGAATGGTCAGAAGCTCTCTCCAGCCTGCCTGAGGATTTCCTGCCGGCTGCCTTTCAGCCCGCACCTGAAGACACACCAGCCAATTCAATCCAGGCTCCGCTAACTGGTTACTATCTGCCATATGTTGCTGGTACTTCTCACCGCCTGGAAGGCTCGATCTTGCATTTTCACAACTACCCTCCGCTGGGTTATCCAAGCTGCACCATAGAATTTTGTCATTACGCCTACGATTTTACAGATGCCGGTCATTTCCCCATGGTTGCTTCGAAGGCGGGGATAGTAGTTAATTCTTATGACGGCTGCTTTGATGGCAACACTGGCTGCACCAACTATATCGTTCTGCAGGATACGGTGGGCGGTGCCTACCAGATATACCTGCATCTGGCTCACAACACCATCCCTGATTACCTGACCCCCGGAACTTTCGTTGACAGGGGAAAATATATTGGAGATACAGACGATACCGGCTACAGCACCTCGGAACACGTTCATTTTATGGTCGTCAACAACTGGTGGTGGGGCGTTAGCAACTATCCCTGGGGCTATTCCGTAGACATGCGCTTCACGGATGTGCCAATCAATGGAGGAATTCCCCGTACTTGCTATGAGATTACCAATCTGGCAATCTATGATAATGCTCGTGACTGCATCGGCGACAGAGCCAATCCTTTTAGTCCTCTGAACGACTGGTTTATCTCTGGCAATGTGGGTGCCTCCCCGCCGACCGGGCAGCTCTCACGTCCGGTTCCCGGCGCAATTGTGGCGGTTGGCACGAACCCCTGGATTGATGTAACAGCCCAAACCAGCGATGACGTAAGGGTTGTTAGCGCGGTTTTGATTGGCAATGTGAATGGCAAATGGACAGAAATCGGTCCGCGGGTTTTCAACCCCACCCCGGCTGGTGTGTTCGACTGGGATGTCAATCTCTGTAAGGCGGGTGATCTTGATGGATTGCTGGATGTGGCGTTAAAAATCTGGGACCATGAAGGCAACGTCACCCAAATGATCTCATTGAGGACCATCATCGTTGACGACGCCTGTGCTTTTGGGAATTATCTGCCGACAATTATTCGTAATGTAAATTAGGGTTTCTGAAAGACCAGTACCACCCAGTCCGCGTCGGTCAGGGTATCAGCCAGCCTCAAGCCTTTGCTTTGCGCTGACTGGATCACGCCTTCTGCTTGTGTGTCCAGAATCCCGCCTAATACCAGCATTCCTCCTGGTGATACTGTATCTGCCAGCCCGGTTTCCAGCATTTTCACCAGGATATGAGCAAGAATGTTCGCCAGAACGACCGGTGCTTGGTTCAAACCATCCGTGCGAGCCAGCACATCTGTGTGCGTGCCGACTTCAAAGATGATCCGATCCTTCATACCATTCAGGGCAGCGTTGCGTTCACATGAAGGGATGGCGATAGGGTCATAATCGACGCCCAAAACGCGGTATGCACCCAGGCGAACCGCAGCAATAGAAAGGATGCCGCTGCCACATCCAATGTCGAGCACGTTTTTTTCACGGCAGCCATGTTTTTCCAATGCCAGCAGGCAAAGCTGAGTGGAAGGATGTGTGCCAGTGCCAAACGCCATATCTGGTGAAATGATCACAGGCAGTCGCTCACCTGCAAGAGCAGGGTCAACCCAGGCAGGCAGAATAACCAGGCTCTCACCAAGTTCAAGCGGTTGATAGCGCTCTTTCCAGGCATCCATCCAGTTTTGATCGGCGATAACATTGTATTTCAGTTGACCAAGCGGGGCAATCTGACCGAGGTGCCAGATGGCTTCCTCAAGCTGTTGGCGGGTATGCTGCACCAGCGCGTCCATTGGCAAATAAACCACCACCTGCATGTTGCCGGTGGGCTTTTCTTCATAATCCACTTGATCAAAAGTGGTCAGGCTGTTGATTAGAACCCCTCCGGGGGAAAAACGCGAAAAAACCTCGGCGACGGCTTCAGCCAATTCACCAGAACAAACCAACGAAACTTCCAACCAGCTCTCAGGCTCAGCCACTGAAGGCGTCCTTCAGCTTATCAAAAAAGCTGCGCTCCTGGATTTTGATATCGGTGCCCATGGTTTTGCCCAACGATGTCAAGAGTTCTTCCTGCTGTTTGGATAAATTGGTGGGAATCTGAACATTAACGGTGACCAACTGGTTTCCACGCTCATTACGGTTCAGAACGGGTGCGCCCTTCTCTTTCAAACGAAAAACGCGACCAGGCTGCGTTCCGGGCGGAATGCGAAGTTTTACATCGCCATCGACTGTTGGCACGGAGATCTCGTCTCCCAAAGATGCTTGAGCCATATTGATGTCGATATCGAGCAGAATGTCATTGCCATTCCGGCGGAAAAACTTGTGGGGAGCCACATCCAGTTCTAGGTAATAGTCCCCATTAGGACCACCATTTGCGCCTGGCTGACCCTCGCCTCCCATACGGATCTGATTGCCATCGTCCACGCCAGCCGGAATATTTACTTTCATCTGGCGGGTTTTTCGTTCCAGCCCGCTGCCACGGCAATTCCGGCAAGGACTCTCCACCATCTTGCCCCTGCCTCCACAGGTTGGGCAGGTCACCACCTGGACCATTGAACCCAAAAAGGTTTGTTGCACCTGTCGCACTTCACCCTGACCCTTGCAAGTCTGGCAGGTGACAGGTTGTGTGCCTGGTTCTGCGCCGCTGCCATCGCATACAGAGCAGCGCTCATTGCGGGTCACTTCCACTTCTTTTTCAACTCCGAAAACCGCTTCTTCAAAAGTCAGTTTAATATTGGATTTAATGTCTGCGCCCCGCCTGGGGGCGTTTTGCCGGCGGCGTGAACTGCTTGCACCAAAACCGCCCATACCTCCAAAACCAAATAGGGTTTCGAACAGGTCAGAAAGGTCCATGGTGGAATAGTCGGGCATGCCCTGGGTGTTGACACCTGAGAAGCCATAATGGTCATACGATGCCCGTTTTTCTGTGTCGCTCAACACTCCGTAGGCTTCGTTTATTTCTTTGAACTTTTCTTCCGCGTCATGAGCCTTGTTGACATCAGGATGATATTGCCGCGCAAGGTCACGGAAAGCCTTCTTGATATCATCCTGGCTGGCGCTTCTGGGTATCCCCAGCACCTCGTAGTAATCTCTTTTTGCTGCCATAAAACATTTCTCTTCTTTAAATTTCACACAAACACCTGGTGTGTTCTTGCACAGGCACCAGGTGTTCTAATTCTACTGGATTATTGGAATTTACTCCGCTTCAGTATATTCGCCTTCAACCACTTCAGGCTCATCAGGCGTTTCGCCCTGGTCTCCTTCGGAAGGTTGTGCGTCTTCCGGTTGTGGAGCCTGTTCTTGCTGCGCGTAGGCAGCCTGACCAATTTCCTGCAGGATCTTCATCAGGTCTTCAACAGCCGTATGGATTACGCTTGCGTCGCTGTTATCTCTTACCAAACGAACCCTGGTAACGCCATTATCAACTTTTGTTTTCGCGTCGGCAGATACCTTATCGCCCAATTCTTTGAGTGTCTTTTCGGCAGTGTAAACAGCGTTGTCGGCAGTGTTGCGTGCTTCGATAAGTTCCCTGTGTTTTTGGTCTTCATTGGCGTGGCTTTCTGCATCCTGGCGCATTCTTTCGACTTCCTCATCACTTAGCCCGGAGGAACCACTGATAGTGATGTCTTGCTGACGATTGGTAGCTTTGTCTTTGGCGGTCACTTTCAGAATGCTGTTGGCATCCATATCAAAAGTAACTTCAATCTGGGGAACCCCGCGAGGAGCAGGCGGGATACCATCCAGGGTGAACTTACCGAGCGATTTGTTGTCGGCTGCCATGGTGCGCTCCCCCTGCAAGACGTGGATTTCGACGGATGTCTGGCTATCGGAAGCTGTACTGAAAACCTGGCTGGCACGGGTTGGGATGGTGGTGTTGCGCTTGATCAGCGGGGTAGAGACGCCCCCCAGAGTCTCGATAGAGAGAGTAAGCGGGGTCACATCGAGCAGAAGAATATCTTTTACCTCACCTCCTAAAACTCCTGCCTGGATGGCGGCACCAATGGCAACGACCTCATCAGGATTGACGCCCTTATGAGGTTCCTTATTGAACAGTTGGCGCACGGCATCCTGAACAGCGGGCATACGGGTCATACCACCCACCATAACCACTTCGTCGATATCTGAAGGTTTCAGATTGGCGTCGTTCAAGGCTTGATGCATGGGTTTGAGCGATCTCTGCACAAGGTCGCCAGTGAGCTGCTCCAACTTGGAACGGGTCAGCGTAGTTACCAGGTGTTTCGGTCCCGAAGCGTCTGCAGTGATATAGGGCAGGTTGATTTCGGATTGCATGGTGCTTGAAAGTTCAATTTTTGCTTTTTCGGCAGCTTCCTTCAGGCGCTGTAATCCCTGTCGGTCTTCCCGTAAGTTAATACCATTTTCTTTCTTAAATTCATCTGCCAGCCAGTCGATGATGCGCTGGTCAAAGTCATCCCCACCCAGGAAGGTATCGCCTGAGGTGGATTTGACCTGGAAAACGCCATCGCCGACTTCCAGGATCGAAATATCAAACGTGCCACCACCGAGGTCATAAACTGCAATAATTTCATTCCGGTCTCTTTTATCTAGACCATAAGCCAGGGATGAGGCGGTTGGTTCATTGATGATGCGCAGCACCTCCAGACCGGCAATCTTACCGGCATCGACGGTGGCATTGCGCTGGGCATCGTTAAAATAAGCAGGCACGGTAATCACAGCCTGGTTCACCGGTTCGCCCAGGTAAGCTTCGGCATCGCGTTTGAGTTTTCCCAGGATCATGGCGGAAATCTCGGGGGCGGTGTAGTCTTTGTTATCCATCACAACCCTGACATCGCCGTTTGGAGCACTGTTGATCTGATAGGGCACCAGGCTCATCGCTCGCTGGACTTCTGGGTCGCCAGCTTTGCGCCCCATAAAGCGTTTGATCGAGAATATTGTGTTCTCGGGGTTGATGATTGCCTGGTTGCGGGCAACCTGCCCAACCAGCCGTTCTCCGTTTTTATTGACGGCAACTACAGAAGGCACGAGGCGATTTCCTTCTGAAGAAGTGATCACCACGGGTTCGCCGCCGATCATGACAGCGGCTGCTGAGTTGGTTGTTCCTAAGTCGATACCGATAATTTTTGCCATAACTTCTCCTATTTTGCTACGCGGACCTGGGCAGGTCTGATGATTCGATCGTTTACTTGATAACCGGCTCGAACGACCTCAATAATCTGACCGTCGATGAATCTGGGGTTTTCTTCATGAGTGAGGGCTTCCTGGTTGAAGGGGTCAAACAGATCGCCGGGCTCGAGGGCTATGACGGTTACACCCAGACCCTCCATTGTTTTCAACAGCTTTTTGCGGATCAGGTCAATGCCGGCAATCCAACTGGCACAATCTGGGTCTGTTGGCGCGTGGTCAAGGGCTCGCTCCAGGTCGTCGATGACTGGAAGAAAAATTTTGATATGCTCTCCCAACAGTTGGTCTGCCATGGCGGCATTTTCCTGGTCGATACGGCGGCGATAGTTGGCGAAACTGGCACGTTCACGCTGGAGACAATCAAGATATTCATCAGCCCGGGCAAGGGCGGCATCCAGTTCGCTCTGAGTTTCATGTTCTTCTTGGAGAAATTCTTTTTTCTCCTCGTTTTCAGTTGTTTTTTTATCTTCTTCAGTCATAAATTCCTCAATATGCATTGTTTTTTAGTCTACTAAGTTGTCGGAGACCAACCCGGACATCAATTCGGCGACATAACGAACTGTGCCGATGGTCTGGCTGTAGGGCATGCGCATGGGACCCAAAATGCCCAGGGCACCTGAAAGCTGATCTTCCACGCCATAACGCGTGAGAATAACCGAACAGTTTTGCAGTTCCTGCCAGGTGTTTTCACCGCCGATCAAAACCTGCACGCCCCCAATTTCTTCGGTCAGAACCGTGCGGGCGATCAGGTCATCGAGCAGGGAGCGCTCTTCCAGCAGGCGCAAGGGAGAATACTCGGGGTTGTAGTCTGAGAATTCTGGTTCAGACAATACATTGGTCAGCCCATCCGAGTAGAGTTCCCCCGTCACCAGCTTGCTGGCAAGGCTCATCTGGTCGATCACAGCCGTGAGCACCTGGTTGAGAAGAGGGTCGGGGGTGGCGGGCAGGCTCTTGATTTGATCAAGGCTGGTATTCTCACAAACGCGATTGACCTGGGCAGCGATGTTGGAAAGCTGCTCCTGGCTGCGTATGACATCCAGCGAAATAATTTGCTGCTGGATCTCGCCGCCGACCAACACCAAAACCATCAAGACCTGGGAGGCACGCGTCGCGATCAATTCAAGGTGCTTGAAGGTCACTTTTTCGCTGTGCGGAGCGGTGACAATTGAGACAGCCTGTGAATTATTGGCGAGCACAGAAGCCGCCAGTGGCAGCCAATATTCCAGCCCCTTTCGGGATTGATAAAAATGGTGGCTGATGGTGTTGCGCGTAGCAGAGGGCAGCGCGGTGTGCTGAACCATGTTGCTGACAAAATATCGGTAGCCTTCTTCGGTTGGAACGCGCCCCGCCGATGTATGCGGTTGGCGCAGAAAGCCCAGTTCGGTCAGGGTGTTCATCTCGTTGCGCACCGTGGCTGAACTAATTTTCAGGGTATATTCGTTGATCAGGGTTTTAGACGCGACCGGTTGCGCCGTGCGGGTGTGTTCGTGCACGACCAGGGAAAGGATAATTTTTTGTCGGTCGGTTAATTTATTCATCTTTTTCACAATTAGCACTCTCGAGAGGAGAGTGCTAAATTCATCAATTTAATGTTATCATGCCCGAATTTCTTCGTCAAGAAAAGGATAATCGACGATGATTAATTTTGTGTTAGAAGATTTGAAGACTGTCTTTCTGAGCAATAGGGTAAAGAACTATGCTTCACCAGTCACTTTTCAAACAATATTCATCCTCTCGCAGGCAGAGATTGAAAGCACTTTTAGAACATCAGCCTCGTCCGAATAGATAAAGGCAAAAAAAGAGCCGGAGTCTACTGTCTATCGACAACGACCTGGACAACATGTCGGTCGACACCACCAAAGCGGTACTTATATTCCTCTCCCCCGCGCATCAGGTCCACTTCATCCAATCCATTTTCAATCGCCCATCGGATCAATTTAACCAACAAGACCCACCCCGGAGACGCGTTAGAGAATTCCGGATCCCAACCGGTGTTGTAGACCCATAACTTGTTATCAAAAATAAAATTCAGATACGAAGCGGCTTGTTCACCATCCAGCATCAGGCTCGCCAGGTTCAGTCTGCCTGCTTCCTGGGCAGCCTTACCCAACCCAAGCAGGTATTGTTCCGTCAATGGGGTCAGGAATTCGACTTTTTGCTGGTCATGGCGCATCAATTCGATAAAACGTTTCATTTCACTATCGATGTCAACTGAATCTTGCACAAAAACGAGCTCTGCCCGGTAATCCCTTTCGGTATTGCGCTCTTTTCGACGCACCTCGTGACGCTGTTTCTTACTCAGAGTCTGCAAATACCCCTCCCAGGTCGATGGCAACCGTATACCCGGCGATGGTTGCAAGACGCTCACCTCAAAGTTTCGCTGTTTTTTCAGGCAAAGTCGCTCCATTATGGCAACGCTGGGCGACCCTTCCAGGATATTCGCCAATTCCAGGCGCTTGGTTTTGAAGTTTGAACTTTCGTCAATAAAATCCAGTATGTGACTGAGAAAAGTCTCCAGTTTATCGGGAAGGCATATAAAATCAAGGTAATCGGTGACTTCAATTTGCCCAATAAACCGCAGCGCGAGCTCAGATCCGGGTTTTTGGGAGGAGAACATTGGTGCGATTCCAACCAGGACGTCATCTTCTCTGGCAGTTATGATCTGCGGACTCGAATTTTCTACAAGCCACTCCCCGCCGCCCAGGGTTTGCCACCAATTAAACAAATACCAAAACTCCGAAAAAGGATAGGCTCGGAAACTTCTGGCAACCAACTGATCCCATTCAGGGCGAAGGGATTTCCACTCGTTTTCACTCGTTATAAGGGTCAATTCCATGCATGGAATTATAACCTTTGGCACGGATTGTGTACTCTATGTACCAGGCATTATTGCATTTAAGAGAAAAGGTGAGTTATGAAATTCGATCTGACGATTTTTCAACCTGACGGACAGCAGGTAAGAATGCTGGGGTTCGACAGCCCAAAACAGCGAGCCAGGGGCAGGGAAACGGATCAGCTCCTGGTCTTTCTCCATCTGAAAAACAAGGCTGAATCCGATCTCGGGTTGGATGGATTGGTGAGTGATTTTTTCAAGACCAGCGGATCGGTGACCAAGGCGATCCGGGTGTTCGTGGACGGGCTGAACCGTATTCTTTTGCAGAAAAATCATCATTTCGATCAGCCCGAATCCTGGCAGACGGCTGACCTTTTGCTTGGGGTGATCCACCAGGACACGCTTTTCCTCGCCCAGGTGGGAGCAAGCCAGGCGCTTGTGCTTTCTGAGGGGAAAATTGAGCAATTTTTCGATGATACCCTCGATCAACGAGGACTCGGCGTTGCCACTGTGTCCAATCCGCGTTATTTCCAGCGCACTTTGAAGGGCGTTGAAATTGTTGTGTTCAGCACGCCAATTGAGAAAGACACCCTGGATACTGAGGACATCTCCCTGTTGATTGGAGAACTGACCCTCAGGTCCGAAGAAGACCAACCGCTGGGTATTGTAGAAATCAAGACAGGCTCTGGTCAGATGGCGAACAGCAACCTCGAAACCTACAATTTTGCTTCCTTGCTGCCTTCCGCAGACCATATGGAACCGACATCGCCTGTTCTGCCCCCTGACCCCGACGATCAGGCGGAACTGACACCTACCGTTCCGTCTTCTGAGCCTGAACAACCCGAATCTCAAGAACCTTGCCTGGCAGAAGATCTGTTTGGTCAGGCAGTGCTTTATCCAGAAGATATCGAGCAGGAGCCCGCTAAAGAACCAGAAATCGACGAAATGGTGGAAGAAGAAGCGCTCGATGCCCAGACAGAACCTCTCCAACTTGAGTCTGAACAGCAAGAACAAATCTACGAGGTTCCTGCAAAACCCGAACGCGAAAAACCGGATTTCGGAATCTTCAAAGAAAAAGCCCTCAAGGGAGTGGCTGCAGGGGCAGGCTGGCTGCGAAAAGTGGAAGACAAAGCAGAGACGATCTCTGCTTCTGTTAATCAAGCTGATGAGGGCGAACAAAACAGAATCACCAAAGACCTTTCGCCGCTAACCAAAGCCCTGATCGCCATCATCGTGCCGCTGATTATTGTTGCGGCGGCAGCGATGGTTTTCTTTAACCGCGGTGAAGACAATGAGTATGCTTACTACCTGGCACAGGCGCAGGCATCGGTCAACAACGCTGCCCTCATGCAAACCGAAGAACTACAGCGGGAGGGTTGGGAACAAGCCCTGATCTTCCTGGACCAGGCAGCCGCGTACAAGGATACAAACGAGGTCAACCTGCTGCGAGCAAGGGTTCAGATCGCGCTGGACGATCTTGATGGAGCCCGCCGCCTGCAATATGTGGCTGCTTTTGCGCCCAGCCTCTACCCTGGTCTGGATATTAGCGCCATCGTCTCCCTTAACACCGATCTTTATCTGCTTGATCGTGCCAGTGGTTCGGTGAAATACCTTAGTTTGTTCACCAACGGCTACCAGATGGACAACGAGTTTGTTTGCGGACCGGGAACGTACGACGGCGTGCAGGTGGGAAACTTGGTCGATCTGATCAACATCCCCCTCAATAACCCCTCCAAAGCCCCCGTGATGGCGATTGATGCCGCTGGAAACCTGCTCTATTGCTCTCCCGGTTCCCGCCCGAGCGCTGCCCATCTGCCCACACCTGAGAATGGCTGGGTCGATTTGAAACGCATGGTGTTCGACAGCAATCGCCTTTATATTCTCGACCCCGGCAACAAAACGCTCTGGATCTATCGTGGGTTTACCGCCAATTTCAACAACGCGCCAGTTGCCTATTTTGACGAAGAACTGCTTGACCTTGCGGATGCGGTTGACTTTGAAGTGGAAGGGGAGGAGTTGTTCCTGCTGCATGCCGATGGGCACAGCTCGCACTGCCTGGCTTCTTCGGTTACAGGGCTGACCTCTTGCGACGATCCTTACCCCTACCTCGATGCCGGCACCAGCGGCGCGAATGTCGATTTTGCCACCTTGAAGTTTGAGCAGGTGGCTTACTCGCCGCCGCCTGACCCTTCCATCTACTATCTGGAAGCCGAAAAAGCTGAGCTCTACCAATTCAGCTTGCGTCTGAACCTGAACAAGGTACTGCGCTCAGCGCTGAACGCCGGGACGATGCCGGGAGGCAAGGCGAGCGCCTTTTATGTCAGCCCCGACCGAAAGGTGTTCCTGGCGTTTGGTAGTCAGCTATACTATGCGGTTTTACCGTAACCCCTCGACATACAAACGAATCGCTCTTACGGTACAATTCTCTGCATGAAACTCAGCCGCCTGCTCGACCCGCGTGGAACCAAATATGCCTATCTTGGGCTTGCCATGGTATTGAATATTGCCTGGGCATTGCTCTTTTTCAGCCTGATAGACACGATGATGCTGCGTTACGGTGAACTGATGCAGGGGGTCGACACCACCCTCATGCTGGGCATCTTTCTCGGGTCGCTGACAATTGGCTTCCTGATCACGCTCCTGGCAAAAGACCGCCGCGGTCCCACTTATGGGATTTATGGCGGAATCGCCGGGCTGGTGGTGATTGTGCTCATGACCTGGAAAAGCGGTCTGCTGGCACCGCTGGTCGGTTTTATGGCTGTTTTTGGCGGCATCAACGGCGGCACGCTGGGCGAGATGTACCAGCAAGTCAAGAAAAGAAAGTAAGCGACGGCTTCCACGCCGTCCCGTTTGGTCCTGCCCTCGTGAGGGCTCACCCCTTCCCGCTCTTCTGTAAGGGACGGCTTCCACGCCGTCCCGTTTGGCCTTGCACTGGTAAGGGCCCACGCCATCCCGATGCTTTTCCACCGCTTCAGTTGTCGTAGGGCGGAATGAGGTGGGCAGGATAATGTCAATCCACGAAAGTCTGGAACCCACCTCACTCCGCCGCTGCGGGGATCTACAATTCTCACCTCTCGCTTGTCGGCAGCCAGGGCATCTTCGGACCCTCGACCCCCAGGTGTTCTGCCAGCGCGGCGCGCATCGCAGTGCGGTCATCCCAGTCATATTCGGTGGTGATGAAACACATTGACTGCTCATGACCCTTCCCAAGCGAAACCACCAAATCGCCGGGTTTTGCCAGGGCAATAGCTTTGCGTATGGCATCGCCGCGGTCGGGCACCCGCAAAAAATTCTCTCCTTCAACCCCGCCAGCTGATATGGCTGCCTCTGCCATATCCTGCAGAATGTCGTCCAGCGATTCCGTGCGGGGGTCTTCAGCAGTCAGGATGGTCATATTGGCTCGCATGATCGCCTCCTTCGGCATCATCTTGCGCTTCTCGCGGTCGCGCAGCCCCGCCGAACCGAACACGGCAATTACCCTGCCCTGTGTCAGTGTGCGGGCAGTGTCGAGTGACTCTGCCATGGCGAAAGGGGTGTGGGCAAAATCGACCATGGCGACAAAATCCTGCCCTAAATCAATGCGCTCCATCCTGCCGGGCACTGTTTTTTGGGTCGCCAGGGCAGCAATTGCCGTCTCCGCCGGCATGCCCATCCCGCTCACGCAGGTTGCCAACGCTGCCAAAATGTTGGACACATTGTAAATGCCAATCATCGGGCTCTTCACCTGGAAAACCTGCTCGCCAATATGACAATCAAAGCTGAGCTGGGTGGGCGTATTGACGATGTTCTCAGCCCACAAATCCGCCTCGTTCAGGCGCGAGTAGCTCACGTAGCCAGGGGGCGAGACCCGTTTCAGATAGCCGTACGACCGGTCGTCTTTGTTCAGAACTGCCAGCCGGGGGTTGCCAATATTTTTCCGTGAAGTAACCCACAAACTTTCAAACAGCAGCCCCTTGGCTTCAAGATAGTGCTGCCAGTCGCCGTGGTAGTCCAGGTGTTCGTGGGTCACGTTTGTGACGACAGCGATATCAAACTCGCTGGCAATCGCGCGCCCCTGTGCCAGTCCGTGCGAGGTGCTCTCAAGAATGCAATGCGTCATACCCGCGCGCACCATCTCTGCCAGGTATGCCTGGATTTCAGGCGAATCGGGCGTGGTCACATGGAAGCCCGTGTCGATTTCCTGGTCGCCTATCAGGGCGTTCACCGTCGAGATCATGCCGGCATTCACGCCGGCTTGTGTCAGGATGTGGTGAATCATACTGGCGGTGCTGGTTTTGCCGTCGGTGCCGGTCACGCCGATCATGCGCAGTTTGCGAGCCGGGAAGTTTTGGGTGGCGGCTGCCAGCCAGGCTAACGCCTTGCGCGGATCATCATCAATTTGCAGATAAGGCAAGCTCAGCCCCTTTGGGGCAGGGCGATTGCTGATAATCAAGGCTGCCCCGCGCTCGATGGCGGAGGGGATGTAATCGAATCCGTCAAAACTGGCTCCCTTGATCGCCAGAAACGCATCGCCCGGTTGGATATTGCGGGAATCACTGCTGACTGCCCTGATTTTGACTTCCGGGATTTCGCCTGTGGTGATCACGGGTATTTTAGTTAGTAAGTTTGCTAATTTTTTAAGACGCGGTCTGCGCATAGGTTACCTCCTGGTTCCAGATGTTTTTTTGTTCAATAGCATAAAGATGAGAAAAAAGAGTATCGCCAGCCCCACCATCACCACACCGACAACGAACGAAGCCTTTGGGCTGAGCCCGTTGGATTGCCTGACCTGGAAGGCAAGCTCAAAGCTCGACTGGGGTGAGATGGCGTAAGCGCCGCTCAGGTCGCTGCCGCCAATCGCCAGCTTCACCACGCCCTCAACTTCATCCACAAGCACGGGTATGACTTTCCAGGACACGCTCTGGCGACCTTTCTCGATGGGGGTCAGGATCCGCTTTTGAGGGGTGATCACGCTGTTGCTGGCACCAAACTCAGCATCGAAGGTATAGCCGCTTGCCAGGTTCTGCTCCAGGGTGGCGTCGGGTTCAAAAGTGAGCGTTACCCAGTTTTCCTGGCTGGTAAGAAGCTCTGTTGGGTAGCTCACCATCACTTTTAGTGTTCCGGTGGAACCATGAGCCCAATCGCTCAGGGTTTGCGCCTGCGTGGCGGTTTCGGTGGGGACTACGCGTTTCGCGATAAAGGCCACACCCATCAGGAGTAGCGCGATGGCAAAGATGAGCAGTGTGATTGGTCGTTTCGTTTTCATAGCATCTCAGTGGTCAAGAGGTTGTTGTCTCCATTTTACCCTTGAACAGGGAACAGGGAACTGCGAGCAGGGAACAGGTGTAGGTCGGAATGAGACTGCGATGTGACAATGGCAAATCGTATATTCTGCGCAGTCTCACTCCGACATTATTCGGTTGGCTTCCTTTTTTAATCCGAATGTTGCGGTAGATAATGGAACAGACTATCCGTAAGCGAGGGGCTCTATTGCCCTGTAAGGGTGTCTCCTCCCGCTGACATTTGATAATCCGAAAGTTGCGGATGGAGCAAGCCTCATCCGTACGTGCCCTTTATTGGTCGAGGCAAGCATCTATGTCGCAACGCCACCATTTTTACAAACTACCACTATCAAAAACCTGGATAATGGTAAAATAAACCTTACGAATTTCGGGGCGGTGGCGGAATAGGCAGACGCAACGGACTTAAAATCCGTCGGTGGTGACACTGTGTGGGTTCGACCCCCACCCGCCCTACAAGAAGCCTTTACAGGCTTCTTTTGCATTAATTCAACAATGGTGGGTTCTGCCTTTGAACCCACCATTGTTTGTTATTGCATTGAAACACAGAAACCGACAGATCTAAATCTCATCCTCATCGATGAAGGACATCAATTGTCTCAAAATCTTCAATTTTCCGGATTTCATCAGATCCCGGGCGATGTCGGTCAGCACTTTTTTGTCGATGAACGGCGCCAGACCCACCAGGTAGCGTTCCTTTTGTTCGGTGTTCATCAGGCGGGCAATCTTCCCGAGGGTTTTTTCACTCATAAAGGGTGCCAAAGCGTTCAGGTAATGTGAATCCTTTTCTGAGTTGAAGATCCGTTCGGCAAAACTACTCAGATCACCTTCATCCAAAAAGGGCGCGAGCGCTATCAATTTGTCAAAGCTGCCGGTCATTCCGTGCTGACGGTCGATCATACTTGCCAACTGAGAGCTTTCCAAAAAGGGTGCCAGGGGGATGAGTTGGCTTAGATCTTTAATCCTCGTCTTATCGATCATTTGCGCCAGGCGTTTCGAATTCAGATGAGGCGCCAGGGCAATCAGTGTTTCCAGCTGATATTCCTGATCAGATGCTTTTTCCACTGCTTCTTCCACCTGTGAAGGCTTCATCAGCTCCACCACTTCCGCCACCTCTTCCAGATTGATATCATCAGACTGATCGATGATTTTGCTCACGATTGTGGTCTCTTTCTCAGAGCCCAACAACTCCTCCACGTTCACGCCCAGAATCTGGGAAAGTTCTATCAGCTTGGAAATATCGGGCATGGTGTTGCCCCGTTCCCAATTGCTCACAGCCTGATAACTGACAAACATCTGATCCGCCAATTCCATCTGGGTCATGTCTTTGGCTTTGCGTAGTTGGGCGATCTTTTTACCAATAATTTTTGTGTCGAACATAGTTACCTCTTCTTCTCTAAGTATATTGTAGTAGAGCCTGGGGAACAATTTCTTCTTGTACTTCCTTCAGCTCTACTAATTGATTATTTTTGTCTCATCTGTTCAATTGGGCGAAAGGACTATTCACAAGATTGCTGTGGACCTTATAAAAGTCTTCGCTCTTTGCAATGCCGATTCTTCCTTCCAAATCGGTGATCTTTTTAGTCTGAAGGGTATTGGCTTTTAACCCATTGCTCACTTTTGTCGTATCTGGCGAGTAGCGTTTCCCAAAAAGAAAAGAAAATAAATTGATTTTGTTGGTTACTAACATTTCAAGCTCCTTTTTTGATCTACCCAAAGTCTACAACCAGGATGGCAAAATTCCTATCAAGCAGCGCTTGAATTAGCCCGTTTCAAGCGTTAATTGAGTTGGATTTTTTAATTTGCCCACTTAACAATCGGCGTAGGTCAGGTTGTGATGTTCAACCTGACGTCACGAGCATTTACCTACAAAAAACGGCACAAAGCGCCACCGTAGGGGGCTGTTCAGCGCTCTTGTCGCTGGTTTGCGAACCTGACCTGTTAAGGGTCGACCCCAGCAAAGCCCAAAAAAACAAGGTGCAGGGAACTCGTATGTAGGGCGTCAGAGAAAAAGCAGATTGCCACGCTTCGCTCGCAATGACTGATTAACCCCCGCTTTCACGCCGTCTCGATCGATGCTGGGATCGCAGCAAGAGCACCAGTCTCTTATTCAAAAGAAAAAAGGTCAAAGGCAGATTGCCACAGTCGCTACGCTCGCGCGTAATGACAAGTCTTTTTACCCCCTCCAGCCCTCTCTTTGGCGCAGGGAGGGGGATTGAGGGGGTGGGTTATTTATCGCTCGTTATGATGGATTAAGAAAAAGGCAGAAAAATATGGTGCGGAGCACCACCGTAGGCCGGCCTGTCCAGCGCTCATTTCGCTGGTTTTCGGTGTTGAACCCGGCAAAGCGTTGGCATACGGAAAACTTGGGTTCATGACAAGGCTCATTTGGAATAGGCAGGCCAATTCCCTGCAAGAATAGGTGATAGCTGATAGGAAAAAGCTTTCACAGAGGATCATTTCAACCCTCACCCCCGTTTCGCTTCGCTCAAGGACCCTCTCTAAAGAGAGGGCTTAAAAGAAAATAGAACCCTTAAACAGGGCAGGCAGGCGGCTTGTAGGGTCGATGGCCAGCCTCGACCAGTGATGCGGAGCACCACCGTAGGGCGAGCTTGGAGGTGCTGGGAATTTCATCCGACGATGGCGTGGTGCACCTCCAATCCGCCGTTACGAACGCAATTATTGGTGGATTGGAAACACACTCAAAGTTTTTACTGGTGCGTCCGTTGGCGGATTGAGGGCAAGTTGGGCTCGCCCGGCACAATGTTGAAAGTGCCCTCGATCCTGCCCTACGGTGTAAACACCTTCCCATAACAGAACAAATGTGCTATACTTTGCACGCATAAATTCAAACATCTGGTCCGCACCTTAATAATCGATATCCATTTGCAGTCAATTCGCGTTCTTGTACTATCAAAAAACAGTGCAAATGGTGCAAACCCTTACACAGGGCGGGTCGTGCAAGTAGCACTTTAACAACCAGCAAGTTTTTACGGTGGATAAGCGTTTTGGTGCTATCAAAAAATGGTGTAAATAGTGTAACCCTTACACAGGGCAGGAAGTGTAAAGAGAGCTGAGCCCTCCCTCGAGGGAGGGTCCGTGAAACGGGGGAGAGTGTCTTTGCTATTTTGCTAATTCTTCCAGTCGCTCCTTGACCACAGTATCGATGGTAGCGCAAACATCATTAATATTGTTCCTGACATCCGAATTTAAGAATCGCATCACACATATGCCGTTTTTCTGCAACCATTGTGTTCTTTCATCGTCCCGGAATAAGGCAGAGTCCTCGTAGTGTTGACCGCCATCGAGTTCAATAGCAAGTTTGGCAGAAGAACAATAAAAATCGACGATGTATTTCCCAATCACCTTTTGCCTTCGAAACTTTGATGGATAAGTGGATAGATAGTCATACCAAAGGCGGTTTTCTTCCCTCGTGGCTTCACGCCGAAGTTTTTGAGCCAAGGGGGTTAGTTTGTTCCTGGTCACAGGAATATTATAGAACGAAAATAATAAAATGACCCTCTTCAGTCTCCCATCCGTTTCACGGCGGGGTCCAGCTTCCCCCTGGGGGAAGCCCAAAACATAGCCCTCCCTTGGCGCTCAGAGTAATGGGAGTATTGTTGGAAGTACAGATTAAATGTCCTTTACAATTCACATGTCCAAATTTCCTTATACTATCCCTCTGAAGCGTTTATAATACATAGGGTTAAGAATTATGAGTAAACATGCCTCTTCGTTTTTGCTTGTCACACTGCTATTGGCATTGCTGCTTTCTGCCTGTACGCCGACCAGCCAGTCAGGCGACCCCACGGCAACGCCGATGCCTTTTTTCCCTGCTACCGTTGAAGTGACGCAAAACCCACTTTTGCCCATCAACCCCACCCCAACCCCCAACCTGGTCAACCCCAACCCGGTGCGCATCACCGAATTGGAATACTTGCAGGAAGAGACGCAGGTGTTGGTGATGGCAAAGTTGTTTAACACGCTGGCTGACGCCATTCTGCGCGATGTGCAGCTGGAAGTACTTGCCCTGGACGCCGCAGGCAACCGCCTTGCCCAGCAGCGAACCTCTTTCCGCTACCTCTTCCCCAACGAAACCACCGGCCTGGTGCAGGAATTTGAAATTAACTCTGGGTTGGTGATCACGGGAGTTGAAGTGCGCGTAGTAGATGGCTTGATCGACCGCATGCTCAAATATGAGCAGCCGCTCACCATCGAGAACACCACTGCGTTTCGAATTGGCAACGATTACACCGTCACTGGTTGGCTGAGCAATGCCGACGCCTATACCTACACCCAGGTGTTGCTCAACGCGGTTGCCTATAACGCTTCTGGTCAGATCGTGGGTGGCGGGCAGGCGAATTTCGACTTTGTCCCCGAAACAGATCAGATCGGTTTTAGCATCCAGGTGAACAGCCGGCGGGGTGAAGAGGTCGATCACGTCGATGTGAGTCCATGGATCACCAGTTATTCAGCCTCTCTGGAAGGCGGCAACTGGTGGAACTCAGTTAGCACCGATGAATGGAATTTTGCCATCGATCAATTCAATCAAATCACCGGCGGAGCCATATTGACGAACAAGACCGACCAGGTGCTGACGGAAACCTTCCTTATTTTGACCGTTTCTGACGAGAATAACCGCGTTTGCTTTGCCGAAAATGTCTACTATGACGTGCTCTGGGCTGAAGAGAGCGCGATCTACGCCGTAGAAACACGCAGGCTGCCGGAATCCTGCCGGGGGAAGTCTGTTGACCTGGTGGTTGTGCCGGGCGAATTCGGACAATTTCCGGTGAATTTTAACCCGCTGCTGGCGTCACAAGGCGCTTTCAGAGATGAGAGCTCGGTGCTCGTCAGTGTGGTCAACAACCTCAACGCCTCCGTCAGTCACGCGCGGGTTTATGTGGTCCTGCGTGATGGTGCTGACCGAATTGTGGGGGGCGGTTTTGGAACAACTGAACTGATTCGCGCTGGCAGTTCCATCAGCGTTATTGTGCCGGTTGCTTACCTGGGAATCCAGGAAGAATTGACCATTCACGCTTTCGCGACGCTGCCAGCCGATGTTGAATTTGGACAATGAAAAGGAAATTAGATGTCAATCAAACTCACCCCCGGTTTACGCAGGTTTATCCCCACCCCAATTGAACTGAAAAGCCCGGTTCCCGCCGATATCGATATCGCCCAGGCTGCCAACCTGAAGCCAATCAGCCAGGTGGCGGAAGAAATGGGATTGTTGCCAGGTGAACTGGAGCTTTATGGCGATTACAAGGCAAAAATCAAACTTGAGGTCCTAGAGCGCCTGAAAGACGCCCCTGACGGGAAGTACATTGACGTAACCGCCATCACCCCCACCCCTTTGGGCGAGGGCAAGACCACCACTACGGTTGGGCTCAGCCAGGCAATGGGCGCGCACCTTGGTCGCAGTGTGATCACCTGCATCCGCCAGCCATCACAAGGACCGACCTTTGGCATCAAGGGCGGGGCTGCCGGCGGGGGGTATTCCCAAGTCATCCCGATGGAAGACTTCAACCTGCACCTGACCGGTGATATCCATGCCATTACTGCTGCCAACAACCTGCTGGCTGCCGCGATCGACACACGCATGTTCCACGAATCCAGCCAGAGTGACACAGCTTTGTTCAACCGCCTTTGCCCCAAAGATAAAAAAGGAAAACGCCACTTTGCTCGCGGCATGATGGGCAGGCTGGCAAAACTGGGCATCACTGAGACGGACCCTGACCTGCTCACCGATGAGCAAAAATCAAGGTTTGCCCGTCTGGATATTGACCCCGAGACCGTTACCTGGCGGCGCTGCGTGGACGTGAACGACCGCATGCTGCGCGGCATCACCGTCGGGCAGGGTCCCCAGGAGAAGGGCTTTGAACTGCACAGCAACTATTACATCAGCGTTGCTTCTGAACTGATGGCAATTTTGGCACTGGCTACCAGCCTGGAAGACATGCGCGAACGCATTGCCAAAATCGTGATCGGGCAGAGCCGGGCGGGTGAGCCGGTTACGGCAGACGATCTGGGTGTTGCTGGTGCCTTGACGGTTTTGATGAAAGATACGATTAAGCCCAACCTGATGCAGACGCTGGAAGGCACACCGGTGCTGGTGCATGCCGGTCCGTTTGCCAATATCGCTCATGGGAACAGCTCGATCATGGCAGATAAAATCGCCCTGAAACTGGCAGATTATGTGATCACAGAGAGCGGCTTTGGTGCCGATATGGGCATGGAAAAGTTTTTTGATATCAAATGCCGCTATTCAGGTAATGTGCCTGATGTTGTGGTTTTAGTCGTTACGGTCAGAGCGCTCAAGATGCACGGAGGCGGTCCAAAAGTGACGGCTGGGGCTCCATTGGCAGCGGAATATATCAACGAAAACCTGGACCTGGTAGAAAAAGGTGCCGGCAACATGCTGGCGCATGCCAGTATTGCCCAAAAATTTGGCATCCCGGTGGTGGTGGCGGTCAATCGTTTCCCGACCGATTCGGATGCGGAGCTGGAACTGGTGCGAAAAATCGCTCTGGAACATCCCGCAATTGAAGACGCTGTGGTGGCGGATCATTTTAGCCAGGGCGGTGCCGGCGCGGTGGAGTTGGCAGAGGCAGTGGTGAAAGCAGCTGAAATGCCGTCTAACTTCAAGTTCCTTTACCCCTTGGAGATGTCGTTGAAGGACAAGATCGAGACCATCGCCTGTGAAGTGTATGGTGCCGATGGGGTGGACTATAGCACGCTTGCTGAACAGAGGTTGGCGAGATATGAACAACTTGGTTATGGCAATTTGCCTATCTGCATGGCGAAAACGCACCTTTCTCTCAGCCACGACCCGGAACTCAAGGGCGTGCCAACCGGGTTCCGCATCCCGATCCGGGATGTGAGCGCGTCGGTGGGGGCGGGGTTTGTTTACCCAATTTTGGGCGAGATGAGCACCATGCCTGGGCTGCCCACCCGCCCGGCTTATTATGATATCGATATCGATTTCGAGACGGGCAAGATTTTAGGGTTGAGTTAGCAAAATATTGTTGGGGAAGGTCTCCTGACCGAACCGGATTTTGCCTGATTGTGCCGGATTCCTGACCGAGCACACGGTTTCTCCGAAGGAGTCCTTACACTTTGAGACCTCCGGTCAACTCGCGTGCTCGGCGCGGACGCCGGCACG
>DHCY01000019.1 GCA_002399085.1 Anaerolineaceae bacterium UBA4890
TGTTGACCCCGCCCATACGGATGGCATTATTCCTAATGAATATTGCATGATCCCCTGGGCAGGCGTAGGGGCAGGTTCGGAACCTGCCCCTACATGATCAGCCTGTACGGATGGGATTATTCCTGATACAGCCTGCATAATCATATTGGTGGAGGTAGGGATGGGTTGCGGATTGGCGCGATATATGGGCGTAGGGGCGGGTTCAGAACCCGCCCGTACCAAACCTGCCCGTACCAAATCCGCCCGTACGTGGCCCGCTCGTACTGAACCTGCCCATACCGAACATGCCCATACGGGTGGCTTGCTATTGATGCCCACCAGTTGAGGTTCGTACGCCACCTGGTAGCGGTTTAGATCCCTCCGCAGCTCCAGCGCGCTTTGTTCGATTTCAGATTCATTCAGGATCATTGTGTATCCCCGTGGTAATAGCGTTCAGGTTGAAGGCATTCTCATCAAGTAGATGTTCAAGTGCGACTTGTTCAAAATCCGTTTCGTACAAATTTCATATCATTTATTGATACCAAATCTTCTGCTTCAGACACTAAGTAATTCAGATGTTCATAATAAGCAGCTTTATAAGCATCAAAATCCTGTTGGAATAATGCTAGTGAGGTTGATAAACCAAATGGCATAGGATTAAGATCATCGTAATACTCATTAAAAATAGTGCAATCCTCATAATGTATACGATGCTCAACACTCACTTCGCGGTTAACGTTGTAGCAAGTCAGCATGAAGCCAGTTATGGTGTCAGTAATTCTTAGAGCAAAGAATCCTATTGTTTCGGTTAACCTCGGATTCAGCACATCCATACCATGTGAGGCAAAGCCTGCGCTGTTCCTAAGTTGACTTAGTTTATCTGATACTCCAGCAATCCTTCTGCAAAGATCTATTACGTCTGATCTGTAAACCTCGTTCTCATTTAGAGTTGAGCTAATTGTTTGATGAACAAGCGATGACACATTACCATCTCTGGAAAAAGAGACCTTTTTATTGGTCAATATTGTCTTACAGATTCCTTCTATAAGTGTTTTACAGGTTTCAACACACAAGGACGGATTTGAAATCACATTTCTTTCAATAATATCTACGTGCTCAAGAAATGGTGAGAAGCTTGGAATTTTTAATATAGAATCTCGAACCCATTTCATAGCTTACTATCCCCTCTCATGAACTTAGAAAGCAATAAGTCTCTAATTTTTTGTAGAGAAGTAGATTGGTTATTATTATTATCTATATAACCTTGTATAACTCCGAGGATTATTTTGTAACTCAATAATATCTGTTTTGATGGAATAATTATCAACAACGATCGCAGATCTTGTAAACTAATATTTGCTTGAACCGATTGTGTCACCCCCGAAAGTAACTTGTTTCGAATAATCGGTTGTTTTAAGTATTGAAAAATGTAGTTAACCGGAACAATGTTCTCGTCAATTCGAATAATTCCGATAGCTTGGTTGAGATTAGCTGGAAGAACTCTCTCAGAGACAATGCTCAGCCGACCTATGCTGCCAGCAATAGTTATCAGAATATCGTTTTGCATTAATTGAGACCTTCTTAATTTTTCATGAGTCTCTTGAGTTATAAATAGGGATTTTGATTCATCTATTCCATATGTTTCATCGATGCAATCAACCCTGAGAAACCTTACACCTTTTTCAACAAAGTTATCTCCTAGCGTTGTGGGCGTTGTTCCTTTTGTAATTGTCGAAGAAAGCTCTCCTAAGTTTTGAATTCTCCAACCTTTAGGGAGTAGACCCATTTTGCTGTCGACCATTTCACCGGTGGCGCCGGGGTAGTTGAAGTCGACAAACCACTCCTTGAAAATCGCCTGCGCAATCTCCTGCAGGGTCTGGTTCGTTTTGTGGTTTAAATCAATTTTTTCGTCTAATAAAGAAAGTATTTCCACGATTTTAATTTGCTCATGAAGCGGTGGAAATCGAAACTCTAGTCTACTCAAAGTCCCACCGGATATCTCTGCGAAAGTTGAGCCCACACCAACAGATTTTAGGTAAGAAACCTGACTTTTTAATAAATAATAGAGGAATTCATTGCTTACCAGATCGGGCTTTGTTATCAGGCTCTTGAATCCTTGATTAGTTGATAGCGGATTAAGAGCAATTCTCAAGTACCCGATTGGCGCTCTTGTTGATAGTAAAACCGTACCGGCAGGAAGTAATTTTGCGCTTGAATTCTCTAAACCGTTCTGGGAAATGTTACGCTCTCCTCTCGAGATATACTTTTCATCAGAACCGGATAAATCGCGAGGAGTAATCCATGGAATGTCATCGGACCAGTATTCATCCTTGGCAGTGGAAGGAGTTCCGCCACCCACGATTTCTGCAATATCACCTAATTTGAATGTTCGCCACTCTTCAGAGCTCATATCCGAGCTCCTCTAGGTTCTCTATAATCCTCTGTTTCAACACTTCACCCTGCTCGAATTGCTCAGCAAGCCGCTGGGTAAGCACGGTCATTTTCTCTTCAAAGGGGATGCCATCGTCTTCGGCTTCCTCGGTGCCCACATAGCGACCGGGCATGAGCACATAGCCATTCTGAATGACCTCATCCAGGGTGGCGGCTTTGCAGAAACCGGGGGTATCTTCGTAAACGCCGCCCTCACCGCGCCAGGCATGGTAGGTGCCAGCAACTTTGGCGATGTCCTCATCTGTGAGAATCTTATTTCGCCGGTTGATCATGCTGCCCAAGCTGCGGGCATCGATGAAGAGGATCTCGTTGGAGCGGTCACGAAATTTGTGGTTGGTGCGGTCGCGCGCCAAAATCCACAGGCAGACCGGGATCATGGTGTTGAAGAAGAGCTGCCCCGGCAGGGCGACCATGCAGTCGACTATGCCACCGTCGATCATGTTGCGGCGGATTTCGCCTTCACCGCTGGTATTGCTATTCATGCTGCCGTTTGCCATGAGTATGGCGGCAGTACCGGAAGGGCTGAGTTTGTAATAGAAATGCTGGAGCCAGGCGTAGTTGGCATTGCCCACCGGCGGGCTGCCGAATTGCCAGCGCAGATCTTCACGCAGGAGCTCGCCGTTCCAGTCGCTGACGTTGAAGGGCGGATTGGCGAGGATAAAGTCGGCTTTGAGATCCGGGTGGCGATCGTCGAGGAAGGTATCGCCCAATTCGAGGCGGGCTTCGATCCCGCGAATGGCGAGGTTCATCTTTGCCAGGCGCAGGGTGGTGGGGTTGGATTCCTGCCCGAAGATGGAGAGGTCGCGCACGGTGCCCTGGTGTTCTTGCACGAAGCGCTCGGACTGCACAAACATGCCGCCACTACCGCAGCAGCCGTCATAGACACGCCCGCGGAAGGGTTCGATCATTTCGACCAGGAGTCGGACGACATGACGGGGGGTGTAGAACTGACCGCCGCGCTTGCCTTCCTGGTCGGCGAATTGCCCAAGGAAATATTCGTAAACGCGACCGAGCAGATCCTGCGATTGGTGGACGTCCTGCGAGAAGCCGATGTTGCCGATTAGATCGATCAGGTCGCCCAGGCTTTGCTTGTTGAGGTCAGGGTCGGCATAGATTTTGGGGAGGACACCCCTCAAGCTGGGGTTGAGCCGCTCGATGGCGTCCATGGCGTCGTCGATGTGCTTGCCGATTTCGGGTTGGCGGGCTTTGTTGAGCAGGAATTGCCAACGCGCTTCCACAGGGACGTAAAAAACATTCTTGGCTTTGTATTCATCGGTGTCTTCGGGGTCGGCGCCTTCAAATTCGCCTTCACCCTTGACGAGTTTCTCGTGCAGGGTGTGGAAGGAGTCGGAAATGTATTTGAGGAAAATGAGACCGAGGACGACGTGTTTGTATTCGGCGGCGTCCATGCTGCTGCGCAGTTTGTCTGCCGCTGCCCAGAGTGTTTTTTCGAGTTCGTTGTTTTCTGGCATAGAAGCTCCTGTGATAACTTTGGGGGGGCGGGTTTAGAACCCGCCCCTACGAAATCCTGCCGTACGAAACACGGCCGTACGAAACATGGCCGTACGAAATCCTGCCGTACGAAATCCTGCCGTACGAAATCCTGCCGTACGAAATCCGCCCGTACAAACCGCGCCTGTCGAAACATGCTCGTATCGATCTCCGTAGGGTAAATGATACCATGAGGGTTTGGCTTTTGGCGTGGTCGGAGGGATGGGGGCTTGAGGAAAGCGCAATCACTATCAGCTATGAGCTTTGAGCTAAACACACCTCAGCACCACGCTCTGAACACCAACGTGTTCATAACAGACCGATGTGGGTTGAGCCCACTCGGTCTAGTCGCGGAACCAGCCTTTGGCTGGACTTCGCCTCTCCCAGGAGAGGGCTTGAGGAAAGCGCTATCAGCTATGAGCCATGAGCTATCAGCTATGAGCTAAACACACCTCATCCACCACTTCGTGGTCCCCCTTCCCCAAAGGGGAAGGCTTAAGACACTATCAGCTATCAGCTATCCTCTAATAACTCCAAGATTTCGTGGGCGGTGTGGTCGGCGAGGGAAGCAAAAACCAGCTCTGCTTTACCGACGCGGTCGGCGGGACCGAGACCGAGGGCGGGCATACCGGCGGCGTGGGCGGCAGCGACCCCGGCTTCGGCGTCTTCGACCACCAGGCAATTTTCGGGAGGCACTGCAAGCGCTTCTGCTGCCAGCAAAAACAGGTCGGGGTGGGGTTTGGAGCGTGCCAGCGCGTTGCCATCGATTACCGCGTCGAAGAGCTCGCCGATCTGCAGGCGCCCGAGCACCAGTTCGGCGTTCTTGCTGCTGCTGACAATTGCCTGCTTCAAGCCCAGCGCGTTGATCTCAGCGATGATCTCACGTGCTCCGGGCAGCAGGTCGGCAGGGGTCATCTGGCGCACGAGGTCGATGTAGTAGCTGTTTTTGCGCTCCATCATCTCCTGTGCCTGCATTTCGCTGACCGGGCGACCCTTGAGCAGCAGTTTGAGCGATTCGCGCCGTGAGACTCCGCGCAGGGCTTCGTTATCTTCGCGCGAAAAGGGGATGCCCTCTTCGTCCGCCAGGCGCTTCCAGCCCTGGAAATGGAATTCGGAGGTATCGGTGAGAACACCGTCGAGGTCGAATAAAAAGGCTTTGATGATCATGATTGCTCCTGTTGGCTGCGGATATCGACCAACTGCTCTTCGCCGCGCCAGATAAATTTGAAACGAAGGCGTTTCCAGTGCGCCGGTAGATGGGGCTGCAGGTACCAGCGGTCGTCGCCTATGCGCAGACCGCCGAAGCCAAAGACGGCTGCCTGCCATAGCCCGCCGGCGGAGGCGCCGTGGATGCCGTCGCCGGCGTTGCCGCGCACGTCTTGGATGTCGGCACGGGCGGCGCGCATGAAGTTTTCGTAGGCGTCGTCGAGGCTGCCCAGGCGGGTCGCCATGATGGCTTGGATGGAGGGACCGAGCGAGGAGCCAAAGGTGAGGTCGGTGCGGGGGGTGTAGTAGTCGTAGTTTGCCTGGAGGCTCTGCTGGTCGAACAATTCGGGCAGGAGGTACATGAGCATGATCACGTCGGGCTGCTTGAGAATTTGGGTGGCGTTGGCGCCATCGATGCCGAGGATGGATTGGATGGATTCGGTGCGGGGGTCAAAATCTTTGGTGAGCAGGTCGGTGCGCTCGAAATAGCCGGTGAACTGCTCGATGAGGTTGGCTTCGTTTTCGGATGGGCAGAAAATTTGGTCGGCGATGGTTGCCCAATCGGCGAGGGTTTGCTCGTCGATGGCGAGGCGGGTGAAGAGCTGGCTGGCGGATTGGGCGTCGTAAGTTTTGAGCCATTCGGCGAGGGCGACGGCGGTGTGCAGGTGCCAGCGGGTGAGGTAGTTGGTGTAGGCGTTGTCGTCAACATGGTCGTGGTATTCGTCGGGACCGATTACGTCACTGAGGTGATACTGACGGGTGCGGGGGTTCCATTCCAGGCGCGATGCCCAGAATTTGGCGCTGTCGAGGATCACTTCGGCACCGCGCTGCGCCATAAAGGCGTCGTCGCCGGTTAGTTTCCAGTATTGGACAAGGGCGTAGGCGATGTCTGAGGAGATGTGAATTTCTATGTCGCCAGTCCAGATGCGGATGAGGCTTTTGGGGTCAGCCGGGTCTGGCACCCAGGTTGGGGTCACTTCGCGACCGTCGCCGGCGCTCTCCCAGGGGAATTGCGCGCCCTGGAAGGTGTTGTCGCGGGCTTTTTCGCGGGCTCCCGGCAAATTGTGGAAGCGGTACGAGAGCAGGTTACGGGCGATTTCTGGGCGGGTGTAGGTGAAGAAGGGGAGCATGAAAATCTCGGTGTCCCAGAAGGCGTGCCCATGATAGCCGTAACCGCTGAGGGTTTTGGCGCCGATGTTGACGCGCTCGTCGCGGCGGGGGGCGGCGATGAGCAGGTGGTAGATGCTGAAACGCAGGGCGAGCTGGGCTTCGTCGTCGCCTTCGATGAGGACGTCGCAGCGATCCCATTCTTTCGCCCAGGCTTGTTCATTTTCCAGCCAGAGCCCCTCACCGGGGTCAGCGCCCAGGTTTGTGAGGCTGCGGATGGCTTGGGCGGCTGGTTCAGCGACATCACGGGAGGTGTAGACGGTGGTGAAGGTTTCGAAGCGGGTTTGCTCGCCTGCCTGCGCATTATGGGTGGCGGTGATGGAGGGCATGCGGCTGATGTTGGGCAGGACTTTGTCGAATTGGGGGCTGCCATTGACCAGCATTTTTTGCGCCATGCCGGCTTCAATTTTGGTTGCCTTGGTGCGCAGGTGCAGGTGGATTGTGTCAGCTTGCACGCCCTGCCCGAGCCATTGCCACTGCTGGTAGCGCATGGTGTGGGTGTTGGCATCGAGGCGGCTGGTGAGCGCGATTTCGCCTGCGTAATTTTCGGGGGTGATCAATACCATCTGGCAGAGCAGGTGCTGGTCGGCAAGGCTGGCGAAACGGAGAAAATCGAGCTTGCTGATGCGCCCTTTGGGGCTTTGCCAGCGCAAAGTGCGGGTGAGGAGACCAGTTTTCAGGTCCAATTCCCGATGGTAGTCAAGCAGCTTGCCTTCAGCCAGGCTGAAGTCTTCGCCTGCCAGGGTGATATCCAGCTGGGTCCAGGCGGGGAAGTTGACCAAATGGGTGAAGACGACCGGGACGTCATCGAAAACCCCATGGACGAAGGTGGTGCGCTGCTCGCCTGGGTAGTATTCGTCAAAAGTGCCGCGGGTGCCCAGATAGCCATTGCCCTGGGTGAGGACGGTCTCGAAATGGCGCTGACGCTGCGGATCAAAAGAAGTTTCGGTGATTTTCCAGGTGTCGGTCATAGTTCTCCTTAAATTTAGTCGTTCAGAGCGTGCTCAACCAGGTCATCGAGCCTGGCGGTCGCCAACCCCACCACATGGTCGCCGGCACCATAGTATACAAAAACTTCGCCATCGACAACCACATTCGCCCCAGAAAAGACCACGAAAGGCACGTCACCGCGAATTTCCCAGATTTCTTTGGGTTCAAAGATATAGCTTTGCGGTCGGTTGATGATTTTGGTTGGGTCATGGAGGTCGAGCAGGCAGGCACCGAGGCGATAGACATGAGCCTGGTCATAGGCGTGATAGAGCACCAGCCAGCCGTATTTGGTCTTGATGGGCGGTCCGCCGCCACCCACACGCTTGGAATCCCAGAGGCTTTCCGGGCGCGGACCAAAAATGGGCGCCATGTCTTCTTCAGACCAGGTGAGCAGATCGTCTGAGCGTGCCAGCCAGACCTGGGGAGGGCGGCGGTGCAGGGCGACGAACTTGCCGTCGATTTTTTCAGGGAAAAGGACGTGGTCTTTGTTGTCTTCACCAGTCACCAGCGGACCGATGCGTTCCCAGTCGCGCAGGTTGGTGCTTTTGGCGAACATGGGGGTGACGCTGCCGCCCAGGTGTGTGGCTGGGAAGCCGGGCAGGGGTGTGCTGCCGTAGGCGGTGTAGGTCATATAGAAAACGCCGTCAATTTCGGAAATGCGCGGGTCTTCGATGCCACGGGCATCGTACTCATCCTGGGGGGCGAAGACCGGTTGTGGGTCGCGTTCGAAGTGGAGCCCGTCTTTGGAGTGGGCATAGCCGATACGGCTGACCCAATCGAGCCCCTGAGCCCGGTATAGCATATGAAACTCGCCCTGGTGGTAGACGACTGCCGGGTTGAAAACGTTGTAGGTCTCCCATGTTGAGGTAGGGTTGGGCAAAAGGACCGGGTTGTGAGGGTGTCTGAATAATTCCACAATAATTCCTTTCTATAAATTTGATGAGGAGGGGGTTTCCCGATTGGCTCGCACGGGTGCCAGCTGATCGTTGACGGCAAAATTGCCCGCCAATGCCAAAAAGACCGCACCATACATGATTCCCAGCGCGAACAACAGAATTGCCACTGCCATAAATACCAGCAGCGAAACTCCGAAAACGAACGAGAAACCCAGGTTTCTGCCGATCATCAGGGCACTATTGCGCAGCGCCTGGGAGACTTTCATTTCTTCCTGCTCAAACAGAAAAGGCGGCGCAAAAAACTGGAGCATAAACCAACCCAGCGCAACCGCGATGTAAAGCCCCTGCAAAAAGGACCCCTGGTTGACGTTGACAGCGTTGCTGACGAGGTAATAATTGACCACCAGAAGCGCCACTACAACCAGGTTGATCGCGCCCCAACGCCAGCCTACACCCCACGAAGACTTGAAGGCATTCCAGAAGTCGCGCAAATCGGTTTCTTCGTTATGAACGATGCGGTTGGCGTAAGCATGCAGGGCAATCGTGGCAGGAGGACCTGGTATGACCAGCAGGTTAGCGAGAATCCAGAGCGAATTCACTGCCAACATGGTCCACAGGTCCTCCCAGATTTGCCCGAGGGAACGGCGATAGATGGAGGGAATCTTTTTTATCACCGCCTGATCCTCTTTACCCCTTGATTCCCGCGTAAGAAACACCTTCAATGTAATAGCGGCTGAAGATGAAGAACAGGATTAAAACCGGGATAGCGTTAAACATGGCGCCGACAAGCGTCAGGTTCCATTGCGATTTGTACTGCTGCTGGAAGATGCTCAGGGCAACATTCAGCACATATTTATCCGGAGAATTCAGGTAAAGCAGCGGCTGCATAAACGAATTCCACATCCCCTGGAATTGCAGAATCAGAACAGTCAGGATCGCTGGTCTCGCCAGCGGCAGGATAACCGTCGTGAAAATTTGCATGTGGGTAGCGCCGTCAATGATGGCTGCTTCTTCCAGGTCGACAGGGATGGACCTAAAGAACGACGTGAGCGTGAAAATGCTGCCCGCGCTGACCAGACCGGGTAAGATGAGCGACCAAAATGAGTTGATCAACTGAAGCTTGGTCATCAAAACATAGGCGGGGATGAGCGTGACTGCCCCTGGGATCATCATGGTTGCCAGCATAAAATTGAAGACAGCATCCCTGCCGGCAAACTTTAGGCGCGAGAAGGCATAAGCCGCCATTGAACCAAACAATGCCTGGGAAACTGCCACAGACACCGACAGAAAAGCGGTGTTGGCAATCCAGCGCGGGAACGTGCCGCCCTGACCAAGATCGGTATTCCAGACTCTTGACCAGTTATCCCAGTGCCAGACTTCCGGGAAAAACTTGGGCGGGTATGCCAGGATCTCCTGGTCGGTTTTGACGGTGCCCAAAAACGCCATTACAAACGGCAAAAGCATGATGATCCCAATCACAATCAGGAGCAGGTAACGGAAAAACGTTTTCACCCCGCTTTCCACAACTGCCTGCCGGTGAGATTTGTACTTGACATTCGTGATTTTTTCATTGGTTGTTACGGTCATTTCAGTCCTCCTAGTACATCTCGGTACCCTTGGTCAGGATACGCCTTTGCACAAATGTCAGCCCAAAGATGATCGCTGCCAAAATAAACGCCAGGGCAGATGCATAACCCATGGTGATTGGTCCGTTCACGCCCAGAGCTTCGGTAAAAATCAGGTAAACCGGTGTCAACGACGTCTTTAACGGTCCGCCGGCGGTCGCCAGGTAGACCTGGTCGAAGATCTGAAGGGTGCCGATGGTCCCCAAAACTACGATCATCATGGTGATTGGTTTCAACAGGGGTCTCGTGATCTGCCTGAAGACCTGCCGTTTGCTGGCGCCTTCAATGGAGGCTGCTTCGTACAGTGCCGGGTTGATGTCCTGCAGGGCTGCCAGGTACATGATCATGAAAGTTGGCACAGTGGTGAAGATATTTTGGAACATGATTGCCATCCAGGCAATGCTGGGACCGCGGAAGTACCACTGCGTAGAAGGGATGTTGACGCCAAATGGTTCGAGAATCAGCTGGAACAAGCCGCGCGGGTCTGACAGCCAGGCAATCGGTTCCCAATTGATCCCAACCCACCCCAAAACGGATTGCAGGAAAAAGTTCAGATAGCCATTCTTCAGATACAACCAGATAAAGATCAGTGTGATCACCACGGAAGAAGTGACACTGGGGGCATAAAAGACCGTTCGAAAGAATTGCTTGAACTTGATGGGAGCATTCAGCAACCTTGCCATCTGCAGGGCGAGGTAGGTTTGAATAGGCACAACGATAGCGGCATACCAGAGCACATTGTAGAGCGACTGCAAAAAATCCCGCTTGGTGGAATCGGTAAACCCCGCGAAGGCTTCTTTGTAATTCGCCAGTCCAATCCACTCGGGTCTGGAGAAAATGTCGTACTTGGTGAAAGAAATATACAGCGCAAACATAATCACGCCAATTGTGAAAGTAAGCGTGACGATTATGTAAGGGGCAAGAAATGCATACCCAGTCAGGAATTGTTCCCGCTTTCGCTTATGAGGCCAAACTTTTTTTACTTCCCTCGCAATGAAAAACCCAGCGACAACAGCAATACCTGTAGCCACCAGCATATAGGGAATTGCAGTTGCCTTGACTTCTGCAAAAAAAGTTTGCGGCGAAGCCATCACCCTTGCACCACCCATGGTGGGAGCGTTCAGTAAGGCAATGACAAAGATGACCAGGACAACGCCAACAAAAGCGATTACGGCGGGGATTGTTCCTTGCTGTACGGAGTCAGTTTGTTTATTTTCCATGCTACTCCTCGGTTTGAATCAGGAACTTAGAACAACCATGCCTGGGTTCCGCGAGTAATCTTGGAACCCAGGTCTTTTACTAATTTGCATTTCTCTGCCAAAGGCAGAGAAAATGACTTACTCGCTCAAAACAGTCTGAGCTTCGGTCTGTGCCTGGGCAAAAGCCTCTTCAACGGTTTGGTCGCCGAGGAAGATGCGTTCCAGAGCCTGCGAAACGGCGTCGTTCACTTTGCCGGTGTTGGGACCCCAGAATGCGACCACAGAATCGGGCAGCAAACCACCCTGGGCAATTGCCTTGTCATTTTCATCAACGATCAGGTCAGCCTGTGAGGGGTGGGTGCTGTAGGCAAAGCCGGTTTTCACGATTTCGGCCTGGTTGTCAAAACCGGTCACGTAGAACAGGAATGCGGCAGCAGCTTTGGGATAGGGGGTGGCAGCATTGACGCCGATACCATTCACGAAGATCACGTCAGCTTTCTTGACCGGACCTGCAGGAATTTCAACGGCTTTCCATTCAACGTCTGGATAGGTGTTTTTCATGGTATTGACCATCCAGCCGCCTTCTGTTGTCATAGCCACGGCTTCGAGACCAATGGCTTCACCGCACCAGCCAGTGCTCAGGTCAACCGGGCGAACCAGGCTGCCTTCTTCGAACATATCTGCAACAAGATTGGCTGCCTCAAGCACTTCAGGAGTGTCGAGGGTGGCTGTGGTGTAGTCGGCGGTAGCGTAAGAGCCGCCATAGGAGAGCGCAATCGGCAGGAAGCGAGCCCAGTCGTTGCCCATGCAGAAACCGCCATAATTACCCTTTTCGGCGATCGTGTTGGCAGCAGCGCGCACGTCATCCCAGGTCCAGTCAGCGGTCGGCTCGTCGATACCCGCATCAGCAAAAGCTTTGGGGATATAAATCAGACCGAGGGTACCCCAGTCTTTCGGGAGCGCATAGGTCTTGCCATTCAATTGATAGATTGGCATCAGGCTGGCGAGAAAATCGTCGGTGCTGACGCCGGCTTCAGCCATCAGGTCATCGAGGGGCATGATCTGCTCTGAAGGCGCAAAGGCGGTCATGAGCTGATCGTCAACATAGAACACGTCCGGTGCAGTGCCGCCAGCCATCTGGGCTTTCATCTTGGTCTGGAAGTCAGCAGGAACCGGAGTGTAGTTCACGGTTACGCCCGGGCAGACACTCTTGAAGCGTTCTATGCTATCGCGATAAACTTTCTGCTCAGATTCATCACCCCAGCCAGAGAAGGTAATCACTGCGCCGTCTTCAACAGCCAGTGGGCAGGAACCTTTATCGACAGGTTCTTCAACAACAGGTTCTTCAACAACAGGTGCTTGGGTGGTTTCTGGTGCTGTGCTTCCACAAGCAGCCAGGATCATCGATGCGATGATCAGTAAGGACAGTAAACTAAATTTTTTCATCTTTCTCCTTCTAGAATTTGGTTTTTTAGGTCAATATGTGACCGGCTCAATCTTTGATGTAATGATGGTAAATCTCAATTCTTTCAAAATCGGTTCTGTTTCTCTGCATATACTCCTTTCACTTCCCAGCTGGCAGATAGCTCGATGTCGATTCGCGCACCTCGAGCCGCGGAGCAACCAGTTCGCACCTGGGTTCTGGAAAAATACCAGTTTCGAGAAATTCAATCAGCCGCTTGGTCAGGTTTTCCCCGATTTCGGAGATAGGCTGGCTGATGCTGGTGAGAGGCGGCGTCAGGTAGCGGGCGGTGGGGGTGTCATCGAAGCCAGTCACCCCGATGTCTCTGCCCACTTGCAAGCCTGCCTGGCGGATAGCCTGCATGGCACCGATTGCCATCATATCGTTCATGCATACGATCGCAGTCGGTCGTATTTCTTCCGGCAAACCCAAAAGATAGTTGGTGGCTTCGAAACCCACGTCGGATGTGCCTTCGCCGCGTACCACCAGGCTGGGTCTGTGCAGGATGCCGGCTTTTGAAAGACCGCGGTAGTAACCCTCAAGGCGGTTATTTCCGACCCGCGAATCACTGGGCCATGCCAGTGCAGCGATTTTTCGATGACCGAGCGCGACCAGGTGCTCCATAGCCTGAGCAATGCCCGCTCCGCCGTCTACGTCTACATACGGGAAGGAAGTGTCATCATCCTGCAGGCGACCGAACCCGACGAAAGGGATTCTGCGACCAAGGAGGTAGGGCACGGTTGGTTCACCGTAATTCATGCGCGAAATGACAAAGCCGTCCACCCTACCCGTATCGTACAACTGGGCGTAAACCTTGAGCATACGCGCGTCGTCGGCATGAAACGGAAAACAAAGCAGATAATAGCCTTTTTCTTCAGCTGCGCGGAACATGTTTTGCAAAAAAGCGTCGAGAATCGGGTTGGCTTGATCTGGAGGGGAAGGTTCCCAGGTGTAGCCGATGGTTTTACTGCGCTGTTGGCGTAGGCTGCGACCGCTGTAGTTGGGGGTGTAATTTAACTCAGCAATAGCATCCCAGATTCGTTTTTCAGTTTCTGGTGAGACTTTGGCTTTGTTATTGATTACCTTGGAGACAGTTTGGTAGCTGACTCCAGCCTTAGCCGCAACTTCTTTGAGAGTCACCGACTTGAACACTTCAGTTGTTTACCTCGTTACTCGTTAAGCGAACGTTCGCCCTTGCCTAAAAGATACAACTTTTTGAAGCAAATGTCAAGTATTAACGTAATATTAGTTTTTTAAGGGATCAGCCATCAGCTATCTGTTCCCTGTTCCCTGCTCCCCGATCCCTGCTTATACAAACACTGTAAAAATCGCTCCTTTTTGATTATCCTATAAATACAACTTTCACGAGAACGGATCACGAAAGGAGTATCATGGAAGCAAAAGCCCAACCGAATCTCTGGTACGAAGCTGCCAGTACCGATTACAACATGTTCCGCGAGGAAATCGAAAAAGAACGCGCCCGCCTTGAGTCAGACCCCCGTACGCTCACCCCAGATCAACGCCGCAGTCTCGATTACCTCGATGACTGGCTCGTCCGCGCCCGCCGCGATCTCGACCGCTATGACCTCCCGGTTGATCACACCTGGACCAAGGTCCGGCATGAAGCCCAAACAACTTGGGATAATCTTAAGCGCGAGGTACGCAAAGCGCTTCACGAAATCCGCTCGTAGGGCATCGGTTTGCACCTCGCGCGTGTGTTGGAGCCCTCGATGCTATTGCAATTATATGAAACTGGAAAGAAATGCTAAGCCCACCGGTTGAGCGTGGTCAACGAATGCTTTGTCTGGCTTGTTGAACGGTCCGGGCGAGGTCGTCCAGGGCGCTGAGGTATGGTGACATCTCAGCATGAAACCCCTGCCAATAGTCTCTCTCAAATTGGTTTCGAACCCCATCATCCCAAAATTCCTGTGACCGCTTGAAGTGACGGTCCAACCCGATCCAGGATTGTGAAATCTGGTTATGCAACTGATTCAGTGACATTTACCTACTCCTCAGACCAGAAAGAAAGGAAATCCGGGAACAGTGCGTCGGCATAGTAAGTGATGACATCCAAAGAGTCATGAAAACATTGCTCGGTCAACACCTCCACAGGAAAGTCGAGGCAGAGTGCGATGTCCCCCTGATCAGTCATCGCCAAACGTGCCAGCCTGATCTGAAAATTCCGTTTACAGATCAATTGCAATGCCTCCACCTCTTTTTTTTCGGGGATGTTAGGAAGATAAGGCCAGACTGTGAGGGAAATCCATTTTTCGTCAATATTAACGATCAGGTTGAAGCTGGTGTTGGTTGTCTCGCCTACAAAACGAGTTGTGAATTCGTTGTTAGCTTCCTGCGTAAATTCCCAGTCGTAGGACTGGATAAATTGCCCGATTTTTGTTGTTATTGGTTCTGCCATGTCACCTTATCCTGTCTGATAATCCTAATCTGAGGGCATGGTGATACCTCGCCCGGTTGATTTTCACGTCTTCGAAGCGCAGGTTGGACCAATGGTGCACATCGTGAATTCGGTGACCTGCATCCATGGTAGGAACGTAAGGACTTGCCCTGCTAATTCCAGGCATGCGCATTCGGGTGGCTTGCCCGGTTTGCATCCGGCGCATCTCATTACGAATCCAACCTTTAATATCTCTTCCCACACGCGGGTCATCCAGGGCGTTGCGCATCATCTCCTGCTTGGCGTGTTTGTAGGCTGCGCCGCGCTGCCCGATCACGCGAATTTCGGACGGAGGCTGTACCAAGCGATAATCCTGGAGGTCGCCGGACTTAGCGCTCAGAAAGCCGGATGCCTGGGGAAGAGTGGAATTGAAGGCACGCTGCAGGCGGGTTACCTCACCAATGTACGCGGTGATTTTGCTGTCGACCTTTCGGCGCCATGAGAGCACGTTGGCAAGTTCAGCTTCCGCTTTGGCAAGCTGGCGTTGTGCTTCGGCAACCGCTGCCGCTTCGTCGTGGCAGGTGGGCTTGTGGTCGTCATCATAGATCTGCGCCATGCAAGCGGCGTAGGCGAGTTCTGCCCGACGTAAGTCTGCCTGACAGCGGCAAACTTCTTCGCGCCAGTGTTTTTCCCGCCCTGCCAAATAGTCCAGTGTTCTGTTTATTTCAGATTGTACCGATTTCAAACTGTCGGAGAGCTCCTGGGAGAATTTTCGTAGTGAATCGTTCAGCTCGTGGAGGACCTGGACTTGTTTGACATTTGCACCTGAAGCCACTGCTCACCCCCCATGTCCCTGGTATCGTTCCAAGGGCTCTGCCTTCTTGTCCAAATACCTTGTGTATTCAATGGATTTGCTGGAATACCGGTTGAGGACATTGATCACTTCTGTGAGCTGCTGCTCAAATTTGTGATATTCAGCATCACGCCAAGATTCGTTGAGTGTACGCAAATTACCGCTCAGCCTTGTGGTGATCCTTTCCAGTTCTGAGTTGAACTGTTTGAGCTGGGATTGAAATTGTCGGATGTTATCAGGGTCTGCAATTACACCTGGCATCGTCTGTTCTCCTTTCTTACCAAAATTTCCACCATTTTTTTCGTTCTCTATAGAGCTCCAGGGTTTTCACCTGCATGTCACCCAAGAGTTTCTCACCCTGGTCTGCCATGGAGCGCATCGAATCGAGTGCCTGTCGAGGGGTAATATCAGTCGGGAGATTGTGTGGGTCCGGCTCCCGGCGATTGAGCCCGGCTTCTCTCATGATTCTCTCTGAATGCGTACATGTTGTTTCCACTCTGTAGCGCAGACTGATCAGTTCTCGTTCAAGATTGTCGTCGTAAGTGAGGGTTCGTCTTTTAGCGTCACCAATTTCCTCCTGAAGCGTTTGCACGTCACTGAGGAAGATATTTTGAGCACTGAGGACTTCGTCAAAAGCCTGGGCATATTTTTCTCGAAGGGCTGCTAAATTTGACATTTCTACTCCCATCTCTGCTTAATGCTGCGAACAATTTCACGATACTCATCGATCGCTGGGAGCGTGTAAGGTTTGACCTTGTCAATGGTGCGCTCTGCCCAACGCTGGTTGCGATAGATGAGACGATGGTCGGTGCCCAACTTCGATGCCGCCGAATCACCAAGGAAGACATTTGAGTCATCGATGCTCATGTGGAAGGCGATGCGGTGATTGAAGTTTTCCAGCACAGAAAAGGACATGCTGTTTCGTAAGGTTTCAAAGCGGTCTGCCCAGGCAATCACATGAATGCCCACCTGGGGTCCTTCGTGGAGCAGCCTTTCTAGCAGCTCGCCGGAAGTGGGAGACTCGGCAAAGGTTTGACGAAACTCATTGATCCGGTGCAGCCCCGGAATAAGGAGGAAAATCTGTGATTTGTCAGTGTCCATCTTTTTGCGTCTCTCCATGCGACCCACCAGTTCGGTCAGGGTGCTAAGGATAGTTTCGGGTGGGCAAATTTCGAGCGGGTGTCGGTTGGAGCGCACGAATTCCTGGATGTATTCATTGGCATTAGCAAACTTATTGCTCGCGGACAACCAGAAAAACTCAACCTGGTCAGGGCGTTTGGTGAGAGCAATGCTCAATACAGCGTGTATTAGCGTCTGAAACGCCAATGTTTCGTCAGAGCCGAGGAGCAGAGCGTTATCATTTTCCTCTTTGAGGAATGCGATCGAACGATCTTCTGCCAGTCGTACGGGCTGACCCAGCCACACAATCGGTTCCGAGCTCATAACCAACCTATCAAAATTTGCTTTGATGGCTGAGCAGTCATGCCAATATACCGGCTGCCATTTGGAAAAAACGAGCGGCTCCCAATTCCGGGTTAGTCTTCCTGGTTGATAGTATTGATTGATGGCTTGGAGACGTTGTTTGCGGTAATCAGGGTTGACAAACCCGATTTGGACCAGATTTGATCTTGAAGGCATGGTGGGTTCGTAGGTGAGATAAGCTGAGCCGGGGCGATCCAGTGTTGCGGCTTTTTCGTTCCCCTCTCCGAGAATAAGAGCAGAGTCGTCGCGGTCGTTGCACTTGAAAGCTATACGCAATCCGATTTGACTCTTAACGGGATTTAGATTTTGGAAGGAACCCACTGGTCGCTGGGCTGATAAAATCAGGTGGATGCCAAAAGCGCGGCTGCGCTGCGCAATTTGCAGGAGAAGTCGATATGCCTCGTCGCTGATGGCATCGTCTTCTTCAAACAACTTGACGAACTCATCCAAAACCGCAACGATCCTCGGCATTGGTTTTTGGGTCTTGGAGCGATAATCTTCAATGTTGACCACATTGGCACCGAGACTTTTAAATTCATTGCTGCGTGTTTCCATCTCATCGCGCAAGAATTGCAGAATGCTCAAGCCAAATTCTCTTTCCGCTTCAATCACAATCGCGCGGGCATGGGGGAGGCGGTGTAGGGCATAATCCTGGAACTCAACCCCCTCCTTGAAGTCCACCAGGTACAGGTTCAGTTCGTCAGCCGAATATTTGTTACAGAGGGATAAAATCAGAGCGTGCAGGAAATTCGATTTCCCGCTATTGATCCGACCGCCAACCAGGGCGTGAAAGGAATCACTGGAGGGACCGAATTGGATCAAGAATGGTTTCCCGTTCTGGTCCACACCGACAGGAACTGATAGCCCTGCCTGGCTGGAACTGTTTTGCCAGTCTGGATCTTTTGACAAAAACCGGGCGATTCCAACGGTATCCGAAATTTCGTTGAGCGCGTCTTTTGTGAGCAGGGAGATCAATTCCTGCAGCTCCTTGCAGGGAGGGAGGTCAATTGCAAGAGGAAGGTTGGCAAAGGTAGCGTCATCCCAGATTGCCTGACCGGGGTTTGTCAGGGCGATGCACGCAGAATTTTCGATAAGCCTGGGCAGAAGATTGTTAGATTCTCTGAACTCGCCGGTGTTAACACCCCCGATAAGATAATATCCTGCCCTGATTCCGCTGCGAGCTATAGCTGTAAGGTGATCTGCAGCATATTGGCTGAAACCATCGGGTAAGGCTGTGAAGAGAATGAAATGATAAGGAACCGCCGTCAAAGGATTAGCCGCGTTGTATTCTTCGATCGAGTAATAGTTTTCGCGGAGGCGCTGTTGAATAACATCTTGCATTTCCCCGACAATGGACTGCAGTGTGGTTTCAATTTCTCTGCCCTGGCAGACAATTTTTTCACCGCGGATGTTTTCGGGAAGGCTCAGAAATGAAGCGAAGTTGTTCCCCTGGTCGATACTGTCTATTAATGTTAGGCGATAATTCTTTGGTGAAGTGGATGCTGAAATCCTCCAGACGATTGATGAAATTAAGGCAGAACCTTCTGCCAGAAGTTGGCGAGGATGAAAGACCAAAACATGGTTGGATTTTACAAGCGGTAAGAGGGCTGGTGTTACGGGGAACTCTGCCAGCTGGGCAGGTTTGGTGAGCTGCCCAATGCGAACAAATTCCGGAGGAATCGGGTTTGATGGTTTTTCAATATCTGCCCAGGCAGGGGTTTGAGACCAGGGAAGCACATCCCGACCTCCGCCCAGGTTTGCATCGGCGATGGTTGCTTCAGCTTGTGAGAGAACTGTTGTAAACAAATCCCTGGCGCGATTGGTGATCGTGGCTTCCTGGCTCGCGGAAGAGGCCAGGAGGTTTTGCATCTGCTGGTTCTGGTTAGTCCTGAGGTAGGCAGCAAGCTGGTTCACTTTGCGCCGCAAGGATTGAATGGTCCGGTCGAAGCCCGTTATTTCGTTTTCTAGTTTTTTCCGTGTCGCCATTTTTCCTCCATCTTTTAGTGCACAACCAACTTTTCGATTAGCGGTCTCAATAGTGGTAACAGACCAGCACCCGCGAAAGCATAGATGAGCATTTTTAAAAACTTGCCAACAAAACAAGGGATTAGGAAGCGCAGGTAGCTGACTTTCATCGCTCCGGCTGCCACCCCAACCAGGTCAAAGAGCGGTAAGGGCAGGAAGGCGAAGATGAAAATGGCGAGCATGCCATATTTATCAAGATATTGTTTAACTCTTTCGCCCTGTTCGTTATTTTCAACCGTTTTTCTGCCGGCAATCCCGGCTAAATAACCCACATGTTCCCCCAAGACGGCTCCCGTGGTACCAGCAACTGCCACCCAAATTGGAACAAAGACGCTTGAGAAAGAAAATACAATCACTGAGCTTGGCGCCGGCAGGAAAACCGTGGAGTTAGCAAAAAAGCATGATAAGAGTATGCCAAGGTAGCCCAACTCACCCAGCTTCAGCAATTTCTCTCGGTAGTGTGTCACCAGGATGGTCATGGCGATAATCACCAGCAGCATCAGCAGATACTGAATTTTGCTGGTTCCTCGTGATTTGATTATGCCTTCCTGGACCATTATCCTCCTCCTAACACAGCAGCCAGAATGAAAAAACTGATCACAATAACGATGATGAAAATGCCAACCGACAAAATCGCAGCAACCCCAAGAGGCATCAGAAGACTGAAAAGGTAATCTTTGGGTTCACCATCTGCTTCCTCTCGAAAACGAAAATTGTATATCCCGGTTCCCAACAAGCCAACGCCTGCTCCGATCAGGGCTGCCAATACTGGTTCCAGGTAAAATTGCATCGCTTCGTTTAGAACAAGCGCCAGGATCCCGTAAATAATGGGGGAGATGATCATTGTGGCTGTGACGAAAATCTTGCGGCTCTCCGGGTCATAATAGGCGCTGGGAGAAGGTATACTCTGGAAATTGTTTTGCGGTGGGTTATTTGGATTAATAATTTGACCAAACTCGTCGAAAATTTTCATCTTGCTCCTTTCTACCGTGCTTAATTAATATATGTTTCAAATCGACGATTTTGTGACAACTTTTTTCTCGATAGAGTAGGGCGGAGAGTATTGCTTTTTTCGGCATCTCTATAATATTGTTATGCCAGGCTTGCCTGGACTACCTAAAAGCCAAACCGATCAGACTGAGTAAGGCTGCTGCCGTTCCAAAGCTCTCGATATAGTCTAAGAATTCACCTTCAGCTTTTGGCGAGAAACAATAGTTATTGAGAGTGGTTCCTACGATCCCCGAAAGAGCTCCAATGAAGAATGCCAGAATTGGGCTGATATGCCACCCAACAGTTTGATTAGTTATTAGTGCAATGATGCCAAAGAGGATAGTGAAACGGTTAATGTGACCTTGTTAAAGGTGTCACGTTTGCCAGAAACAGCAACCGTTGGGGTAGCTTGTGCCGGTCGGAGTGTTTCTCATACAGGGGCATTTGTCCGAACTCGAGCGGCTGGTTGGGGAGCCTCTCGCCCAGGTTCGGTTTCCCAAACGATTTGACCATACTTGTCGAATTTTGCCATGACTTTGTCTCCCTTCTGCGAAATTCATGTCCATTAAGAATCTTGTCGCTTGTACTTGCAAGGCGGACAAGGATCCAAATACCTGCCTTGAATAGAGTGGGTTACTTGCAGTGGGTGGCTGAATATCTCCGCCATATCTCCGCCAATCTTGGGATCATTCGTGTTACAAACCAAGGTGTATTGAGTCAAATAATTGATTACGCGCGGGGTGTAATTCGGATTATGCCTGTTCAAGATATCCAGGATCAGTTTGATGCCGACTATGGTCACAAAATTGATATCAGCTGATATGCCAGGCTCAAAGTTGACCTTTTGCAGGTCTTCCTGGTTGGAATAGAATCTACGGTTGGTCGAAACCTGGGCGCTCAAATTTGGGTCACCTCTCCCGATTACACATTCATAACAAGGCATGTTTTCCGAAGGGATCGAGTAGAAAATCTCTCCTGCAAAGGCTCTTTCCCAAAAGCCAATGGACACAAAAGGCACGTCGTAGATGGTGGCGACTCTGTTGGCATAAGCCCCTGCCTCGCGGTTGTCAGCGGAACCGATCATGATCGTGTCCTGGTCGCAATACTGGTCAAAGCCCTCTTTGCTAATGTTTTCCACGATTCCCACCACTGTTTCAACTTCCGCCATTGGGTTAATGGCTAGAATCCTGTCTTTGACCGCATCGACCTTAAATCTGCCAACCTCCGCAATGCCACACTGGTGTCTGCACAGGTTGTGGAAATTGAGCACATCGTGGTCGACCAAAACAAAGCGACCGACACCTGCCCTGGCAAGTTCGAGGGCGATCAGGCTTCCGACCGAACCGCAGCCGATAATAAAGGCTCGCTTGCCGAGCATGTAATCGGTCTCCAGGATACCTGTATTCCGGGAGAAGATATTTTGGACAAGGTTATAGTTATCCTTCTTGTAGGTGATATCACCACGCGAGAACTGCAGGTTGCCGTTGCGAATCGCAACCAATTGCCCGCTGAGGCTGGAAGGTATTTCTTGACCTTCAGCAAGAATTACCCCGACTTTCTCGAGGGGGAGTGCTGTGAAACGCAGCCGGGTGTCTTCATCCCAAGCCAAAACGTTAACGATATTGGTGCTGTCAAATTGGAGACCGTAAAGATCTCCGATGTAATCGCAATCTTCCAGCTCAGCCGGGATAAAAACGGTGGGGGTGGGTTTGTTGTTTTCCATGGCTCGCTCCTCGTTATTTCTTGACGTAGTAGTTGTTGACTGCAGTGTGGATTTGCTCCATGATGAAATTGGGTGTGTAGATGAGTTTTTTATCTTCGATCAGGGCGTAGCCCCCAGCTTCACTCAACCCGAAAGCAAATTCCAGTTTTTGGGGATAATATTCCATTTTGCGAACATAGTTCATCGAGACCAATAGTTCGCTGTCCTGCACCTTAAGGCTGTATGCGTAATCTATTTGGGACTCCAAAAAGTCCAGTTCGTTATTGACCATATCCAGCAGGGGCGCTACCCCGGGGTCTTTGCCAGGCAAAACTGGGGTCAGCGTATCGGAGACTGCTGTTTCTGTTCTCTCTGTTGCTTGTTTTTTTCTAAAAAGCGAATGGAGTACCCGGCTAAACATCCTGTCCATCCCTTTTATCAATCGCGGTTTCCGGATTGGCAGGGTCGGATCACTGGTTGGTAAAGCTGCTGGTATCACCGTCATTGATTGAGTCGGAAGAAAGTCCGTCATTGCTTTACTTTCTTTGAAATCCGCTGGGATCAAGCTGTCATCAACCAGGTAATCAACCCGGGAATACTGCAGGGGGGAGTTAACCTTGTAGATGGTGAGTGTAAATCCTGGATCAAGATTGACCAGGGCTGAGATGGCTCCGTTTTCACTCTTGCGGGCAAACTTGATGTTTGTACCATCGTCAGTTAGTGAAAAGGTGCGGAAATTTCCAGGGTGGCGGTGCCATAAGCCAAGCACTTCCAGACTTTCTTTATAGAACCGGTTAATTTTGTTTGCCAGGTGATTGACATAAGGCGTGTCGTACTCGAAGTAGGTAGGTGTAAAAATCGATTTAGGACCTGGATCGATTGTTTCCAGAACATACCAGGTGCCCTCGTGATACTTCCCGAGGAAGATGCCTCCCGTTTCTGTCGAGACCCTCTCGTATGTTTCGGCAACGATGCCCAGGTAGGCTTTTTCGCTGAAAATCACTGCGGCTTCTTTTGAGTTTTTTTCCATCTTTGCCACCTACTTATTAGCAGCACGAACCAACTCTGCTGTTGAGATTCTGCCAGTGAGCCAAAATTCAAAAAGTGAGATCCATTTTATAGAACCGTATAAATCAGTCGTTGCTGAAGGTACGCGCATCCCGGGCACTGTATCTTTTGTTCGCCCCAAACTGAGAAAGTACTTGCCTGCTTCGTCTCTGGACGTATAAGGAATTGACCCTCCCAATGTGCGTGCCAACTCCTCCAAATCCGGATATTCGCAATAGACCCTGACTGGACCACCGTAATTGTTTTTGTCAGGAAAGAAGTGTTGATACACAACCTTGAGATCCCATCTCGCATTGGTTCTCAGGTTCGTTGGGTAGAAAGTTCCTCGCCAGCACAACCTGCCGTCATTCATTTTTTCCAGGCGGAAACCTGGAAAGAAATGCGCCATACTGGCAATTTCGGCTTCGAGAAGCTTCGGATTTCTTTCATACCAGGAAGAGATTTGCCCAGGCACCTCCGGAGCTTGATAAATCAGGTTAGCCAACTGTTGGTTGGGAGAGCCAGGATTACCCTGGCTCTCCACATCCTCCCCCTTGATGGAAGTTACTTCTCTAGTAGCTTCTTCATCGTTAGTTCGTAGCTGGTTGCACGCCAGGATCCCTTCCGGGATCTGCAGGGCGTTGGCTCCCTGCTGCCCCTCTTTGTTCACCACCCCTGTCGGGCTCGTGTAGGTAGTTTCCCCGATGGAAAGTGACTCGCGCAGCGCCTTGCGTTTTCGTTGGGACTCTTCCTCCTGGTTGTAAGCCAGAATCCCTTCCGGAATGAAGATCCGCGGATGATCATTAGAACCTGATTGGCGTTTGTCCATTTCAGTACCTCCTGGATTGACTTCGAACTTGATGTTTTTTATCAAAGCGTCGCGAAGACTTTCCCGGTTTCGCTCTGCATCGAATTTGACTAACCCCATTGAGGGTGTGACGGTGGAAATACTATTGGTTGTGAGAATCTGGTTGATCATGAACTTGCCCTCCATATCTATGATTACCTTCTTACTTATCTATTGTCTCGTTTTCCATCATTTGTGACAGAATTCTTTAAGTTGTGCCCAGGTTGCCTTTTGCGCTCAAGATCACTTCTGACTGCCGGACATCTCTCCGCTCTTAATATTTATGACTAGAAAACTCAGCCGTTGTGATATCGCCAGCCAACCACATCTCAAAAATTGCGATCCATTTGGCAGCCCAGCCCAGAGCGCTGGCTGCTGAGGTTTGATGATTTCCTATCTTCATATCCTCGGTTCGGTTGGTACAGAGAAAGTACTTACCGTTTTCGTCTTTAGGGGCATGAGGGATTGCCTCGCCCAGTCGGCGGGATATGTCTTCCAAATTCGGAGACTCAGAATAAACCCTGATAGAACCACCGTAAGTACTGTGGCTTGGATGGTTATGTTGGTACACAACTTTGAGATCCCATCTCGCATTGGTTCTCAGGTTTGTTGGGTAGAAAGTTCCTCGCCAGCACAACCTGCCATCATTCATTTTTTCCAGGCGGAAAGTTGGAAAGAAATGCTTCATACTGGCTCTCTCGGAATCGAGAAGCTGTTGGTTTCTCTCGTACCAGTAAAAACTCGCAGCCAGGATTCCAGGGGGAATGTCAAGTGCGTTGTTGGATTCAGGTTGAACCGCAGGGTCAGTGTCATTTCTGTCCTGGTCAGGCAACATGCGTTCTCCATCCAGTACTAAGCTATCTTCGATCATTGCTGCGCGAACCTGGTGTCGTTTTGCCATATCTTGATCGTTTTCTTTAAGGAACGAGGGCTTTTCTATTGGGTTTGCGGACGCATCACCTTGCTTTTCCAGCATCGTTACTACTCCTAATGGACTGATATCAACCTGAACACCACCCAACAGCGCCCTGGCAAGTTCTTGATTCATTCGTTCATCTTCTTTAGGTGTTGGGTCGCTGGAGCAAATCCAGGCAGGGATGATCAATCGCGGTTCATCGTCTGCTTTGATGGTGGGCAAATTGAGCATTAGTTCGCTCGACGACCCCTCTTTAGGAAGCATTTCTCTTAGTACTTCTCTTTGTCGGGCAAAATGCTCACTTCTTTGGAACTTGGGAGAGTCAGGGGTGTCCTGACTCTCCACATTCTCCCCCTTGGTTGATGTTTCTTTTTGAACATCATCTTGATCACCAGTTTGTGCCTGGTCACACGAGAGGATTCCTGGAGGGACTTGCAGAGAATTCACCTCCTGCTGCCCCTCCTTATTTATCACCCCCACAGGGCTGGTGTAAGTGGTTTCGCCCCGCGAAAGTGAATCACGAAGTGCAAGGCGTGTCTGGAGTTTGTCATCCACCTCGCCAGCTTGGTAATTACCCAGGATGCCATTAGGAACTTGCAGAGAAGTCACCTCCTGCTGCCCCTCCTTATTTATCACCCCCACTGGGCTGGTGTAAGTGGTTTCGCCCCGCGAAAGTGAATCACGAAGTGCAAGGCGTGTCTGGAGTTTGTCATCCACCTCACCAGCTTGGTAATTACCCAGGATGCCATTAGGAACTTGCAGAGAAGTCAACTCCTGCTGCCCCTCCTTATTTATCACCCCCACTGGGCTGGTGTAAGTGGTTTCGCCCCGCGAGAGTGAATCACGAAGTGCAAGGCGTGTCTGGAGTTTGTCATCCACCTCGCCAGCCTGGTAGTACGCCAGTACGGCGCACGGGATGACAATCGATTTGTTGCGTAAACCTGAATATTGTTTGTCCATCTCAATACCTCCTGAATTGACTTCTAAACAGATTACTTCTGCCGGTGCCTCGTGAATACCCTGCTGCTTTCGTTCAACTCCCTGGACTTTTGGCTTGCGGTTGGTCGTGAAAATCTCCCGGTTTCTCATTTGCTTGCCCTCCTTTTCTGTGATTGCTACTTACTTATATATTGTCTTGTTTTCCGTCTTTTGTGACAGAATTTTTAAAAAACTCACAATTTTCCTAACACTCCACAGCAAGCAAAACCTTTTGAAGCACGCCATAGCAAATGCCATCATATTTCACCGCGAAATTCCAGGTATATTTACCTGATCTTCGATAGAGAATTCAGCCAGATTTTGCAGAAATATGAAATCCTTAAGCCGCTGGCATTCGGAAAGAGTAATGTAGCCCCCGTTATAGAATAGTTCATAATTGATTTGTAGCGCTTTACCGGCAATACTTGTCACTGCCGAATATCGGGAAGGTGACCCGGAGAGCAAATTGATTATTTGAAGGTAATCAAAACGTGTCGGGATCAATTTATGCTTTAATATTTCCGCTTCTGACACTGCGGTACCATTAACCTCCCAGTTGTTTAGTGGGAAATCTGGTTTGTAGATAACACGGATCAAAAATTTCTTTGACTTTAATTTTTGCTCAAAACAGATGACCCCAACCCAGGACAACTCCTTCTCATCCGAGATTTCCAACCGAAATGTCGGAAAGTTGTAATGCATCGTTGCCTTCTCTGCATCAAGAAGCCAAGGATTCTTTTCGTACCAATAAGGACCAGAGTAGGGTATCCAGGTTGCAGTTGTCGTAAGATACTCCTTTTATGTGTTGAATCTTTCCTGTCTACTATATATGTGTTCGAAATCTTTGGAAATGTGACGTTTTTTTCGGCTGATGATCTTTGAGGTGGTTTGGAAGCTCAACGAGCTATAGTCGAATTTGTCATTTTGAGACTCTGGGGATCAGGGATGGGGGTGTGAGCAGATATTTATCAGCGTCGAGAGGTAAATTGGTGTCAAAATCGGGCGCATCGTTGTCGAATCAACCTATTTCCAAAACCTCGCCCATTACCTCAATTTAGTGGGGGTTTTTTCGACAGACCTGGATTCCGGGCAGACTTGCCAAAGACCCAGGTAGTTTTAAGGAAGAACTGTTAAAGTAATGCGTTCTGCGATCTGAATTTTTACATAATTGAGTGTGAAATTGAACAGTGTCTCCCCTGCGTCGTTTGGTATAGCAATAGCTATGCGCATTAATAATTGGAAACAAGGGGGGAATCTTTGCGGGTTTATGACCTGAGTGGAGTCAGACAGTTCTTCCAGGCGCAAACAAGTTTGTTGTTTGTTTCGGGGTTGACGGTGAGGACAGGTTGGTCACAATTGCGGAAGCAGCAATCAACCTGGCAGCAGAACGGAAAGTTACGTTCGATCCGCTCTACTCTGCTTGCCTGCCCCAACCAATGTGGTGTTGCTTATGGATGAGAATCTGAAACAATAGTGTGCCCATGGGCGCAGTATTCTTCGCTTTCCAACCTGGCTATTGATTGTCGATTTTCTCTTCCCTGTCGCGCTCGTAAGCCGCGATGATCACGCCTTTGGAGGTCGTATGGCTTTCCATCAGCTTGAATGCTGCCGGTATGCCGCCGCCGGCAAAAAGGCGTTTGCCTGCGCCAAGCGTGAGTGGGTAGATCATCAACCAAAAGGCATCCACCAGGTCTGCTTTGAGCAGGGTCTGCAGCATATTCGCACTGCCCCAGCTGTGGAGGTTGGGTCCGGGTTGGGCTTTGATTTCAGCAACCTGTGTGGGGATGTCGCCATTTAGAAATACGGTTGGCTGCCAGAGGCTGGAGTTGAGCGTGTTGGAAGCCACGTACTTGGTGGCGATCATCACGCCAGGCCAATCCTGGGCGTGGTGCGGCCAGAAAGGTTCCCAGATCTGGAAGGTCTTTCGCCCCAAAAGCAAGTCGAAAGGCTTACCCATCTGCTCGCGAAGTTTTGTTGAAAGAATTTGGTCGGCATAACCACTGATCCAGCCACCGCAGGCAAAGCCGCCGCTGGTATCTTCATCCGGACCACCCGGACCCTGGACGACACCGTCCATGGTGATGTGTTCGTATACGATCAGCTTTCGCATGAGGCACCTCTTTTTGAAGTCACTCTATCACAAATGAGATGCGAGTTCTTGAAAGAGCTTATACCCAACGAGGGGAGATAAGTTGGCAGCTGATTCTTGACAACCATTCGTTTCGGATGTAAGTTCCATCTTGTATACAAGACTTTACATACGAGGAGCAGGAATAATGGAACATCCATCGGAAAAAAAACGGTTTTACGGTGCGATCACGGTCAGTGAGCGAGGGCAGATTGTGATCCCCGCCAGCGCGCGGCGCGATTTTAACATCCAGGTCGGTGATAAGCTGCTGGTTTTGGGCGACCTTGACCAGGGTATCGGGCTGATTAAAGCCTCCGCCCTTTTCGAGAGGGCTCCGGGTTTTTTCACCACACTGCAGGGTGAGCCCAGCCCCAATCAGGAAGAGCGGATCGAGGAAGAATGACGGAAATCGTTTCAGTAATAAACCTGATTAAGGCCTACCCGGGTTTTCAGCTCAAAAATGTGACCTTTTCGATTGAGCCCGGGCGCATCATGGGTTTTATCGGACGCAATGGAGCTGGAAAAACCACCACGATGAAATCGATGCTCAACCTTGTGCATCCGGATCGCGGTGAGATCCGTTTCTTCGGCTTGGATATTCGCCAGCACGAGTTTGAAATCAAGCAGCGCCTCTCCTTCATCTCCGGAGGAGTAGATTACTATGCGCAAATTAAGCTGGACAAGATCAGTGCTGTCTACCGCCGTTTTTACTCCTCCTGGGACGAATCGCTCTACCGGGATTACCTTTTACGTTTTGGTCTGGACCCGCAAAAGCGAATTAAAGAGCTTTCTCAGGGTATGGCGATCAAATTTGCCCTCGCGCTGGGGCTCTCGCACCATGCCGAACTGTTGATTTTGGATGAGCCGACCTCCGGGTTGGACCCAATCTCACGAGATGAACTGCTGACGATTTTTGAGGAGCTGGTTGACAAGGAAGGCGCAACGGTCTTCTTCTCTACGCACATTACCTCCGATCTGGATAAATGCGCAGACGATGTCACCTACATCCAGGATGGAAAAATCGTGGCGAGCATGGGCAGAGAAGCTTTAGTGGATTCCTGGCGCGTGGTTGAGGGGCGGACAGATGAGCTGTCAGATGAATTACGGGGCAGGCTGACCGGTTTTCATGAGCGGCGGGGTGAATTCTCGGGCTTGCTGCTCAAAGAAGACCTGGCAAAGGCAGGCGGGTTCAGGGTTTCGGAGGCTGATCTGGAGGCAATCATGGTCTATAGCGAAAGGACGGCAACGAATGAAAAACCTGCTCTATAAAGAGTTAAGCTTGTCGGTGCAGCCACTGAATTACCTTTTCCTGGCTATGGCAGCCATGCTTCTGATTCCGAGTTACCCCTATGAGGTCGTGTTTTTTTACCAAACACTGGGGATTTTCTTCATCTTCCTGCTCGGCAACACCAATAACGATCTCTTTTTCACCGCGCTGCTGCCAGTGCGTAAGCAGGATGTAGTACGGGCGCGGTTTGCAACGGTGATCATCTTCGAACTGCTGCAAATAGTTGTCTCGGTCCCATTTGCGCTACTTCGAAGCCGACTGAATGGTGCGCCAAACCTGGCAGGCGTGGAAGCCAACTTGACGCTGTTCGGGTGGCGTTCGTGATGTTCGGTGTGTTCAACCTGATCTTTCTGCCCATGTTTTATAGAACGGGTTACAAAACCGGTATACCCTTCCTGTTGTCAGGGGTGGCGATGGGAGTGGTGACCGTGATTGCGGAAGTAGCAATCAACCTGGTTCCTGGATGGAAAGTTGCGTTGGATTCGATCGAACCAGCCTACCTGCCCCAACGACTGCTGGCGATGTTTGTCGGGCTGGCGGTGTTTGCAGTTACTACGATAGTTGCGTATCAACTGTCTGTTGTTCGTTTCGAACGGTTGGATTTGTAAATGTAGGGATCAGGCAACGGGGAGCAGGGATCTTTGTAGACCGAGATTGAAAGCACCGGAAATCTCAGTTGTATAAAACCTTTCGTGCTTTCAATCCGGCAACGATTCAGCTCCACTCGAATATTCGCGGTTCAAATTCTTCACCATTCGGCTGTCACAGTTTTGACTGAAAGAATTGATAAAGGCAGATTGCCACGCCGTTTTGGCAAACGGCTCGCAATGACGGAAACATCGTCCCCGAGGGCACAACGAAGAGATCATGGAACGGGGAGCAGGGAACAGTGTAGGTCAGGTTGCGCTTGTCGACCTGACCTTGCGATCGCACGAGTAGGCGTAAGGGATGGCTTCCATGCCATCCCGGTCGTTAGGATGGCTGATCAGCGGTCTTAGGATGACAGATTGAGACGTTCAGAATAGGGGCGATGATCTGGAAAAGAGGATACATTTGTTATTTTGGGTGAGGCAGAGTATTTTGGCGCAATAACCGCGAAGATCCTTCGCAAAGGAGGCTCAGGATGACAGGCGAGGGCTCAGGATCACAGGCGGACGGTTCAGGAGGACAGGCAGAGGGCTTAGGATGACAGATTGAGTCGTTCAGAGTAGGGGCGATGATCTGGAAAAGAGGACACATTTGTCATTTTTGGTGAGGTAGAGAATTTTGGCGCAACGACCGCTAAGATCCTTTGCAAAGGAGGCTCAGGATGACAGGCGGACGGTTCAGGATGACAGGCTGAGGGCTCAGGATCACAGGCGGACGGTTCAGGAGGACAGGCAGCGGGCTTTGGATGACAGGCGGACGGCTCAGGATGACAGGCGGACGGCTCAGGATGATAGGGTAAACCGTTCAGGATGACAAGCTTAAAATACTGTGCCCGTGGGCACAGTTTGTCGAGTACTGACAGGGTCTTGGGGCGATGTTACTTCAAAGCCTTCACCCGCGTCTGCACGGCTTGCGCGAGAGCGGTGATTTTGTCTGCGAGTTCCTGGGCTTCTTTTTTGTCGCTGTCGCCAATCAGCGCATCCGCCAATGAACCCGATTTATCTTCCTGGGGCAGCTGATCCATCCCCAGCAAAACCTTCTTCAGACTACGGGCGGATTTGGTGAGCGGGTCTGCCGGGATGCGCGGTTGCCGGGTTTGGGTTTTGCCGGATTCGCGCTCTAAAAATGCCTGCACATCCAGGTAAGAGCGATTGTCAAATTCAGCAAAATATTCAACAGCGCCCGACCAGAGCCTGGCATCATAGCGCATGATCTCGCGTAAAACACGTTCGGGCATTTCGGCACGGTCTGCCAGCTCGAGTGATGTTTCTGGCAGCTGGAAGAAGTTCATCAGCCTGCCAAAATAGGTGCGTTCCATCTGCAGATTTTTCTGCAGCAGATCTTTAACCTCATCGTTCAGGCGCACGTCATTCACGCGGCGGAAATAGTCAACCTCTTTTTCACCCTCTGCCGGCTGGATCTGGTTGGCTTCCAGCACAAGGCGGGCAGCGGCGCGCGCCTTACCAACTGGTGTGAGCGCTTTGTATGCCATGTTTTCGGCGATTTGCTTCTCAAGCGAGGGTTGATTATCGATCAGCGCCAGCACGTAGGGTTCATCGGGACTTTCGCTTAAAACCGCCTGGATGGCAGTTGCCCAAAAGCGGCGTTCACCGGTGAGCATTTTGAAAACATCGCGCCCATCTTCGTTCACAATTTGACCGGTGACCGGTTTGATCTGCCCGGTGTCGTGCAGCGAATCGCCCAGTACAATCAGTTCGTCCAGCATGCGGCGGTTGAGGCGGTCGGTTTTTGCCAGCGCGAACCAGGCTTGCACAGTTTCGCGCCAATCGCGTTCACCGCTATAAAAGTGCGCACGCAGTGGTAAAGGCAGCAGCAGACGCGCCTGGAAGCGGTCGGGTCTGATCATCGAGACAGGCACGCGGTAGACGCTCTGACGATTGTTGATCATCTTGGGACCACTGGGAATGCCTTGCTCTTCCACGCTCTGGCTGGATTCGAACGCCTCGGTTGTGGTTTCAAGCAGACTGCCAAAATTTCGTTTTACTTCTCTTGCCATTTCAAACTCCTCAATTTCCAATCAGCCAAACTGTGCCCATGGGCACACATCAGGCAGCTCCCAATTTTCCTAAAACCGCGTCCACCAGGTTCGACACGCAGCGATACGCCTGTGATTTTTCGGGGCAATAGGAAAACACGTCATAGCCCGCCGTAGTCGCCGCTGAAATATCTGCCAGATCCTTGATGTAGGGTAGCAGCAGGTGCCCGTAAATACGTTCCAATTCGGCGATCACGTCCTGCGATTGGCGCCGCACCATGCGGAAGCGTGATGGCACGATGCCCAGCACTTCAAGGTCTGGGTTGGTGGTGCGTTTTACGTTTTCGACCATGCGCAAAATATCTGCCAGCCCAATTAGCGACAATCCGTCTGGTTCGATCGGGATCAGCACGTGCGAGCTTGCCACCAGCGAGTTCATTGGCAGCATGCCGGCGGAGGGAGGGTTGTCGATAATGATATAGGAATAATCTTCCTGGATCGGCTCCAAGAAATAAGTGAGCTGAAAGTCGGCTTCATCGCGCAGCTTCAGGCTGGCTTCCAGGCTTTCCATGCGTGCTTTGTTGGTGCGGAATAACTTGACCTTCTGCCCGCGCTTGCGCGGGATCAACGAATCGACGATCAGCGATTCACTGGCGCCATAGCCGTTTTCCAATGCCTGGGGGTAGTTGTTGTCTGAGGTGATCACCGGCACAAAATCTTCCGAAAAACCGCCGCCCATGGCTGTAATGGTTGCCGAAAGCTGGTCGTCCATATCAATTAGAAGGACCGGTTTACTGTTCTTCTTGCGTGATTCATGGATCGCCAAACCGGCTGCCAGGTTGATGCTGATGGTAGATTTACCGACCCCACCTTTTCGATTGACCAGAGATATAATTGCCATGGGCATCCTTTTTCTGATGTTGAACTAAGCTCAATTCTACATTAAAATGAACAGGATAACAAGCTGGATTTGTATTGTAATTTATTTATTCGATTCAGTTTAAGCAACTAAGCAATATTTTTTAACTACTTGACTTAACTCACTGGTTTTGCTACGCTTTATGCATAACATTTACGGTGGTGATTTATGCCTGATAGTTTTGAGTTGCTTCAAGCCAGTTTTTTTGAACACCCCTTCCTGCGTTATGCTGACACGCGCTATTTTTTCCCGGGCGTGAAGGAGCAGCGCAAAGTGCTCAGCGTTGCCAACGACTTCATCTACGACAACAGCGACCCATCCAAAAATCTGGGGGTCTTTGCCGGTCCTTCTGGCGGAGGGAAGAGCATGCTGGCGATGAAGATCGCCCAAACGCATTATTCCGCTCCCAACATCGGTCAGATCTTTGGTATGTACATGAACACCAACACGCTCACCGAGCCGCGCCACTTCCTGATGGCGCTGATCGAGACCCTCGGTCTGCCCTCCTCGCGCTCCAACGCCAACCGAATAGACAGCATCTTTGAACGCCTGCAGGATGGCAACGACCAGCTCCTGATCGTGCTTGACGGACCGCCGGTTGATCAGGAATATCTGACCTTGCTGCTGGAATGGTCGGTGGAAAATAACAAAAAGATCAAAACCATCATTTTCCTACAGGATATCAACAACGTCACCAGCAACATTGGCGCGCTGAGCCAGTTTTTGGGGCTTTATGTGCCCTTCCGGCAACCCAGTCAGGCAGAACTGATCGAGCTGTTGTACTACCGTATGTTCGCGGCTGGCAATCTTTTTCCAAAGTCTGTGATCAGTGAAGAGGAAATGCGCAAGCTCATCGCAAGCCACGGAAGCTCTGTTTCGGAGTGCCTCTCAGCCGCGGCTGACCTTTTGGAGGCTTAAAATTGCCGAAAGTGGAAAAACTGACCCTTAAATTTCCGCTTTTGCTCTCTGGTTTTCTTAAGGAGAATCTGCTATTCTTGAGCATAAGGTAAATTGAAATGACTGAGCAAAACGCCTGGCTAGAGATCACAAGCACACTGAACGCGCTGAACGATGAAACGCTTTCGGACCTGCTTGCTTCCAGCCAGCAAGTTTACGACGGCAATTACATCATCGCCGCCGAGCCCGAGGTCTACTCCAGCCTATGCCAATATTTTCCGCTCATCGAAACTGTTGTTCAGGACCATTCCGGTCGTCATTTTAGGCTGAATTTGCAACAAAGTGTGCCCATGGGCACAGATGCCGACACGCTCCACTTCCAACCAGGAGCCGCCAGCATTAGCGACGCGATCATTAATCCCGAAAGGATCGTCGCTTTGCCCACTTACCTGCTCCGTTTTGTACCTTTTGTTAGTGCCGCACCCGTTCTGATCGCCACCGCCTTGCGCCAGGCTTTCTATTTTTCTTCCCGCGAAGACGGCGCCAGCCAGCTTTATCCTAAAACCGGTAACGATGTCACCATCGATGTCCAGTCCATCCTGCGCATGCTGGGTAATTGCATCAGCCGCGCCAAGTTTTTCCGCATCTTTAAAAATGGGCAGATGGACTGGTTTGTCGAACGAGCTGACCCGGCTCACCAATTTGTGGACGGTCAGATCAGGCGCCTGCCAAATACTTACCATTATCGCGGGCAATTGCTCACACCCGGCGACGCTGAAGACCTGGGAGCCTGGTTGCTTTCGCAAGGTCTTCACGCTCAGCCCACCGCCGTGCTCACGCGCGCCCTCAACACCCCCCGCAGCCAGATTCTCGCCTTCCCTTACCGCTTGCCAACTGTGCCCATGTGCACACCGCTTGAAGCGCGCAGTGTGCACCAGGTGGTCAGCCAGCTGCTGAACTCACCTCGCCTGGACCCCACCCTTTCGGGTCTGTGCGACCGTCTTTCCAGCCACCTGATCCGCCCGGAGAGCTTCCTCGCAATTCCCTGGTACTGGTTTACCAATGTTTTACCCGAGCTGGGTGACGACCTGGGTATGCTCTACCTGATGTCGAAAAATTGCTGTTACATCGACTGGGCTCGTGGGCAGGACCGCAACCATTTTTGGGTGGTCGGCGGGCTGGAAACCCTGCAAGGCTGGATCGGTTCCGAAACGCTGCCCAAGCGCATCCCCCATGCCACAAAAAGCAAACGCGGGCGCCCTCGCACCGGGCAAATTCAACCCGAATCGCAATACACCCGCGACTGGCGCGCTGCCAACCGGGAACTCGCCAGCCAATATTTGCTGCGCACTGCAACTCGTAAGACTGAGTCTGGCACCGACTGGCAATTGCGCGTCAGCGAAGTGCAGCTCACCGCCCAGGACGAAACCTTGCGTCATGCCATCAGCGCTTTTCTGCACGCCCTGCCTGCCCCGCTCACCGAAGAAACGCTGGCTGTGTTTGCTTCCAACAGCCAGATACAGGCCCTCATGCTCACCCAAAGCAAAACCAAAACAGAACGATTATGTCATTTTGAGACTTTAGAGAATGAGGGAATTTGTCAGAATGAGACCCTTAACCCCCTGGAAATATGTCATTTTGATACGCTCGTGGATGCCCTAAATAGTTATTTTGAGACGATGGTTGCGGCGGGAATATGTCAGTTTGACACAATTCTTAATATACTCTTTAAGATAAAACATTCCCTTACAGACCATCAAAAATCCCTCCAACCACATACCCCTGCGCCAAAAACGGTATCCGTTTCGGTGGATGGAAAAGGATCTGGAGAGCATTCAGCCGTGCCGCATGAGACTTCTTATGCTGAAAATGCGAATTCAACCCTCGTACGAGAGGATCTGAAAAATATCCAGTGGGATTACGATAAGCTCCTGGCTACTGCCAACAGCACGCTCAAAAATCGCATTCTCGGCGCCAACCTGCAGCAAGCCTTCCTGTCGTGGCTGATCGAAGCCAGCCTGTCGGTGGGGGTGCACAGCCCGCTCAGCCTTGCCATCAGCCGCACCCTGGAAACCCATCAGCCCGCGTCGCTGCCTGCCCAGCGCCTGGCACAACTGCCGGCTTCCGCTTTGGCAGACCTGGTGGGCTCTGTTTGCCAGCGCCTGGATGCTGGGCAAACCGGGCGCTTTGCTTATGTAGGGCAGGGCGCCTCCGACCTGAGCCTGCTGCTTCAGGGCGTGGAAGACCGCGCCACCCAGCAGCGCTTACTCAACCGCCTGGCAGACCACCTGCAAATTAACCTTTAGGCTTAAAGCATTCCCCTGCGGGAGTGGCCCAACATCCCGGTAGGGTAGCGACCTGGAGTGGATGGGAGGTACGGAGCACAATTCCTTCTACTTTAATGCAAGCCGTCCCTCTCGGTTAGCTGTCCAATCATCACCGCCAACCGGGCAGCTGCTGGGATAAATAATCACAGGGCTGAGCTTGCCCCTACGTACTCCCAAGATCTGAATTTCGCATAGATATTAGCAGATGAAACCTTTCTAACAGCACGCCTGCATCATTCCTATCAGGATATATGTATAATGTTTGTATAAGTAAATATTGCCTATGCAAACCGGATTTGATTATAGTTGTTATTAAATATCAACCCAACCATAGCACCAGGAGGTTCTAATTGGTGAAATTGGGGGCAACCTACTCGGAAACGCACCCGATGCAGGCGAAACGATCACAGCAGATCCTGTTCCAGGAGGACCAGGCTTCATCATGATCAGCCCTCTTGATTTCAGACCATACAACACTTCAACCCCTTGAGCATATGAAAATACCAGCCTTTACAATCCGAGTACAAACGGAAACAGCACGATGGTGACTGGGATAGCTCTCCCCCATGGTGCCACCATTACACAATTAACCATGTACTACAAAGACAATGATAGGCAGAAAGTATCCAGTTGGATGTATCAGGGAGATAACATCGATTTCCGGAGCCGCTTTACGCTCGTGGCTTCGCTGCGCGCGTTCGGCTCAGAGTTTATGAGCGTCTATAAAATCAGCCTCGACTAACAAGGCAGAGGCAGCCCCTGCGCCTGTCAAAACGCATAAAAATCCACGTGATCCTTCAAAACCTCAAAACTTGGCGAGATTCTGTTGTGGTGGAGCAGATATAACAACTGTTTCGCCCTGCCCATGCTGGTATAGACGATCCTTTTCTGATGAGAGATGTAAGACAAATCTTCCGCGCTTCCTTCCCGGAAGAAATGCTCCAGTCCGCACAAAAACACCACATCGAAGGTCAGACCCTTCACCCGGTTCGAGGTGATCACTTTGACCCGATACTTCGAGAGCGCCTTTTCAAATCTCGCCGCCTCGCGTCCATTGGGCAAAATGACGCACATATTTTCGTATTCGATCCCCTGTTTTGCCTTCAATCGCTGAACCTGCGATTCAACAAAAGAAACGTCACTCCCCGGTTCCCGCGCCGTGATCAGCAACGGTCTTTCCCCGCTGCGCATAGCCTTCAAGTCGTCCTGCGACAGAAACTCCTCCCCCTCGCTTGCCAGTTGATTGATCAACTGCGGGTCGTCCTTGATGATCGCCTGAGCTGCCAAATAGATCTCAAGGGTATTGCGGTAGGGCTGCTTCAGATATTTTGTCCGCCCCACCACTTCAACACCCCGTTGCCGCCAGGTGAAATAGCGGAAAATCGATTGGGTAGGATCGTCGACCATGAACAAATTGCCCCCGGGCTTCAGCAGCTTGTTGACCACCGCGATCCATGACGGCGCAAAATCCTGGGCTTCATCGATCAGGATCGCGTCATATTGCGGGGGCGCGATTACCCCTGTTTCGACCCACTGTAAGAATTTTAAATAGAGCAATTCCCAGCTCACTTGCCGGTTTTTATCCAGCTCAAGATAGTGATCCTCGAGCAGGTCGAAAATCTCGCTGCGTTGAGTTTTGCTGATCTGCACCTGGTTACCCCTGCCAACGCGCTTGACGCCAAGATATTCCTCGCGCGAGCCGATCATGACCTCCTGGATCCAGCTCAATTCTGCTGAAACAAAATCAACGCCCAGATCTTCAATAATCTTGAACTGACTTTTGTGATTTTCCAGCCAGCTTTTCGTGTCTAACGGATAAACCCACAAATATTTATCCGCATCGGTGATCACTTCACGCAAAAGTTGATCAAGGTGCGTCGCCCGAACATTGGGAGAGCCCCTCAAATCCTTCTTCAAAGATTGGGCTAATTCTTTGTTAAACGCCAACACCAAAATATTCCAATCGGGATACATTTTTGACCAATGTTTGGCTTTTCCAAGCAAAACCAGGGTCTTACCACTGCCCATCACACCGCGCACCAGCCGCACCGAATTGCCGCTGATAATCTGCTCACTTTCAAGTGGCAGATCACTTTCCGGCAGATCGATGATCTCGTCATCAAATAACGATCGCGTAACTGGCTTCCTGGCAGCCGCGGGCGCTGTTGCTTTTGCCGCCTCTTCAGGCACGGGCTCCAGCACAAGTTTTGCCTGCTCTTCATCCAAAATCACGCCATCCGAAGTGGTAATCTCAGGATAAATAGTGCCCCTCACCAGGTCCATCACCTCCCTGGTAATCGGACTGATCTTATCTTCCCTGATCGTATTTCGAATCGTGCGGTTGATCAGGTGGCTGCTCAGATCCTCCTGGTAAAGCACAAAAGACTCACCCCAGACTTCCTCGATTTCCATCCTTTGATAGCCAGGAAAAAATGGGAAAATAACAGCATAACCATAAGGAATCTCCGGACAGGGGGTTTTGCGTCTTTCCGCGAGCCGTTTAATCGCGTTGTTCAGATCGAGCGCGTAATCCCTCGCCTGGTTCACAGGGTTGGCATGGGCAATTTCGCCATCCTTGGTCTTGATAAAAGCCTGGTGCCGGTTGGCAGTGAAATTTCGCCAGTCCTTAACCTCAAGGATCACATAACCATAGTTAGTCAGGATGATAAAATCGGGATGGGACGCTTTTCTTGGAAGATAAATCGGGGTTTCAACGTAAACAGTGACATCTTTTGGCAAATTTGCCCTGAGCATTTCCAACACCAATCGCTCACCCGGTGTCGCCTCTGCTCGCAACTGCCCAATAACTTGTGCCATATTCCCTCCAGTTGGATGTCTTTTTTCAATGATATCACCAGAAGCCGGCAATTTTGATTCCAATTGGCGGTCTGGCTTAGCTCCTGACCCAACAGTCCAACTTCGTGAAGCCAGATGGCTCGACGAAACCAAACAACATTGTTATTCAAGATCCATTGTGACCGATGATTTGTGAAACCTGGCTCACGACACAAATTTGGAAATTGGTCATTGAGCGAGTCGTTTTTCGATGACCAAAACCCCTTTTTTGTCCAATCCAAACCACTCCATCCCCAATACCTTTACAATTATTCCCGATCAAAAATCCAAGCCCAACAAAGCGAGAAGCGATGATTGATAAAAATCATGCCCTGCAGTTGCTCAGACAGATGCTCGGTAGCCAGGCGCAGTTTAGGCAGGGTCAGTGGGAAGCGATCGAAGCGGTTGCTCTCAAAAAACAACGCGTTTTGGTGGTCCAGCGCACTGGTTGGGGCAAAAGCATGGTCTACTTCCTCGCCACGAAACTGCTGCGCGAGCAGGGTTCCGGTCCCACGCTGCTGATCAGCCCATTGCTCTCGCTGATGCGCAACCAAATTGAGTCTGCCAGGTCACTGGGTTTGCATGCCAGCTCCATCAACAGTGAAAACAAAACCGAATGGAGCGCAATCTGGCGCGACCTCTCCAGCAACCAGGTCGATTTGCTACTGGTCTCGCCTGAACGGCTAAACGACCCCACCTTCCTGCGCCGAATCTTTGCTGCGCTTCGCACTCAGATCGGCCTGTTCGTCGTCGATGAAGCCCACTGTATCTCCGACTGGGGTCACGATTTTCGCCCCGACTACCGCCGCATTTTTCTGATCATCCAACAGCTTCCGGCAGGCACGCCGCTGCTTGCTACCACCGCCACTGCCAACCAGCGCGTGATCGACGACATCCAGGCACAGCTTGGGCAGAGCCTGGTCACTATCCGCGGACCGCTGGCGCGCGAGTCGCTGCGCCTGCAGGCGATCCGCCTTGCTAAACCGAGTGAGCGCCTTGCCTGGCTGGCTGAGAATCTGGCTCGCTTCAAGGGCAGCGGAATCATCTATTGCCAAACCCACGCGGATACTGAACTTGTGACCGGCTGGCTGCAGAAGCGGGGCTTCAACGCCCAGGCTTACCACGCCGGCAAATGCGGCGAAGGACAGCGTGCAGCTTTGGAGCGTGACTTCCTCGACAACAAAGTCAAGATTTTGGTGGCAACTGTTGCCCTGGGCATGGGTTTTGACAAGCCCGACATCAGTTTCGTCATCCATTTTCAGGCGCCCGGCTCGGTAATCGCCTATTATCAGCAGGCTGGGCGTGCCGGCAGAGCCTTGCACCACTCCTATGGTATCCTGCTTTCAGGCGAAGAGGACGCAGAGATCCACAATTTCTTCATCCAATCAGCCTTCCCAGATGCAAGAGTCTTTTACGAGATCCTACATACGCTCGAAAAAACTGAGGGATTATGCCTTGATCAAATACTGGAGCAGGTAAACGTCAACCCAATCCTTGCCGAAAGAGCCCTGCGTCTGCTGGAAGTGGATGGCGCCCTCACTTCAATTGGAAAGATTTATATCCGTACCGACCGGGATTGGACCTATGACGAAGCCCGCGTTGAGCGGATTTCTGCCCAACGGGAGCGCGAGCTTGAAGAAATGCAGGCTTACATTGACCACAAAGGATGCTCGATGCAGTTCCTGCTCAAAGCGCTCGACGACCCCGCTGCGCAACCCTGCGGTCGCTGCGCCAATTGCCGCGGTCAGCGCCTGCCCGACACCGTCAGTGCCAGCACGCTCGCCGAAGCCGATGCATTTTTCAAAAGCCTGCGCTACGAAATCCGCCCTCACCTTGAATTTCCACCCAGCCTCCCCGGCTTGCTCAGCGGCAAAATCCCCGCCAACCTGCAAAACCCGCCTGGATGGGCGTTGTGCCAATACGGCGATGCCGGTTGGGGCAAACAGGTTTCAATTGGCAAATACACCGACGGCTACTTCTCCAAGGACCTTGTTCGTGCTGCTGTCGAGTTGATCCGCGATAAATGGCAGCCCGACCCGCCTCCCAAATGGATCTGCGCCATCCCCTCACTGCGCCACCCCATGCTGGTGGCGGGGCTGGCGAAGGAGATTTCGCGCGAGCTAAAAATCCCATTTCGCCCCATCCTGAAACGCACCAGGCATGTGCAGGAACAAAAATTGATGCAAAATGAAGCAAAGCAAGCCCAAAACGTGATCGACAGCCTCGAGTTGGTCGGCAAAATTCCCAGGGGTCCTGTGCTCCTGATCGATGATATTATTGACTCAGGCTGGACGCTGAGCATGGCGGGCTACCTCTTGCGCCAAAAAGGGAGTGGACCGGTCTATCCCTTTGCGCTGGCACAGGCATCGACAAGGAAAACCAAATGATTCCAACCGAAAATTCGCTCACCATCATCGCCCTGTGCTCACAAATCGCTCAGCCTGAAGTTGCGCCGCTTACCACCCGCCAATGGAGCAAACTTGCTCAAAAAATCCACGCTTCCGGGCTTGAGCCTGCCGATTTGCGCCATCAAGATGCCGCCAGCCTGCTCGAATTATCGGATGGAGATGAGTGCGAAACCGAACGCATCACCACCCTCTTACAGCGTGCCGATTCACTCACTATTGAGCTCGAGCGGCTGCTTTCCCTGGGCATCGACGTGCTCACCCGCGCCGACCCCCACTACCCCGCCCGCTACAAGCAGCGTCTGAAGGATGCTGCCCCGGCTGTGCTTTTCTTTGCCGGCGATCGTGACCTGCTTGGTCAACCTGGCATTGCCATTGTTGGCTCGCGCAACCTCGACGATCTGGGCAGGCAGGCTGCCGAATTTGTCGGAAACGCATGCGGACTCTCCGGACTGGTACTTTATTCGGGCGGTGCCCGCGGCGTTGATATTCTCAGTATGAGCGCTGCCCTGCAAGCCCGTGGAAACGCAGTGGGCATCCTCGCCGACAGCCTCGAGAAAGCCATCCGCAACCCCGATTATCGCATCTACCTCGCCCAGCGCGAGCTATGTTTGGCGACGCCATATTCGCCTTCCGCGCCCTTCAGTGTTGGCGCCGCCATGGGTCGAAACCGCTTGATTTACGCCCTGGCGGATTATGCCATCGTCATTGCCAGTGATTTTGCGAAGGGCGGTACCTGGGCAGGCGCGACGGAGGCGTTGAAAGCGCAATGGCTGCCCGTATTTGCCTTGCAGCATGAGCAGATGCCCCTGGGCAACCAGAAACTCATCGGGCGCGGCGCCATCCCCTTCCCCTACCCGTTTGAGGGGCACTATTCTGAGTTAGAAACCTGGCTCCGCTCCCACTCCTCGGTTGTGGATGACGATTCAGAACAGTTGAGCTTGTTTTAGGGAGAAGTGGGAACCCAAAGCTCATAGGTGGTAACGGATAGGTGATAGGAAAAGATCCTTCGCTTCTCTCAGGATGACAAGCCAAACAGGGAAAGCTGATGGGTGACAGGTGATAGGGAAAGATCTTCTCTCAGGATGACAGATATAAAGCTCAAAACATTTTAGTAGCCTACTCATAGACTCGAGAGGGTACAATTGTCGAATGGGGTTTGTTAATACAGAAGATCCCCCATCGCACATCGACAAATTTCCATAATAAGGAGAAAAACTTTGACTGAGCCAACCTTAAATCATTGGAATAGTGTAACTGGTTATATGGAACCAGATTTTCGGACCGTCGTTGTTGAGATTGCCCTCCATCAGCGTGAGCACGCCTCTGCGGACTTGCGGAAAATCGTGAATGCGGCTTTTTCTGAAGTCAAAGTTCCCGGATTTCGCAGTTTTCAGCGAGCACCAGTAAGGGTAGCACTCCCGTATGTTGAAAGGAAATTTTCACAAAGCAGAGAAGTAGCCAATGCAATCATCGCTTTATGGAGTGAAGCCCAGACTACTATAATCTCGGAAATTCGAGTCCGGGGGAAGGATGATGGGTTGTTTTTCAAGACGCCATGGACGTGGGGGGAAGCTGCTGAAGGTTATTATGATTTTGATTATGTCCCCAAATTTGATTCATTTATCAATCAATTGATTGAAAACAAAGAGAAGCCAGAATCAGATCATTTCAAGTTGGCTCAATTATGGCTGAGTTGTGCTTTGTGCGAAAAGGAAGAAGCGGAACAGAATACCCTGGTGTCGCCTCCGACAGATGGGGATGAATTGGAATTAGCGAAAAGAAATGACCAATTGTCCTTCGGTTTAGAGACGGAAGACGAAGCAGCGGTTGCAATCGAGGGGGAAGAATTGTCAATGAGTGAAACGCCAACCCGGGAGGAAGTAGCTCCTCCAGTTGAAGAATTGACAGTCGCCGACGAGCAGATACCCGGTCCTGAATACGTTACTGCAGAACCTGAGGAAACGATAGTACAACCAACGGAAACCGAACAGCAGGTGGAGCCTGAAAGCCCGGAGTTTCCAAAGCCCGAACCGGTGGAATCCACTGAACCGGAGACGGCTGACCAGTCTGAACTCCAGGAGAGTCAAGAAAACGAGTGGGACAACCGAAATCTCAATGAACTTCTTGAGACAACTTCGCAGATCCAGGCTGCTATTCGGAAAACGCAGTCAAAAATGAGAGAAGCTTTACTATCGATGATTGCTTGTATCGACAAGGAAGATTGCGCTGGTCTTGACCAATCAGTCGAACCATTGGAAGAAGCTATCAAAGATTGGAAGAAACGATATCACGAATTAGAAGCATTTGAAAATTATTCTTATGATCGATTAGAAAAAGAACTGGCGCTAAGACCAGACATCTTATCAAACGCGCTAAACGAGCAACCTGAACTTGAGAAGCTGGCTGAGGGCTTCAAAGCAGTTCTGTCTTACGACGCCAAGAAGAGGACGTTTCTACAGGAAATTGACCAACTAAAGGATGAGATCTCGCTGGCAGAGCAGCTTTCGGCTGAATGGAATGATACTTTGAGCTCCTTTGACAGGGAAAATCGATCTTTTGTGAGTAGTTCTGAACCCGCAGACATGACAGTAGAAAACCTGATTGAGCTAAAGGCTCACCTACAGCGAGATTTGACCGTTCTTAATTCAAGCAACTTGGAAAAACGCAACATGACGATTGGCTTGATAAAAAAATATTCAGCCAAGCTATTGGAATTAAAGAAGAATCCATCTGACGTAATCGCAGAGGAGATGACACTAGGGCAGATGGAACAAGCGAATTTCAATACCTGGAGTGTAAAGAGGATCCAGAAACTCGAAAAAACGCTACAGATTGAATTTACGAAAAACCTGCCGGGTGATATCGCTGAAGTTGCAGCTGCTTTGAGACAAAAGTGGAGCCAAAAGGATTTTGAGGAATTACTGAGGAGTCTGGCAGTACACGACCGCAACGTGGAAATCTTGCTGTTCCTGCTAGCAACCGCATTGGGGAATAAGACCAACGAAGTGATCACACTGCCTTCAACGGTTTATGCTAACATCTTGAAGGGTGCCCATGAACTGGTCGGGTATGAGAAGAGTTATGAGTTGCTAGGAAAGGCCTTCCCTGTTTTGTTGTCCGGATATTTGCTAGAAGAAGACGAAAGAATTCACGAGTTATGTTTCACCGGGCTGGCACTGCAATCCGCTGGCTTATTGCAAGAGGAAGACGGCTTGCTCTGGCAGGTTGCCAAGGAATGGCCTGTTCAAGGCATGGAAGGCTGGAGCAAATTGTGGCAGTCGTCTTTGTATGGTAAAACCTGTGCGATTTATTCTGACGATGCCAAAGACATTCTCAAGGGGCAATTAGATCAAGCCAGGGGCAAAGTGGAAAGTCTTTTTACCAAGGATGGCGGACATTTTTATAAGCTGAATAGTTTGCGCAGCCATCGGCACATGACCATGATGGATCGACTGTTGCAGGAAATTGCTGAAAAACGGGATGGACTGGAGGTGTTTGAGACCAGGTTAAATCAGGCAGAGCCCAAGAAACTACCGTCACTATTTATTGAAATATCCAAAATAATCAAAAAAGACATGCAGGAAGAGCTTAGCGAAACCAAGCTGGCGGAAATGTATGAGAATGGGATACGTGAAGACAGGATTATTGATACCAATCCTTTCCTGACGAGGACCTGTAACAACATTCTATCCGAATGCGCGAACAGCCTGATCGAATACGGTCAAGCCATCCTTGATTATTGGAATCTGACCTTGCAACGAATTGATGGGGTAGATAGTGATACCCTGCGTTCCGAGTTGAAGATGATCCCTGATCTTTCAGAAGAAAGCAGAAAAGCCATAAACATTATCCTCCAGCCGCAGATTGTGGATTATCCTTCAATAAATGATTCGAGTGATCTTGAGCTGCCCGATCAACTCATTGTCTATGGGATACTGGACAATCCTACCCTGGTCCGATCCCTCCCCAGAATTATTGGGTATGCCGTTGAGACCGATGAGCTCGATTGGGACACCATTTTGGATCTGCTGGAACAGGACATGGCGGTTCCGATGGAGCCACAAGAGATTGCTTATTTCTTGCTGGAAGATCACAAGGCACCAAACCAAGTACTTAGAATTGTGCAGGATATCTCCCTGGAACAGCAAAACCAAGCCCAGGCTCTGGAAAGTGAATTTGAACATCAGACCTATCGTCTGTCTTCGGAGGTTTTGCAACTGGGCGGGAGGACCGACGACTTATTGATAGCGAAAGATTCCGGTCGTTGGGACTGGTTAATAAGAGAACTAAAGCTTCGTGCCAAAGAGTTGAGGGCAGTTGCAGAGAGCAAGCGCCTGGAAGAGGAAACTCAAATTCGCAAATACCGTGCAACTATTCAAGATCTGGATAACCAGATATTTGAACTCAGGAATGAAATGCCCGAAATAGTTTATGAAACCTTGAACAAGGGGTTAGCGGTTGTTCGAAGACTGTATGACAAACCCAAGCTTTTTGATGCGCTGGATGAATTCTGCAAAGAGATCGATTATCGGATTGCGCACAAGTCGTGGGCAGTGGAACCGATCCGACAGGCTGTTGACCTGTTGGATAAAAAAGGAGCAGGTGTATTTGATGAGCGAAAGGGCACGCTGACTGCAGAAAGCCTATTGAGCCACTTGGAGCAAAACGACCTGACGCCTTTGGGGCTTTCCAGCAATAATATTGCTTCTACGGCGATCGAGACCAGGGTCAGCATATTGAAGAACTGGATCAAGATCAAAAAGATTTCCAGTGTACAAAGCAAACATCTCACCCAGTCTGAAATTTTGACTACAACCAGCTTGTACAGCTATTTTGCGCAAATGGTATCAATGAATCGCTATGTGACAGATTTCAACAAATCCCTGGATTCTGCTGACCCAGTTGTACATCAATTTTGGGAAATGCGTTATCCAAAAACTAACGCACTTGATAAACCGTATGTTTTTATGACTCTTCCAGGTGACCCACCGACGCCAGACAACATTCGCGATATCGAAGAATTTATTGATGGCAAGGAGCTCCTGGAAGACAAGTATGTGCTTTTGTTCGTGCCTGGATGTAACGAAAAAGTGATGAGGAGACTGGATAAAAAAGGGTTAGTCATAATCGACGAGGCGCGACTTATTGGCATGCTTATCGCAGAAGCAAGCAACAATATTCCTCTGGGAGTGTTACGCCCGTTGGCTCTGAATGCTATCGATGCAAACTCAGATATTTTCATCATCAATCAGTCTGTAAATGCACGTACAGCAATTTTTGAAGGAAGAACCAGCCTGGTCGATCGCATTGTCAATAGCGGCGATAATTACGCCATATACGGGGGCAGGCGGATCGGTAAAAGTTCAGTAATGAAAGCGATTGAACAAAAACTCGGAAAAGGTAGTGGATATCGAACCATTTCACTTTCAATCGAAGGAGAAACTAATGCCAGCGATGAACATATTTCGTATCGCATTGCGCAAATGCTGGATTTTGATATCGATATCAGCTCCTTCAAGAGTCTCAAAGAAACCATCAGCAATCTGATGGACAATAACCCGGAAATCAAGCTGGCAATATTCCTGGATGAGATTGATCGCTATATCCAGAATAATAAGGAACGTCACATCTTGATCGAAACGTTGAGAGCCTGTTCAGACAGGTACGGCAACCGGTTCAGGGTTATCATCGCTGGATTTATGAGCCTTTATGACTGCCTTCATGGTAAAGGACCATATTCACCCAACAGTGACCCCTGGATGAGAATGTTCACTGATAATCGAGAACTGGAGAATCTGACGCCTTCAAACGCCGAAAAGATCGTGCGCGAAGGCTTTATTTCCATCCTGGGTTGGAAATTTGAAAACCAGGCGATCCCACAACGGATTGTGGAGCGCACTGGAGGGCACCCGGCTTTTGTTCAGCAATTTTGTTCGATACTATTGGAGCGAGTGCGCACGCGAAAAGATAAGACCGTTTTACTGAGTGATGTCGAAAGCGTGTTCAACGATCCCGATCCCAACACATCATTTATTGCCTACGTAAAAAATACCTTCAACCTCAACCTCGACCCAGTGAGTAATTATTTGATCCTTTGGATGTCTTTAGAGGCAAGTGAAGCCCAGAGCTTTACCATGGGTAATATTAAGAATGTCGCCGCTCAGAGTAGCGTTGAAATTCCAGAAAAAGACTTAATGCGCAGTCTCGAAAAGCTCAAAGTCACCAGTGTGATTCGCGAAAGGGTTACGGATTTATTCTATTTTACTGTTCCAGATTATCCGATGATCCTAAACAAATTAGGCACCACCGCCCATCTGGATGAAGTTGAAAATGAGCTCAGGGCAGAATACGAGAAAGCATAGGGTTGGATGGGAAGCTCAAAGATCCTCACTCGAATCGCTCAGCAGTTGGATACCAAACAAGCCAACACCCTGTTTATTAACGGCGGTCCTGGAACCGGCAAATCCACCCTTCTTGAGAGTCTCTCTGAGGATTGTGCTGCTAAATTCCCGCGAGCCAGGGTGCTGGGACCGTATATCGAGGTCTCAACCAATCCAATTAGCCGCCAATTAGTCGAAGATCTGCATGACCTGGGTTATGTACCAGACATGCCAAACCAGCATTTGATGGATGATCTAAACAGCACCTGGCATTGGCTCGAGAGAAATCTTGATATCTCTATCAAGCAATCTTTCATAATCCTGGTCGATCTCGATCAAATAACCTGGAATGATTATGACTCTTTTCGGGTGATCTTTTCGAGTTTGCGCTATCTCGAGCATTTTTGGGAATCGAAAAAAGCCCAATTCGTCTTTGTTCTGGCAGGATTTTGGGATGACGCTGGGCTCGACGAGCATTATAACCAGATAAATTTGTCGTTCCCTTACACCACTGGTTCCAACTACCTGGTTTGGGATGGTATTGGTAGTGACGATTTCGTCGGGCATTATGGTGAGATCGACCCGTTGCTTTTTCAGAAGCGTGGTTTTATCAAGGTCATGCATGAAATTGCCGGCGGCAACCCGGCAGTGATGGGGGAAATTGCCCAAAAGATAATTCCAGATGACCTCACCCTCCTCAGCCTGTTGGCTGCAGCCAGGGCTGCGGCTGTTGAGGGTCAATACAGCAAAAGGATCCAGGAATGCTTGCAGCAAGTACCAGCAGAATCGCTTGCAGTTCTCAAAAAGCTGCTGGTCTTACGCCAAATCCCAGTGATTTCTCTCTCGCCTGCCATGCAAAGACTGCATAGCATGGGCATCGTAAAAGAAAAAGTTTCAAAAGAGAGCCGGCATATTGTCCTCCAGTCCTGGTTTATTGAACTGATGTTGCGGGCTCTTACCCAGATTTTTGGATTGCCCGGCTCCAGCAATCGTCAAGCAGATATCGCCGACCTGATGCCCACGATAACTGTATTGAATCAAAACGCGTTTGAGCTGTTACAGGAAATTGAAATTTTGCTCAGGAATTTCGTAGTCGCCCAACTGTGGGATCAGCAGCCTGATGGGCTTCCGCTATTGACCGGATGGTATTATCAAAGTTCGTTTGTCTGGCAGAACGGGGATCGCACACGTCTTGATAGAGATACCCAGGAAGTAGCCAATGATTGGCGGGGGCGCTGTCAGGAAAATGGTTTGCCCGATCAGCTCAACCCGGATATTGCCTACACCTCCCTGACCACCCTGGCTGGCATCCTCACCGAATTAGGTAGGAAAGAAGGATCAAAGCGGTGGGAGAAAGTTGTCGAGGCAGTCGAAGAAGTTGTCAATATTCGTGATGCGGTGATGCATAACCAGCTGATTGAATTTGATGATTTTGAAAAGATTCTTATGCTGAAAAATAAGATCTCTGTTGCAGTGAGTGAGGAATATAGAGAAATTTCTGCCTCGGCTGGGTAGCCAATATCGTTTTCTTCTGATCAAACGTTACCGCATTGTAGCGGCGAAGCAGGTGTTAAGACAATGGTCGTTTACACTTTGTTTGAGGTGATGGTTTTCACTTTTCACCAATCATAAACACTGCTTGCGTGATGTAGGACTGAGAATTCAATCCATTAAAGGCAATCTTCCGACTGAAGTTCCAGAGATACCAAAAAATTGAACAAATCAGACTCTTCACCATTTTTGAAAGTAGAGATCTTTTCGATTGCCGTCTCATTCTGTAGTAAGCATGCTAAATCTTGTAAAATTACTAAATGATCATTCTGTTTGGTTGCTGCGAAACCGATTGCTACTCTCACCGGGTCGTTTTCGCTACCAAACGAGATATCTTTGTCAGAAGTAAGTATGACAATACCTGTCTTTTTTACGCCATCTTCGGGTCGTGCATGCAGTAATGCAACTCCTGGAACAATGACCATATAAGGACCATATTTCTCTTTTGCGGAAACCATAGCGTCAATGTAAGCAGGAGAAACAATATCAAGATTTACCATTACTTCTCCGGTCGCTTGTATCATTTCTTCCCAGTTGTTGCAGGGGCTCATTAACCGCAAATTATCTGTCTTCAAATATTCTTCTATCAAATTAATCATTCCTAATAATCAAATCATTCTTGGCAGATTATACTATACCGAAGAGAATTATAAGAAGACAAATTTCTATGGAAAAAACACTAGCTCCTCTACCAAAACTGGATGAGATCTTGGGTCAATGGGTTCTTTTGCCTAACACAATACCACTCTTATCTTCATTACTCGACATGCCTCTTCCCGTGAATGCTGCCTATCTTGGTTCGATTCATAATATTTCCCAAAGGCAAGTTTTATATTGTGTTCATCGGGATTTATTCCGCATCGTTGAAAAACTGGGTCTTCACCTCATATGTAAGAACAGAATCGGTATTTTCATTGATGGAAGTCCGATAATCAAGCGAAAAATCCACTTATATTTACAAAATATCGTTAGTCCGGTTCATTCAAAGAAACCTGTGGAAAGGCAGCATGAAATTTTGGCTATGTTGTTGAGGGGTAAACGTTCACTGAGCCTTGATTCCTTGGGTACTATTTTTAATCTTTCTCCTAATACACTACTTTATGATATTCGGAAAGTAAAATCCTTTGCCAGGAACCAGGGTGTAACAATCAGTTGGAATCGGAAACAAAATTACCACCCTTCAGGAAGCGAAATTGATATTCGAAAACTCTACATCCATTGTATTACTGCGGTATTTCCACCTTTCAAATTAGGTGGGCTTTGTCAACAGTCCAGCCTGAGGGTTCAAGACAAAGCAAACGATATTCATGGTAATTACCATAGGCTATTCTCACCAAATTTAAGGAAAATTTGGGAGGTTCTAAATCGCTGTTCCAGAACATATAAATTAGAATTGTCAGACCGTAGTTTGATAGAAATGGTTCTATACATCGACATAATGCAAGATGCGATTACAGAAGGCTATTTGATGGATAGAACACCTCAAGGGACTCCGGATAATTATGATTTCTTTGTAACAGTGTCTAATGATATTGCCTTCTCAATTAACCTTTCTCAGGAGAACCAGTTCCAAAAAAATGAAATTGCTTGCTTAGCACGAGAATTTGCAGGATTGATATCTCATCCTAATTTCGCCAAAAGCAATCGATCTGTAATGATAGAAAATAAACCCTCAGAATTTGAGAACATAATTGCTGACGATATTGCATCATTTGCGGCAAAGTACCTTCATCCTCAATTTCACGTTGACGAAAACTTGAAAAAGGGGTTAGCTAGAAGCTTTGTCGAATTTTATAATTACAAAAATCGAAACACCGCTGTAAATCGCCAACAACATTCTGAAATCAAGCATCTTTATCCTTATATTTATCGAATTTCATCACTCTGTTCTGACACCCTCGAGAATAAGTATGACTTATCCATTCAGGAAGAATTAAGAATGGTGATTTGCAAACACTTGATAGCAGCACTTGATAGAGCGACTACTTCGAAATCAATAACCCAGGATGTCGTTCTCATATGCAATGATGAAACTGATGCTGTCCTCATGGAATCTCGGCTTCAAAGAGAATATCCTCAACTTGTAATTCGAAAGACAATCAGGCGAGAAGAATTATCTCGTACAGATGATAGTTTATTGTCAGCAGACCTTGTAATCACAAATGTCAAAATTCCATTTTTAGAATCAAAAGCCGCAGTAATTTCACCCCTCATCACAGAAACAGATAAACGTACGATCAATAAATTTTTACTGCCCGAAATGCGTGATATTACTGAACCAGATCAAGATCTTGGTAGACTTCCCTCTTTAGCTGATCTTCTGACAAGTGATAATATCCAATCGATCGAATCCATAAAAGATTGGAAAGCCGCAGTTATTGAAAGCACATCCATATTGATTCAAAAAAATCTGATAGAAGGAACCTATAGGAATGCTATTATCGATGGGATCGAAAAATTTGGTCCATATATGGTTATTTGGCCAGGAGTCGCATTACTCCATGCTAAATCTTCAGATGGCGCGAAGAAGCTGGCAATTGCAATAACGATTATCAAGAAGGGGGTAAATTTCGGCAGTATATTGAATGACCCTGTTCAGATTTGCATCGCATTATCCACAGTTGATGGCGTTACTCATCTGAGAGTTCTTCAGGAGTTTAACTATATTTTTGGTAGAAGTGAAGATGTGGTGAAAGAGTTTATCAACTACCCAATCCACAAAATTGTGGCAAAGGTTAGAGAGTATTGTAGGGGATTCAATATTGAAACGATAACGTGAAGGATTTATCAAAATCCTTCACGTTACCCAACTCATTCCAGATTCTCTATAGCAGCTAGGATATCTTTAATCACTTTTTCCTTCTCCCTCCCACTGATGAGTTCCATCGCATTAATTACAGGAATGTCATACTCTTCAGGATTCAGGTCGAGAGATGTGATTATCATATCAGCGTTGTTCACAAAATTTACAAGGTTGTTAATTGAAACACTCTGTAAATCTGCGTCGATATTGTGGCTTTCCAAGACTCTCCGGATCTGGAGCTTGATCAAGGAGGAGGTGGAATATCCCATCGCACAAACCACTAAAATGTTTGGTTTAGATTTCATGCGTTTATCCTACACTACTTAGGGTCTGAAAAGGTTGCCAATTAATTCGAATACCTTAACATTCAGCACATTTGTCGCACAACATGCATTGGTAATTTGAGTTGCGCCATATGGAATGGCTACGCCGCCTTCAATTGCTAGTTGTGTGAAGTATGGAGCCATAATGGTTCCCAGCCACAGTTCAATAGCTATGACGACAACTGAAAAGAGTAAACCTTTCAAAATGTTCATTTTAAAGAACGGCATTGAAAGTCCGATCAGAATAAAGGTCACAGAGAGCATGCCCACAGGCAGCACGGTGTTGCCAGGAAGAATTAAGCTGACGATAATCGCAATCGGAGCCATTAATGCACCAACCGCCAATGCCTCCGGCTCTGCTGCAGGTAAAACGCCATCCATACCGATAAGAAATTCGCGGTCCTTGAATTTGTCTTGAGCCCATTCAGCAATAACCGTAGTTGTTTCGCTCAAGCCCTCGATTAACACACTCATTGTCATTGGAATAAAATGCAATGACGCACCGACCTTTATTCCAGTGAGCACAATGTTTTGGAAATCGTATCCAGCAAGTATTGCCATGATCAGACCGACAATAAAACCGATCATTGCCGGCTCACCAAAAATCCCAACCTTTTTGCGAACATCTGCGGCTGAAAGTTTTGAATTCTTAATCGCTGGAACTAGATCAAAGAGTTTATTGAACCAATACGCGAGGGGTGTGTAAAAGATTGAATACACATATGGAAAAGAGAGCCCTTTGAATTTGGGCAGCACATCTGAAATATGTTTGGATGACCAATCAGCCACTTTGAGTGTTATTACCATTGAGATGATAATTGAGAGGACGGCAAAAGCAATATTATTAGTCGCAACAAAAACCAAAACGCCAGTTGCGCCCATGAAATAGATGACATTCCAGATATCCACATCCAGTGTTTTTGTCCAACGGAGGGCTAACATAACAAAATTCGTAAGAAGTCCAACTGGAAGGGCAAGTAAAACCAAAGGTTTCGCCATAATAATCGGCGTAACACCTACGCCATAATCAACAGCAGACATACTAAGACCCAATCTTTGAATCATAGCCGTTGCTGCGCCACCAACCGTTCCCAGGAACACATCAAATGCGAACGTACTGAGGGCAAAGAGTCCGAGAGCGTATAATAATGCTGCTTTTAACGCTCTGGTAAATTTCATCCCGAAGATGAGGTTAATCACAAAAAAGATAAAAAACATCAAAGCTGGTGATGGTAAGCTCACAAACCATCTTACTGCTTCAATTACCTTGTCCATTATTTCTCCTATATTTATATTTATAAATTAATGTAAAAATATCGTTTGTATTAGTTCAAAGATTCCTCCTTTTTATGCCTTCCCCGCAGATTTAAAGGCATGCATATAAAAGACCATCGTTTCCTTAGTCTTTTGAAGAGCTGGCTTTTGAATGTCTATTGGAAACATCAGAGCTGGATTCTGGACCAAAGTGTCCCGAATTTCAGTCGACCAGATTATTCCGTATTCGGTTGCTGCCTTAATTTCACTAATTCCTTCGCCAGCAGCACGCGTAAGGTCGTCGATATCTACATATGTTGAACCATGTAAAATTAAATGCACATCAGTCAAAGACCTGATGGCATGTAACCTGTCAAAATCTAAACGTGCCACTCGCTTAATTGGTAGGGTCTCTTTTTCCCATAGTGACCTTACATACTGTCCTATTGAGATCGCCAAAGAGTCAACCTTTGTTAAATTTACAAATTCTCTTGCTTGTTCAGGATCGGTTTTCAAGTCGTCTGTTACGATAAAATCATCATGAAAGTATTCTGTTTGATCTTTTACTCCTGGAAAGAAACGTTTCACTTCTCCCAGAGCAGCGCAACAAGCTACACCAGCAGCATGACAAATTCTTGCTATCTCTTTCGTAATTCGAACATTTTCTTCATAAGGGAGCAAAGAGCCATCAATCATGATGGATTTCCAACCGAGATGAATACATTTCATTAATCGGGGAAATGTTTTATCATCAATCCGGAATGTATGGTCAACTGCTATACCTACAGGCACATTAGATGTGTGGGCGGCTGCCTTTACTGCGGCAGTAAAAATTTCTGGTCCAAAGTCCTCAATAAATTCCGGACCTTGTAGAATAATGACAGGTGAATGGGCTTCTTCAGCAGCATCAATGATAATTTTGATTGTGTCCATGTCGAACGGGAACAAACCTGGGATTGCATAGCCCCGTGCTCTGGCATCATCAAGTAATTCTCTCTCGCTGACTAGTGGCATTTTGGCTCCTTGGGAATAATGTATTTATGTATGCTTTTCCGAATGATGTAATAATAGCGAAAAAAAGGAAGTAATCCCATTGAAAGATACGAACCTTGTAACAATTAATGTGACAATAGTCGTGTTTATGATTTCAGATAGCGAATCGTTCAGGGAACAGGGAACAGGGAACAGCTGATAGGTGATAGCTGATAGGAAAAGATCCTTCGCTTCTCTCAGGATGACAGACCAAACTGGGAGCAGGGAGCAGGTAACAGGGAACAACTATAACCCTCACGAGCTATCAGCTTTCAGCTATGAGCTAAGCAAACCTCAGCACCACACTATGAACACCAACGTGTTCATAACAGACCGATGTGGGTTGAACCCACTCGGTCCAGTAGTGGTCCCCCTTCCCCGGAGAGGAAGGCTCAGTGATCCCCGCTCCCTGCTCCCTGACCCCTGATGAAGGTATAATTGCTTTCTACTATTCAATACCGGAGGAAAGACATGAATTATGCCCTGATTATGGCTGGGGGGGCGGGGACGCGCCTTTGGCCTTTGAGCCGTGAAAAACATTCGAAACCATCGCTCTCGCTTTATAGTGATCGGAGCATGTTCCAAATTGCAGTTGAGCGCTTGTATCCCTTGTTTTCCCCCGAGCAGATTTTGGTCGTAGCCAGCCAGGAACACGTTGCTGACCTGGTGCTGCAGGTGCCCGAGATTCCGCAGCATAATTACATCATCGAGCCCGAAATGCGCGGAACAGCGTCGGCTATCGGGCTGGCGGCGATCCACCTGGCGCAAAGGGATCCGGAGGCGACGATGGCGGTGCTGACGGCAGACCATCATATTGGCAAGCCGGAGGTTTTCAGGGGGGTGGTGGAGGCAGCGCTGGAGCTGGCGCAGGCGGGCTATATGGTAACGCTAGGGATCACGCCCACCTGGCCCTCGACCGATTATGGCTATATTGAGCAAGACGGCGAGGCGGGGAAGGCGAAAGGCTTCAAAGCGTACCACGCGGCGCGATTTGTGGAGAAACCGAATCTGAACAATGCCCAAAAGATGCTCGCGCTGGGTAATTACAGCTGGAACAGCGGTATGTTTATCTGGAAGGTGCCGGTGATTATGGCAGAGTTTCACAGGCAGATGCCGGAATTACACAGCAGCCTGGTGCGCATAGCCAGCCTGATTGGCAAACCGGAGTATGAGACCGAGATGCCGACGATTTGGAATAAAATCGTGAAGCAGACCATCGATTATGGGGTGATGGAGCACGCGGAACGGGTAGTCGTGATCCCGGCGGATATGGATTGGCTGGATGTGGGCACATGGCTGAGCCTGAAGTCGCTTTTGGCAATGGATGAGAAGGGGAACAGTGTGCGGGGGGACGCGCTGCTGATGGACTCTGAGAATGTTTTGGTGATGGGGGACATGCGGCTGGTGACGGGGATTGGCTTGAAGGATTTGATTATTGTGGACACGCCGGATGCGTTGATGGTGTGCGATTTGAACCACTCAGGGCAGGTGCGGGAGCTGGTTAGGCTGCTGAAGGAGCAGGGCAGGACGGATTTGGTCTGAGGGTTGCTGAGACCTATTGAAAAAGTTATAAAAACCTCAGAACCCACCCCCCTACC
>DHCY01000018.1 GCA_002399085.1 Anaerolineaceae bacterium UBA4890
CCGAACCTCACGGATGTGAACCCTAAGGCTGTTATCGAGGGGACGGAATAGCAAGGCTCGCCATTTCCGTGAGCTGTGAGGTTTTTTGACACCCTTATCCGTGATGCCTGGAGCGCGCACCAGTATGATGATTTATTATGTGAATGTGCTACGTTATTTCATGTTTTCCAAAGACTGCTGGTATTGCAGTGCCTGGGTCTGGGGCAGATCGCCGCTGATCTGGATCAGGATGTTGTCCTTGGCAAATGTCCATGAAAAGAAAAGAGCAGATGCTTCACCAAGCATATCGTAATACTCTTTCATTGCTGCCAATTTTTCTGGATTGTCGAAGGAGTAGATCCTACCCCCGCATCCAGTACAAAGTGAAGGTATTAAGAACCTCCAAGCCTGAACAGCGTTCATTGGTGCCAAGCCATAGTCATCGTTGGTCATTTCGTAATACCCTTCAAATTCCAAACCAGCTTCTACAATAGCATCCCTGGCATTTTCCAAGCTCCATTTTTGAAATGTCGAGGTCTGCGTCGGAGGCGGGGGCGTTACGGTAACGACCACGAGCCGGGTGACCTCAATCTCGCGGGTCACTTCGATCTCCTGTGTATGTATTTGGGTAACGATGATTTCCTGGATCTGAGGGGTGCAGGCGGTCAATAAACCACAAAGGTAAAGGAGGATGATGATTGCAATGACGATAACCCAGGTACGGGTCTTTTTTGGTAGGGTTTTCCAGCGGTCACTCAGGTGGGCGCCTTTACTTTTAGGGCTGGCTGTTCTGGTTGAAGTTGAAGCTGCCATCTTCACAGGATCATTGACTGTCAGTTTGATGTTGACACCATAAGATTGACCGGGTCCACCACCAGTGATCTCCGCCACATAGCAATCGATGAAAGCCCCCCGGTCCATGAGTGGCGCTAAACTGCTGGCAAGATCCGAGTTGATGTATCCGATCTTTTTATCAAAATCAGACGTGACAACTGCAATGGCATTGCGATCATAAGGATTATCTGGCTCACGATTAAGAAACAGCATATCGTCATTTTTCAACTCTTCTTGAATGATCTCCTGGCGATTACTGCCATCATCGTTTTCCTTGGTGACACCTACTACTTTTGAAAAAAACGTTTCTGCCAAATCACAGCCTCCTACGGATTTCGATGACCTTCCCAATGATGGTGACCGGAAGTGTAGCGACCTGGTCGGAATCGAAGAAGACCGGATCATAGGCGGGGTTGCTGGGAATAAGCATGAGCCCCTTGTTGGTCAATTTCACTCGTTTGAGGGTGACATCTTCACCATTGACACGAACAACGGCGACATCACCATTCTCTACGAATTCTTGTTTTTCGACGATAACAATATCTCCATTACGAAGATCGGGCTCCATGCTATCACCCTGGACACGAAGGGCGAACAGCTCGCCGTGTTTGACAAAGCGGGGGTAGATATCTATGTACTCTTCGACATCTTCAATGGCTTCGATGGGTACGCCGGCAGGAACAGATCCGAGAAGAGGAATCATGCGGTTCGATTCAGTTTGTGATTGAGTAACCTTACCTAAAAGGTAGTCTACACTGACATCAAGGTTGATTGCAATTTGTGAGAGAGTTCGGGTATCGGGATCCCGTGTCCCCGTCTCATAAGATGAATAGGCTTGTCTCGAAACAGAAACGAGACTGGCCAGTTTTTCCTGGGTGAATCCTTTTGCTTTTCTGGCGTTCTTCAAACGTTCCATGTTGATCATCCTTTCAGTTTAATGCAACTCTATGTGGCACGCAATGTAATTATACTAATTTCTACAGATAGTGGATATGGCCCTTGACAATTCCACGCTAAGTGGCGTATACTAATGCCACAGAGAGTAGATAGAGGAAAACACATGAAAGATTTAGTCGAAATCAGGAAAAATCGGAAACTAACCCAGCAAGAAGTTGCTGATCTCGTGGATGTTTCGAGACAGGCTTACTCGTCTTACGAGACTGGAATTAGGCGCCCTTCTCCTGAAGTCGCAATGCGGTTAGGAGCTGCGCTCGACTTTGATTGGACCCGATTTTACGAACCCAAAAAAGAAGCCATTAAGTAGTACGAAAGGATTGCCATGTTACGTGATGCACTAGTACTTTTATCCCCATTTCTTGTTTTCGTAATTCCAATGCTTCTGACCGCACTTTGGCAGGAAGAGATCGCACCCCGGCTCAGAGCTCGTAGCAGATAACTGGAAGCAGAGAAGAAGATGAAAGCTGATAACGAAGCAAAGCAAGCAGTCTGGAAGGAAGCAGAGAAGCTGTGGCTAAGCCGGCAGAACAGCCGGAATACAGCACAGAGTTACCACTCGAGCTTGAATGGTTTGCTAGGATTTTGCGGGAAGGCAGTCTGGGAGATCAGCAGGAAGGATATTGCAGCCTGGCTGGCAGATCTTCACCAGGCGGGCAGATCGGATGCAACGATTGCGAGTCGTATCAGCGGGATCAAGAGCTTCTACAACTTTGTGATCAGAGAGTATGTGACCCTGGACATGGACGGCGAAGAGTACCGGCTGAGAGAAGACAACCCGGCAGCGAGTTTCAAGCTGCCCAAAGTGGAACGGTACGGCAAGGCAATGTGCTGGGATGAAGAGCAGGCAGGAGCATTCCTGAGGGCAATCGACACCAACAATCTGCCAGGGAAGCGAAACAAAGCGCTTTTCACCGGGTATCTGCTAACCGGGCTTCGAAACTCAGAGCTGAGGCAGCTGCAATATGAGGATCTGGAAGTACTACCAGGGGGAATCGTGATCATGCGGTACCAAGGCAAGGGTAAGCCAAACCAGACCAAAGAAATTTACCCACCAGTCTATGAAGCAATCATGGCGTTTGCCGATGCGGAGCAAAAATACACTGGGTACGTATTTCACCGTTACACGAATATGGGGGAATCAATTGATCTGCCGATCTCGGACCAGACAGTCAGAGACAGCCTGAAGTATTACGCCAGAAAAGCAGGGCTGCGCACCAGAGGCTTGAAAGTGCATAGTCTGCGGCATACAGCTGCATACCTAAGAGCCCAGGCAGGAGATGATGAGGACACGATAAGGAGGTTTTTAAAGCAGAGCAACGTAGAAACTACCAGATTGTATTTGCAAAAGCTCATGCCAAATCCGGATAAAACCTGGATGACAGTGAGCGAAATGTTGGGACTGTCAGCTGAGAGCCGATAGTTGAAAAAGAGTGGTTGGGATAATACACATTATCCCAAGCAATGAGAGAAAACCAGATGAAAAACTTGGAAAAACCCTTTGCTTTGAGAGACATCCATTATCAACTTTTAAGGTGCATTGAGACCTTCATTCAGTGGAACGGTTACTCTCCTTCCGTTCGTGAGCTGGTGGCGATAATGGGCAGAACAAGTACATCCCACATTCATGGCCTTCTACATGATTTGGAAAGTAAGGGGTTGATCAGGCAGACGCCAGGTATCGCAAGAAGCATCGTGCTTGTGCGTCTGCCTGAAGATATTAACAGACCTGACCAACGGTCAGGAGCCGTTGGCCAGGATTAATTCAGGGTTCCGCACTGGAACTCCCTAATTATAGCGGAGGATCTTATGGATAAAGATAAACAAAATTTGACTGAGCTTGAGCGGCACATTTTAGAGCAGCTTGAAAACCGAAGATATGAATTTCCTTTGAACCGGGATGACCTGGCAGGAAGGCTGCGCTGGCGTAGTTTGATCGGCACAAAAGATGATCGGACAATGCGGGGTGGAATTGAGAGCCTGCGAAAACAAGGTTACCTGATCTGTCACCGCAAGGGTAAGGACGGAGGGTATTATCTGGCAAAGTCAAAAGCTGAATATGAGGATTTCAGGGTTCGCGAATACAAATCGAGAATCGTCAGCCTGGCTGCCACACTTCGCGAGATGGATAAAAGCGCTGAGGTGCAGTTTGGTGAAGCAATTCAATTAGATCTATTCAGAATTTAGTTATGGCCAGGCCATTGCTCCCACCCAAGTTTGTTATGGTCCCTGCAGACATTGTCTATGATTCGACCCTGCCGGCAGGCGTCTTCAGGACATATGTGCAGCTGCGTGGGCTTTTATGGGGTATGGAAGAAGAATCCCAAGATTTTACGATCAAGCAACTTATGGAGGTGACGGGACTATCAAGATCCGCACTATACGGGCACCTGGGAATTTTGAGAAGTAGCGGCTGGCTGCTGTCCAGCAGTACTCACTATTCTCGGATCACCATCTATTTGCATGGAGGTGCTCAAGAGGCGGAAGAAACTGTGGATAAACCTGTGGATAACTTGTCCAGAAATCTGGACAGCTCTATTAAGGAGGAGGTTAAAGATATAGAGTATCTTAATCAAGATTTTAACCTACCTCCTGATTATCTTGTTAATCCGCGTGATGAAGTTGTCCAGAAATCTGGACAAGTGTCCAAAAATCTGGACAGAAACAACGGTTGGCATGATGTGATTGACCACCCGCTGGAAAGCAAGCTGGAACGGCTGGGAGTATTCCCGCAAGTTTATGGCCAGGTGGCTGAAGCTGTGCGATCGGGAGACTGGACGCTGGAACAAGTCAAAGAGTTGGCTGATGATATTCTCGATCTTGGGGATTCGGCTGGTCCGGGGGTGTTCGTGTTCAGATTGAAAAACAAGATCAGGCAGGAATCAGCAGCTGAAAAGCAAGAAAAGGCGAGGGATCGTTTCAGACAACTCTACAGGAATCATAGCGAGGTGATAAGTGGCGCGTAAAGAAGATGTGATTATTCGTGTTTTAGTGGACAGTGCGGCTAAGATCGGGATCGTAAAAGGGTTGCAGGCGTTCGCGGCAAAAATGGCACCAAATATCATGCGGATCGAGCGGGAAGGCAAGTTGAACGAGTTCCAAATTGCCCTAGCGCTTGGTTGGGATGGACCGTTTATCTACGGCAACCGGATCAACCGGAAAAAGTTTGCAAAGATCATCCTGGACAAGTTGCAGCTGGCACTCATTGCCAACGCAAACCCCGGAAGCGCACTGGCACGGGACCAGCGAGAGAAGCAGATGCAGCTATGGTGACCCTGGCACAGCTTGCCGGTCGTTTGGTTTGTTCCGTGCTGGCAATTGCGGTGATCTGGATTGTTCTGGGTTTCACCGTCCAGGTTGGCGTTACGCTTTGGCGGTTAAATCACGATGAAGAAATAATCGAGGATGAAAATGAGTGAAGGAGAGAAGGAGAGCATTTATGGGTAATAAATACCAGGCAGTCAAGCGCATGGAAATGAGCGAGGATGAGCTCACGGAATTTTACAGGCTGCTTTATGCCTGGGAAGACGCGCGCGACGAGTACATGAAGTGTCTAGGTGGAACGAGCTTTGATCAGGAAGACACGAAGGTAAAGGCAGCTACCTCGGTGGAAGCTAAAAGACAGCTTGAGGATTTTGTAAAAGGTTTGAAAAGGGAAGAGGTGACCGAATGAAAGCAATCAGTATCAAGCAACCCTGGGCGTGGTTGATTGCCAATGGGTATAAAACGGTGGAGAACAGAAAGTGGTATACCGGGCACCGGGGCGACATTCTGATCCATGCGAGCAAGAGCAAGAAAGATCTGGAAAGGGATCTTGAGTATGTGAGGCAGGTATTCAAGATCGGTATTGATCAGGATCAGTTGATCTTTGGTCAGGTACTGGCAGTGGCTGATCTGATTGCTTGTACCAAAGAGCCAAAGGATAGGATTGATCAATACTGGCATGACAAGGGACATTTCGCCTGGGTCCTGCGCAGGATCCGGCAGATTGACCCATTTGAGGTACGGGGAAGGCTGAACCTGTTTGAAGTGCCTTTTAGCTGGGATGAATATCCGGAGCAGATTGGTGAGCCAATTCCAGATAGACGGGCTCTATTAGCGTGTGTTTACGGCGAATTTTCCCAATCGGCTGCGGGTGATGATGAGCCTGCATTCATACGCAGACAGAAGGCGTAAGGTGGCTATGCCAGAGGAGATAGTAATCATTGAGTGTCAGAAGTGCGGCCAGGAGATAGGCAGATTAAGCGAATTCAGAGGTAGGCAAATGCTGATCGTGAATGGGATTGCAACCACCTTTTGGAGGGGTGTTTGCGTGCATTGTGGCAGGGAGTTTCATTGGGACATGGGAACAAAAGCGCTGGCAGAGTTGATCAATAATAGGGAACAGAAAGAGTAAATCGCTGGTGCAGATTGATTGATCCCCATTAGTACTTTATACTAATTCCGGGAATCGGAATCATATCACGGGAGGGTAACATGAAGATTTATCTAGTTACGTATGATTTGCATGTAAGGGGACAAAATTATACGGATCTATTGGTAAAAATAAAAGAAAGTGCCATGTGGGCAAGGTTATCAGAATCTTCTTATGCTGTTGGAACGGAAAAGACTCCTCAACAACTCTTTGATCACCTCCAGACTAGTTTGGATAGCAACGATCAACTTTACATTGTCACTATCACAAAACCATATACGGGAGTTGGAACTGAAGAAGTCAATAAGTGGTTAGAAAACAATCTGCCAAGCAATTATCATTGGTAGTGTAGACTAACATTTACCGATTCCCAGCCAACCAACGACTCTTTTTGTTCGTTGGTTGGTTTTTGTATAGCAATTGGAACAGGCAGGTATAATGTTGGTACCACAGACACAAACAAACCAGGAGGGCTGATGATGAACACACTTTATTACGGGGATAATCTCGAAATATTGAGAAACAAAATCCCGGATAACAGTATAGATCTTTGCTATATAGATCCGCCTTTCAACTCCAAGAGATCTTATTTTCAGATTTATAACAATATCGGGGGAAGTGAGGACAAGGCACAGGCACAGGCTTTTGTGGATACCTGGAGCTGGGACACAGTCGCAGAGCAGGGTTATTCTGAAATTACTACAAACTTTGGAGGACGCTTTACCCGCCAGATCATTGAACTGATCAAGGGATTAGAGTTGGTTTTGGGCGGAAAAACAGATAACGATCTGTTGGCCTACTTGGTCCATATGACCTTGCGAGTGACCGAGATTTTCAGGGTCCTAAAACCTACCGGGAGTTTTTATCTACACTGCGATCCAACCGCTAGTCATTACTTAAAACTGGTGCTGGATGCAGTCTTTGTTAGTCAGGGTGGAGATTTTCAAAATGAAATAATCTGGTGTTATGGGTCGGGCGGAGCTACAAAAAGGCGCTATTCAAGAAAACATGATGTTATTTTTTTCTATACCAAAACCGATACTTTTAAGTTCAATGTTGATTCCGTCAGAGAGCCTTATTCATCTCCAGAAAAATCCATGACCCCTAAAATTGTTGGGGGTAAGAGTTACACCAAAATGAATCCTTTGGGGCGAATACCTTTTGACTGGTGGCAAATACCCATCATTACCAACTCAGCTAAAGAGCGCATGGGTTACCCAACCCAAAAACCTGAAGCCCTGCTGGAACGGATTATCAAAGCCAGCAGTAATCCGGGTGATGTTGTCTTGGATGCTTATTGTGGATGTGGCACAACCGTCGCTGTAGCGAACCGCCTTGACCGCCAATGGATTGGCATTGATATTACTTATCACTCAATTGGTCTAATCTTGAAACGCCTTGCTGGTCCTAATAACGACAAGCCACCAGTTGATGTTGTCGTGGACGGAATACCGCAAGATGTTGAAAGCGCACGAGCTCTAGCAAACCGGAATGATGACAGGGTTCGCAAAGAATTTGAAAAATGGGCAGTTCTTACCTACACAAACAACCGGGCTGTGATTAATGAGAAAAAGGGTGCAGATAAGGGTATTGACGGGGTTGTCTACTTTGCTTCAGGACCCGGGAAAACTGAGCGCATGGTAATTCAGGTGAAATCAGGTGGAGCGGATCGGGGCACGATTGCCAAACTCAAAGGGGATATGCAACGAGAAAAGGCAGAGCTTGCCCTGCTTATCACTATGGACGAACCTACAAAACCCATGATCTCAGAAGCTAAATCTGTTGGGGTATATGAGCACGTTCTAATGGGTCGCTGTTATGACCGCATCCGGATTGTTACTGTAAGAGAGATGATTGAACAAGGAGCTCGCATTGATCTGCCCTTATCCTATGCTGCAATAAAGCCGGGAAATAAAACAGAGGGTAGCCAACAGCTAGAAATTGATTTGGAATAATTTAAGGTTTCTCGCTAGTGTTTTTGCAGAAAATGGTGGGGCGGTATAGTAGAATATCACTACATTCTCCCCGTAGCTCAAGGGATAGAGTAGATACCTGCTAAGTATACGGTTGCGCGTTCGAATCGCGCCGGGGAGATTGTAACATTGACTTGCACATTATCCAGAAAAATGCTATACTTTTTTTAGCAGGTATCTAACCCATTGAGTTAGACCAAAATGACAAATAAGCGCCCCGCTTGCAACTTGTCAGCCTCCGCCCTCTGACTCCCCCTCAGGGGCGGTGTGCTTTAATGGGTGTTTCCATCCAGTCAAATCACTTGCAATAGACCCCTATATCTGGTATTATATTAGGTAGAAAACCGTATATCTGGCGTTTGTTGGCTTCCAACCAACCATTGATCTTGAGAGAGATCGCGTGGTTGGTTTTTCTTTTTTAATTCCTGGAAGACCAGGAGAAGGATGGAGTTGATGCAACCAATTGAATTTACCCCTGAGAAGATCATCGCTGTGATCGCTGTGATCGCAAGCCTATTGGCATCTTACTTTCCGGCACTGTCGACCTGGTATGCAGGTTTGAGGTCGGAGATCAAGAGCGGGATCATGATCGGTGGGATGGCGATCGTTACTGTAACGATCTTCCTACTGGTCAACAACGGACTGATCCCATCCGATAGCCCGATAACATGGCAACGGGCGCTCTATGCGTTTGTTCAGGCTTTGATCTTTAATGCTGGTGCTTACATCGTTTCACCCCAGACCAGCAAGGTCAAGCAGGTCAAGGCTGCGCGGGACTTTATTATCTAAATGGACTTGGCCATCCAGGAGCTGGTTGCAGACGTGCTGGCATGGGTGTTGGCAATTGTCTGCCTGACATTTATGGTTATGAATGTAAGGGCGATCCGGAAGAATCCGAAATCGCCCTTCCGGTTTTTCTGGATGGTGCAGCTTATCCCCTTAGGTTATGGGGTAGTTGAGTTTGCAAATGCAGCAACTACGCATGAATCGATTGGAAAGATCGACGGGCGGGCGGCTGTTTTGATGATCATTATGATCGCGTTGGCTGAACGGATCGCGCTTGTGAGGAATCATAGTGATGGTTCCTGCGATTAGCGCTGAGACCTGGACAATCATCCTGGCGGCATCGATCCCGGTATTGACAGCAGTTGGGTCGATTGTGACAGCGATTGTGACAACTTCACATTCAGCTTCGAAGGAGCAGGTGAAGGAGCTGAAGGAGTGGATCGCAACGATGGATAAGAGGCTTGATGATGAAGTCGAAGCAAACAAAAAGATGAAGGCGGAGCTGGATGAATATCAGACAGAACGCGATCAGTACCGGGAAGAGGCACGGAAATTGAGCGAGGATGTGGAAACATTATCGGCTCAATTGAAAGAGAAGACATCAAAAGTGGCGGAGCAGGATAAGAAGATCCGGGAACAGGATAAGAAGATCCGGGAGCAAGACCAGCAGATTGCTACGATGGGTCGGGAGATTGAGAGCCTGAGACTGGAAGTAAAGCGGCTGGTGGGAGGGGATTGTGGCGAATAAACCACTGCAACCCTGCTCGTATCCTGGTTGTCCCAACCTTGTTACGAGTGGACGGTGCCCGGTGCATGCGGCTTCATCTGCAGGTGGATGGAAGAGAGACCGGAGCCGGCAGAGGTTGTACGACCGAAGGTGGCAGAAATTCCGGGCAGCATTCCTAGCGGAGCACCCTTGGTGTGCTTCGTGTGAGCGCATAGGCATTATGACACCAGCAGAACATGTGGACCATGTTACGCCGCACAAAGGAGACCCAAAAATGTTCTGGGAAGGCCCTTTCCAGGCGTTGTGCGCGAGCTGTCACTCGAAGAAGACAGTCGAAGAGATGGGGAGGGGGGGATGAAAAAGTTTTCAGTCGGAGGGTGTCGAGCGCAGGTGGCCAACAGCGCGAAAAAATATCCCA
>DHCY01000014.1 GCA_002399085.1 Anaerolineaceae bacterium UBA4890
GTCATAGCATTCAGAATGACAGGACGTTTGTCAGAATGACAGGACGTTTGTCATCCTGAGCCTTTTTCCGTAGGACTCTTCGAGTGCGAAGGGTCTTTGTGTGCATACCGCCAAGATTCTTCACTTCGTTCAGAATGACAGACTGTGTGGCAGAATGACAAACAAAGAATGGCAGACCGTTTGTCAGAATTGCAGACAAGGAATGACAAACTTCATTTCTCCCAAACAGACATATAATTAATGTATAATTTGCCTATGCAACGAGATAACAGCCCCCAACCTTTTTCTTACTACCTCCCTGCAATTATCATCCTGATTGCTGCGGGTGGTGGGGGGCTTTACTTCACTCTCACACAACTTTTACCAACGGTGGGACCGCGCTGGTTATTCTACTTCTGCCTGCTTTTGCTGGGTGCCGGGGTGTTCATGCCCCTCACCTGGTTCCTCAACCGGCGCTTTCCCTCCAACCCACCAGCCGGACCGGTGGTTATCATCCGACAGGCTGTCTGGTTCGGGGTTTTTGCGGCACTGCTCGCCTGGCTGCAGATCGGAAGGGTACTGACTTTGCCATTGGGAGTGATCATGGGGGCTGCAATTTTCCTGGTCGAATTCCTGATCCGGATGTGGGAGCGCAGCCGCTGGAAGCCTGATCAGGCTGCCTGAAATGAACCCCCTAAACGCAATTCCTTCGGTCGATTCCCTGCTCAATCTACCGGCTATGGTGGATTTAGAGGAAGAATACGGGCACGCCTGGTGCCTGCAGGCAACCCGCCAGGTGCTGGATGAGGTTCGCAGCCAGGTAAAAAGCAGCGGCGTGATTCCTCCAGATGAACAAATCGTATCCCGTATTGAATCGCTGCTGGCAGGGCAATCTGCCCCAACGCTGCGACCGGTAATCAACGCTACTGGCGTAGTCTTACACACGAATCTCGGCAGGGCACCACTCAGTGAAAGCGCGCTTCAAGAAATCGTGCACATCGCAGGTGCTTATTCCACCCTTGAATACGACCTTGAGAAGGGGCTGCGTGGTAAAAGAGACATCCATGCTGCCGACCTGCTTGTTCGTTTGACTGGTGCCGAAGCTGCCCTGGTGGTCAATAATAACGCCGGAGCGGTGATGCTGGTTTTGGCGGCACTTGCCAACCGTAAAAAGGTAGCGATATCGCGCTCACAGCTGGTTGAGATTGGCGGCGGCTTCCGCATCCCTGAAGTGATGCGACTTTCGGGGGCGAAGCTGGTTGAAATCGGCACCACCAACCGCACACACATATCAGACTATGAAACAGCTATCGAGGAAGGTGCCGACCTGGTACTGCTGGCGCACCAATCCAATTTCAAAATCGTGGGCTTTACCACCTCGCCCGGGCTGCCTGAAATAACGCGGCTCGCCCATGAGCACGATATCCCGGTGGTACACGACCTCGGTTCAGGAGCGTTGATTGACCCTGCCACTTTCGGGCTGGAAGCTGAGCTGACCGTGCAAAATGCCATCGATCAGGGTGTGGACCTGGTCTGCTTTTCGGGTGACAAGCTGCTGGGTGGTCCCCAGGCTGGTATTATTGTTGGCAAAGCAGATCTGATCGACAAAATCCGCAAGCATCCCTTCTACCGCGCTCTGCGGGCAGACAAACTCTGCCTGGCAGCGCTTTCGGCGACACTGCTTGAGTATCTTAAAGGCAGGGCGGTTGAGACGGTGCCGGTTTTGGTGATGCTGGCGCTCAAGGAAGCCGACCTCAAACACAAGGCTGAGGTTTGGCAAAAAGAGCTCGCTGCCGGGCAGGTTTTGCCGGGAGAGTCAATGATCGGTGGAGGAAGCCTGCCGGGGCAATCGCTGCCAACCTGGCTGCTGGCATTGCGACCAAAATCGGCAAAGAAATTCAGCAAGCGCTTGCGACAGATGGAGACACCCATCATCACCCGGATTGAGGACGACCAGGTGCTGCTGGATCCCAGAACCGTCCTGCCGGCACAAGAGGCAGTATTATTAAGCAATCTAAAACAGGTACTCTCAGAGGAGAATAATGAAGAAAGATCTTGAACAATTAATCAAAGCGAACAACATCAACGCACTGTGGGTCAGCGGCGCTGCCCAGCATAACCCTTCGATGACCTATTTTACCGGTGCTGTCCACGTGACAGGTGCTGATCTTTTTATCATTCCTGGCAGGAAGCCAATCCTTTTTCACGGCATGATGGAACGCGAGGAAGCCGCCAAAACCGGCTATGAACTAATTTCTTACGCACTTTACCCTCTCAGTGAATACCTTAAACAAACAGACAACAACCAATTGGCAGCCAACGCCCTGCGCTATAAGAAGATGCTTGAAGATATCGGGCTGACCAAAGGCAACGTGCTGCTCTATGGCAACCGTGAAATCGGACCTTTTTACTCCTTGATCAGGGAGGTGGAAGATTTGTTACCCGGAATTCGGTTTATGGGCGATTATGATGACACGATCATCCTGGAAGCACGTGCTACCAAAGACCCGGCAGAGATTGAAGAAATCCGCAAGATGGGTGAGATCACAGTCGGTGTCGTGAGGCGGGTTGAAGAATTTTTGAGTAACCACAAGGTGGTCGATGAGACCCTGATAAAAGAAGATGGGACCGCGCTGACGATCGGGGATGTGAAGAGCCTGATCAATCTGTGGCTGGCTGAAGCCGGCGCTGAAAACCCGGAAGCGACCATTTTCGCGATTGGCAGAGACGGTGGCATCCCCCACAGCAGCGGCACACCAAGCGACCCCTTAAAGCTTGGTAAGAGCATCGTCTTCGATATCTTCCCCTGCCAGGCAGGCGGCGGTTATTTTTATGATTTCACCCGCACCTGGTGCCTGGGATATGCCCCCGAAGAAGTACAGCACGCTTACGAACAGGTCAGGCAGGTTTACCACCAGGTGGCAAACGAACTCAAATTAGGAGAACAGGCTTCAAAATACCAGGACTTAACCTGCGAGCTTTTTGAAGAGATGGGTCACGAAACCATCCGCCAAAACGCAACTGTTGAAGAGGGCTACATCCACAGTGTTGGGCACGGACTGGGGTTGAATGTGCACGAGAAACCCTGGCTCGGTCGCCAGCCTGATCCGAACAATATTTTGCGAATCGGTTCAGTGTTTACGCTTGAACCGGGTCTCTATTACCCCAGCAAAGGTTATGGCATTCGCATTGAGGACACCTGGTATGTCACCGAGGATGGTCGCTTCGAGAAATTCGTGGACTACCCGATGGAACTGGTGATCCCGATGAAAGGCGGTTAGGATGAAGAATGATTTTTTACGCGTGCTGGGAATCGAGAGTTCCTGTGATGAGACCGCTGCGGCAATCGTTGAGGGCGGGCGCGTTATCCTGAGCAGTGTGATTGCCAGCCAGGTCGATCTGCATGCCCAGTTTGGTGGGGTTTACCCTGAACTGGCTTCCAGGGAGCATGTGCGCGCGATTCATGCCGTGGTCAATGAAGCCCTGCAGCAGGCACATATGCAAATGGGCGACCTGGATGCAATCGCCGTGACCAGAGGTCCGGGGCTGGCAGGCTCGCTGGTGGTGGGGGTGAACATGGCGAAGGCGCTGGCGCTTTCTGCTGAGTTGCCCATCATTGGGGTCAATCATTTGGAAGGGCACCTCTATTCAGCCTGGTTGTACCCTGCCGATTCCAAGGCAGGACCTGAGCCGGAATTCCCCCTGGTGGCACTGCTGGTTTCCGGCGGGCACACAGAGTTGATCCTGATGAAAGGACACCTCGATTATGAGACGCTGGGCAATACGGCAGATGACGCTGCCGGAGAAGCTTTCGACAAAGTGGCACGATTGCTCGACCTGGCGTATCCGGGTGGTCCTTCGATTCAAAAGGCTGCCCAAACGGGCAACCCACGTGCCTTCAATTTTCCCAAGGCGCGCCTGGATTCGCCCTGGGATTTCTCTTTCAGCGGACTGAAGACAGCGGTTTTGAGAAAGGTGGAAGATTACAAGAATACCAACAAAAAGCTGCCGGTGGCTGATATTGCCGCAAGTTTCCAGCAGGCGGTTGTGGAAACATTATACGAAAAGACGATTGCAGCGGCAGAAGAATACAAGGCAAAAGACATCATCGTTGCGGGCGGGGTGAGCGCTAATCGTGCCCTGCGCGAGGCTTTTAGAGTTCAGACCCGTTTTCGGGTGCATATTCCGCACATCAACCTATGCACTGACAACGCGGCGATGATTGCAGCGGCTGCTTATCGTCACCTTGTGATCGGGCAAACTGACCCGCTGGATTTTGATGTGCAACCGAATTGGTCGCTGGTAAAAAAGGATTAATCACGTAAGAACAGGAGGCACGATGGATGTAAAAGTTGTCTGGAAAGAAGGCATGGAGCTGACAGGATATACCGAGGGCGGTCATACCCTGACTCTGGATGCCTCGGAAGAGAGCGGTGGGCATAACAAAGGTCCATTGCCGATTGCTTTGGTGGCGGTAGGGACGGCTGGTTGTGCCAGCCTGGATGTGATTTCGATCATGCGCAAGAAAAAGGTTAATTTCACGGCTTATGAATGCCGGGTTAACGTGGAATCGCATGAGAAGCATCCCAAGGTTTTCACGAGAATGCATTTCGAATATATTGTCACTGGAAAAGATATTCAGCGCAAAGACGTGGAACGCTCGGTACAACTGGCTGAAGAAAAGTATTGCCAGGCGATCGCGATGATGTCCAAAACCGCCGAAATAGCGCATACGATCACGATTATTGAAGAATAAGTCCGAGCCGGTCTTGCGAAGCACCCGGCCGGCAGTCGCGGGCAAACCGAGCAAGGGTTTTTCGGTGTGGGTAAATTTTGAGTCACCCAGATACTGGTACAATCTTGGAAACATGAAAAAGCAGCATCTTTTCCTCTTTCTCATACTTTTCACACTGCTGGCAGGTTGTGCAAAACCAGCAGCTGAGGTGGTCGTGGAAGAGACCCGGGCTCAGACAGACGCACTCCAGGCACCTGTGGAAATACTTGCCACCAATACTCCTGAACCGACTGTAACCGAAATCAGCCAGACCTACCAACTGCCCGAGCCGCCTGCCAACCGCACGCGCTACGAGCTTGACCTGATTTTCAACTATTACTCCCACTTCGGTTCAGTGACCGAAAAAATCACCTACACGAATAAAAGCAGCCAGTCCCTGGCTGAGATCATGCTGGTGGTCCCTCCGCGCAACTACCAGGATAGCTACAGTCAATACAGCCTGGGCGGCGACCTGGTGGACTGGCACAGAGAGGACAGTATTTTTACCTTCGTAAGGCTCACCCGCCCCCTGGAGCCGCAAGAGACGACCGTAATCAATATCAGTTTCCGAATTTACCTACCGCAATATCCCGGTATCTACGGGTATACGAACCAGCAAGCCAACCTCTCCGATTGGTATCCATTCATCCCGCCTTATGACGAAACCGATGGCTGGCTGGCTTACGAGCGTGTGGTCGATGGCTATAACACGATCGTCGGTGAGTCGATCGTGAACGAGTTCAGCGATTTCGAGGTGAGCCTGACCCTGGTAAGCCATGCCGATCTGATCGAAGTGGCTGCCAGTGCTCCTGCCCAGGGTGCTGACGGTCACTATACGTACAAGCTCGACCATGCCCGGGCGTTCACTTTTTCGATCAGTGACAGCTACTTTGAGCACGAAATCGAGCAGGATGGCGTAACGATCCGCTCATACGTATTTATGAGCGAAGTGGAAGCTGGTATCGCTGTGACCGATATCGCGGCGAAGGCAATGAAACTCTATGGTGAGCTGCTTTACCCCTACCCAAGGGACCTGATCTCCATCGTTGTTGGTGATTTCCAGCAAAATATGGAGATGGACGGCTTGATCATGATCAGCTATGGGATTTTTGATTTTTATGATGGCAAGCAGGAAACAGACCTGGACTACAACCTGTTCATGTTAGTACCCCACGAACTCTCCCACCAATGGTTTTATGGTTTTATCGGAAGCAACCATGCCGTGGAACCCTGGCTGGATGAAGCCCTGGCGACTTATGCCGAGCTGCTCTACTACGAACGCTACCACCCCGAAAGTGTGGATTGGTGGTGGCGCATGCGCGTGTACAAGATGGCTCCGGCTGGCTACGTCGACTCTGACATCACAATCCAGGGTGGTTATGAACCTTATATTGGTGCGGTTTACTTGCAGGGCGTGCTTTTCTTACACGAGATCCGCCAGACAATTGGAGATGGCGCTTTTTTTGAATCTCTTAAAGACTATGCTTATGCGAACACTTACAACCTGGCGACCAGGGGCGACTTTTTTGAAGCCTTCACCCGCCATACTGACCAGGACCTGACTTCGATAACCGCGAAATATTTCATGAATCCTTAATTGGTAAATTCTCTATTTTCTGGCTGAAAAGTTGACTTGACAGCCTGATAGTAGTTGATTATTATGCCAAAACGGAGTAGATATGACCCAAGAAAAATTTCCTGAAGAAAACAATATCCCGGACCCAATTGAGAACCTGGGTGAACCCACGATTAATTCCAAAAAATCCCTGCTAAAACAAAGCGGCATGATTGCCGCAGTGGTGATGATTGTGCTGGCAGTGATCCTGCTGATATTGTGGCTGACCGGTGATATCGAGGCTGAAGTGGTGGCGCCCACGCCAACTATTCAAGCCGAAATCACACTCAATCAGCCATTTATTGACCACGATTACGATACAGTTCCAACCATCCCGCCCATGCAAACCAGGGAAGCTGCCATCACCCCGGTGGTGGTTGCGGCAACGGTCGCCCCACGAACAGAGGTGATCACGCACACCATCCAGGAAGGGGAAACAGTCTCAAGCATCGCCTCAAAATACGGGTTATGGCCCGAGACGATCCTGTGGGCGAACCGCTATGAGCTTGAGGGTGATTTGCGAAATTACACACCTGGGACCATAATTTACATTCTTCCCGTCGATGGCGTTTACCATGTCTGGTCGGATGGGGAGGGGCTAGGCGCGGTCTCGGGCTATTATGGCGTAACACCTGAAGATATTATCAATTATCCAGGCAACAATCTTGATGCTGCTACGATCGGCAGTTATGCTTCGCCGAATATTGCGGCGGGCACACGGCTTGTGGTGCCGGGCGGTACGATTCCGAACTATTTTGCCAGCGACACCTTGCTATACTATGCTGCTGTAGAAGAGCTGCAATCGCTGCCAATAGGCAATTCCGAATTGTATGCTGCTCCCCGTACTCAAGTTATCGCTTACGAAGTGCAGCCGCTTGACTCTATTTTCAGCATCGCTGAAGATTTCGAGCTCGAGCCCGAAACCATCCTGTGGACGAACAGGTATCTGATTGGTGACACGCCCGATGGCATTTACCCTGGTCAGAAACTGATGATTTTGCCGGAAGATGGCGTCTACCATGCCTGGTTGTATGGTGAGGGGCTGAATGGTGTTTCCAATGGTTATGGCGTGACCCCGGCGGACATCATTGAAGAGCCGCTGAATAATATTGATGTCGAAGAAATCGGCGATTACAGCCTGCCCAGGATCAAAACTGGTACTTTTCTTTATATCCCGGGTGGTCGCGGCTCGATCCCGACATGGGTGAGCGCGGTTACCGACCCGGGTGGCGGCAGCCACCCTAACGTGTCTTACCTGGGTGGTTATGCCTGCAATTCCAATTCAGGCATAACGGGTTCTGGTTCCTGGCAATTGCCAACCGGCTCACCGCACGTGGGTGGCTATGAATACGCGCCTCCGGTGCACAATGGGCTTGACTATTCCGGTAAAACTGGTCACAGCATCTATGCTGCTGATACAGGTGTGGTGATCTACGCCGGCTGGTCAAACCGCGGATATGGCAACACGATTGTGATCAGCCATGGTAACGGGTATCTCTCGCTTTACGCCCATCTGATGGATGGCGGGATCAACGTATCCTGCGGTTCGGTGGTGTATGGCGGCTCGCTGATTGGTTATATGGGCTCGACTGGTAACAGTTCTGGTCCTCATCTGCATTTTGAGATCAGGTACAACGGGTCGCCGGTCAACCCACACGGGTTTGGGTTATAGGCACGTTTATTGTGCGGGTATGGAACCCGCCCGTACAACTTTGGGCGGGATGCCATGCCCGCCCGGGAGGTATTTGTGTACGGAACGGGCACCGACCGTTCCCCTGTCTGGATATCACGGAAATGGCAATAATAGGCAATGGGCTTTACCCCTTCCGATTCAGCTGCAGAGCTGCCGTAAGGTACGGATTCCATGCCGTACCGTACCTTTGCGGGAGACCATGGAAGGACTCGTAAAGCTGGGTTGCCATGCCCGCCCGGGAGGTTTTTATGTACGGAACGGGCACCGACCGTTCCCCTGTCCGGATATCACCGAAATGGCAATAATAGGCAATGGGCTTTACCCCTTCCGATTCAGCTGCAGAGCTGCCCGTAAGGGACAGCCCTGCCCTGGTGAAGGTCCATGCCGTCCCGGTCAACGGG
>DHCY01000020.1 GCA_002399085.1 Anaerolineaceae bacterium UBA4890
GTAGGGAACTGGCCTGCCTGTTCCTGATGCGGAATGAATTCCAACATTAAGGCAGACTGCCACGGCACTTTGCCAGACTTCTTATTCTGAACCCCTCCTAAGGAGTAGTGGCAAAGTGTCTCGCAGTGACCGAGGAATTAGGAGGTTCCGGTTGACAAGCGTAAAGCACCTTCACTTAGTTCAAGGTTCAAGCACCGCCATCATTTGTAGGGAACTGGTCTGCCTGTTCCATTCCTGTCTGTCACCATTAACTACTAATTCGAAAGATCTTTTCCTCTGTGGCTAACATAAAGGCAGACTGCCGTGCCCCTCTGTCAAACTTCTTATCCAGAATTCCCTAAGGAGTAGTGGCAAAGTGTCTTGCAGTGACCGTGGAATTAGACAGGTTCTGGTTGCCAAGCGAAAGAATCGGTAAGTGTGCCAGGTGTCCAATTCCATTGAGCAGGATGACAAATACTTATTAATTGAGTACAATTCATTTCTACATGTTTAAGGTAATTACACTCTCAGAAGCGCAAGCATTAATTCAAAGCAAATTCGGCGATTTACGATTGCATGGTGAAACAGTAATACTCGATAATGCCATGGGTCGTTTTTTGGCAATCGACATCATTTCTGACGAGTTTGTACCAGCTTTCGACCGGTCCACAGTCGATGGTTTTGCCGTGGTCAGCCGCGACCTGCGCGGGTGCTCCGACTCTATCCCTGCCATCCTGCGAAAAGCCGGTGAGAGCCCGATGGGCGAGATGCCCACGCAAACACTGCAACCCGGCGAATGTTTTTACGTCCCCACAGGGGGGGCGTTACCGCAGGGTGCAGACGCGATGGTGATGATCGAATTTGTGGAAGACTTTGGCGCTGGCGAATACGCCTTTGTCAAACCGATGGCACCAGGCGCGAACATGATCTTCAAGGGTGAAGACCTCAAACCCGGAGACCAGATTTTGCCACTTGGTAAACAGCTCAACTCTGCCGATATCGGTACACTGGCATCGATGGGAATGACCGAAATCGAAGTCTTCGTGCAGCCCAAAGTAGCTGTTATCTCCACCGGTGATGAACTTGTGCCTGCTGCTGGCAAACTCACACCCGGCAAGATCCGCGACGTGAACACCCCCATGCTGGCAGCGCTGCTTCATGAATCCGGGGCAATTGCGCAAACCCACGAGATTGTTCCCGACCAACGCGATCTTTTGCGAGAAGCAATCATGAGCGCAATCGAAACAGCCGATGTTTTGCTGGTTTCGGGCGGCACATCGGTCGGCGAGCACGACAACCTGCCGATTCTGATCGAAGAATTGGGTAAAATTCTCGTGCACGGCATTGCCATTAAGCCCGGCAAGCCAACAATCATCGGGCAAATCGGAGGCAAACCGGTATTTGGTCTGCCAGGCAACCCGGTGGCGGCTTTCTTCATGTTCCGTGCCCTGGTCAAACCGCTGCTCTATTCACTCGCCAACAGTCGAATCGAACCAATGTTAACAGAAGCGCGCCTGACCCGTGCAATCTCTTCCAACCATGGTCGTGAAGAGGTGATTTTGGTACGGCTGGAAGGTGACCAGGCAACTCCGGTTCCATCGAAATCAGGGCTGATCTCTACTGTTTCCAAAGCCAACGGCTATTTCCTGATCCCACGTGACCGCGAAGGGCTGGCTGCTGGTGATGTGGTCCATATTATCCGATTATGAGGTGAGATGGCATTCAAATATTTAAGCAACATTCCTCTTAATGAAGCGCGCAGCCAATTCCTAGAAACGTTAAAATCCAACAGGCTGCACTCGGAAATCGAGACAATCAAAACCGTCGATGCCAACCACCGCATTGCAGCCCAGGCAGTTTACGCGCACATCAGCGCGCCGCATTACAACTCCTGCGCCATGGACGGCATCGCCCTGGATGCCAGCCTGACCTTTGGCGCGACCGATACACTCCCTATCACCCTACGACCAGATCAGTTTCGCTGGGTCAACACCGGCGACCCACTGCCAGCAGATTGTGATTGCGTCGTAATGGTTGAGGACGTGATCGAAGCTGATCATGGTGCCATCCAGCTGTTTGCAGCCGCAGTGCCCTGGCAGCACATCCGCCAAATCGGCGAAGACATCGCCCAGGGTGATATGATCATCCCCAGCTACACCGAAGTTTCCCCTGCAATCCAGGGTGCCATGCTGGCAGCCGGAGTGTTGCAGGTGAAAGTTATTAAAAAACCACTGGTCGGTGTGATCCCGACTGGCAACGAACTGGTTTCGCCCCAGACCGACCCTCAGGAAGGCGATATCATCGAATTCAACTCCACCATCATCAAGGGTATGCTCGAAGACTGGGGTTGTGATGTGTTTGTTTATCCGATTGTCAGGGATGAGCAGGCTCTGATCACAGCAGCAGTCCGAAAAGCAGCCACGCAGTGCGATTTTGTGCTCCTGAATGCTGGCTCTTCTGCCGGAAAAAAGGATTATTCTGTGGACGCCATCGCCGAGATTGGCGAAGTTATTTTGCATGGTGTCGCCATCCGTCCAGGCAAACCAGTTGTACTCGGATTTGCACGCGAAGCCGCGAAAATAATACCTTTGGTCGGACTGCCGGGCTATCCGGTTTCTGCCATTTTGGTGCTGGAAGAGTTGGTGCATCCTGCGCTGAACCTCATATTAATGAAAGTTGACCAAGAGAAGCCCATAGCTGAAGCAATTGTCTCCCGGCGGCTGACTTCTTCATTAAAATATTTGGAATTTATTCGAGCTCGGGTTGGCAATGTCAACGGTAAAATGGTGGCAATGCCGCTCAACCGTGGGGCGGGTGTGGTCAGTTCGTTTGTTAAGGCAGATGGTATTATTGAGGTTCCTCAAAATACAGAAGGATTTGAAGCCGGTGAAAAAGTGCCGGTGAATTTGCTTAGGAAAATGGAAGATATTGATAAAACCTTGGTGATAACTGGCAGCCACGACCCGTTGATCGATGAATTGGTCGACCTGATGAAGATCAAATGGCCTGACAGCCAGGTGGTATCCTCGCATGTTGGCAGCCTGGGCGGCTTGATGGCACTCAAACGAGGCGAATCACACCTGGGTGGAACCCACTTGCTGGACGAAGCAACAGGCGAATACAACAAAAGCTACATTTTGCGCTACTTCCCCAATGGCGGCGTGAAACTGATCAGCACTGTTTTTCGCAGCCAGGGACTCATGGTCGCCAAAGGAAACCCCCTGGACATCGAATTGGTAGCGGATCTGGCGAGAGTGAATTACGTAAACCGCCAAAAAGGTTCCGGCACCAGGATCTTGTTCGATTACTTGCTAAAACAAGCCAGGCTTGAGCCGGCACAGATCAAAGGCTACGACCGCGAAGAGATCACCCACACCGCCGTGGCAGCTGCTGTGGCAAGCGGAACCGCCGATGCGGGCATGGGCATATTGGCAGCTGCCAAAATCTACGATCTGGGCTTCGTTCCTCTGATCTGGGAGCAATACGATCTATTGGTCGCTGAGAAAACCTTCGAGCATCCCGAGTTTAAGCGCTTGCTTGAAGTGATGCGTAGTGATGCTTTCGCTGAAAAGCTTGAAAAACTGGGCGGCTACCAGCTCAACAAGCCGGGGGAGGTAATTTTATGAAAATGACTCATCTCGACGACGAAGGTCGCGCGATCATGGTGGATATCAGCCAGAAATCTACCACAGAGCGCATAGCCATCGCCTCTGGAACGGTGAAAATGCTGCCAGAAACACTGGAATTAATTCGCTCCGGTTCTGTAGAGAAAGGCGATGCGCTGGCGGTTACTCGTGTGGCTGGAATTATGGCAGCCAAGAAAACAGCGGAATTAATTCCGCTGTGTCATCCGCTTCCGCTCACTTCCGTCAAAATCGACTTCGAGTTTGTCGAGGCAAACACGCTAAAAATCATCGCCGAAACCAAAACTACCTATAGCACGGGCGTAGAGATGGAAGCGCTGACGGCTGTCAGTGTAGCGGCGCTGACCATTTACGACATGTGCAAAGCTATCGATCGTGCAATGGTGATTGGTGAGATCAAACTTGAGAAAAAAAGTGGTGGACAATCCGGGGAGTTCAACCGGGAGGAACTTGTAATTTGAAAGATTCGTTTGGAAGAAAAATTGATTATTTGCGGCTTTCGCTGACAGAGCGCTGTACCTTGCGTTGTGCCTATTGCCGTGTGGATGAAGGCTATTGCCCCAAGAGCCAGGAGCTGAGCGCGGAAGAATTGGTATTAATTGCCGAAGCGGCTGTCGATTTGGGCATTACCCGCATCCGCCTGACCGGTGGAGAGCCTCTGCTGCGCAAGGACTTGCTGCAGATCGTGAGTGGTATTGCCAGCCTGCCAGGTTTGGAAGACCTATCAATGACCACCAATGCCCAGATGCTGGCGGAAGTTGCGGCAGATTTGAAAGAAGCTGGTCTCGTGCGCTTGAACATCAGCATGGACACCCTCAAACCGGACCTTTTCAAGGAACTTACAGGCGGAAGCCTGCAGAAAGTGCTCGATGGCATCCAGGCGGCGGTTGAGGCAGGGTTTGACCCGCTCAAAATCAATGTGGTGCTCATGCGCGGCGTGAATGACACCGAGATTGACGATTTCATCGCCCTGACCGCTAAACAAAAAATTGACGTGCGCTTTATTGAATACATGCCCATTGGTGGTAACAACGATAGCAGTCGTCTGCGGCTGAACAACCAGGAACTGATCGCAGCACGACCCTGGCTGAAACCGCTGGCACCTCGTTTGCACGGTCAGCCTTCCAGTGATTACACCTATGAAGGCGCGCTGGGGCGGGTGGGTTTTATCAGCCCGATTTCGCATCGTTTTTGTGCGGACTGCAACCGTATCCGCATTATGAGTGATGGCTGCCTGCGCACCTGTTTGGGTCGGGATGCCGAAATTTCGTTACGCGATGCTCTGAATAAGGGCAAAGATGTCCTGAAAGAGACCATCCGCCAGGCAGTATTTGAAAAACCTGACCGGCACTGCTTTGACCAGGAAGCGCTCGAGAGCCGCAACATGAGCAGGATTGGAGGCTAGATGGCAAAGGTTGTTTCAGTAAATATCAGCGAAAGAAAAGGCACCATCAAGCACCCGGTTGAGAGTATTGATCTAAAAGTTGGTCACGGGGTGGTTAACGATGCCCATGCCGGCGACTGGCATCGCCAGGTAAGCCTGCTCGATTTGAGCAGCTTCGACAAAATGCACAACCAGGCAACAGTTGAGTTAGGACCGGGTATCTTTGCTGAAAATATCACTACTGAAGGCGTGGATCTGTGGCATCTGCCGGTGGGTACCCGCCTGGAGATTGGAGATACCCTGCTTGAGATTACTCAGATTGGCAAAGAATGCCACCGCCACTGCCAGGTATTCCGGCAAGTGGGCGATTGTGTCATGCCCAGGGAAGGCATCTTTGCCATAGTTCTCAAAGAAGGAACGATTATGTCAGGGCATGCCATAAAAATTATTCCCACAATTCGCGTAGCCATACTGACAATTAGTGACAAAGGCTCAACAGGCGAGCGGGTGGATCGCTCAGGTCCTGCCCTGGCAGATGCCTTGCAAGGCAAGGCGCAGGTGGCGATGCAGGAAATTTTGCCCGACGAGTTTGAGCTGATTAAGTCCAAACTGATTGAATACGCCGACAAGGACTTTGACCTGGTGTTCACGACTGGCGGTACCGGTTTTGCGCCCAGGGATGTCACACCCGAAGCAACAATGGCGGTGGTTGAACGCCAAACTCCTGGGATTGCTGAGGCAATCCGCGCTAAAAGTCTGGAAATCACGCCCTTTGCCATGCTGTCGCGCGCCACCGCTGGCATCCGTGGCAAAACGCTGATCATTAACTTTCCCGGCAGCCCCAAGGCGGCGCTGGAATGCCTGGAAGTCTTCCTGCCAGTAATGAACCACGCCGTCGAAACCCTGCGCGGCGACGCCTATGAATGCGCCCAGCCCGGTGCAAGATGAACGATTAAGTTTCGTAGGGTGGAATCCGCTTCTTTTGCGGTATCCACCAGCATGTCTAAATCAAAACTAAAACTCGTGACTGTACACTCGCGATGACGAAGATTACCGCCCCCTCTTTAGAGGGGGATGGCGAAGACAGGGGGTGAGCAGCGGGAAGGCTGTAAGGTAAACTTTAGCCCTCGCGAGGGTCCATGCCGCACCCCCTGTATGCTGCACAGGCAAACTTATGGAAAAGCATTTCCGGTCCGCCTTACCTCACTATTCTCTTTTCTTTCGATCTTGATTGTGAATTCCATCACATAATTAGTCAATAATTGAGTATAATTTCCCAAAACTCCTGAAACAAGGAGAAAAATGCGAGGTGCTTATGAAAAATTTTAAGAAAGTTATTGTCCTGAGTTTAATTTCCATCCTTTTGCTCTCCGCCGTCGGTTGTACGACCGAACCTGAAAATAAAGTCCTGCGTATGTCCACCACCACATCCGTTAACGACTCCGGTCTGATGGCATACCTGCAGCCTGCCTTCGAAGAAGCCACTGGCTACACCCTCGAGATCACATCTGCCGGTACCGGTGCAGCGATTGAGAAGGGGCGCATGGGCGATGCCGACCTGCTGCTGGTTCACTCCAAGTCAGCCGAAGAAGAGTTCATCGCTGAAGGTTTCGACGAAGTGCGTGTTCCTTTTATGTATAACTTCTTTGTAATTGTTGGACCTGCAGACGATCCTGCTGGTGTAGCCGGCTCGGCGACCGCCGCAGAAGCGTTCCAAAAAATCGCTGACTCCGGTTCTTTGTTCATCTCCCGTGGTGACGAGAGCGGCACGCACAACAAAGAAATCGCGATCTGGAAATCGATAGAAACAGAACCTTCTGGACAGAGCTGGTATGTAAGCGTTGGACAGGGCATGGGTCAGACCCTGACCGTTGCCGATGAAATGCAGGCTTACACACTCTCAGACAAAGCCACCTTCCTGGCGCATGAGGACGCTTTGGTGATGCATCTGGAAGAAACTGACGACATGAAGAACACCTATTCGATGATCGTTGTCTCCGCCAAACGATTTGCTGAATCCAATGTTGCAGGCGCCCAGGCTTTTGTTGACTGGATCCAGACAGAACAAGCCCGGAAAATGATCGCAGAATTCGGTGTTGCTGAATACGGTGAGCCTCTCTTCTTTAATCTTGACTAAACCTTTATAATAACCATCGGAAGGGCAGAAATGCCCTTCCGGAGATTAAGAATTGGAACTGATCAATACAATTACAGACCTACTGTTTGGTTCAGACCCCGAACTGCGCCAGATCATTGCGGTGACTTTGCGCATGTCACTCTTCAGCACGCTTTTTTCTTCTCTGATCGGGATACCCGCAGGGATCTTGTTAGGGGCGAATAATTTTCGTGGAAAACGTGTTCTCACCCGGCTGGTTAATACTCTGCTGGGTCTGCCACCAGTTGTGGCTGGGCTCATCGTCTTTCTTTTGCTCTCGCGAAGTGGTTCATTAGGCAATCTTAAATTGCTCTACACGGTGAATGCGATGGTGGTTGCCCAGGTGCTGCTGATCACGCCTTACATCACTGCGATGACAGCCAACCTGGTGGGGGTCAACGCGGCTACCATCAACGAGACACTGGCGGGGGTCGGCATTCGCGGCACGAAACGCCTGAAGTACTTTCTGCTCGACTTTCGTGTGCCTTTCTTAACGATTGTGCTGGCTGGTTTCGGTCGGTCGATTGCGGAGGTGGGTGCTGTGCAGATGGTTGGCGGCAATATTCAGTACAAAACCAGGGTGATGACCACCGCCATCATGATGCAAACCAATATGGGTCGCTTCGAATTCGCGATTGCGCTGGGTATTGTTTTGCTTTTGATCTCCTTGTTGATTAATTCGGTGGTCTTTCGCGTCCAAAAGGTGACAGCCGATGATTGAGCTAAAAAACGTTTTAGTCAAAGCCAAAGAACGCCTGATTTTGGATATCCCCCATTTGCGATTTGAAAAAGGCAAGCGTTACGGCATCATCGGCGAAAACGGTAGTGGGAAAACCACGCTTTTGCGGGTTCTGATGGGTACGGTCCTGCCCAGCCAGGGTTCCGTCGAGGGTCTGAAACTGGATAACAACGTCGGTTACCTGCCTCAATCGCCTTATGCCTTTTCTTTTTCAGTGTTGCGAAATGTGAGCATGACCCTCGGGCAGACTCAAAATCGGGATGAGCTGGCAATGGAAGCCTTGAACAAAGTTGGCTTACGCTCACTCACCGAAGCGCGGGGGAACACGCTCTCGGGCGGTGAGAGGCAGCGGCTCGGTTTGGCGAGGGTCTTGGCGGTGCCGAGGGAAGTATTGCTGCTGGATGAACCCACCTCGGCGACCGATATTCGTGGTATGGATCTGATCGAAGCTTTGTTGCTGGCTTGGTTTCAGAAAACCAAAGGTTTGCTCATTTTTACTACCCACGCTCCAGCCCAGGCGCTGCGCTTGGCAGATGAAGTCATTTTCCTGGAAGCTGGAAAGGTTGTGGAAACGGGTGCTCCCCAGCACTTGTTTGCCAATCCCAGGCAACCAAAAACCCAGGCATTCCTATCGCATTGGTCGATTTAAGACGTGAGGGAAATCTGCCACGTTCTCCTGGGACGGCATTGCAACCGTCCCTTACGCCGATCGTGCCAGTATCCTGGCAGGGTATGTAACTTCACCGCAGAGATCCGGTTTTAATGTAAGGGAGACCTTCCAAGGTCTCCCAATAATCGGAATGGCCCGAGCCATATTCTCTACAAATGGGACGGCGTGGACCCTCACGAGTGTAGGGACGTCCCTTACGGTTGCAATTCAGGACGGGACGGCATGGAAGCCGTCCCTTACGTTAATACCTAGAGCTATCAGCTATGACCTATCACCTATCAGCTCAAGCCCTTGACCGAAACCGGTTTGAAGGTTAGGATTTTACTAACATTCAAAGCCCCAATCACAGGGCAGATAAAACACCGCCAGGTGTGAGAATACGATAACATTAGATTTAAAAGGAGAGAATTTATGTTAAAGTACGACCGCGTCTACAACTTTTCAGCAGGTCCCAGCACCCTTCCCGTCCCCGTATTAGAAGAAATCCGCGATGAATTTATGAACTACCAAAGCTCAGGAATGAATGTAATGGAAATGAGCCACCGCAGCAAAGTCTTCATCAAAATTGCCCAGGATGCCGAATCCGATCTGCGCGAGCTGATGAACATTCCCGACAACTATAAAGTCCTGTTCATCCAAGGCGGCGCAACGCTGCAATTTGCCATGATCCCCTTGAATCTGATGAAGAATGGTGTTGCAGACTACATCGTGACCGGTAACTGGTCCAACAAAGCCTATGCCGAAGCCAAGAAATTCGGTCAGATCAACCTGGTTGCTTCAAGTAAAGATAAAAACTACAGCTACATCCCCGATGTTTCCGACCTGCCCATCTCTGAAAATGCCGACTATGTCTATATTTGTGAAAACGAGACCATCCACGGCACCACGTATCAGCAGCTCCCCAACACCAAGGGAAAACCGCTGGTGTCTGACCAAAGCTCAATGTTCCTTTCCAAGCCTGTCAATGTCAGTGATTATGGATTGATCTATGGCGGCGTTCAGAAAAACGTTGGTCCGGCTGGACTGGCAATCGTGATCATCAGGGAAGACCTTATTCGCACTGATCTGCCAGAGAATATTCCAACCTATCTGCGTTATCACATTCATGCCGAAAACGATTCCATGTACAACACCCCCAATTGCTGGGCGATTTACGTCTGCGGCAAAGTCTTCAAGTATCTGAAGAACCTGGGCGGACTGGAGGCCATGAATCAGATCAACATCGAAAAAGCCAAGCCGCTTTATGACTTCCTCGATAACAGCAAAATGTTCAAAGGCACCGTCGTCAAAGAGGATCGCTCGCTGATGAATATTCCGTTCGTGACCGAAAGCGCCGAGCTGGACGCTGAGGTTGTGGCTGCTACCAAAGCTGCTGGTTTTGATAACCTGAAAGGGCATAAATCGGTCGGTGGTTTGCGCGCCTCCATTTACAATGCCATGCCCAAAGAAGGCGTGGATGCATTGGTTGAATTTTTGAAAGATTTCGAAGCAAAACACAGCTAGTTGTCAAATTGTTGTATATAAAGCCCTTCACCTCACGAAGGGCTTTTTTTTCTGGCATCCGGAGTCGTTTTTCGATGTATTTTCTATGTATAATGAAAACCATATGATTCTGGGAATTGAAATATGAGACGAGCAAAGCTGTTGATCGCCGTTTTGATGCTTGCGATAATCGCCTATCTCCCCATTGGAGCAGTCTCTGCAAACCAGGCGCAAACGCCGGGACTCTCGATTTTTGTGTTCAATGCGCCCAAAGACCTGGAGTTATTCATCAAATACCGGCACAGCGCGCTGCCAGAACCTCTCGAGATGCAGCGCACTTCACGCTACTGGGAAACTTACTACAATTACTACTACAAACGGATGCCCGGCAGGTTTGATGAAGACTTTATCGGCGCAAAACTGATCGTCCGATCCACGCAGTATTCCTATGAGTTGCCCATCGCCAGGGATCCTGAGATGCGCGCAAACAAGCGCCTGATGACACTTGATTTAAAGCAAGGCACGCTTGTCTACGGCGAACCGGGTTGGCGGGTGCCGCTTTCAGTGGCAGGGCGCGTTATTCTCACACTGTTACTGGAAGGATTAGTCTTCTATCTGTTTGGTATGCGTGAAAAATCGAGCTGGCTCGGCTTCCTCATTCTCAACCTGATTACCCACAGCCTGTTGAGCAGCTTTCTAGCGCACCCACTCGAAGCCAAGGGTGACTTTTTTATGTTGGTCTTTTATAGCGTCGCGATCGTTTTAGTGGAAGCTGCAATTTACTACTTTACGTTTAAAGAAGTTGAACTCGATCACAAAGCACTCTTGCTTGCCTTGGTCGCCAATTTGGTTGGTTTTTACCTTGGAGCCTGGATCATGCCTCACTTCCCGGCATAAGAATTGCGGAATTCGCGGCATACATCTCCTACGTTTCTTCGGTTTGGCGGTATTGCAGGGCTTCGGCGAGGTGTTCGGTTTTGATGGCGGGTTCGCCTGCCAGGTCGGCAATCGTGCGAGCGAGCTTGAGCACGCGGTGATACCCTCGGGCGGTCAGGCGCAGTTGGCGCATGGCGGTTTTCATCAGGCCTTCTCCGGCAGTGTCCAAAGCGCAATATTGTCGGATTTCTTTGGGGGTCATATCAGCATTGCTAACCAACTTGGTTCCGGTGAAGCGCTTGATTTGGATCAGGCGGGCATCTTCGACCCGTTCACGGATCGTCTCGGAGCTTTCTCCACCTCGTTTTTCGCTTAATTTCTGATAGTCGACTCTTGGAACTTGCAGGTGAATGTCGATCCGGTCCAGCAATGGACCGGAGATGCGTTTTTGATAGCTGCTGATGGCGGCGGGAGCGCAGGTGCACTGACGCATGGTATCGCCAAAATAGCCGCAGGGGCAGGGGTTCATTGCCCCGACCAACATGAAATTCGCCGGAAATGTGAACGTGCCCTGGGCGCGGCTGATGGTCACAACTTTATCTTCTAAAGGTTGCCGCAGCACTTCGAGGATGCGTTTGCCGAACTCGGGCAGCTCATCTAAAAACAAGACACCCCTGTGTGCCAATGAAATCTCGCCTGGTCGCGGAATATGACCTCCGCCGACCAGACCGGCATGACTGACTGTGTGGTGCGGTGACCGGAAAGGGCGCTGTCGAATGAGGGGCGTGGCTGCAGGGAGCTGATCACTGATCGAATAGATGCGGGTCACTTCCAGCGATTCCTCCAGGCTCATTGATGGCAAGATCGAGGTCATCGCCCGGGCTAGCAAAGTCTTGCCAGCTCCAGGTGAACCCGTCATAAG
>DHCY01000010.1:0-11554 GCA_002399085.1 Anaerolineaceae bacterium UBA4890
ACGCAACCTGACCTGCGCGGAGGGTAAAGCAGGGGTGGTCTTAACCACCCCTGCTGCGTCACCGATTAATAGATTCGAAATTCGCCAGCCTGGCATAACTCAACCAATTCAGTTAGCTTTTGGCTCCAGATGGAGTCGAAAAAAATGTAGGCAGGGTCCCTTCTGCTTTCTACAATACATTCAAAAGTTCGCTCCCACATCTCCAGCTCCCAATCTGAACCAAACTGGGAAACAGGATCATTGGCAGGATCCGCTTCTTTAAGATCGGGAAACGCCATTTCGATGGCTCTGCCAAGTTCGAGCGCGTCTTCACGGGTGACCAGCTGACCATCATTCAGGAAATAAGTCTGGGAGTCCCCATACCCCACCGTCCCCGCCGGCTTCCAGCCATACATTAAGGCAAGAAAAAAGATCCTGCGCCAGCCTCGATTGCTGATATTGAAACTGATCTTTTCATCTTTGACACTTACAAAATCCATGCTCATTTCATCCTCCTCAGGAATGTCTTATGATCGATTCATTTATCTTCCCTTTTTATTTAAAACAGGAATTACCATCGCTGACTTGCGAGCTCTGTCAGCGAGTTATTTAATTGTTAACGTGCAACCGTTCTTCCGGTTAGCCAAATACACAGCAATTATTTAGCGTGTTGACAACCATGTTCCGCTCAATTTGGAAAACAGGCGCTCAATCCAAGTTAAATGGAGCAATAGGACAGTTCTGTTAGCAATTATTGATTATCTGAGTCGATTTTCGGTTATTATGATTTCCCCGACGAAGCCCAAGTTTAGCACAATTGTTGACGGTGTCAAGTATTTTTTTGGTTAATTAGCAAAATTTGTAGGATTTGACCACTTATACGTGCCTACGCTTTAGAATTGGCTCCATGGACGAAAGCGAACAACCAACCCAAAAAGCTCCGCTGCTCTCACCTGTGCTGCGGCTTTTTTTGCTGACGATGATCCTGGCGAATATTGCCGGGGCGATGTATGGCGGGTTTTTGCCGCTCTATTTGAAATCGCTGGGGGCAGATGTTGCCCAGATTGGGCTGTTCTTCACAATTTCGCAGATCATCCCGCTGGCACTGCAGATTTTGGGCGGCTGGATCTCTGATAGTCTCGGGCGGCTGAAAAGCATTGCCGCAGGCAGCGTTTCGGGTGTGGTCTCCTACATCGCCCTGATTCTCGCACCGACCTGGGGATGGGTTTTTTTGGGGGAAGGGTTAAACGCGATCACGCGATCATTGGTCGGACCCAGTTTTGGTGCGTACATTGCTGAAGAATCACAGGAAGACAACCGCGCCAAGGTGTACGGGCTGGTGGATACTTTTTATACGGTCGTCGCAATTGTTGGACCGCCCTTTGGCGGCTTTTTGGTGGACCGCTATGGTTTCAAGACCATGCTGATGGTTGCCGCCTCCATTTACTCCGTCGCAACGGTTATCAGGGTGCAGATGGCAAGGAAGGCGAAGCACCCCGGCGCAGAAGACGGAAAGAAACCTAGTCTGCAGTTGAAAGCCCTGAAGGTAAATTTGAGCGCAATTTTTGGGTTGGTGGTTGCCGGCGGGGTCATGACCTGGATTGTGGTCACGGACGGGATCAGGGACATTTCCTCTTCATTGATCAACAGCCTGGTACCGGTTTACCTGGAAGGGATTGCCAATATGAGCGCGCAGCAAATCGGTTGGCTGACCTCCATTTTGGGGATCGCGATGATGATCACATCCTACCCTGCCGGACACCTGGCTGACAGACGGGGGGAGCGGCTGGCGATCGCGCTTGGGTTCGTGCTGCAGTCGATTGCCTCCTTTATCTTCATAAAATCTGCATCGTTTTTCGGGTACGCTGTGACCTATTTTCTGCTCGGGATGGGTTTTAGCCTGATGAGCCCGGCTTACCAATCGCTGCTCAGCAAGGTTTTGCCACAAAGGCTGCGCGGCACAGGCTTTGGGTTGGTGCATTCAGGTCTGGGGTTGTTTTCGCTGCCTGCCCCAGCTATCGGTGCTAAACTGTATGAGAATATTTCCCCGACCACACCTTTTTGGATCTCCTTCGGTGCGTCTGTTTTGGCAATTTTCCCGGTGGTGTTCAAGTTCAAGCCGACTGATAAAGACCGCGAGCAAATCGAGAAGGCGGAAGCTAAAGTAGACCAGGCAGGGGAAACAGACTGAGTCATCGCGATTGGAGTGTGATGCCGTTTTTTTGCAGAGCGATAACAAGAATGATCTCAGCGAAAGAGTGAAAAGACGAGGCAAAAAACGGAGACCAAATGGTCAAGAACCTCTCATGGAGTCCCAAGGGTTGGCTTCGCGCTCAGGAGACCATGAGAGAACTTGGTTTTCTATCCCTTGGTCAGGGTGAAGGTCTGGTTGCGCACTTTGTATTTGTTATTGGCTGAGATGACCTGGTCCAGGTATTGCTCTGAAACATCGACTGTGGTGCGGTGGTTTTGGATATAAATCCTGCCCAAAGCAGAGCCTGGAATGCCGGCAATGCTGGCAATCGAAGCGACCACATCTGAAGGGCGCAAACCATCCACCTTGCCAAGCCCCAGCTCCAGCCGGATCATGCCCTCTTCATCGCTCTGTTTACCACGAATGCTGGCACGCGCTCTGCCAGGACCAGCAGATTCACGCCTTTCGCGTCCTTTGGTTCGATCGCGACCAGCGCGTTCAGATCGCTCGGTACGCTCGGTGCGCGGGCGCCTTTCCGGGCGCACGGCTTTTTCGGGTAGGGGGCTGATCTGGGGGATCGGGCGCTGCTTTTCTTCGGCGCGGGCAACCTTGAGGGCTGCGGCGGCGATATCCAGGGGGTCATAACCCATCGCCAGCAAAGTCTCAACCAGGGCGCGCTCTTCCTTGGCACGACCGCGCTTGAGCCAGGTTTCGACTTTTTCCAGCAGGCTGTCGACCCGCTTACCCTGGATTTCTTCAACCGTCGGGATCACCGCTTCCTGCATTTCCTGGTGAGTGAATTTTTCAATTTGCTGCACCTGGCGCCGCTCAGAAGGGCGGGCGAGGGATATGGCAATGCCTGTGCGCCCGGCGCGACCGGTGCGCCCAATGCGATGGACGAAGGTCTCGGGCTCTTCTGGAAGATCATAGTTGAAGACATGGGTGATGCCCTCAACATCCAGCCCACGGGCTGCCACATCGGTCGCCACCAAAACCTTGATCTGACCTGACCTGAAGCGTGCCATGGTGTGTTCGCGGGCATCCTGGCTGAGGTCGCCAGAGAGCGCCTCAGAGGGGTAGCCGCGCTGGTTGAGCTCGGTGACCAGTTCTCCCGTGCGAATGCGCGTTCGGGTGAAGATGAGGGCTGAAGTGATCTCTTCCATTTCGAACAATCGGGTAAGGACCGCCAGTTTGTCGAATTCGTTGACATAATAGACCCGCTGTTCGGTGGCAGCTACGGTAACCTGTTCGGGCTGGATCGAGATTGTTTTCGGGTTGCGTAAGTATTTACGGGCTAACTCGCGGATGCGGGGAGGAAGCGTGGCGGAGAAGAGAGTGGTCTGGCGCTCTTCGGGGGTGGCAGCTAAAATGGCTTCCATATCTTCGATAAAACCCATTGAGAGCATTTCGTCGGCTTCGTCCAGAACGACCGTGCGCACTTCGGCAAGTTCGAGGCGACCGCGTTTGACCAGGTCGAGGATGCGCCCTGGTGTGCCAACCACCACGTGCACACCACGGCGAAGCTGATTGAGCTGCGTTGTGTAGGAGGTGCCGCCATAAACTGTGAGGACGCGCACATCCATGAACTGACCCAGGCTCTGGATCATCTCGGTTACTTGCAACGCCAGCTCACGGGTGGGGGCAACCACCAGTGCCTGCGGTAGGCGTTGGTTGGGATCGATTCGGTTAAGGATGGGCAGAGCAAAAGCAGCCGTTTTGCCGGTGCCGGTTTGAGCCTGCCCAGTCACGTCGTGACCGCCTTGCATCAGGGGGATGATCCCCGTCTGGATGGGGGTGGGCTGGGTGTAACCCAGCTCAGTAATCGCCTGCACCAGTTCTGGGCGCAGGTTAAAATCTTCAAATTGTACAGTCATCAAAACTCCAATATCTAAGTACCCGACAGGTTTTCCATGGCAAAAACCGCCACAAAATTACCTATCTTAACAATGTTTACTCAGGGGAAGCCTTGATTATTCCGTATTTTTTACTTATTGAGCTTTGCCTTGCGGCTCGGCTCTTCCAAAAGGCTGGCTCTTGCCAGTCAAAGAACGTCCAAAACGTACACCCAAAATAAAAGTTCTCGCTTGAGAACTGCAGAAGTATATCACCAAATGATTGAGTCGAGGTTTGGAGTGTGGAATTGTTGAGATGTTTGCGAAGGTCTCCTAACCGTGCAACGTGCAGCGCATTCCGGTCAAAACATGGAGACCGCAGGTCAAATGCCTTTCATGGTCCCACAGGCAGGCTTCGCACTCAGGAGACCATGAAAGAACGAGGAAGGAAAGAACTCGTGGAGCGAAATTGGCTCTGTTGCAGCGAAATCCGGTGTTTTTAACATTTTTGCTTTATAATGTCCCTTAATCATCCATTAACCTATCCCATTCATGGAGGTAACAATGAAAAAGCGTTTTCTGTTATTGGTAGCCCTGGTTTTAGTAGCTGCCATGTTGGTTGGTTGCACTACTGAGACTGATTCTGTGTTGGACAAGATCAACCAGGCAGGCAAAGTGGTTGTCGGAACTTCAGCCGACTATCCCCCTTATGAGTATATTGATGAAGCGGGCAACAAAACCGGGTTCGATATCGATCTGATGACCGAAATTGCCAAGCGCATGGGCGTTGAACTCGAGTGGGTGGATATGCCCTTCGACAGCCTGGTGGCAGCAGTTGACTCCGGTAAGCTGGATATGTCGATTTCCTGCTTCAACTACGATGAGGAACGCGACAAGACGGTTGACTTCTCCGAGGCATACTACACCACAGAAGATGCCTTCGTAGTCACCAGCGCCTTCGCTGGCACAATTACAGTGCCTGAAGATGCCGCCAACTATAAAGTGGGCGTGCAGTCTGGCACCGTGCAAGATGGCTGGCTGACGGATAACCTGGTAACCCCCGGACTTTTGCCCGAAGCCAGCTTATCTCGCTATGAACGCGTAGACCAGGCAGCGCTCGACCTGGCAAACGGACGTATTGATGTGCTGATGGGAGACTATGTGCCGATTCAAGCGCTGGTTGCCCAAAACCCTGATCTGCAGGTGGTTTACCATGGCGAGCTCTCTACCGGTCCGATCAACATCGTCTTGCCAGATGGCGACGCAGCACTGAAAGCTGAAGTCGATCGAATTATCAAAGAGCTGCAGGCTGAAGGCTTTATTGATCAGCTGGCTGTAAAGTACTTTAGCGAATAATTGCGTAAATAGAAAAACAGATTGATATATCAAAGGGGCTGCCCATCTAGCAGCCCCTGATAAACTGGAGCAGTCTTTGGATTTTGGTCAGTTTATTTCTTACATTGCCTCAGGTACAGTCTACACCGTTGGGGTTACGCTGATTGCATTGCCTTCCGGGCTTTTGATCGGCACAATTTTGGCGCTGCTTTATGTATATGGGGGCAAAGCCGCAGCCAGGGTAATGAATCTGTACAGCACTGTCTTTCGCGGAATCCCTCCACTGGTTTTGTTGTTCATACTCTTTTTTGCGGTCACAAGAGGTATTAACCTGTCGGCTTTCTGGGCTGGCTCGCTCTCTTTAGGGATTGTGAGTAGCGCGTACCAGATGGAAATCGTGCGCGGTGCTTTGCTTTCGGTTAGCGGAGATCAATTGATGGCGGCACGGGCGATCGGTATGAGCCGCTTGCAATCGATCCGCTACGTGGTGCTGCCGCAGGCTGTCAGATTGGCGATCCCACCCTGGTCAAACGAAGCTGCGATCGTGATCAAAGATTCGTCCCTGGTGTATGCCCTGGGCGTCCCGGAGATTTTGCGGCGGGCGCAGCTGATTGGTGCCAGCTCGCAGCGCTATTTGCTGGCTTACCTGAGTGCGGCAGTGATCTATTTCTTGCTGGTATTTGGCACCACCCGTCTGCTGGCAGTGCTTGAAAAGAAACTCACCATTCCATCCAACCCTTAGCCTGCGGAGATTCTGCCATGCCTGAACCGATTCTAACTATCAAAAACCTGACCAAAAAATACGGCGAGAATGTTATCTTCCAACATCTCGACCTGACCGTCAACGAGGGCGACACCATCGTGATCATCGGTCCGAGCGGCACCGGGAAAAGTACATTGCTGCGCTGCATTAACCTGCTAACTCGCCCTGATGAAGGGCAGATCTGGCTGGATGACATGGAAATCACCGCCAAAGACTGTGATGAAGACCAGGTACGGCAGCATATTGGCATGGTTTTCCAGAATTTTCTACTTTTCAACCATCTGACTGCTCTGGGAAACGTGAAACTGGGGCTGAGCAAGGTCAAAAAGATGTCCGATGAGGCAGCCACTGAAAAAGCAATGCACGAATTGGCACGCGTCGGGTTGGCTGACCGGGCAGATCACTACCCGGGGCAGCTTTCGGGCGGTCAGCAGCAGCGTGTGGGCATTGCCCGTGCGCTGGCGATGGACCCACGCATCATGCTCTTTGATGAGCCAACCTCCGCGCTGGACCCTGAGCTGATCGGCGAGGTTTTGGAAGTGATGCGCCAACTCGCTTTGGACGGGATGACCATGCTGGTGGTGACGCACGAGATGGGCTTTGCCCGCGAGGTTGCCGACCGGATCGTCTTCATGGAAAAGGGCTACATTGTCGAAGAAGGTTCGCCGGATGAGATGTTCAATCATCCCAAGTTCCCGCGAACTCGCGAATTTTTGTGGAAGATCACCGAATTGTACGGTAAGAAAGAAACGGACACCAATTGATGCTGACCTGGCTAGGCTACTTCGAACGCTTTGGGCAGAACTTCCTGCGCGGTGCAGGGGTGACGCTGGAGCTGACGGCGGTTGGGCTGGCAATCGGCTTTGTGCTGGGCTTGTTTTTGGCGCTGGCGCGCAGTTATGGACCCAAATGGTTGCAGCAGGTGGCTGGGGCTTATATCGCGGTTTTCCGCGGCACGCCGCTTTTGGTGCAGTTGTTTATCATTTATTACGGTTTGCCTGAGATCGGTATCGCATTCTCACAGAATTTGGCAGCCTACCTGGCGCTGGGGCTCAACAGCGCTGCCTACCAGGCAGAATATTTGCGTGGTTCGATCAACGCAATTGGCTCAGCCCAGATGCAAGCTGGCAGATCGATCGGGTTGTCGAAGTGGCAGACCATTTTTTATGTCATTCTGCCCCAGGCGTTAAGGCTGGCGTTACCGAGCTGGTCGAACGAGCCGATTTCACTGCTGAAAACCACCGCGATCGTATTTTTGATTGCAGTGCAGGACCTGATGGCGGAAGGTAAACGCGCTGCCACCGCCACCTTCGATTTTGTGGGGGTCTACCTGGCAGTGGCGGTTGTATATTTGGTGATGGTCTTCGTGCTGGACGCCCTGCTCAAATTCGTCGAGCGTAAAACCAAAATCCCCGGAATGGACATCGAAACTAGTCGGTAAAGAGTTTTTCCAGAGTTTCTGATCGCTATTCTCGTAAGTCTCCTGACCGGGCGCTGGGAGCGATTTGGGCTGATCAGATATTCATAAGTGGGGTGATAAAAAAGTGTCTCTGGCAGTTGTTTAAAACGGTGTATATTTATTGTTAATCCCGCAATATGCTAGAACCATAAGTTGTTCTGTTTCAAGTATTGTTCGATCTAATTTTTCATGCAAGTTACTTGGAATATTGGTCTTGACCGATGGAATTTTACACCTGGTGGCAGTGGAGGCAGCATATGGATGATCATCGTTTTACGCTCAAAGAATGGGGAGTGCGGGTTGCCGTAGCCTTGGTGTTTGTGGCACTGGGGTTGCTGCTTTACATTGTATTCAGCCCGCTGCGACCATGGCTGGATAAGTCTGCTGATTACCTGGGTCGGATTGCGGTGACCGCCAGTCTTTTGGTTGTGGTTTGGGTTGCTGGGAAAAACGAGCAGCTCAAGCCTTACCGAACATTGCTGCTCGTTTTATTAATCATGTCAGTGGCAATCTCGCTGGACTGGGTTTTCGCGATTTACCTTTTGGAATATATGGGGCTCAACACCCAGACAGCTTCAGGGATTGCTCTGCTGAAGCTAAACGAATTCTTCATCGTTGCCAGCACTATCATTTCCCTCACGTTGCTCACAGGCGGCAGCCTGGGCTCGATCTACATCCAGAAGGGCAATTTGAAATTGGGTTTACTCGTGGGTGGGATCGCTTTCTTCCTGTCTGCAGCAGCCTCACCCTGGATGGCACGCTTTATGTTCAACGGTCAAGACCTGACCCCAGACCGGCTCAGAGCCTGGCTGCCCTGGGTGTTGATTTTTGCCCTGGCAAATGCTGCACAAGAGGAATTATTGTTCCGGGGCTTGTTTCTGCGTAAGTTAGAGCCATTCTTTGGGAAATTGTTCTCTAATATTCTGATCGTATTCGTTTTCACCCTGGTGCATCAAGGAGTCAATTACACCTCCGATCAAATCGGCTTTCTGGCGATTCTATCGCTGCTGGCATTCGCCTGGGGAAACCTGATGCAAAAGAGCGACAGCATCTGGGGGTCCATCCTTTTCCATGCAGGCTTGGATATCCCGGTGATTTTAGGGATTCTCTCGAACCTATAGAGATGCGAAGTATAAGTCAGGCTCACAATGAGATGAATAATCCGCTGAAAGCGACTTTGCTGGTGGTTTAATGAAAAATCAGAATTTAAAAGAACTGGCGATACTTTGAATCGCCAGTTCTTTTTCATTACTTATCGAGTCGTGTTATGGCAGGTAGCCAACCACATCAAAAGTTGCCAAAATCTGATCGAGTGTGTCAAAATCTGCATCTGAGATCATATTGACTATAAGCAAAACCAAATATGCAGACGGGTTGTTTATTGGACGGGCTGAAAGAATAAACAACACGTTGTCCTCGCCGAGACAATTTGAGAACAGGTCATACTTGCCTTCAAAAGCGCTATCCGCATAATCATAGCGGTCGATCAGTTCACAATCCTGCATGTAACTGTCGCGATAGATATCCAGAAGCTGCACGTACCCACCGAATTGAGCGATTTCGTCGGAAGCGGCATAGAAAATGCCGGGTTCGTAATAGCCATAGGTAAAGCCTTCGAGGTCTGCCGCGGCAGAGATGGAAGCGCCATAAACGGTGGTCTCGTCAGCCCAGATACTGCCATCCACCTGCGCCCAGGCGGCAGGGACATCGACCTGAATCGCGCCTTCGTCATCCTGAATGGTGATATAGCCACCTGAGGGTGCTGCAGGGTTGTCCTCGAGGGTAATATCGGATTGCTCAGAAACTTGCTGCGCGAATGAGAAGGATTGCTCGAGCGTGCGCCCGTTGATCTGACCTTCCAGGAATTCTTCGGTGGCAAACCGCAGTACTTCGAGCGAATAAGTATCGGTAGCCGAGCGGGTGCGCAGGATGTCACAGTAGGACGACATAGTGCCATCGGTCGCCAGCACGAGACCTTCCATCTTCGTGATAATATCGCCGCCTTTAATGCCGGCTTTGTCGGCAGGCGAACCCGACTTGACACTCGCAACCCAGATGCCGGTGATGCTGCCATCTTCATTGGAGACTGCAGTACCGTTCACGCCGATCGATTCAAAATCGACTCCGGATTCAAGCTTGGCGATAATAGATTGGGCAATCTCTGCCTTGATCGCAAAATTGGTGTCATATTGGTCAGAGCCGGCATAATTGATGCCAATCACCTTGCCATCTTTTGAGAGCAACGGTCCACCTGAATTTCCGCCACGAATGCGCGCGTCGTGTTCAATGACCGCATCTACGGAAGCCCAGCTGGTTTCTCCATCGGCGTTGGCTTTAGAAATGATGCCCTTGGTCAGGGTATATTCAGGGTCTCCCAGGGGGAAGCCGGCGGAAAAAACTTCAACACCTGGGTCAGTATTCCCTTCGTACCATTCAAAATAAGGGAAACCATCGCCTTCGATATCGATCACTGCCAGGTCCCAGCATTCTGAGACGCCCAAAATGCGGGCATTCAGGGGTTTGGTGTTGCCGCCCACCCAGACTTTGATCAGGGCAGCCCCGGTGACTACATGATTATTGGTAACCGCAATGCCACTTGGGTCGATGATGAAGCCAGAGCCGCGACCGGCAGTATTGAGCTGTTGCCCAAACTCGGGGTCAACAAATGAGCCCTGCGCTTCAATCTGGATCGTCGCGAATTTTGCATCTTCGATGCTGCCGACGGCATTCGTTGCAGTGTCTGCTGTCGGTTCTTCGATAACTACAACAGAGGTTGGCTCTGCTGTTGGGATATCAATGGGGGCAGCTGGTTTGGAGCAAGCAGACAAAATGATGGAAAGAATAAATAGGATGGCGAATATTCGGGTACGCATAGAGTCCTCCTGGGGAAATTTTGGTATTGCAGCATTCTAATTATGCACATTATATTATACATGGACAAAAATTTGATGATTTGTACTTAATACCTGATATCACCCAGATGGCAGTCAGTTTCGAAAGCAATGAGAGCCTGTGATGAAACTGAAGATTCTAATCTTAGAGCTTGGAAAACTTTTCTCAGTAAGGAAGAATCCTTTTAATGCGTAGAGTCTGGAAGATGGATGCTCAGGATAACAGGACAAGACTGCAGATTTACGGCTCCGGTTAAACACCATAATGCGATCTGGGTGCGTAACTTCACCTGGAGACCTTCGGTCAGTTCACGTGCGCGGCGAGGACGCCGGCACGACCAATGTTATTCATACCTCATCCACCGCTTCGCGGTCCCCCTTCTCTAAGGAGAAGGCTGAGTAAAATGAAAAGTCTCGCGGCTATCGTGGCGACGTTCGAGTGGAGTGGAGGTTGCGCCCAGAGATGTTGTCGGGCTTGACTATACCTAATCCACCGCTTCGCGGTCCCCCTTCTCCAAGGAGAAGGCATAGTTAAATGAAAAAGTCTCTTGGCAATGACCTACTCTCCCAGGGGGCTGCCCCCCAAGTACCATCGGCGCTGACGAACTTAACTTCCGGGTTCGGGATGTTACCGGGTGTACCCTCGTCGCTAGAATCACCAAGAGACTAATTTCTAATCTCAATGAAACGAATATCATTTGTAAAGTAGAAGCGAATTCTAAAGAATAAGCACCGAGTTCTCCGCATCACGTTTGAAGCCCTCGATCATTAGTACAGTTTAGCTCAATGCATTGCTGCACTTACACATTCTGCCTATCAAGCAGGTGGTCTACCTGCGATCTTACTATCTTGACGATAAAAGTGATCTAATCTTAAGGCAAGTTTCCCACTTAGATGCTTTCAGCGGTTATCTTTGCCAGACGTAGCTACCCAGCTATGCCGTTGGCACGACAGCTGGCAAACCAGAGGTCTGTCCATTCCGGTCCTCTCGTACTAGGAACAGATCCTTTCAAATCACTTACGCCCACAGTGGATAGAGACCGACCTGTCTCACGACGGTCTGAACCCAGCTCGCGTACCGCTTTAACGGGCGAACAGCCC
>DHCY01000010.1:11626-11850 GCA_002399085.1 Anaerolineaceae bacterium UBA4890
TTCAAATCACTTACGCCCACAGTGGATAGAGACCGACCTGTCTCACGACGGTCTGAACCCAGCTCGCGTACCGCTTTAACGGGCGAACAGCCCGACCCTTGGGACCTTATCCAGCCCCAGGATGCGATGAGCCGACATCGAGGTGCCGAGCCAGGTCGTCGATATGAACTCTTGGACCTGACTAGCCTGTTATCCCCGGGGTAGCTTTTATCCGATGAGCCACG
>DHCY01000042.1 GCA_002399085.1 Anaerolineaceae bacterium UBA4890
GTCATAGCATTCAGAATGACAGGTCAAAAACAAAAAAACCTCCCAATAAATCGGGAGGTTAGGTGCCGAAGGAGAGATTTGAACTCTCACGAGCTCGTTGCCCACTACGCCCTGAACGTAGCGCGTCTGCCAGTTCCGCCACTTCGGCCTGCGTGAGAGTATATTTTATCGCAAAGGGTCGATTTGTCAAACATTTCGAGAAGAAATTGTCGAATTCAGGGCTCTGGTAAAATGGTCAGCATAAACCAGCCAACCCACTGGCACGGATTTTGTACGATCTTAAACAATGAAAAACACTAACCCGACTTCTACTAAAGCGCGCTCAAACCTGGCTTTGATCGTGCTATTTTTCATCGTGATTCTGATTCCCTTGGCTTTCGTAGGTTGCAAACGCCGCAACCAGGATTTTGATCCATTTATCGTCTCAACCAACGCCGGCGATCTGGCAAGCTTTAACCGCACACCTCAAACCTTGCAATCCCCCCAGGCAACTCCGACACCACACCAGGAGCCGCGCCTGACCATGACACCGGCTCCCCTTTCCGCCACACCAACAGCCATGCCCCCACTCACGCTGCCCACCCTGCGCGCGAACGAAGACATTTACACCATCCAATCGGGCGATTCCCTGGCAGCGATCGCCCTGCGCAGCCAGGTTTCTGTGCGTCAGATCATCGATGCCAACGATCTTGAAAACCCCGAACTGATCAACCCCGGTCAGGTGATCACCATCCCGCCCGCCAGCGCCAACGAGCTGGCGACTAATTTCCGCATCATTCCTGACTCTGAGATTGTCTACGGTCCATCTGTAAAAGATTTCGATATCGAATCAATCATCTGGCAATTCAACGGAAAACTGAATTGGTACGAAGAAGAACTGGACGATGGCACCATTCTGAGCGGCGCCCAGATTGTGCAGCGGGTTGCCAACGAACAATCGGTCAACCCGCGCCTGCTGCTGGCATTGATCGAGCATCAATCGGGCTGTTTGCTCTCGCGCAACGAAGATTGCGACCTCGAAGAATACCCCCTGGGGCTGATCAACAGCAAACAAGAAGGTCTCTACAAACAACTTAACTGGGCAGCCAACGAACTCCTGCGAGGCTCCGGCTTGTGGCAAAAATCGCTCCTGGCGGTCTGGACTCTGGCTGATGGTGATGTGATGCGCATCGACCCCTCAATCAACGCTGGCACGGCTGGCTTGCAGCACCTTTTCAGCCTGATCGAGGGAAAAACCGATTGGAAAAAGACCGTCTCTGAAAACGGCTTCTATAAAACCTACAATGATCTTTTCGGCTATCCTTTCGCTTTATCTGTCGACCCACTCATACCGGAAGACCTGGCACAGCCTGAGCTAATTTTGCCGCTGGCAGATGGCGATGTTTGGCTGCTCACCTCTGGACCACACTGGGCGTGGGGCAGCGGCAGCGCCTGGGCGGCGCTCGATTTCGCTCCTCCCGGCGAAGAAAACGATTACGGCTGTTACTTCAGCGATGCACCGGTTTTAGCAGCCGCTGATGGCATCGTAGTTCATTCTGAGGGCTCCGCTGTTGTGATCGACCTGGATGGCGATGGCTACGAACAAACCGGCTGGACACTGAATTACTTCCATATTTCCAAAGCCAGCAGCATTCCTGTGGGCACGAGAGTTGCAACAGGAGATGTTATTGGCATCTCATCCTGTGAAGGTGGCGTCACCAACGGAACTCACTTTCACCTCGCCCGGCGATACAACGGAGTTTGGATCGACGCCGGCGGAGAGATTCCCTTCAATTTAGGGGGATGGGTTGCCAGCAGCTACGGAATTGTTTATGACGGGAGTTTAACAAGAGACGGTGTCACAGTTGAAGCCTATAATGGTCGCTCAGAAATCAACCAGATCAGCAACCCCTGATCCAAGTGATAAGCGCCTGGGAAAATTACAACGCAAACGTAAGCAATTTACCCTGACTGCAGGTCTGATCCTAGGCGTGCTTGTGCTTGGCATCATCTTGTTTTCTAACGACATCATCGATCTCAGCTCCAGGAGAGTGGCTGCGCAAACTTTTCTCACCAGTCGAGATCCTTTTGAACCTCGTTATGAAATAGCCGACAACATCGCCCTCAGTCCCAAAGAGGAAGTTGAGGAAGATGAACCTGGCTCACAAACCCCAGAAGAGACTGTGGAACCACCAGAGCCGGCAGTGATGGCGAGCATCCCCACCCAGGCGAACCTGATCCAGTATGAAGAAAATGCCCCCATCCTTTACTACGCCCAGAGCGGAGACAGCATCGGCATTCTGGCTGTCAGATTCGGTGTGGAGACCAGCGAGATCACTTCAACCGCTCCCCTGCCCACGGAAGGCTTCATCCCTGAAGGTCAGCTGCTGCTCATCCCCAGCCGGCTGCAGCAAACCAGCTCGAAACTGAAACTTTTCCCTGACAGCGAAGTGGTGAATTCACCCTCTTCCATCGGTTTTGATACAAACGCCTTTGTGCAGCAGGCAGGTGGATACCTGGCTGGTTACAGCGAAGCTGTTTACGCATACGGCACTTTGAGTGGAGCCGATATCATCGATAAGGTCGCCCAAGAATTCGCCATTCACCCCCGCTTGCTCTTAGCCCTCCTGGAATATCAATCTGGCTGGGTTTATGGCGGTCCCCCTGCCACCGATTTCGAACTTCACTACCCCCTGGATATCAAGCTGGAAAAAGTTGGGCTCTACCATCAGTTGGTAAGTGCTGCTGGTGTGATCGAGAGCGGTTACTATGGCTGGCGCGAAGGCACCGTAGCCACCGCCGAGTTCAAGGATGGCTGGAAGTTACGACTGGCTGCCGAACTCAATTGCGGCAGCGTGGGTCTCATGCAGTTTTTTGCCAGTTTGTCTACCTTTGAGGAATGGTCGAATGTTTTGTATGGAGAAACTGGCTTCCTGGCAATCTATAACCAGATGTTTGGCGACCCCTGGATGATCGCCCAGCAACATGAGCCTTTGTTTACCCCCGATGTGCTTCAGCCTGAGCTGATTCTGCCCTTCCAACCTGGCATCGTCTGGTCATTCACTGTTGGACCACACGCCGCCTGGGGCGCCGCCGATGTGCGCGCCGCGCTCGATTTTGCCCCGCCATCGGCTGAGGTCGGCTGCCATACCAATTGGAGCTGGATCACCTCAGCAGGTGCCGGACTGGTAGTGCGCTCGTCTGATGGCACAGTGGTGGTCGATATGGATGGGGACGGGTTTGAGCAAACCGGCTGGAACATCATCTACCTGCATGTCGGCACTGTCAACCGCGTGCCTGTTGGCACCTGGTTGGAAGCCGGCGATAAGATCGGGCATCCCTCCTGCGAAGGCGGAATTTCCACTGGCACTCACCTGCACATCGCCCGCAAATATAACGGGGAATGGGTGCCCGCCGAAGGACCTTTGGCGTTTGTGATGAGTGGCTGGAAAAGCAAAGCCAGCTCAGATTTCCTGGAAGGGTGGTTGGTAAGAGGAGAAGAAGTGCGCACTGCCAGCATCTTCGGCGCACCAATTTCGCACATCAGTCGCTAAGTCTTTTTTGGCGAAGTTCTCCTAACCGGGTCCGAAATAAATCCTGTCATCCTGATCCCTATCAATCCTGTCATCCTGATCCCTATCAATCCTGTCATCCTGAACGAAGTGAAGGATCTTGACGGTCATAGGCTAAGATCCTTCACTTCGTTCAGGATGACAAAGAGGATAAGCCCTCCAAAAAACGCTTTTTCCGGTTTATGTTATAGTTTTGCTTGACCCAGAAATCCATGGTTTAAGTATGAAAAATCGTAACAACAAGTCTTTAATCCTCACGATACTCGCGATTATCGTCATAATTCTTGGCGGCTGTGGTCCCAGGCGTGAGTCTGGCTATATTTTGCCTGAGACCCTCACCGCCAACTCAACTGCCACTCCCGAAGCAACCTCCACCCCCGCCTCCAAAAGACCCGTCTACGCACCAGGTACCCTGGTCGACTACACCGCCCAAAGCGGTGACAGTCTTGGCTTGCTCTCCCTGCGTTTTGGCTGCACGCCTGAAGAGATCCTCAGGGCGAACCTCCAGATCCCCAATGACGTCACCACCCTGCCGCCTGGCTTCCCGATGCAGATGCCTATTTATTACAAAGAATTCTGGGGCACGGATTTCCAGGTCATTCCGGATGCCGCTTTTGTCTATGGACCAGACCTGCTCGATTTTGATCTGACTGCCTTCCTGCAATCAACCCCCGGTTGGTTCAAGAATTACCGCGCCAGCGTCGACGGCGTGCGTCTGGATGCTGCTGGAATGTTAAACTATTATGGTCAAAGTTTCAGCCTCAACCCCAAGCTGCTTCTGGCGCTGGTGGAATATCAAACCGGCGCGCTTACGAACCCGGTGCGGGACCCCTCCGTTGAAGATACCTTCCTCGGTTTTGACAACAACCATCGCAGTGTCCATCTGCAAATTTCTTATGTTTCCGATTTGTTAAATGACGGGTTTTATCGCTATTTCAATGGCGAAATGACCTCGATCGAACATCGCAATGGCACTATCGAAAATATCGACCCCTGGCAAAATGCCGCCACCGCTGCCTTGCAGTATTACTTCTCACTGATCTACGAAGGTGACGACTATGGCGAAGCGATCGGTCCAGGCGGGCTTGCCAAAACCTTTACGGACCTTTTTGGCGACCCATGGCGGCGCAACACCACCGTTTTACCAGGTAGTTTGCTGCAGCCTGAGCTGATTTTGCCCTTCAAAGCTGGCACTGTCTGGTCATACACCGGCGGACCGCACAGCGGCTGGGGCAACCGCAAACCCTGGTCGGCAATCGACTTCGCCCCGCCCACCGAAACCCAGGGCTGTGTACGCACCGAGCAATTCGCGGTTGCGGTCGCTGACGGCGTTGTTGCCCGCACTGGTCCTGGCTTGGTCATGCTCGACCTGGATGGGGATGGTGATGAACGAACCGGTTGGGTAATTATGTACCTGCATGTGGCCGAAGAGGGCAGGGTGCGGGTTGGGCAGGAACTGAAGCAGGGTGATCCGGTCGGGCGACCTTCCTGCGAGGGTGGCAGCGCGACCGGCACGCACGTCCATATTGCCCGCAAATATAACGGGCAGTGGCTGCCCGCAGCTTCAGCGGTTTTACCTTTCGTGATGAATGGCTGGCTCCCGGTCGAAGGCAGCAGCGCCTATCAGGGTTTGTTGGTCAGAGGCAGCCAGGTGGTCCGTGCCAGCGTCCTTTCTGACACGCAAAGTATGGTCCCGGCACAAAATTAGCTAATCTGAAAAATAGCGCCCGAATATAGCCTGGATGTCAACATCTGGGCTGGCAGCCTGTAAAGCAGCCATGAAATCAGCTTTTGTGGCAATTTTCAAGTAGTTTTGAGCAACATAGCTCTTGAGAGCTGGCAGGAACAGCTGATCACCCATGCTCACGTTCAGGTCATGCACAAAAATGGCGCCATGCAGGTAGACTGATGATCGGTATTCCGCATAATTACCAGCATCATAAATACTGTTGTTCACCGCCCCAGCATGCGGGTGTGCGTGGACTCGATTATCCCACCACCAAACTGTCAGCTCAGGGTGATAGTGCTCATAGAATAAATACTCCGCGTAGGTCGCCAGCGCTTCATCCAGCCATGGTTCCATTGCCTGGTCGTTACCGACTTGGCTGTAAAACCACTGGTGGGCAAGCTCGTGGGGCACCAAAATGGTCAGGTTGTTCTCAGGGGTGTTGTTATAAAAATCGAGCACCTTGCTGGAGAGCATGACCATGCCATCCATTTCCATGTTATGTAAAAAATCTGCTGAAACCAGGCTGATCTGATTTTGGTGATAGGGTCCAAAAATCTCGCCGAAGAGATCCATTGCCTGGCTGGCGATCTGCAGCATGGCAACAGCTTTCTCTTTCTGATATTCAAAAACATATGCCTGGATTAACAATCCATTGTGATCAATTTGTTCACGATAAAACTGTCCTGAAATCGAGAAAGCCAGGCTGCGTGCTTTATTGAGCGTATACAGCACACCATCCGCGATCGGGTCCGCGTTTGCGCCGCTTGCCACCAACAGTCCGGGTATGTTCTCGACCAAACGCAAGGTAAGTTGGAAATCCGCGATTTCATTGGTGATATATTCACCGACAAAGTCATTGATCGCCGGGTCAAACAATGGGTCGTGGCTGATCCAGGTGTTTTCACCTGAGAGCGGGGGAAAAAATGGATACCAGTTATGCAGGTTGAGCTGGCGCTGCGTCCAGCCGAAAGTACTTTCCCGTTGGGGGAAGACAAGTTTGTATGCGAGACGCAGGGTAGCGCGCTGACCAGGCTGGAGCGGTTGGCTAAGCTGAATTGTGGTGCGGATGCCGTCTTCGATAAAACTTGCCACTGCCTCGCCGCTCAATTCGCTTTGTTGATAGGCATTGGGGAAGGCGCGCGGTGGCACCACGAGCAGCAGCGAAGCCAGGTTGAAATCTGATTTGTTGACATAATCGATGATCTGGATAACTTCAGCCGAGTGGCGGCTGTAATCCAGCGTCATTTCAAATTGGTATTGGGTAAACGCCTCTGCAGCTGGTGTTGGTTCAGGGGTGTCGGTTGGGGTTGGGCTGGGTGGAGTTGTTTCGGTTGGCAAGGTTTCTGTCGCAACACCGGCTGTCGGTTCGGCTGCCTTGTTACATGCAGACAGAAGCAGCGAAAGGAGGAGGACAGAGAGAATGAACCGTTTCATATTGAGACCCTGACCAAATTTTACCAGTATACGAGTTAAATGTAGGTGAGACCTGCCCTTGCGAGGGACCATGGTCTCCCGATCGATCGAGGATCAGTTCTGATTGTGCCGGTCTCCTGAGTGCGGAACCTCCCTGTGGGACCGAGCACAAGATTTCTCCGTAGGAGTCCATTCTTAGGGAGACCTGCGATCAGTTCTCGTCCGCGGTGAGGACACCGGCACGATCAAGTCTCTCGTTGACCGGGACGGCATGGAAA
>DHCY01000043.1 GCA_002399085.1 Anaerolineaceae bacterium UBA4890
CTACAAGCTTTCGTATAAAGAGGGTAAAAAAAACGGATGGAGACAAGCCCCCTCCGTACGAATGATTCCGTGTTTTTTAATCTGTCATTCTGAACGAAGTGAAGAATCTTGCTGCAAATACCGCTAAGATCCTTCGCCAAAAGAAGCTCAGGATGACATATTTACTGTCATTGCGAGCAGAACGTAGCAATTTGCCTTTTCATCAGCCAGCGCTCACTTAGTTTTACCAAAGACAAGGGGAGAAGATAATTAATCATTTACTATTGAGGTAAAAGTGAGGAATACAACTAATGCCATGTATAATTGTGAGTTAACAGGCATTACATGGTGGAATGTTTCGTTGTTTCCAATGAAGCAGAAAAAGAGTCAGTATATTGGTTGAAAACGAAGTCTTAATCAAAAGCAAAAAACGTGTCCAACAGCATGGCGAGGTGTTCACTCCCAAAGCTATTGTTGATGCAATGGTAACTCTTCCCGGTTTGGACGAGATAATCATCCAGGCTCAGACCAGCGTTCTAGAGCCTGCTGCCGGCGAAGGTGCGTTCCTCATCAACATTCTCGAACGGCGGCTTTCACTGCTTTCCGCGCAGTTCCCCGACGATCTGGTCCGCTTCGAAAACTATGCGCTACTCGCAATTTCTTCTCTGTACGGTGTCGAATTGCTTGTTGACAACGTCAAAAAATGTGTCATTAATCTATTTGTCATTTTTCACGATTTTTATAAGGAATTTTCTGGCAATTTTGATCAGCAGCCCAAGACTGACGTGGAAGAAAGCGCAAAAACAATCATCGCGGCAAACATCGTCCAGGGTGATTTTTTGAAACGAACCACAAATGCCGATGCTCCTATCGTCTTTAGTGAATGGGCACCACTTCAACTGAAAAAAAACACAAAACACATCCAAGTGATCCGCACCGAATACACCCTGCAGGAAATCTTCCAGAAAATCAAACTTGAGCCAGGTTCCGTTTACATACCAGTTCCCAAAACAGAGCAGTTGAGCTTATTTGACAGCCACGAAGATTTACCAGTTGTGCCATTATATAGATATTTACCTACCAGGATCACCGAAGCTTACAAGGAAGAGAAGGAGGAAATTCCCGAATGAGCAAAACCGACATCGCACCTTACCGACAGCTTGACCTAAAAATCTACGGCTATTATCTCCCCCAACTTGCCACGCACCAAGGCAGCGTTAAAGTTGGAGAAACCAATCACCAGGACGTCAAAAAACGCATCCAACAACAGACAGGCACAGTTGGCATTACACCAAGCCTGCTGTTCGTACGCAACGCCGTCAGGAACGATGGCCAGCTTTTTCATGATCGCGACCTCCACGCTTACTACCGACTTCGCGGTATCAAGCGCACCATTCTCAACGGTCAGGCTACAGAGTGGTACTACTTCGGCGATGTGACTCTTGCTGAATCAATGACTGACGATTACATCAGCCTCGATTACGATGCTGTCCAGGTGAGCGACAAAGAGACAGATTACATTCTGCGGGATGAGCAGGCTGAGGCTGTGGATGCAACCTATGAATACTGGCAAAATCCAATTTATGGCACTGAATTCCTCTGGAATGCCAAACCTCGTTTCGGAAAAACATTAACTACTTACGATTTTGCGCGCCGGATAAAAGCTAAAAACGTCCTGATCGTCACCAACCGCCCGGCTATTGCCAACTCATGGTATGACGATTTTGAAAAGTTTATCGCCTGGCAGGAACCTGGCATGAAGTTCGTTTCCGAAACCAGCGCCTTGGAAGACAGATCCCCTATGTCACACCAAGATTATTTAGCATACGTATATTCTCACATTAACGATGGAACTAATCTTTGTTCGGTAAATTTTATATCTCTTCAAGATTTAAAAGGGGCAAAATTTGCCGACGGGTTATATGACAAGCTTGAATGGGTGAAAGGAATGGATTGGGATTTGCTGGTAATCGATGAAGCCCATGAAGGGATCGATACCTTAAAGACTGACCGCGCTTTCGAAAATATTAATCGAAACTTCACTCTTCACCTTTCCGGAACGCCCTTTAAAGCACTCGCAAATCAAAAGTTTCACAGTGAGCAGATTTTCAACTGGTCCTACCTGGATGAGCAAACCGCCAAACGCGAGTGGGACCTCAATGGAACTGACACCAACCCTTACGCTGCCCTTCCCACCCTCAGTCTCTTCACCTACCAGATGAGCAAAATGATTGAAGAGGAAGTTGCCAGGGGCATCGAGATCGAGGAAGACAAAGATGTTGATTACGCCTTCGACCTGAATGAATTTTTCAGCACCAAAGACGATGGCACCTTTACCTATGAAAAAGATGTTATCCGTTTCCTGGATAATCTTTGCTCTGGCAAGTTCCCCTTTGCCGAAAACGAACACAAACAGGAACTCAAGCACACTTTCTGGCTGCTTCCGCGGGTTGCTTCGTGTAAAGCCATGGAGCAGCTGCTCAAAGCACACCCATTCTTTAAAGACTACGAGATCATCCTGGCAGCTGGCGATGGCATCAGCTTGCAAGACGACGAAGATATTGAAGAATTGGAACAATCCGCAACGAACGCCAAACGGAATACCCGAAGTTATGATCGCCTAAAAGAAGCTTTGGCAAAGTTTGATAAAACAATCACGCTTTCGGTGTCCCAACTGACTACCGGTGTGACGATCCCGGAGTGGACAGCAGTGCTGATGCTCAGCAATATCAAGTCGCCGGCGCTTTACTTCCAGGCAGCCTTTAGAGCACAGAACCCTTACGAATTCAAAAATCCAGAAACCGGCGAGTGGTACCGGAAAGAAAATTCTTATGTTTTCGACTTCGCACCCGACCGCACCCTAATACTGTTTGACGAATTTGCCAACAACCTTTCTGATGAAGGTCTCTCCAGCACCGTTGAGGAGCGCCAGGAAAACATCAGAGAGCTGATTAACTTCTTCCCGGTGATTGCTGAAGATGAAGACGGTTATATGACAGAGCTATCTCCTGAAGACGTGCTCACCTTCCCCAGCCGCATCAAGGCGCAGGAGGTGGTCAAGCGCGGCTTCATGTCCAACCTGCTCTTTGCCAACATCAGTGCCATATTCTCTGCACCAGCGGAACTAAAAGCCATCCTCGATAAGATTTCAATAGAAAAGAACAAACGACTGGGCGAAAAACGGGAAATTAAAGTAACCGATCCGATGCTGAATGATAAAGGTGAGGTCGAGGTAGACCCTGAAATCACCATCAGCACCACCAATGGCTTGTTCGGTGAACCAATATACAAGCAAGACGTGGTCGCCGCACTAGAGAAGGTCGCTGACATCACCAACCGCGTTGAGGCTGCCAAAAAAGTCGCGCGTGAAATGGTTGGAAAGCTGCAGGACGGTATTGAGAACACCCGTGGCGAGTTTGGCTTGACCAAGAAGGTGACACAGCAAAACACCAAAAAAACTGAACAGGTTTTGATTTCTAAAATTGAAGAAAACATGTATCAGCGCGACCAAAAAGAGCAAATTGCCAGGGCTGAATATGAAGCCGAAATAAGTAAAGTGAAAACAATTCATGAAAAAGCCGCTGCAGAAGAACAATACCAGGTTAAAAAGCAGGAAATTCAAACGGAATTCGTTGCCGATGTAGAAAAGACCATCGAAGCGGTCACTCAGGAACTGGTTGAAACGCATCTGGTCAAGCGTGAAGAAAACAAGAAAAAAACCACTGAAGACGATGTGCGCGATCATTTACGCGGTTTCGCTCGAACCATCCCTGCTTTCCTGATGGCTTACGGCAGCACTGAAACCACGCTGGCTAACTTTGACCAGAAAATCGACCCGGACACCTTCCTGGAGCTGACCAGTATCACCCTGGACGAGTTCAGAAAGCTTCGCGATGGTTTTGATTATCCCGATGAAAAAGGCAAAATACAATCGTTCCCGGGTCTTTTCAATGAAGTGGTCTTCAATGCTTCTGTCACAGAATTTTTCAGGATCAAAGACAAATTAGCTGACTACCTGCATACCGACGACGAAGAAGACATTTTTGGTTATATTCCACCGCAAAAAACCAACCAGATCTTCACCCCGAAGCGCGTGGTGAAGATGATGGTGGATATGCTGGAACAGCATGACACACAAATTTTCAAGAGCAAAGAAACCACCTTCATCGACCTCTATGCCAAGAGCGGACTGTACCTGACCGAGGTGGTGAAGCGTTTGTTCCGAGGGCTGGAAGAAGAAATTCCAGATGAAGAAGAACGTATCAAGTGGATCCTGGAGAACCAGGTCTACGGTTGCGCCCCAAGCAATATTATCTACAACATGGTCAGAAACTATGTCTATGGCGGCTACCCCCAGGTTAGCAATACGAACCTGCTGGAGCTGGACCTCACCGAAGCCGCTAAAAAAGGCTTGCTTGAATTAGAATTGCATGAAAGGTTGGATGAAAAAGTGAAATTTGATGTGATTATTGGGAATCCTCCTTATCAACTTAGCGACGGTGGTCAAGCTGCGAGTGCGATACCTTTGTACAACTTGTTTGTTAATGAGGCTAAAAATTTACATCCGCGATATCTATCAATGATTATCCCTGCACGTTGGTATGCTGGCGGAAAAGGTTTGTCCGATTTTAGGAAAGACACACTTTCAGACCGACGCATTTCCTTTCTTGTGGATTATGCAAATTCTGTAGATTTGTTCCCAGATGTGAATATTGCTGGAGGTGTTTGTTACTTCCTTTGGGAGAATGAAAAAAAAGATGGTGATTGTAGGGTCATAAATGCTAATAAAAACGGACAGTACTCAGAGGCAAATCGTCCACTTGGAGAATACGAAATTTTTGTTCGGGACAACGCCTCTGTAGAGATTATTAGAAAAATTAAGAAAATCGATAAAGTATTTCTGAGTGAAAGCGTTAAGTCGTATAGTTATTTTGCGGTACGAAGTTATGAGCGCGGGAAAAAGAATCAGACTTCTGGATCAGATGTAGTTCTATTGTCGAGTAACGGAAAGGGTTTCTACGATCGAAATAAAATAACTGATCGTGAAGACATCTTAGAAAAGTACAAAGTCATAATCACGTATGCTATGTCAGGTGGAAACAAACCTACCTCTGATGGTAACTACCAAATTGTCTCGTCATTGCAAGTTCTGCTTCCGAACGAGGTTTGTACAGAAACATATTTGGTTCTCGGTACATTTGATGATTTAGCGACTGCACTCAATATGTCCACTTACATATCGACAAAATTTTGCAGATTTTTAATGCTCCAAGCACTTACTTCAATTCATATCACCAAAGATAGTTTTCAATTTGTTCCTGCCCAAGATTTTTCAGAACCTTGGACTGATGAAGAACTTTACAAAAAATACCAATTTACAATTGAAGAAATAAAATTCATTGAATCCACGATTCGCCCAATGGATTGATTTGTAATAAAATATAATATGCAAAATTCAAATACGACGGGTGTTAAAATGAGCCCGTCATATGCTCTTAGATTCATTGCTATTTGCTAAAAAGATTGATCAATCAACAATATGTCCATTGCCCATCTGATGTTCAAATGATTGCCTTATCAAACTCATCACATAGGGGATATCGCTATAGTCCTTGACTCTGACCTCGATCTCACCGTTCCCCCACCTGCCAATTTTTGAGACGTTTCGGCATTTTCCTTCCGGGTCGTAAATTTTTGCGAAGGGCATGTTAAGCGTCATATACAATGACTTCGATAACGGCGTGACATCAACAAAGTTAGTTTCAGCTTTATAAGCAATGTAAACCTTAAGAATTTCCTCGTAAACCACAGGATCAAGTGCTAATATTTCTTTCCTCAGGGCTTCAAACAAACCTCTTGTAGATCCACCGACAGCAAGAAAGCGAAAATTATCAAGTGAATAAGTAGTAACCGGTTTGGGTTTATCTTTATATTTCTGTAAGACCTCAGCAGGGATGTTAGGGTATGCCCAAACATCCACAGCCAGATCTGCCAAACGGTCTGCTCGCTCAATGATCGCAGCTTTATCCCATTTACTGACCTGGCCAAGACCTTGGTTTAGCCTCAAGGGGCTGAACAAAAAGCCTTCACCTGGTTTAATCTGTTTTTCACGGAAGGGCTTATCACTGTATTCGGAGTTGTAACCAGTGAGGGTAAGATTGCCGAGCGTATGTAACATAGACTCATGTATTTCTTTCCAATCTGGTCCCAATTCTCGCTGCCATTCCTCAGAAAGATTTTCATTCTGGGGCATAATGTGTTCTATGGTGTAATTACCCACGTTGACGAGTTCTTTTTTGCCGTGGTTTTCCAACCTTCTCAACCAATAACTGCGCCCTCTGAAGTTGTACAAATCACGGTGTTTTATCTCCCTCGCGAATTCTTCATCATTGGGAAACCGTCGGTAAGACGGCATCAGTTGATAAAATGCAGCAATACTTTCAAGATATTCTCTCTTATCGATACTTTTAGTGAAGTTGGCAAAAGTCTTGTTAAGCGAATTGGGTGGAATGCCACAAACAGCTCTCCTGAATACATATGATTCCGTCATCCTTAGGATCTTCAGGAAATTGTCTTTGGATAAAATTCCTTTTTTATAATCGGCATATAGCTCCAACATCAATGGATAGGCGGTATCAACAGTTAGCTCACGGAGGTCATGGAAAGCCAAGCTGAGTTCCGGGTCTCTCTCTTTGCCCAGTGCCATCGCTCCATAATATTCGGAATATTGGCAAAGATCATCAAGAACTTCTTCGATATCGTCAAACGGGTTCTCTGGTCCGGTGGCGAATTCCTTAAATGCCTTATAGACATCTCTGATCCGCGGAATTCTTCCGGTTCGTAATGTTAGATAGTGACGCATAAAGGCATCAAAATGCACTTCATAGGCTTCCTGTCCAAATCCCAACTCCATTGGTCGCCAGTATTCTTCGTAGAGATATGTTTGCCGATCTGGAACTTGGTCCATCAGCACGTAATTCCGAATCAAGTCCGCCTGGCTGAGCTCCTTGCCTGTTGAGTTCATGCTTTCAAATATCAATTGAGGGTTGTCTTCTTTTGATAAGGAGATGCTCACAATCATCAATTTTGCCAGACCATTGCAGAGGTAACGCAAATCTGAGTTCAAACCGGCAATTTTGTTCTTAAAGAAATCGAAAGCCGACTTTATCCGAATCGAGTGGTCAGCCGGAGGTTTCTTTTGTGTAACCAGATTGGTAAGGGTATCTTTGTCTGTTTGAGTTAAAAGTAACTTGTATTTTCTTTCTTCTTTTTCCAGGTGATTTACCAAGTAGTATGCCCGAATTTTTTCAGCAGAGAACCCATCATATGGCTCTTCGTCCCCGACATGACGAGCTAAAGCTTCCAGCAGAAGAGATAGTGTCGTCAGGCGCTGTTGACCGTCAATAACCATGGCAGATTGAAAGACAATATCAGCTTTTTCGTGAAGGATGTAAACGATGGAGCCGATAAAATGTGATTTGATTTTCTCGTTTTTACCAGTCCTGATGATGTCATCCCAAAGTTGCTTTAGCTCTGCGTCCCCCCAGCTATAGGTTCTCTGAAAAATCGGTATTGTGAATTGGGTGGATTTCTTTAAGAACTCCAGAAGATTGGATTCTTCAGCATGCATTCGATAAACTTCCTTTCCATAATAAATGATCAATAATGTACTAATAAAGGGAAATCAAACAAGCGACACAAGCGGGCTGGTCAATGGAGAGAATGTTCCAGCGTTTTTGGAAGGCGATGGCACGAGTCTCGATTTCGGTCCAGGTGAGCATGGTCGGATTATAGCAGGGAACAGGGAATAGGGAACAGGGAGCAGGGAACAGAGCTGTCACCCCCCTACCTCCCTCCGGGGAGGGGGTGGTAAGACCCTGAGCAGGGAACAGGGAGTTGGGAACAGGGAGCGGCAAAAAGATTCACCCGATACGAATATCTACTGATATTATTAATCGGTAGAAAAGAGAAGCACATGAAAACATTCCTGAAGATCGTAGTTTTGTTCGTTTGTGTCATGGTGGTGGTTGGGGCGGTGGGGGTGGTTGCCTGGCAGGTGGCAGACAGGGTGAACGGACACCTGGTTTCATCGGGCGAGAGGCGTGAATATTTGCTGCACGTCCCGGGCTCTTACGATGCTTCCACGCCTGTGCCATTGGTGATCACGCTGCATGGTTTTGCCCAGTGGCCTGCCAACCAGGCTTACGTCAGCCAGTGGAACAAGCTGGCAGACGAAGAGGGTTTCATCGTGGTCTACCCCTCCGGTACCGGGTTCCCCAAGCGCTGGCGAGCGTCGTGGGATGAAAGTGATCCCCAGGCGGTGGACAAAGAAGTGCAATACTTCAAGGATTTGCTCGACCAGCTGAGCCGGGATTACAAGATTGACCCCGAGCAGATTTTTGTGAACGGGCTTTCAAATGGGGCTGGCATGGCGCTCAGGTTGGCATGCGAGGTGCCCGAGCGGGTGGCGGCAATTGGCGGGGTGGCAGGGGCTTACCTGGTGGACTTGGGTGGCTGCCCTGGCGGCGTCCCGGGCATCTTTTTCCATGGCAAGGCGGACCCGATCGTACCCTTTGAGGGTGGTCCGTCCGAACGATTCGCAATGCCTTTTCCGAACATTGCCAATTTTGTCGGTGATTACGCCCAGTTGAATCATTGTGAACCTGGCGCGCAAGTTTTTCTGACCCAAGGAAATGTTAGCGGGGCAAGTTATGAGGGCTGTGAGCTGGGGGCAGATGTGGTTTTCTATACCATTACCGATGGCGGGCACACCTGGCCCGGGGGCAGGGCATTACCTAAAAGGATCACCGGCAAAACCAGCGATGAATTGGACGCAACGCGCTTGATGTGGGACTTTTTTGTGGAACATTCGGCAGCAAAAAAGTAAGGCAAAACGTTAAACAAAAAAGGCTGACCCAAACGGATCAGCCTCTCCAGGTTTTACTTTAGTAAAGACTAAAGAATAGTTACATCCTGCGCCTGGGGTCCTTTGGGACCGGCGGTGACTGTAAATTCTACCTTCTGATTTTCCTGCAGGCTTTTGTAACCTGTAGCGGTGATGGCGCTGAAGTGCACAAAGACATCCTTCGCACCCGAATCGGGGGTTATGAAACCAAAACCCTTTTCACTGTTGAACCATTTTACGGTTCCGACTTGACGTTCTGCCATGATTTTTTTGATCTCCTCTGATCTAACTAAAAATTTGGTTTGTATTACTGGGGGTTTGGATCCGAATGACGAGCACTTTGAAAAGCAAACTACCAATTACAATGCACGAGTATACCATAGTTTGCGGTTGTCAAGCCCGAATAGTAACCAAGAAACAAGAAAAAATGCGGAGAAAGATCGAGCAGATAAACCATCTTAAGAAAAATTACTTTTGACAATTCAACCGATTTACTGGCTATAATTAACCAAAAAGGAGTTCTCCGATGACTACGACGAGGATTGGTTATATTGGGTTGGGCACCATGGGTGGTGCCATGGCTGAGAATTTGATCAGGGCTGGCTACGACCTGACGGTCTACAACCGCACAGCCAGCAAAGCAGAGCGTTTTCTGGGGCTGGGTGCCCTCCTGGCTGAGACCCCTGCAGAGGTGGCGCGGCGCTCTGAGGTGGTGTTTGTGAATGTATCGGACACGCCAGACGTGCTGGAGGTGGTGTTTGGCGCTAATGGCGTCGCTGAAGGGGCGCATGCGGGCATGATATTGGTGGACCATTCCACGATCAAACCTGGTGCCAGTCGTGAAATTTACCGAAGATTACAGGAACTTGGTGTAGATGCGCTGGACGCACCGGTCAGCGGCGGCGATATCGGCGCGAAAAATGGCACACTGACGATCATGGTGGGCGGCGACGCAGAGGTGCTTGAAAAAGTGAGACCGATGCTGCAAGTGGTTGGCAAGAATATCACCCACGTAGGCGAAGCCGGTGCCGGGCAGGTGGCGAAGGCTGCCAATCAGATCATGGTCGCGGCGCAGATGGTTGCCGAGGCAGAGTTGATGCTCTTTGCGCAGAAATCTGGTGTGGATGTTCGTAAAGTCTTGGAGGCGATCAGAGGCGGGGCGGCGCAGTGCTGGACGCTGGATGTGAAACCCCAGCGGCTGCTGGCGGGAAACCGGGCACCGGGTTTCAAATCGAGCCTGCAAGCCAAGGATTTGAACATTGTGATGGAAACTGCCCACGAATATGAGGTGGTCTTGCCAGGCACGGCGATCAACACGCAGCTCTTCAATGCCATGGTGGCAGCGGGCAGCGGCGATCTGGATAATTCAGCCGTGATCCAGGTGATTGAGGGGTTGAACAATGAGGAGTTGGTTACGTCAGGTTGAACCCTTACAGGGCAGGAACGCAACCTGACCTACGAGGGGTTGGATACGTCAGGTTGAACCCTTACAGGGCAGGAACGCAACCTGACCTACGAGGGGTTGGTTACGTCAGGTTGAACAACGCAACCTGACCTACGAGGGGTTGGATATGTCAGGTTGAACAACGCAACCTGACCTACAAGGAGGAGCCATGGATGCTCATGAGGCACGTTTGTGGACAACGATTGACGGAAAGATTGAATGCCAGCTTTGTCATCATTATTGCAAGATCCGGGAAGGCAGAAAAGGTCTCTGCCAGGTGCGGCGAAACGTGGACGGGGTGCTTTACAGCCTGAGTTATGGCAAGCTGATCGCCGCGCATGTCGACCCGATCGAGAAAAAACCGCTCTTCCATTTTCTGCCAGGCAGCCAGAGCTATTCGATAGCGGCTCCGGGCTGCAATTTTAGGTGCGCCTGGTGCCAAAACTGGGATATCTCGCAGCTTACGGCGCGGAATGATCCGGAGCGGCTGGCTCTCACTGCCCCTGAGCAAGTGGTGAAGGCGGCGGTGCAGAGCGGGTGTAAAAGTATCTCGTACACCTACACCGAGCCGACGATTTTTTACGAGTTCGCACGGGATGTTTCGGCGTTGGCACGGGAAGCAGGGCTGCGGAATGTGTGGGTGAGCAATGGCTACATGACCGGGCAGATGTTGGATGAAAATCTGCCGTTGATGGACGCCATTAACGTTGACATCAAGGCATTTGACGATGCGGTTTACCGAAAGTATGCCGGCGCGCACCTGCAGCCGATTTTGGATAATTGTGTAACCCTGAAGAAGGCAGGTGTGTGGCTGGAAGTGACCACCCTGTTGATCAAGGGAGTGAACGATGATGAAGCACAGGTGAGTGGGCTGGCGGAATTTATTGCCGACAAACTCGGGCAGGATACGCCCTGGCACATCAGCCGGTACTACCCGCAGCCGCAGTTTCAAGAGATCGCAGCCACGCCACCAGAGACGATCTTGAAGGCAGTAAAGGTTGGAAAAGAAGCCGGGTTGCAGTATGTTTATTCAGGAAACCTGGGTAGGAATGAAGACACTCATTGCCCGGTGTGCGGTGAGCTTCTGGTTGACAGGCGGTCGTTGTGGCTGACAGGGAATAGGGTTGAGAAGGGCGTTTGCCCGAAATGCGGAACCAAAATTGCGGGGGTTTGGGAGTAAAGAAATCGTCGTCGCGAGGTCGATTTTTGAGACGAATCTCTTGCGATTTGGTCGAGGCAGGCCTCGACCCTACAAGAACAAATGGTTAAGCCAATTTACAAAACGCACCATTACTAACGGCATCGACCAGCTTGAGCAAATAGGGCTGGAAGAAGGCGTCCTGGGCAAAGAAAGGCACAATTTCTCGCACTTTGCGCATAGCCACAGAGGTTCCAGCGCCTTGCTGCAAGGTTGGGTTGGCAGAAAGCCTGAAATCTATCGCCTGGGCGGCTGCCATCAGTTCAATCGCGACGATGGTGGTCACGTTTTCAAGAACCATGGCGCAGTGGTTGGCGGCATTGGCACCCATGCTGACATGATCTTCCACGTTGCCGGAAGAGGGCAGGGAATCCAGGCTGGCGGGGTGCGCCAGGGTTTTGTTTTCTGACGCCAGCGCTGCCGCTGTATATTGCAAAAGCATGAAACCCGAGTTCAGACCGCCTTGGGCAGCCAGGAAGGAAGGGTAGTGCTCGGTGTGGTTGTCGATCAATTTAGCAATCCGGCGTTCAGACATATTGCCCAGATCAGCCAGGGCGATTGCGAGAAAATCGAGCGCCAGAGCCAGAGGTTCACCATGAAAGTTGCCACCGGAAACGACTTCAACTTCTTGACCCTCAAAGAAAAGCAGAGGATTGTCGGTGACCGAATTGAGCTCGGTCTCCACAACGGTGCGGGCGTAATCAATAGCGCTGCGCACAGCTCCGTGTACCTGCGGGATACAGCGCAGGGTGTAGGCATCCTGAACGTTGGCGGAGCTATCGGGGCGAGTCAGTTGACTGCCTGAAAGCAGGTCGCGCACGCTGGCGGCGGTCTCGGACTGGAATTTTTGCGGGCGGGCAGCATGTATCTGTGGCAAAAAGGCGCGCAGGGTACCATTTTGCGCCTCCAATGACATGGCGCCGGCGCAATTGGCGGTGTCGATGAGCGATTCGGCGGCATCCACCAGCAATGCTCCCATGGCGGTCATCATGGTGGTGCCATTGGTTAGTGCCAGACCTTCTTTGGCAGCCAGTTTTATGGGCTGCAGACTGGCTTTCTGGAGGGCATCTTTTGCTTCAAGCGTTTGCCCATCCATGGAAACTTGTCCGACCCCCAAGAGGGGGAGCGCCATGTGAGCCAGGGGCGCAAGGTCGCCGGAGGCACCAAGCGAGCCTTTGGACGGGATAAGTGGCAGGATATTGCGATTGAGCAGTTCGATCAGCAGTTGCAAGGTTTCAATGCGAATGCCGCTGTGACCCTTGGCGAGCGTGTTGGCGCGAATGAGCATCATTGCCCGAACAGTTGGTTCATCAAGAAGCGGACCAACCCCAATGGCATGACTGAGGATGATGTTTTCCTGCAGCTTCTCCACCTCGTCAGCTGATATTAATTGGTCTTTGAATGCGCCAAAGCCGGTGGTGATGCCGTAGGCGATGCGCCCTTCACTAATCAGTTTTTGGACCGCATCGGCAGCGCGGTTGATGGCGGGAAGCGCATCGGCGGCGATAGAAACGCGGATAGCAGAGTTTCTGGCTACATTTACAACCTGTTCAATTGTGAGCTCACGACCATTGAGCAATATTTCTACCACCTTACCTCCGAATTACTCTTCAATGATTTCAACGCTTTGAAGTTTAACTGCAGGAGAGCCAAACATCATTGGATCGCGAGGCGGAATGGCGAGGAGAATGTCGAGCCCTTCCACAACCTCACCGAAAACAGCGTGTTTGTTGTCCAGCCAGGGGGTGGGCACGTGGGTGAGGAAGAATTGCGAACCGTTGGTGTTGGGTCCTGCGTTTGCCATGGAGAGAATGCCCGGTTTATTATGCCTTAGCTTGGGGTCGAATTCGTCACGGAAGTTATAGCCGGGTCCACCACGACCAGTGCCAGTGGGGTCGCCGCCCTGAGCCATGAAGTCCGCAATCACGCGGTGGAAGATGGTGTCGTTGTAGTAACCTTCGCGTGCCAGGAAGACGAAATTATTAACCGTGTTTGGCACTTGTTGAGCAAACAACGCCACCTTGATATCGCCATTGTCGGTTTTGAACGTGGCGGAATATTTCTTTTTCAGATCCAATGTAAAATCCGGTGCTTTAGTCCATTGTTTTTGTGTCATAGTAGTCTCCTTTGGGCTGATTTTATCAGAGGTTGGGAGGAATTGGCTATGTGTGCTTATCCGGGGGGAGCGAAAACTCGCATATCCGCTTTTGTAAGGACTTTTCCTTAATCGGTCAGCCATGCTGATTGATGTGCGCCCTCAGAATCTCTCTGTGTTAAAATTGAAGCATGCTCACGGACCTTGATGAAATTGACCAAGACACGGTTAAGTCACACAATTTTTGGCGGGTGCTGCTGGTGTTTTTTCTTGGTGTGGTTTGTTTTCTGCTGACCCAGGTTTTTACTCGGGTACCGCTTTTAGGCTGGTTACAAAAACAAATGGGTTTTTTGGTGTGGGCAATGTCATATCCCCTCTTGAGCGGGATCCTGGTTGCCTTGAGCGCCGGCGTGTTCGAAGAAAGCGGTCGCTTTGCTTTTAAAGCGCTGGCACTGAAACCAGCAAAATCGCCTTACTGGGAGCCGATCGTTTTCGGATTGGGGCATGGGCTGTGCGAGTCAATTTGGTTATTGAGACCCCTGTTTGGTATGATTTCTTTGGTCGGTCCAGGTCAGTTTGTCCTTCCGATTGTTGAGAGACTGTTGGCGATCGCGATGCATATTGGTTTTTCGGTGATTGTATGGAATGGTTTTCAACTGGATAATCGCTGGCAATATTTGGTATTGGCAATCCTCGGGCACGGACTGGTGGATGCCTTGATACCACTGGCTGGCAAGTTGGGATTAGGAACGGTAGAACTGGAAGCTGTGTTTTCAGGGTTGACGCTCTTATTAGTGATTTATACTGTCTACTCGAAAAGATACTATCGAAAAGAGGAATCTTATGAATAAAACAAATCGGATTGTTTCTGTCATTTTGCTCGCTTTCTTTAGTCTGGGTTTATTGGCAGGCTGCGCCGCGAAATTGCCTGAGGGTTATGACGAGGATGTTGTGAAATCGGAGGCAGAGAAAGTGATCATGCTGTTGGATCAGCGCGATGTCGATGGTTTGACAGCCATGCTGACCAATCAGATGAAAACCGGCTTGACCGAAGATGTTAAGGCTCAGATTTTTGCTGCGCTGGATGATTCTGGTCCGGTGCAGGAAATCGAGGAGTTGAAAACAACCGGAAGCACTGAGAATGAGATCACCTATGGCGTAGTGGTCGCCAAGGTCAGGCATGCCAACCGGGAAATTACTTATACGATCAGTTTTGACCCAGAGATGAGATTGGCGGGATTGTTTTTGCAGTAAACGGACAGGGGGTGCCAGCGGATCAGCGTTTTAGCTCTTCGGAGGGATTATACCTACTTTCGCGAGGTCGGACGACGTGCCACTTGTGGCATTAGCCCACGCGAGGATTGAATGTAAAAGAATAAACAGGCTCTCACTCGAGAGCCTGTTTATTTGTCATTGTTATTGGTCTATTCTGACCAATTTTCCAGGATGTTCTTTACATCCATCAGGAAATTATCTCCGCTTTCGCCGTCGACGGCGCGGTGGTCGAATACGTAGGAGAGATAGACCATCGGACGGATGGCGATGGAGTCGTTGCCGTTCTCATCGGTAATCACGATGGCACGTTTTTGCATGGCTCCGGTCCCTAAGATTCCGAGCTGGGGCTGGTTGATAATCGGCATCGCGAAGAGCGAGCCGGCAGTGCCGTGGTTGGTTAGCGTGAAGGTTCCGCCGCGCACCTCATCGGGCTTTAACTTCTTGTTGCGAGCCCGATCAGCCAGGTCGTTGATCTGTGTGGCGATACCCTTGAGAGACAGGTTTTGCGCCTGTTTGATTACTGGCACGATCAACCCGCCTTCACCCAGTGCCACAGCCATGCCGATGTTGACATCTGTATAGGCGAAAATCCCTTCGTCGGTCCAGGTGGCGTTGACGATTTTGTGGTTGCCGAGGGCTTTGGCAAGAGCGGCAACAAAATAGGCTGTCAGCGTGAGGTTGACGCCATCCTGGGCGTATTTTGGCTTATTTGCCCGACGATGTGCAAGTACACGGCTCATGTCGACTTCCATCACCGTCAATACTCTGGGGGAGGTCAGCACAGAATCGACCATGTGAGCAGCAATTTGTCTGCGTGTAGAGGTGTGAGGGATGAGTTGCCCGGGCACGTCACTGGGAACGACCGCAGATTTGACCGTGGGTTCAGGTTTCGATTTGATTTCGACCTTAGGTTCGGCTGTCTTTTTTGGTTCTTCCTTGCGACTGGCGAGATAGTTCTCGACATCCTGCCTGGTGATGCGACCGCCTGAGCCGGTACCCGTGATAAGGTTGGGGTCAAGCTGATGTTCGTCAAGCATTTTCCGTACCAGGGGCGAGAGAAATGCTGCCTTTTCACCAATTTTCCCAGATTTTTCTGTTTCAAGAGGCGCTTTTTCGATTTCCTCCTGACCGGCAGCAGGTTCAATAGCCTCTTCGGAAGGCACGGGGGAACCTTCAGTAGCTACTGCCGGTTGGTCTTCAAGCGGCGCAGAAGATTTTAGCTCATCCAGCGACTCATTCGCGTCTCCAACCACGCCCATACTTTCGCCGACCTTGACAACTTCACCAGCCGGCACGTCAATGCGCAGAAGAGTGCCAGCCACCGGGCTGGGGAACTCAGTGATCACCTTGTCGGTCTCAATCTCAAGGATCGATTCCATCTCTTCCACTGTGTCACCAACCTCTTTGAGCCAATTGGTTACAGTGAGTTCTTCCACGCCTTCTCCGGTTCGGGGCGCAATTAATTTAGTTGCCATTTTTTCCTCCAGATGAGACCAAGGGGAAGCGTTGGGGATTGCTCTCGTGCATGATCTCATAAACTTTATCAAAAATTGATTCCGCGTTGGGTTTGCTGTAATAGTCACCATCGGTGCCATAGGCTGGTCTATGAGCGGCAGCCGAAAGGGTTTGGGGCGGTGAATCGAGCAATTGCCAGGCATCCTGACCGTTCAAAACCTGGTCAAGCATGTAAGCGCTGGCACCGCCAGGCACATCTTCATCCACAAAGAGCACGCGAGAGGTCTTTGTGATCGACTCTTTGATCATGCCGTAGCGGTCAAAAGGCAGGAGCGACTGCACATCGATCAGTTCCACGTCAATACCGACCTTTGCCAGCATCTCCACCGCGTTTTCAGCAATGCGGACCGTGGCGCCATAGGTGACCAGGGAGAGATCGGTGCCTTCTCTCATAATCTCAGGCACTCCTAATGGCAGTTTGAACTCAGCGATATTATCGGGCATGCGTTCTTTGAAGCGGTAACCGTTGAGTACTTCGATAATCAGGGCTGGGTCATCACCTTCAATCAAGGTGTTGTAAAAACCGGCTGCCTGGGTAAGGTTGCGGGGAACCAACACGTGCATACCACGCACCAGGTTGAGCACGCCTGCCATGGGTGATCCGGAATGGAAGATCCCTTCCAAGCGGTGACCGCGGGTGCGGACAATCAGGGGAGCCTGCTGCCTGCCGGCTGTACGCCAGCGCAGGTTGGAGAGGTCATCCGCCATAATTTGCAGGGCGTAGAGCAGATAATCGAGATATTGAATCTCGGCGATGGGGCGCAGACCCCGCAGCGCCAGACCAATGCCCTGACCAAGGATGGTTGCCTCGCGGATGCCTGTATCGGTCACTCGCAAGGAGCCATACTTATCCTGCAAACCGCGGAAACCCTGGTTGACATCACCGAGATTGCCAACATCTTCGCCGAAGGCGATCATGCGCGGCTCACGGGCGAGCATTTCATCAAAGGCTTTATTGATGACCTCAAAACCCATCACCATGGGGGAGTTTTCGCTATACTTAGCAGGGACGCCTTCTTCGAGCAGAGGCGAATGTTTTGAATCAGAATAGAGGAATTTGTTGTAATACTCCAGTTTCTTTTTTTCCAGGTCTTTATTCCAGTTGAACAATTTCTGATAATGTTCATCGTTAATATCATTCGTGGAAATCAACACTTTGTGCACAGCTTCGGCGATGTCCTTATTGAGAGGATCAGGGATGCTCATCAGCTTTTGTTCAATTTCTTTTATTTCAGCTGCGTGAGTAGTTTTGTTTTGAGCCAATTGCTTGATCAGATCGCTTGCTTGTTGACGGGTTTCCTTGATCGGGTTCTGGAAGGCTTCCCAGGCGGTTTTGCGTGCCTGTTCAACGGTCTTCTTATCTTCAGCTTCCCACTGATCGAACTGCTCATCGGTGGCTACGCCGTGCTTCACGAGATATTCCCTGAATTTCCTCAGGCTGTCATATTCAACTTCCCATTCAAGGCGCTCTTTGGATTTGTAGCGTTCATGGGAACCAGACGTTGAGTGCCCCAGGGGTTGGGTGACATCGCAGACATGAATGATCGAAGGAATATGGTAATCCCTGGCGGTTTTCTCTGCCCTGGCATAGGCATCCCACATTGCAGGAAAGTTCCAGGCTTCGACAGTGTAAATATCGTAGCCCCGGTCACATTCATCTGCCGGACACTTGATGCGCTGGAAGCCCGAGAGGATGGCAGAGATGTTTTCTTTCACCATCTGAAATTCGTTGGGCACGGAAATGCCATACCCGTCGTCGTAGATGCTGATAATTGCAGGAGCTTTGAGTACGCCGATGGCGTTGACAGCTTCCCAAAAGGGACCTTCGGCAGTTGAGGCGTTGCCGATCGAGACCCAGGCGACTTCATTGCCATTGTTGCTGAATTTGTCAAATTGTTTCAGCTCTTCGATCTCGCGATAGAGCACGGATGCATAGGCTAATCCGACTGAGCGCGGCATCTGACTTGCGGTGGGAGCAGCATCGGCGGAAGAATTGTGGCGATCGCTCTGGCTGAGCCACTCACCGTTCTGGTCTATAAGCTGCGAGGCAAAGTGCCCGTTCATGTTGCGACCCCCGGAGTGAGGGTCGAAATTAGGGTCTGCATGCGCATAGAGTTGGGCGAAAAACTGCTCCAGGGTGAGCAAATCGAGCGCCATCATCCAGGTTTGGTCGCGGTAGTACCCGGAGCGCCAGTCTCCTTTGCGGAAGTGGTGCGCGATATTGAGCTGGATCAGCTCTTTGCCGTCTCCGAAGATGCCGAACTTGGCTTTACCGGTCAGCACTTCACGGCGACCAATAATGGAAGCCTGGCGAGAGCGATAGCCAAGTCGGTAATCGTTAATCAGTTGTTCGTTGGTTAAAGGCAGTTCAGGTATGTTATCTGACATAATGCTCCACTCTACTAATGTTGTTTGTTGTTAAGATTATAGAGAAGCGTCGAGGAGAATTCAAAGGTATGTATAGAGGTGGTACAGGGTTTTATGGATTGTTAATAACAGGGATCAGGGAGCTGGGAGCTGGGAGCAGGGAGCAGGGAACAGGGAATAGGGAATAGGGAATAGGGAATAGGAAATAGGAAAAGATCCTTCGCTTCTCTCAGGATGACAGGCCAAACTGGGAGCTTGAAGCAGGGGGTTGGCTTCAGGATGACGAAAATTTAGCCCTTAATCGCGCCGCCGAGCATGCCGCGGATGAAGAAACGCTGGAAAATGACATAGATCAAAACGGTGGGCAGGGCAACGATGATCGCGCCGGCTGCCATTAGTGACAGGTTGGAGGTGTATTTTCCCTGGAAAAATGCCAAACCAACCGGCAGGGTGCGCATTGCTTCAGTTTGCACCATGACCAGAGCCAGCAAAAATTCGTTCCAGGTCCACATGAAGATCAGGACAATCAGCGTAGTCGTGGCAGGTTGGGCGAGAGGCCAGAGTATCAGCCAGAGCGTTTGCCAACGATTGCAGCCATCGATCGTGGCAGCATCCACCAATTCGCGGGGGGCGTTTTCGAAGAAAGTGGACATCCAGAGCGTGCCGAAGGACACGCTCAAGCCGATTTGGGGCAAAATGAGCGCCAAATATGTGTTTCGCAGACCAAGCGCATCCATCCAGTTGTAGAGCGGGATAATCACCGCTTCGAAGGGCACCATATATCCGAGCAGCATCAGTGGAAAGAGCAGGTTCTTACCCGGCATTGGCAGTTGACCGAAGGCGTAACCGCTCAACGTCGAGAGAAAAACGCTGCTGATGACTACGGCAGTGGTAACGATAACGCTGTTTTTGAAGAAGATATTAAACTTTCCGACAGTCCAGGCTTGTTTGAAGTTTTCCAAGGTCAAGGTTTCGGGCAAGGTGAAGGGCGAGGAAGCGATTTGGGTATCCGTTTTGAAGGCGCTCATGAGCATGCCCCAGATTGGAAGCAAAACGATAAGCATGAAGACGATCAACACCAGGTAGCGTGGGAGGAGGCGCTTCCAGCGAATGCTCATGCGGGCTCCTTTTCTTCAGCCATGAAACGACGAATGAGAAGAGAAAGTGCCAAAATGATGATCGTCAAAACAGTGGCAATCGCTGCTCCGTAGCCAATGCGATTGTTCAGGATAGCGGCGCGGTAGATCAAAAAACCGGTCACCAGCGTTGAATCACCTGGACCTCCGCGGGTGGTGGAATAGATCAGGTCAAAAACACGAAGGGCGGCGATCATGGTGGTGATCATTGCCACACCGATTTCTGACTTCAGACCTGGGATTGTGATGTGCCGGAATTGTTTTATTCCATTAGCGCCATCCAGGCTGGCGGCTTCGTAATATTCGGTGGGGATGCGCTGCATTCCTGCCAGGAAAAGCACCATGCAGAAACCGTATTGCACCCAGGTGCCGATTGAGCCAACTGCCGGCAGAGCATATTCAAAACTGCCCAACCAGGCTTGGCGCCAATGATCGAGACCAATGAGGGATAAAAACTGGTTGATCGGACCGCTGACCGGGTTGAACATCCAGCGCCAAATGACACCGACAACCACCATACTGATCACTTGCGGAAGAAAGAAAACCGTCCTAAAAAACCCAAAACCTGGAATCGGCTGCCCAGTCAGGATGGCAGCCAACATCAGCCCGATCAGGATAGGGATGATACTGTAGAAAATAATGAAGACGAGGTTATTGGAGATCGCTTTCAGGAAAAGTGGGTCAGAAAAGAGGTTGATGTAATTCTTAAAACCGATGAAAGTACGCGCTTCGGTGAAACCATTCCAATCGAAAAAGCTGGCTCTGAACGTCTCTAAAATTGGGATGAAGGTGAAACCCAGGTAGATTAACAACGCCGGCAGGAGGTAGAACAAACCCTTCCACTTGTTTTCTCCCGGATAGCTGTGCCTTCCTGTTTTCATTTTGAAAGATAAGTCCGCTCACCTTCCAGTGAGCGGACTTTTATCCGATGGGTTACTGCGATTTTTCCTGCAAATAGTTAGCATAGTCAACTTCGACCGCAGCAGTGAAATCGGCAGGGGTGGTCACACCGCCCAGCAATTTTTGCAATTCGGAGACCAGTGTGTCATAGAAGGTGGGGGTTGCCCAGTCAATATAATGACCGACGGCGTTGTTTTTGTTAATTGTTTGCCAGGCAAGCAGCGTATCGCCGAAGATATTGTCGGTATCGACCTGGCTATCTTCCGGCAGAGACATGGCTGGAACCATCCCAGCCTGTGCCCAAAGTTCGGCTGCACGCTGGCTGATCATCCAGTCCAGGTATTCGGCAGCCAAATCGGCATGTTCCGTGCTCTTGCGGATGGCAAAGGGCACGCCAACACCACCAATTGCCATGGTGGGTTGACCGCTAAAGCCAGGCAGGAGGAAAAAGCCAAATTCCTGGTCGGTGCCGGTCATTAGCTCGGGAGCAAACCAGGAACCAGTGATGGTCATGGCGCCTTCGCCGGCTTTGAACAGGTTATTGCTGTCATCGTAGCCGATTCCGGGGAAACCTTCACTGAAATAGCCGGCTTTCGCCCAATCGGACAAGATCTGGGCAGCACGCTGGTTTTCGGGGGTGTCAAAAGATACATTGTTCACGCCATAGGTCAGGTTGTTGATGTAATCAAGGTTGACCAGGAGGTGCTGAATGGCGCTGAATTCATGAATCGCGTTCCAGCCATCCAGCGAACCGAATGAGATCGGCGTGATGCCGGCATCTTTGATTTCCGCCAGCAGAGCTTCGAAGTCTTCAAATGTCGTAGGGATCGACCAGCCATGATCAGCAAAGATTCCCTTGTTATAGAAAACTCCGACAACTTCGGCAGTCGGGCTGACACCAAAGAGGCTGCCCTGACCGAAAGTTTTCCCATCTGGCGTGAAGCTGTTGCGGCTGGCAACGCTGCTGGAGAAGACATTGCCCCAGTTATAAGTGGAAACATATTCATCAAGCGGCAGTAAAAGCCCGGATTCGACCAATGCACCCATATCGCTGCGACCCTGGTTCACCTGGGCAACGTCGGGACCATCTGTCTCGCCGAGGGCAAGCTTGACGGTCATTTGCAGATCAGCCAACACTTTGGTTTCACGTTCGATTTTGACACCGGGATGCGCGGCTTCAAACTCTGCATTGAGGGTTTCGATTACTTTGCTTTCTTCCTCCCGGTAGAATTGATCCCAAACCACAAGTGTGGTTTCACCGGGAGCTTGTTCGACAGGGGTTTGCGTCGTTTGGGTAAGACAGGCGCTCGTTAACAGTAAAAACGTGAGCACCAGAATGAGGGTTAAGCGAAATTTCTTCATCATCTCTCCTTTGAAGATTGTCACCTGATATATTAATTCACATTATAACCGAGCACTCTACGAGGTAAACGGCTGTTTACAATCTCAATATCTTTGATTTTAAGTACTGCGGCTTGTTAGAATTCCGCTCGTATTCACGAACTCGTGGAGGCGATGGTATACTATCGGTTTAGAAATAAGCTTGAGGTGATTGATGAAAAAAGCAATAATTACGGGAATTACCGGACAAGACGGCTCTTACCTGGCAGAATATCTGCTCAGCATGGGCTACGAGGTGCATGGGATCATCCGACGTGCCAGTACGTTTAATACGAAGCGGATCGACCATCTCTATCATGATCCTCATGTAGTCAATGGTTCATCCCGACTCTTTTTGCATTATGGTGACATGGGCGCAACCGGCGTTCTGACCGATGTGATCTATGATACGAAACCGGATGAAATTTATCATTTGGCTGCCCAAAGCCATGTGCGCGTCTCGTTTGATATGCCTGAATATACCGGCGATGTGACCGGTTTGGGAACAACGCGCATGCTTGAGGCAGTGCGACGGTTGGGCAAAACCACCCGTTTCTACCAGGCATCGACCAGCGAACTATTTGGTTCTGCCAAACCGCCACAGAATGAGGCGACACCTTTCCATCCGCAAAGCCCGTATGCTGTGGCGAAGTTATACGCGTATTGGATGGTGGAGAACTATCGCGATGGCTATGGTATGTATACGGTCAACGGAATCCTGTTCAATCATGAGAGCCCTCGCCGCGGTGAGACCTTCGTAACACGCAAGATTACCCGCGCAGTGGCTGCGATTTTGGCAAAGAAACAGGATAAGCTTTTCCTGGGCAACCTGGATTCAAAGCGTGACTGGGGCTACGCGCCAGAGTATGTGGAAGCCATGCATAAGCTGTTGCAGCAGGATACGCCTACCAATTATGTGTTTGGCACCGGTGAATCGCATTCCGTGCGTGACTTCCTGGACGAAGCTTTTGGTTATGTGGACCTGGACTGGAAGAAATATGTAGAAATTGACCCGCGCTACTTCCGCCCGACTGAGGTGGATTATTTACTGGCGGATCCGAGCAAGGCGAACGAGAAATTGGGCTGGAAACCGAAAGTGAAGTTCCATGAGCTGGTTAGGATCATGGTGGATGCGGACCTGGAGCTGATGGACTTGAATTGCCCGGGTGAGGGTCGTAAGATTTGTCATGAGAAGTTTGACGGCTGGCACCGCTGGGATGACCAGGTCATCACGATGGACAAGTAAAATCGCAAATCACAAGCCCCTTGTAGGAGGGGCTTTTTTTTAATTAAGGGTGCCCGTTTCGACATGGAGGCGTAGGTCAGGTTGCGAATTTCAACCTGACATTGCGAGCGCTGGCAAACGAGGGTTATTTTATGTTAACCATCAGAGGGAATCGATTTTGTTGTGAACCAATGGCGAGAGAAAAAGATTCGTTTTTGGTTGGCGTGTTTGATGTCAGGTTGAAAACCGCAACCTGACCTACGAAGAGGCTTCTGTAATCCAAAAAAAAAAGAAAAGTTGTCGGCTGGCGTTTCGTTCAATTTTGATTACCAATTAAATTCCAGGTTCAAAGGCAGACTGCCACGCCCCCTTCTCTTGATTCCAAGTATTCTGCAGTTCTTGTAACGGGGGCTCGCAGTGACGGAACAATCCAGGGGGTCGCAGTGAGGTGCCTACATGTAGGGCACTTTGTATCGTCTGCGAGAACTAACTACTTTTGCTCACGCAAAGTTACTGACAAGAATTGTTGGCCGACGCCAAAAAATGGCAGCGATTGATAACAACAAACAAAAAATCAAAACAATTAATACTAACCAGTGTTTCTTTTGCACTGCTTATTAGTTTAGAGTTTTTTTAGTCAGCTGACAAGTCTTATTTTTAATTGATTTATGGTAGCGCTTGCCAGTGTCGAATATAAGGAGGGCCCGCTGGGTTTAAATATTGTTTATTCTCGCCAGTAAAC
>DHCY01000022.1:0-96491 GCA_002399085.1 Anaerolineaceae bacterium UBA4890
AATAAACAATTTTTAAAGCCAGCGGGCCCTCCTTATATAAGACACTGGCAAGCAATTCCATAAATCAATTAAAAATAAGACTTGTCAGCTGACTAAAAAAACTCTAGACTAATAAGCAGTGCAAAAAAAACACTGGCAATGCTGAGTTTTTTCCATAATCTATCAAATATTTTTTAACTGGCATAAAAAGACCTGTTACTTATACTTTTGTTAACTATGCTTAATCATCAAAAAAATTTTACAATTACCCAAATCAGTCATATATCTAAGAACAGAAAACCAGGATGGACGAATGGAAAATAGACAATCCCTTTCATCTATTTTGGTCAACTTAGCCATAAAATAGGTAACACAAGACTTGACAGCTGAGTATATGAATTATTGAATAAAAAGAGCCATTACGGGCTCTTTCCGCTTTTTCAGCCGCCGGGGTAGAGGTGCGGGAGATGCCCCGAAGCGGCTGCGTGTCGGCGTGAAGACGCCGACCACCAACACGTAGTGAGAGCAAGAGTGTGATGCGGTGTTCTTACGCAGGTCTCTCTTGATCGAATGGGCGCCGCAGTGCCGAGGAACGTAGTGACATCGGGCACAAGGGTACTGAGAGGTCGCTCTTTAGAGCGGTCTCGAAGCGCAGGGTTGGTGGTCGGGGTCGGTTTGCTGCGGTCTATGCCAGCAAAACAGCCCGCACGCACCGGCTTGATGAGTTGGGGGATCTGGCTTAGATGGTGAAAAAGTGCGCTTTACAGCAGATTTTCACGATCTTTGCCACCGATCTCCCCGAATCAAGCCGGCTCTCCCGCATCAAGCCAAGACCTCGATGGTCGCAGGCTTGATCTAACTTGTTGGGATGCACCAAGGCATTTCCCAACAAGTTTAACAATGCGTTTAGGTGATAATTACACCAGGTACGATGTAGCCAATGATATTGTTGACATCGCTGCCTTCGAATCCCCGCAAGGGGGACCATGTCAGATGGTTGGGAGCTCGATTCCCCGCAAGGGGGACTGTGTCTCTCCGGGAGATTTTTTAGTTTGAATACATTGCTGTCTTTGAACTCATCTCATTCAAGCTGGTAAAAACTCTCCAAATCTCGACCATAGCCCATGTGTCCAATTTGCAATAGTCTAATAGCGCAATCTTTAACTTCTCACTCTCTTCATCTGACAAATTACCATTAACAATCGTCCACCAAACAGTCATCGCCTGGTCACCCTTGTTAATCGGCATTTCTTCATAGCTGAGTTCCGGAACCATAACAGGTAAAACATTTTTTAAAGACCAGCTTCCTTTAAATTCTGGGTGTATATAATATCCGAGGTTGATGATGTCTCCGAGATCGTAAGTAGAATCATTCATCTCTTCCAGAAACCCGGCATACTCCGGATGGATAATTGCCATTTCTTTATTTCGGGTCATTTCAAAAGATTTGTTCCAGACGAACACGGTGCCCATCTCGCTGATGTCGTCTCGTAACTGCTTGATTAAGGATATTGATGGATCTTTCTTCGTTATTGCTAAATGATCAGAATGACATGGCTCTCCATTTGGTGAGTCCAATTTATAGAGTGAATATTGAAAAACCATTTGCTGCTGTGGTTTGTTTCCTGGAAACAATGGAATGGCAGATAAGTATGTCTCATAATCCAGAAAGTACAATGGAAATTTAAATTTATTAATTTCTTTCTGGATCGCTTCTCTGTTGATAAGTATTCGGTTGGACTGGGCAACATCAACAATTTGACGCTGCTTTATATTTAAATCAAAGCTTTTTGGAACATCGTGTATATCGATAATTCCTTGGTTTAGCAGTTCTGTTTTCTTTTTCGCTGACAATTTTGGAATATCAAATACTGAATATGCAGGCAGTTCAGGAAAACAAATTTCAGGACAAGGACAGCCCTTAGGATTCAAGCAAGCCGCGGTATCTTCCAGTGAAGAATCAAATGCAGTATTCAGGGCAATTTCTCTTAGCTTATAAACCTCATCCAAAATATCGAGGACTTTGCCTGTCACATCTTCAGCTTCGAATAATTCTTGAATATGGAGAATTTCATCCCGGATATATTCTCCATTCAAGTGCAAGATGAAAACCCGGTCAATATTGACTTTCTCTTTGATGATCAGAAATTGATAGGTGATGTCGTAGAGGTTCTCTTTTTTTAGGCTTGTGCCACTTTTTACCTCGTAGAGATCATAAGAATTTGTGTCTGGTTTGTAGATGAGAGCATCTGTTTTGACGGTAAATCTTCCGTCCGTAAAAGTATCTTGTATGCTCATGCTCTCGTTGGCTTTGAGTACGTGTTCTGCCAGGTATTCTCTTGCAAGAGCCTCCACTTGATAACCTTGCTCCATGTTATGGATATCAAATGCAGATGGTGCTTTACCGATAAGATCTTGTTTTTTTGCCCACAAATGACGTGGTGCTTCCAGAAATAAGAGAAAATCAGACTTTGTGAGTAGGTTAGATGTATCCATAGGATGATTCTATACCATGATTGGGTGGTTCAGTCTTTAATTCTAAAATTGAGGTTGTCTCCGATTTGTGACTTGCGATTCTCCTCTCCAAGAGATTATGAAAGGATTGCATCGGGCATCTATGGCGAATTTAACACCCGATGCAATACAAATGAGGTGCCTGTTACAGCACCTCACTTTTCTTCTTAATTGAACAGGTCCATGAAGGCATAAAAACCTTCTGGTGTTCCTCCCGAAATGACTACCCGACCGTCTGCAATTGCAACAGATGGTAACAATTTATAAAGAACCAGCTGCTTCCAGGTCAACGAGTCGGTGATGATGGTGAACAGACTATCACTCGAATATGGGGGGTTAATCTCAAGAATACCTTTGCGGACCCACAGAGTGTATTGATCTGGATTCTCAGATTTGTTTTTGGGCATGTCGGTTAATTGCAAATTAACGATCATGTCCCTTTCCATCGACTTGGATGCATTGAGATTTACTGCCATAATCCTGTGCAAAGAACTCATTGGCATCAGTTGAACTGCAGTGGGAGCCATCAACGAGTAAATTCCTTTGGGATTGTCAAAGGGGAATTGTGCCGTTATTTGACCGGTCATGAGCAGGTATTCTGATAACAACTCGTTGCGCGCCTGGGAATTCATCGTACTTTCTGCCAAGGTGAGCATTGCTTCTTTCTTTGTTTCGAATGCCGACGCATTTTCCGGCTCAAGGATCAAAACATCGTCAGCCAGTCTCAACGCCCACTCCAGATTACCTGACAGAAGCGCCTCCTCTGCCTTGGATGCCAATGCATCAACTCCTCCAGCTAGCTCGGCTGACATTTGCGCTTCACTTAAAGCAGACTGGGGAAACAAATCTCTGATCTCACCAGTGTAGTAACCCCGGTAATAGCGGAAGATATGATAAATATCCCATTCTTTACTGCCATAGGTCTCCTGCAAATAAGAATTGGAGGCAAGATGGGGAGGCAGCGTTAGCAAATCAGCTATCTCACCAGGCGTAAAACCTCGATTCAAGTATTGCACTGTCTGATCATGCATAAATTGGATGGCATCGCTGAAATTTGTGAGATATTGGCGCACATTCTCTTTCCCGGTTGTCACAGGATTCGGTCCGTGTAATGCGATTAAATAATCAGGATTCAGGCTTCGACAAAGTTTGAGGCTGTCTATATAGTCCAGCGGATTTCGTTGCCCGCTCCCTCTCATTGTTACCAGGGCTGGGAAAGCTTCATACATAATCCCAATTTGAATTAAGACCCCCTTGCCTGGCAGCCAAACAATGATGACATCCTGAGCTTCACCCGGCGCCGATATCAGGTTAAATTCCACTCCTGCGATGGTCCGCTTCAGCTCGCCCTTGACTGTTGTTGTTGGTGGCAGAAAGCCTGATGGTCCGAGAATGTTTGGTCCGGAGAGTACATAACCGGCATACCAGCCAGGATTATCCTTAAACATAATTCCTGACATTGTGATTCCGCCCTGAACCCTCGATGGATAAATCTGACCGTACCACTCGCTAAAAAGAGTGCTCATCAAGTTTTCACTTGCGATGATCTCCGTTTTTTCATCTGCAAAGACTGACGCTCCATGAATATGGCAGTCGTGAGCATGGGTGTAGATGATCGCCTTAACCGGTTTTTTATCGAAAATATTGTCCAGGTGGGCATTAAAGGCATCTTTAACAATTTGTGCGGCAAGAATGCTCTCTCCCGGATCGACCACAATCAATCCGTTATTACCTTCGATCAGAGTCGGATTGTCGCGATTGTATCCGCGGGCAACATAGACGCCCTCTGTGACCTCGATCACAGTTGGAGGGAAGAATTCTTCATATTTTTCCTGGAGGACGGGGTTAACCGGCACCGATTCAGGCACCAACTCCTGCGCAGATGCTGCTGTAACGCTCATAATCAAGGATATAAAAAGAAGTACGAAAATCTTTTTTGCTTTCACGGGGTTTCTCCATTCTCTAGATGCCCTTATCATGCAGATCTTGTTATCTTAACGAACTGTCTAAAAGTACAGTCTTGACTAAGAATAAAGTACAGTATGAAGGGTTGTTGATTGACCTGGAGACTAAAAAGTGTGACAAGGGGCGGTCCCATTACCGAAAATCGGCTCGAAATTACGAATTTTGATAGCATCGTATAATCTACCTCATGGCAAAAACAGTTAATGGAAGGGAGCGGGTCTGGCAGATCCAGAAAATGGTCGGCAGTGGTGATGCCGGCGAGGTTCTGCGTGTTTCCTCGCAGCCTGGCAACCTTCAAGGTGTAATGAAACGCCCGCTGCAAAACGTCTCGGGCGGTACGATCGTGCGACAGGCTGCTCAAATTGAGACCGAAGGTAAGATTCTGACTGCCCTGGATGGCATCAATTTTTCCAAAAACGGGCTCACTATTCACACTCCGCTTCTGCTCGACCGTAGCATAGAAGGGACGTCGAGCACAGTTAACCTTTTTATCGTCAGTGAGGAGGTCAGCGGCAATTCAATCTCTTCTTTGTTGGCAGAACGCCTGAGCAGAGGGCAGCCGATCCCCCAAAATGTCGTCCTGAAAGTTCTCTCAAGTCTTTTGCTGCTGCTTGAAAAAGCCCACTCAAAAGGTGTGGTCTGGAACGACGTTAAGATGGACCATATTTTTTGGAACCCAGACACAAAAACCATGAGCTTTATTGACTGGGGTAACGGCACTTTTTTTATGCCACGACCAGATCTCGAAAACAGCCCTGTCTGGCAAGACTACACGCAAATGGTCGAAGAGGGGCTCAACCTGTTGGAGCAGACCTCACCCAACCTGGTTCACGACCTCGGTTGGCCGATGCATGCCTCACAGATTACGCTTGAAGACATCCCACAACTGCGTATGCGTGTTGAATATCTCGAAGGTTATCTGAGCATGCGCGCCATCGAATACCAGTTGCTCTTCGAGCGTTTCACAGACTCGTTGGTAGACCTGGACGCACTCAAACAAGTCCTGGATCTGAACCAGGAACTGCACCAGTTTGGCATTAACACTGATCTCTCCCGCCTGCGTGCGGCTGCCCAGGAATTGCTCTTCAAGTTTCTGGCAGAAGAGAATTTTGATGGGCTTGATGAGATGCTCAACATCGTCGGAACCAGCCTGAAAGATATAATCTCTGTGCAATGGCAACTGGCGGGATTCCTGCTCAAACTTAAGAAGGATATTCCCTCAGGCGATCTCAGCCAGTTACTCAGATCAGTTTTTGCTTGCGATTGGACAGAGGCAATCTGGCAATCCAGGAGTCTGATTGAGCGAGGTTTCGCGCCTAAAGAACTTGCCTCGGCAGTCTATGCCATGCGCAATCTGTACTTCGAAAACGGTTCCGTCCCCACAATTTATACAGACCTGCTGAAGTTTATAACCCAACTTGAAGAACAGCTGGGGTACCTGAATGTAAGTGCTTCTCAGGAATCCGACCTTGGCAATTACCTCACCGCGCTTCAAATGCGTCTGCAGAATATCGCTGCACATTGGTCTGTTTTAGCAAAGGGCGAAGCTCTGGGCAACCAACTCTTCAATCTGCGCCAGGCGCTCAGTGACGCTGCAAAAATTAGGCTCAAACTACCCGTTGGAATCCACGACCGGCTCCAAGAAGCCCTCACAACAACCCGCGAAATCTATCAAAGCTGGAATTCTGCCGATATCGGAGGTTGCCAAAAAGCACTCAAGCAACTCTACACTATAGAGCCGACGCTCGATTACCTGCTTCCCTTGGCAAATTCATTTGCCCGCATGAAAGCCAACCTGGAAGATTTTGAAAACGGACCTGAATCCGACCAGTCAGTGAACACCTTTGCAAGCACACTTCTGGCTCGTGGTGAAGAATTACCCAAACACCTGGGCAAACCCGATTGGCTGGCAAACTACGACCTAACGCTGCAGCAAATGGTACAGGCGATCAATCTCGATAATCTGCAGGATCTTGCCCGTCATCAAGACTGGCCTACTCAATGGGTCTATCAGCCCGGCTTGAAACTGGATGTGCCTTATGACCAGTTGGCGCAAACCAAGTTAGACGAGCAGCAAAAATCCATCCTAAAGGCTTTCCACAATCAACTTCGTCTTGGACTTTCCAGTGCGGAACAGTTAGTGAGCCTGCGACATGTTTTACCCTCCTGTTATAGCGCTTATAAAGAATTGGACGAGGAATTTCAGTTCGTATTTTCTGGCATTCCGCGCGAACCTTACTCGCCTGACCTCAAAAACTTTCCAGCCCAGGATTCGGTCCTTGTGAGCGAGGAAATCCAGGTGTTATCACAAGTTGAAGGCTGGAAAGCTGCCGCTGAATCGGGTGACTGGTTCCTCTTGAAATCTTTAGCCGAACGCTTCGAGCCTGGTTGGGCACTATTGGAAGACCTTCAAAAATCGACCGCGTTATGGGTGAACGAAGTCTTGCCTGCCCTGACAGATATTAAACAGCGCAACTGGAAATCGACCCGCTACAAGCAGATGCTCAAACCCAGAATGCCTTCGCTTTTGGATGCACAGGCTCACCTCTACAATTTCATATGCGAATGGCAAAAGATCGAACACCAGGGTCTTTACCCCGAACTGCTTAACGAGTTGGTTTACCAAAGCGATTCAGCTCAAACTGCTTTTTTCAATGCTTGGCAGCAGTTAGCGCGTTCAGATTCGCACGCCACAGCCTGGCTTGCCCAAATTCAACAAAGCGTGTTCAGCGAAATTAACCAGGTTTTGCTCACCCTTTACCGGTCTCTGCGAAGCTTGCGCCGCAATTACGAAGTAATAAACCAACCCGAAATGGCACGCACCCGCCTTGCCCGCAACTCTGCTGGAGACCTGGTTTTTCTTCTAATTAAACTGGACGAAACCATCAACCCCACCCGCAAAGCCAGCCCAGTCTTCAAACGCTGGCAGCGCCAATACCTCGATTTGCTCTCGTTGGCAGACAGCAGTAAAATCCGTGAGGGCATCCAGGAAATTGAAAGCATCCACCCCCTTTTGCCCTGGTTTGACGAGTTGGTACGACGCGACGCGGGCTACTTCGAACAATCCAACCCCTATCAATGGTAAAATAGCTGAACTTTACGGAAAGAACCATGCAACAATTTAGACTCGACTCTCAAACCGGCTATTATTTAGCTGAGCCTCTTGACACCTGGCTGACCGCTGGTCAGCACGATTTTGCCATCCCTGAAGCTGGCGGTTCAAGCGCGCGCGTCTTCCTGTATAAGCATGCCTCAGGCAAAACTCCCTTCAGCCGTGACCCCGCTTTCAAGGTGATGCGGCACGACAAAATTTCTTACGCCAAGCCGCTCTTCATCGAAGAATACAATATCCTCGCCAATTTGCGCGGGGTCGATAACCTGACACCCATGCTGCAGGCTGGTTTCCTTAAAACTGACCCAAACACTACCTGGCCTTCCGAAATCGCCCCGCTGACCAAGCAAATGGAAAAGCAAGGTGAGGGTGTGAACATCAAAGGCGATATGGCGGTCTTCGAAATCGACGAGACTGAAGATGTGCTTGCTCAATTCGAAGAACGTATCCAGGATGGCTGGCTGCCATTCCTCGTGTTGGAACGCCGATGGGAAGACAACCTGTATCTTTTGTGTGACGCTGGCTATACCCGCGGCAATTTTGTGCGTAATCTGAGCATGAAACAGGTGCTGGACATTTCTGTTCAAATCTGCACCCTGCTCGAAGAGGCTCACAGCCGGGGTGCCAGCTTTTTGGATCACAAACTACTTCACTACTATTGGAACGAGTTTCGCCAAAAAGTGATCATCATTGACTGGAATATCGGACACTGGCAGCCCAACAATTTCTCACCTGAAGTGCAGCAAGCGGACATGGTGCAGCTCAGTTCACGCGCCCTGCATCATATCTTTACCGGGCGGCAAGCTCCTGGTTCGGTCGCGGTTGGACCAAACCGACCGGAAGACATCGCGAACTCTCCCACACACTACAAAGCCAGTTACTCTTTCGACGTTCAAAATCGTTTGAATGAGCATGAAATCCAGTTCCTCGAAAAAGCCCTGGACGGTCAATTCAAGACCCCCTCGGAGATGAAAGCTGCCCTGCAGGCTCTGCAAAGCAAACGGCTCTAAGCCTGCTTCCCTTTGAAAGGACAATAAATGGTTAGTTCATTAATTGAACAAGCAAAGATGGTGCTCTCCAGCAAGGACCCCACAGATGAGCAGCTCAGTCAGGCTGAGAACAGTCTGTCAACCTATCTGGAAGCTCTGGCTACCAACCGGATTTCAGACGATGTCGGCATCGATGAGCTCGAAGAAGCAAATCGCCTTTTGCGCGAATTACGCCGCGAGCGCAGCCGACGCGCTGCCGGACCAGCCGCCACACCTTCCCAGCCTGTAGAAACCTCCGGCTCAACAACAACTCCCGTGTCAGAAGTGGAAGGGTTCGAACCTGAATCACCTGCTGTCAGTCAGCCCCCGGTGACCCCACCCACAACGCCAGTCGGCAATCAGGATGAAACGCCCAGACCAGTTTTGGGTGACTTCTCCGCCATCCCACCGATCACCCGAACCAATCTGGGTGATGGTGACATGGGTGGAATCGATAACGACCCACTCAAACGATTCTTCCAGTCCACACACGATCCGGAAGCCGAGAAGTTGATGGACCAGGCTGAAGAAGCTTTTTACAAAGGCAATTATCAGGTTGCCATCCCACTTTATGAAAAAGTGATCCAGATGGAACCAGGCTGGACCCGCGCCCAGGAGCATCACAGCGAAGCAGAAGATTACCTGCGATCAGGCAACATCCCCTCGGTTGCATTGCCTCCTGAAGCCGGTAAGGCGTACGGTAAGGCGCAAAGCGCGGCACGTGTTTTCCGCTACCAGGTGGCGCTCAATTATCTTGATGAAGCCTTTGATCACCTCGAAGATGCCGGTATCAAACGCTGGCGCGAGGGCGAAGAACTACGGCATGACCTTGAAAATCAGATGCAGGCTTATGATGTCTACCGCGAAGGGCTCAACCTCCTCACGCAGGGCGAATTGGTTGCAGCATTGGGTAAGATCCAGACCTCAGCCAGCGCTGTGGCGATCCCCGAATACATAGACAAAGCTGCCGAAGTTCGCTCCGATATCGCGATGCTCAACGATGTCAGCGATCTGGTCAGTCTAAGCGGCAAGATCCCGCCTGCCAGGCTGGCAGACGCCAAGAGCAAACTCGAAAAAATCCGCATGAAGTATGGCGAGATCCCCCAGCTGGGTCGCCTGCGTAACCGGCTTGATCTGCTCATCCCTGCCACCATTCAGTCCTTGCTCGACAACACCAGGCGTTTCAAGGAAGAAGCTGCCAACGCGCCGACGGTCGCTCTCGCCCGCGAGAAGATCAACGGCGCGCGCGAAAACCTCGATTATCTCAGGCAGTTGGATGCTTATGATTCACAAAGCCTCTCGCTCGAAAATGAGATCAGCACTCTTGAAACAGAGATCAGCACCAATGAAGATGCTATCCAACGCGCTGAAGCAGCCCTCGAGAGCGGAAACAAAAATTTCGCGCTCGATGCTTTGCGCATTAGTGCCAGAGCCCGCAAACGTTTTCCCCAGGACCCCAAGGTTTTGGAACTCAAACGTGGTTTCCTGCCCACCTACCTGGTTGGAGCGATCGGCGGGATTGTGATCATTATTCTTTTGATCATGGGCATCAGCCTGGGTGCCAGGAGACTTTCTGAGGCAGCGGACGAGCGCAACCTGGCACGCACACCAACCGTGACGATGACACCAACCATCACGCTCACCCCGACTGAGACGCAGACTCCGACGATAACAGTGACGCCCACACCTGATTATTCACCCACGCCCACCAACACCGCCACCCCCACGCCGGTGATCTACGTGCGGGCTTTGCGCACAGTTTGGGTAAGAACCGGTTGTTATGGCACTTTTAGCTCGCCCGGTCGCATCAGCGAAGGCTTAACCGTTGAGCTTGTGTCGATGCCTGAACGACGTTTTGACGAATTTAACCGCGAATGTGTCTTGATTGAATATACTTCTGGTGACTTTGCAATCATCGGATATGTATTGATCGAGGATGTAACACCTGTAAATGAGTAGGCAAATGATGCACCCACCAACCGAAGAACGCTACCAGGAAACCCTGGATTGGATTTACAGCTGGGTTGATTTCAGCATGAAACGACATGTTGACGACAAACATCGTTTCTTCAAACTTGACCGCATGAACAAACTGATGGAATTGTTGGATTATCCCCAGCATAAGTTTCCATCAGCACATGTTGCCGGCACGAAAGGAAAAGGCTCAACCGCCTCCCTGATCGCTTCTGTGCTCCAGGCGAGTGGCTACAAGGTAGGTCTTTACACCTCCCCCCACTTGGAAGACTTCCGTGAGCGTATTGTCATCAATGGCGAAATGATCAGCGAGAAACGTGTGATCGAACTGGCAGACCTGATGCGACCATTGACCGAGATCGTGCCCGAAACCACCACTTTTGAGCTAACCACCGCCATGGCTTTTCTGTATTTTGCCCAGGAAGAGGTAGACATTGCTGTACTGGAAGTGGGATTGGGTGGGCGTTTGGATGCGACCAACGTGGTCGACCCGCTTGTCTCAGTTATCACCTCGATTTCTTACGATCACACTTCTGTTTTGGGCGATACGCTGGCTGAAATTGCGGCTGAAAAAGGCGGCATCATCAAACCAGGGCGCCCTGTTGTGATCGCCCCGCAAAAACCTGAAACGCGCGAAACCCTGCTCAAAATTGCCAAAGAACGCGGTGCGCTGACAATTGAAGCCGACCAGGAATACAGTTTTGAAGGGCTGAAACACAATTTGCGCTCGCAGACCTTTCAGATTCAGTCAAGGCACGTTGTGATTCAGAGCCCCAATATCAGCACCAATGTACCTTTAAAACTGACAATGCCTCTGCTCGGCGCACACCAGATCGAGAACGCAGCTACCGCAGTCGCTTCGCTGGATGTGCTCAGGCTGCATGGTTTTCACATTACCCGCAAAACCCTCCAGGCTGGCTTCAAGCATGTTCATTGGCCTGCCAGGTTCGAAATTTTGCGCGAAAAGCCACCAGTGGTGATCGATTCAGCTCACAACGGAGATTCAATGCAGCGCCTGGTGGAAACAGTGAATGAATATTTCCCCGACTGGCCTTTCATCCTCATTTTTGGCGCCTCGGCGGATAAAAAGATGGGTGACATGCTCGATGCTATCCTGCCTCGTTGTGAAATGGTCATTACCACGCAGTCGCTTCATCCACGGGCTGCCACCCCCGAAGAATTGAAGGCTTTTGTCGAGAAATATTCTTTGCCCGTGATCGCGATCAGCCCGGTTGAGGAGGCAATCGCTCAGGCTCTCTTCCTCGCAGGAGAATCTAAAGGTATACTCGTAACCGGAAGCATTTTCATCGCTTCCGCAGCCAGGATCATCTGGTCTCAAATGCAGAAATAAGAAGGGAATAAGTGCAGGAACCAAGACGCTTCTCAGATTATGAAGAGGAAATCCCTCTTGATGAACGCCGCATGTATTCAACAGCCATGCGGGTAAAAAACCGTACCTCAACAAAAAAAGAGTCCCACTTTACAGCTCCGCTGATAATCCTCTATAACGAACCACTGCTGCCGCGATCGGCTTCGCGGCTCTATTCTGACGAAGATGTCAGCAACTCGACTTTAATGTTCGAAGCTCTCGAGAATAATTTCACGCTGGTAGCTTGTTATCCCCGTTTTGAAAATGTCACGGAACCCACTCTGGATAACATTTGGGAAATAGGACTGGAGGTGGCTTTCGGCGTGGATATGGAATCGGATGAATCTGATCCTTATGCCGAGGAAATTTACATGGAAGCCCGCCGGCGGGTTCGTATTCTCAAAATCCATAAGCGACAAGAACTTTACCTTGCCGACGTTGAAGTTGTCGATATACCAGCCAGGCGCACCAATGAAGTGAAAAGCCAGATGCGTTCGGCAATTTCCAGCCTGGCTCATTACGCCTCTTTGCCTACCCCCCTGGATGAAAAAGCGGTCGACATCGCTGAACGGATAGACCATGTCGGCAACTTGGCTGACTTCATTGGTATCAACACTCTGTTGAGCCCTTATGAACGTATTGAGTTACTCCAGGAAACCAATGACCTGGCGCGTCTGAAAAAAGCTCATGCCAAGCTGGTTGCCCAGATTCGGATGCTCGAATTGGATATCCAGGTGATTAGTGGAATCCACGAAGATTTTGACAAAAACCAACGTGAAACCGTTTTACGGGAACATATTAACCGCCTGCAAATGGAACTAAACGAAGGCAAATCGAGTGACCCGGACATTCAAAAACTGGAATCGCAGCTGGAAGCAGCCAGGTTGCCAGAAGAAGCATATGAAACGGCAGTCAAAGAGCTAAATCGCTTGCGATCAGCTCCACCACTTTCCCCTGAAAATGGCATGATTTCGAACTATTTGCACAGTCTGCTTGACCTGCCCTGGTCGGAAGCCACAGAGGACGACCTGGATGTACGCAAAGCGCGCGCGATCTTGGATAAGAATCATTATGGTTTGAAGAAAGCCAAAGATCGCATTCTCGAGTTTTTAGCGGTTAAGAGTCTGCGCCCCAAAAAGAACCGCTTGCCCATTTTGTGCTTCGTCGGTCCTCCTGGTACTGGCAAAACCTCCCTGGGTCAGTCGATTGCCGAGGCAATGAAGCGAAAATTTGTGCGCATGTCTTTGGGCGGCGTGCATGACGAAGCCGAAATCCGCGGACACCGCCGAACCTATATCGGTGCCCTGCCCGGCAGGATTTTGCAGACGATGATGAAAGCCAAGGTAGTCAACCCGCTCTTCATGCTGGATGAGATAGATAAGCTCAGCGCCGATTTTCACGGCGACCCTTCCGCCGCCTTGCTGGAAGTGCTGGATCCGGAGCAGAATTTCTCTTTCTCGGACCATTACCTCGAAGTTCCCTACGATCTTTCGCAGGTGTTTTTCATTACAACTGCGAATACCGTTGCCAGCATCCCGCCTGCCTTGCTCGACCGCATGGAGCTGATCGAGTTTCCCGGCTATATCGAGGAAGATAAAATCATCATCTCCCGTCAGTTCCTGATCCCGGGGCAAATGCTCGAAAACGGGTTGGATGAAGATCCGATTGAGTTCACAGACGATGCATTACGCCTAATCATTGCCAGCTACACTTATGAGGCTGGCGTACGAAACCTGGAACGTGAGATTGGCACTGTGCTGCGCAAAATTGCCACCAAAAAATCGGAGGGTGAAGAATATCCTACCCTCGTGACTGCTGACCTTGTTTGCGAGCTGCTTGGACCGGTTGAATTTTTCCCTATGTCTGCTGAAGCAAAGGATGAAATCGGCGTGGCGACTGCTCTCGCCTGGACGGAAAACGGGGGTGAGATCATGCCCATCGAAGTGTTGGTGGTCTCAGGCAAAGGCAACCTGCAGATCACCGGACAGATTGGCGAGGTTATGCAGGAGTCTGCTCAGGCTGCCCTCAGTTACTTAAAATCACGGCAGAAGATTTTCGAAATTCCGGAAGATTTCTTCGAGGAAACTGATATTCACATTCATGTGCCGGAAGGCGCCATTCCCAAGGATGGTCCCAGCGCTGGCATTACCTTGGCAACTGCCCTGATTTCAGCCGCCTTGGGTGTGCCGATCAGGCATGAAGTTGCCATGACTGGTGAGATCACACTGCGCGGGCGTGTGCTCCAGATCGGCGGAGTCAGAGAAAAGGTTTTGGCAGCTCATCGCTCTGGGATCAAGACCGTCATCCTGCCGGGTAAGAATGAAAAAGACCTGGTTGACATCCCGGAAGCGGTTTTGAAAGAACTGGAAATAATTTTTGTGGACCATATGGACCAGGTCACCCAGGCTTCCATCGCTGGTGAGTTGAAATACGCTAACGGCATTTATCCGGTTAAGCGCAAACCCTCCCGCCGCCCTCCCATGAAAGAACCTCGCGACAACAACGAGGATTGAGTCGTGGTTGCAGTATTTGAGAGGGAAACTTTATAGGGTTGAACGCGCTGTGCGCGTTCTCTAAACTTGACTCTCAATGTAAGGATTGACCATAGGCATTCCTTAATGAGATAAACCCTTTTCCGGGCAAATAAAAAAGCCGCATGCGCGGCTTTTTGAAATTAACAAATTCTTACTCTTCTTCTTTCGGCTTTAGTGCGTTGATCCCGTTCTCGACCTGTGCGATTACTCGTCTCAATTCCCGTTCCAATCCGGCTAAGGTGTCTGCCACGTAGCGATCGGCATCGTGCTGGGCTTGCCCTGCATCCAACTCCGCCTGGCGTAGGATATCTTCCGCTTTCGACTGGGCAGACTGATAAATATCTGACTTTTCCACCATGCGCTCGCTTTTCTCACGGGCAATCGTAACCGTACGATTGGCTTCTTCCTGCGCCTGGGCGAGGATGCGGTCTTTTTGGGCGATGATTTGTTGCGCTTTTTTGATCTCTTCGGGAATGGAGATTCTCATCTGGTCAATAATATCCATAAACGCATTTTCATCTACAACAACACTGCGTGATAAAGGAATCGGTTTACTGTTATTAAACAATTCTTCCAGTCGGTCAACCAGGTGTAATATGTCCATCATACCCTCCGAAATTTTTTTAAAGAGAAGCTATCGTATCTAATTATAACTGCTCACTAACTTAATTAACCAAGGTTAACACTATTCATCCAGGTTGAGTTCATCAAATCGCTTCAGCAACGCCCGGTTCACATGTGGCGGCACCATACTGGAGACATCCCCGCCCAATGACGCAATTTCCTTCACCGTGGAGGAAGAGAGAAATGTATTTTCTTCATCCGTTATCAAGGCTATCGTATCTATCTCTTCGTCGAGGCGCCTGTTCGCCAGCGCCATGCGGAATTCAAATTCGAAATCCGAGAACACGCGCAGCCCTCTCACGATCGCTTTAGCGCCGACTTCTTTCGCGAACGCTACAGTCAACCCCGAATAGCCAACCACCTGGATGCCTTCCAACCCTTCGACAGCTTCCTCAACCAATTCCATCCGTGTTTGCGGATCGAACAATAAGGATTTACTCGGTTTGTCATATACTGCGATGATCACCAGGTCGAACATCTGTGATGCCCGCTTGGCAATATCGAGGTGTCCGTAATGAAACGGGTCAAAAGTACCGGGAAAAATCACTTTTCTCATGGTTAACTCACATCTCCAGCGCCGTCAGTTTGCGGCCAAAAGGCAGCAACGGCATCTTTTAGAGCCTGGTTTTCTTCCAGGTTCAATTCGGGGTCCTTTTCCAACAACCTGGTGGCAATCTCGCGGGTCTGCTTGATAAGTGCTGTATCAGCCAAACTCGCCATCTTCAAGTCGATCGCCCCGGCTTGCCTGGTTCCAAGGAAGTCTCCAGGTCCGCGTTCTTCCAGGTCCACCTCAGCCAGCTTGAAGCCGTCGTTCGTTTCGGACATGGTCTGCAAGCGGCGATTCTCGACAGCACTGTCGTTATCTGGAATCAAGAAACAATACGATTGCACCTCACCGCGACCGACACGCCCTCTGAATTGATGCAACTGGGAAAGACCAAAATGGTTCGCGCCTTCGATGATCATGATAGTCGCATTTGGGATATCCACGCCGACCTCTACAACGGAGGTTGAAACCAGGATGTCATATTTTTTGTCCCGGAAGGCAAGCATAACTTCATCTTTTTCAGCCGGTTTCAAACGTCCATGCACCAGCCCTACCTTGAGATCCGGGAAGATTTCTTTTTGAAGTCGGATCTGCTCATCGACAGCTGCCTTCACTTCGCCATTGTCTCCTGATTCAACAAGCGGATAGATGATGAATGCCTGGTATCCGGCTTCCACCTGTTTGCGCACATTCTGGTAAACCCGTTCGCGTTCGGTGGTGTAGGCGATTATGGTCGTGACTGGCAGCCTGCCCGCCGGCATCTCGTCCAAAATACTCACGTCCAGGTCACCAAAAATAGTGAACTGCAGCGAGCGCGGAATCGGCGTGGCAGTCATCACCAGCAGGTGGGGATTATCACCTTTGTTGCGCAAGGCAGCCCTCTGCGATACACCAAAGCGGTGCTGCTCGTCTACTACAACCATCTGCAAGTTCTGGAATGTGACCGGGTCCTCAATCAGAGCATGCGTGCCAAGCAGAAGTTTCACGTAACCGGATTTCAATCCCTCGAAGATCTCAACGCGGTCTGCCTGCCTGGTATCGCCAGTCAGCAGGCGCACCTGACCTTCTTCGAGGAAAGCCGGGTGCTCTTCGCTGCCTATCGTCAGCAGTTTTCGAATGGTTTGATAGTGCTGCTCAGCCAAAATCCCGGTCGGTGCCATCAACGCTGCTTGCGCGCCCGATTCGATCACCATTGCCATGCCCATCACAGCAACGATGGTCTTACCTGACCCAACGTCGCCTTGCAACAGGCGGTTCATGGGATGGTCTTTGCCGATATCTGCCCTAATCTCGTCCAGCGATCTTTTTTGGGCGCTGGTGAGTTCGTAGGGCAAGGCAGCAACACGCTGTGCAACCCACTCATCAGATACTGTGTAAGGATGCCCGATCAGTTGCTGCCACTGCTGCTTTTGCTGAAGTACGCCGAGTTGGAGCAAAAAGAGTTCATCAAAGGCAAATCGGCGCTGGGCAGCCTTCAGGGTGTCCATGCTTTCAGGGAAGTGGATCTGCAAAAGCCCATCTTTGATGGTTAGTAATTGGGCTTCATCACGGATGCTATCGGGCAAAAAATCGTTGACTCGGGGTGCCCAATAGCGCACCGTGTTAAACTGCGTGCGCCTGAGCCAGCGCTGGGTGATTTTTGCTGTGAGCGGATAGACCGGCACAATCCGGTTTGTATGCAGCTGTTGCTTATCGATCGATTCATAATCCGGATACCAGATTACCGGTCTGCCGAGATAAGTGTCAATTTTGCCAGACACAGAAATGAACAGGTCTTTCTTCAGGTAGCGCACATGCCAGTCCTGGTTCATCCAGAGCAATCGCAGTGCGCCTGTTGTGTCAGAAACCACCGCTTCGACCAGCCGTTTGCCTTTCTTGGTCTGGAAGGCATCCACGCTGACAACCCTGGCTAAAATTGTAACTTCTTCGCCGTATTGAAGCTGGTTGATCGTCTTGAGCTTGGAATAATCGTCGTATCTACGCGGGAAAAGGTAGAGCAGGTCCTTGATCTTGTGCACACCCAACTTAACCAGGTGAGCGCCTTGTTTTTCACCGACACCGCGAATTACGCTGACCGGTGCTTCCAGCCCATGCGCATCATCGCTCATTGGCTTGCTGGCAATTTCCCGCAGGCGCGTGTTGACTCTCGAACGGACAACCTGTTCTTCGAGGTGAGGTTCTGGTGTTTTGGGTTTATTGCTCTCAGCCGACGGTTTGGGCGGTTTTGGCGCGAAAGGGGCTGGTTCGGTATGCTCGTATTTGGGTAAGGATTGAATGTTCTGTATCGAAAGCAGGTCACCGATTTCGAGCAGGGCATTGCGTCGGTTTTCTGGTTCGATCAGAGGATATTGATTGAATAAGGAACTAATTACCGGGATCAGGCTCTCTGATATTCCCTGTTCACGGGCTTCCGATGGCCAGGTCTTGCCCAGCGCTTGCAATCCGCCCATTACAGCCTTATTTTCGTATCCCTGGCTTCCTTCAAGCTGGAAAATCTTAAAATATTTCTCTCGTATCGTTTGCATATTGTCACTCTTGTCGAACATAATCATAACCGATACAAGCTCAACATCCCGTTTGGGATTTGATTTGGTTGAAAAAGAGCATTCCTCCGTCTACTTTGGAGGAGGGGTATCAAGAGTCGGTGGATGAAGTATTAGAAAATGATGGAATCTCGCCATCTACCAAATCCTTCAATTTTCAGGATGAGAAACCACTCTCAAAAAACACGCCATCGTAGACCCCGCTCAATTCCTTAGCAATCCATTCCTGGTCAATCATTTCGGAACATCCGGCAAGATTAAACACCACGAAACGTTTTGCTCCGTCCGGTATTCCCTTTAACCCACCCAGAGGATGCTTGAGAAATCGCAAAATCGCTTCCATATCAATCAACTCGCCCATTGCCAAACCGGTCAACTCTGAAAAAATCTTGCTACGGAAGAGAATCTCTTCATCCAGAGGCTTCATCAGAGCTCTCAGTCCCACAACAACGAGCAACAGGTCCGTAAAAAAAGGAATCACTGGCTCCCAGGCAGCCGGTGCCTTGAGCGGTCGCCTTTTAGCGCCATCCGCTTCAACGATCAGGGGAACAAGCTGTTGATCACAATGCTCCTTCAAGATAACCAGTTGCTTTTCGCTCAGACCGGATAATTTCAGGTTTCCATCGTCTCTAATTGGTAATCTGGTCACCAAAATGCTGTCAGAATTCCTAATAATCTCAGGTAATTCTTCATTCTCCCAAACGATATGTTTGTCGAACAGGCTTGCTTCGCTGGCTGCCAGTTTGGTACAGGTAGTACAAACAACCGTCCCTGAAAGATTTTGAGCCAGGTATTGCATCAGACTTGTTTTGCCCCCGGCGCCAACGATGGCGACCGTTTTCTCCCGGCTGGTTGTTAGAAACCGTGTCAACTCGCTGAGAAGGTCAGCTTTCATTGCAGGTTCTCAACAATGTCCAAAACGCTCTTTCCGATAACCAAAGCCTTATCTGAAATTCTTGTCGCCAGGCTCGGCTCCATCCGCGGGTCAATATCACCAAGTTTGACCTGCGCTCCGACTTTCAAGCCATCCCGCAGCAAACCGCGCACAAGCCCATCAAAGGGTGCTACTACAGTAGTCCCATCAACCTCAGCGACAACCTCACCTTGTTTAACAAAATCACCGATTTGAACAAAAGACCTTACAATCCCCTCACGCGGTGAATACAAGACCCGCTCAAGTCCGCGACCTTCAACAACTGCTGGAACGCCGGTATCCTGTTCAGCCGAACCTTCCCAGATGATCTCCCCCAGGTTTTCGCCGCGATTGGTTTCAACCACAGCCAGGCAATTCTTGCCGACAACAAATCCTGGTCCAAGACCGATCAGCGGAATTTGTGCAGAAATAGCGTCGGGAGAAAAATGTTTCAACATGCGGGCATCCACAATGGCTGCAAAATTGAATCTATTTACAACCTCAGCCTGGGGATCAACGATCACGGCAATCCTTCCAGCTTGCAAAACATTTTCGATCTCAACGTCCTCTTTTGCCAATACTGCTATTATCTCTTCCACTTGCTGCCAGCCTTCCCAAACGGCTTCAGCAAATGCCACCTTTCTGCGCACGACCTTGGGTTCAGACAGTTCTGCGATCAGTACCTGCCAGCCATTTCTGAACAAAACAGCAGCTACCCCGCTTGCCAGATCACCCCCGCCGCGTATCAAGATTCTCCCAGTCTCTGTCATGTGATAAATATATCTCATATTCTGTAAACCAAGAGTTGGAGGACAGGTCTCAAGGATGCGGGGAAACCAAAAATAACAACGATAACGCTTGAATCAGGCAGCTCAGTTTAGCCCCTACAGAACAATCTTTATTAATTCAATTCTCTGGTCGAGCTTCTATATTATTTTTGTCCCGCTGCGGCAGTCATAAATCTGCGTTGGTATGAAATTACCTGGTTTGTTGAAGTAAAGCGTGCCAGGTACGCAGGTTCAGCCGTAATAACAACCCGGTCTATTACATCACTGTATTCCGGATCAGTCATCAATTTGTCAATGTCAGGGTAATTATATTCACCCTCCATCGAACAGATGATCAGTCGAGTGTCAGATAAATTCGTATGGCGTAACAACCGTAAATTGTGCCTTACCATGTCCAAACCATCCGATCCAAACGCATTATCAAAATTACGATAGCGTACGATATCCCGCGCGAGCTTAAGTACCTTGAAAAGATCGGTATCTTCATCGTTTTTACTAAGGTAGTCATTCGCCAGCATCAGATTACGGATGTCAACGAGGTATTTTGTGTCGTTCGTCAGTTCAAAAAAACCAAGCAGTTGTTTCATCTTGGTAGTCTGGATAAGGCGGTGCCGGATAAAGCTATTGATGAAATAGGGCTTTGCTTGCAATGCCAATGCAGACTGATAAGGTTCAAACATCAACGTATAATTGATTCTGTATCCATACTCTCGAAGTTTGAGCGCGAGATTGTGCCCTCGTAATGCATCTACTGTTGTTGCCTGGTCATAGCGAACTGAGAGACGTTTGTCGTCCGTAAGTAATTCTTTCACATTTTCAGCATTGACAGGTCCTGTATGGGGGACTTTAATAACCAGGCGATATTCGCTAAGTAATTCTTTAAAGTTTTCTACTTCTTCAAGTATCTTTTCAAAATCTCTTTCAAACGGGTCGTTCAATTCAATGCTAATATCACATCCAGGACCCAGAATGCGACCGATTTCCTCGAACACTTCGTCCCGGGTTTGATATTTATTGCCGATATTTGCTTTTGGATTATTAATAAAGAGATCATATATGATCCCGGGATTGCAGGTTAGGTTGCCCAGCAACGGCGCAATAGGGGCAAGTTCATAAGGGTTTGCCGTATCAGCAGAGAAGATCATTCCTGTCGGACGCTTCATGCCGTTTTTATCATAAGAAATATCACGCACAAGGTCGATCTGCAGAAGGCCGTCCGAGCATAATTTGGATTCCACACGGAAGCCTGCCGGTGTTTCTCCCTCTGCTACTTGAAATGTCTTAATCACATCCCGAAACCGTGGAGTTACGCCAATCGCCTGAACCGCACTTTTTAATAACTGATAGTCCTGGGAGTCGAGCAGTAGATTCTGAAGACGCTGAATGTAGGGCTCGTCACCTGATAAAACAGAAGCATTTAAAGATTGGAGAGAAAACTGAACACCTATTCTGCCCTCCCCGCCAGTAAGATAATTTACAGTCGTCATAAGGTTTTATTCTCCTTCTGTTATATGTTCAAGAAGTACCGCAGAAAAGAATTACCTGATCACATTGACCACCTGCGAGTAGCTCCGGAGTGCGCTTACCATACTCAGGGTATTTGACTGTTACCAACCGGTCATCAGATCCACATCCAAATATCCATGACAGTATATGTTGTATATACATCCTTTTATATTATTTGTCAAGTTTTGTTAGCGCAAACGATGATATAGCACCCAAAAAAACAAGATCGACCCAATGATAGCTTCTCGATCAATTACTCGGATCGATTAATAGGCAATAATGAACCGTTATCTGGAGCAAGCTAAAATAGCCTTATTGGAGTAAAATCGAAGAGCCCCGATTAATAACTGGAGCTGAGTCCAAGAAAAGAAATCTTGCCTTGACAGGTGTTATTAACATACTATAATATAGACATCTATACAACCCAACCAATCACTCGATGAAAGGAAGGTCCCTTGGCAACGAATACCAGCACAAGTGCTTTGCCCCAATACGTTCGCATCAGAGAATCGTTACGTGAACGAATCAATAACGGTGAATTTAGCCGGGGCGAGAAGCTGCCGTCCGAAGAAGAATTATCAACATCCTACGGTGTAAGCCGCATGACCTTACGGCAAAGCATGGCAGACCTGGTCGACGAAGGTCTGCTCTATCGCAAACAAGGTGTTGGCACTTTTGTTGCCCTGAAGCATTTCGCCAGAGACCACAGTCATCTTCAAAATTTTTTTGAAATCTCTCGTATCAATGGGCTATCTGTGGACGAGAAAATTCTTGGGGTCAGTGTGATTCCTGCCCGTTTCCAGGTCGCTAAAGCGCTCGGTCTCGAAGAGGGTGAAGATGTTATCCGTTTTAAAACATTAAGAATCGTCGAAGGCAATCCGGTTACGATTCATGAGGCTTATTTTTCGCAAGAAAAATTCCCGATATTTTCCGAAAGTGATATTGAGAGTCTCTCAAAAGATTTGTTGAATTATTATGAATCCGAGGGCTTCAGAGTGAAGCGAGGCGTTCAGCGACTCGAGGCACGACCTGCTGAGTCCGAAGTCGCTGACCTCTTGCAAATTGATGAAGGTGCTCCGATTCTCTACAAGGAACGTACTATATATACCGAAGAGGGCATCCCGGTTGAGTTTCTATATTGTTACAACCGGGGTGATCTTTATACTGTCACAGTCAATCTTTCTGCCGAATAACGGTTTCGGCAAACATAAGGAGGTAAGCTCATAGAATTTGTGTGAATCAACCATAAAGAAAGGAGAATGCAAAACTAAATGTCTATCGTTAATGCTTTAGAGATTACCCGCGAAGCGGCTAAGGGTGGTTATGCCATCGGAGCTTTCAATATCACGAGTATCAACCAGATGGAAGGTGTCGTGGAAGCTGCGATTGAAAAGAATGCTCCTTTGATCATCCAGGCTTCAGTCACCCCCTCAAAATTCCTAAAACCAGAAGTAGTTGTCGCGGTCTACCGCGCACTTGCAAGTCAGGCACCGATTCCGATCTGTCTGCACCTGGACCACTGTACAGAAGTTGATTACTGCAAGCACCTGGCAGATGTCGGTTACACAAATATTATGATCGATGCTTCCAAACAGGTTTTCGAAGAAAACATCCGTCAAACAAAAGAGGTAGTCGATTACTGTCACGCCAACAGCGAAGCCTCGGTGGAGGGCGAGCTGGGCACCGTCAGCGGCGTGGAAGATCAGATCCGTGTTTCAGAAGATGAAGCCGCCCTTTGCAATCCCGAAGAGGCGGTCTTGTTCGTTGAACGAACTGGCGTCGATATTTTCGCACCCGGGATTGGCACTGCTCATGGTGTCTACAAAACTAAAAATCCCAAGGTTGACTTTGAACGCATGGCACGCATCAACCGTATGCTCAATGCCGACCGCATCAACACACCACTGGTCGTCCATGGCGGTACAGGTTTGTCAGATGAATATGTCAAATCTTTGCTGGCGGCTGGCGGGGCAAAATTTAATGTCTCTACCGAGTTGAAGTACACGCTAATTGATACAACCTACAACTACCTGATCGCAAAACGGGACGAATACAACCCTGGGAAGATCGATGCTGCCGTTCGCGATGCCATTCGTGCCGTCGTCAGCCGCTGGATCGATGTTCTTGGCAGCTCTGGAAAGGCTTAGGAGGTCAGGATGGCAATCAAAGCAATATTTTTTGATCAGGACGGAGTGATCATTGACACAGAACGTGATGGGCACCGCGTCGCGTTCAACGACACCTTTAAGCATATGGGCTTCGAATCTGAATGGGATGTTGAGTATTACCACGAATTGCTCCAGATCGGTGGTGGAAAAGAACGCATGAAGCACCACCTTAAAACCCGCGGCTTTGGTGTAGAAATCCCTGAGAGGGAAGTCGATGACCTGATCAAAAAGATGCACCTATACAAGACCGATCGCTTTATCGAACTGATCGAGTCTGGCAGCCTGCCTTTGAGACCAGGCATCCACCGCTTCATGAAAGAAGGTGTGGATGCTGGCTTGACCCTGGCTGTCACCACCACCTCAAATGAACGCGCAGCGCATGCAATTGCCTACAAAGTCCTGGAGGACATCCCCTTCAAATTTGTACTTGCCGGGGATGTGGTAGCTAAAAAGAAACCCGACCCAGCCATCTACTTGCTTGCGCTTGAGAAAACCGGCTTCAAGCCGGAAGAATGTCTGGTGATTGAAGATTCGCGCAACGGTATTCTCGCCGCTAAAGCTGCCGGGATGCATGTCGTCGCGACGAGCAACTTCTATACTGAACGTGAAGATCTGAGCAATGCTGATGTGATTGTGACTACCCTTGGAGATCCGGATGGAGAAAAAGGGCAGTTAGTGAAGGGCGATATCCCCGATTATGATGGCGTACTGCATGTCTACCAACTAACGCGATTGTTCGAATAGGGCAGTGAGAGATCTGGAGGTGTCAAAACGAAAAATTTTCATAAAAGTACTAATGTCAAAACGAACCGAGGTAACTAATCTATGATCAAAGATGTTGAATTTGTTGTCAAGTCCATTGCGGACACTGCCCTTAAAAATGAGCAGTATTTCACCGAACTCGACGCTGTCGTCGGAGATGGAGATTTCGGCTATTCACTCGCACGTGGCTTTGAGAAAGTGCTGGAAAAATGGGACGAGATCGACCGCACCAATCCGGGCGCTTTCCTCAAAGAAAACGCCAAGATCATCATGAGCTCCGTTGGGGGTGTTTCCGGAACTATCTGGGGCACTGCCTTCCTGCGTGCCGGCATGACGATTGGAACCAACGACACAGTGACTAAAGAAGATATCGGACCGATGCTCCGGGCAGTCATTGAGGGCATCAAAAAGCGCGGGAACTGCGAATTGGGTGATAAAACTTACCTTGACACGCTTATACCCACCACAGACGCGATTGAAGCTGCCATCAGCGAGGGCAAAGACGCTCTCGCAATTCTCGATATTGCCGCCCAGGTTTCTGCCGACGCCGTTGAAGCCACCCGACCAATGATCGCAAAGCGTGGTCGGGCATCATACACAGGTGAACGCAGCATTGGCACCTTGGATGCCGGCTCGGTTGCACTGGCAACCATGATCAAAGCTCTCAGTGAAGATTGGCGAGTATAAATTTCTTGTTCAAAAAAAGGAGAAAATAATGAAACGATTTGTAAATGATCCCAAAGATTATGTGCCAGACATGCTCAAAGGCATCGCTCACGCCAACCCGGACACCTTGAAGTACATCCCGGAATACAACCTGATCATGCGCCGCGACATCCCGATGGACACCAAAGTCTCCATCATGCAGGGGTCCGGCTCTGGTCACGAACCCGCTCACGTGATGACCGTCGGCAAAGGTATGCTCGACGCAGCCTGCCCGGGCAACGTTTTTGCCGCCCCGCCAGCCGATTTTGTCTATCAGACCACAAAACTGGTTGCTGGTCCGATGGGTGTGCTGCACCTGTTGAACAACTACACCGGCGACACCATGTCCTTTGATATGGGTCAGGAACTGGCTGAGATGGATGGCATTGAAGTCGGCAGAGTGGTGATCAACGATGACGTTGCGGTGAAAGACAGCCTCTATACTGTCGGTCGGCGCGGTGTTGCTGGAAACTTTTTCGTTATGAAAGCCTGCGGCGCTGCTTCTGAAGAAGGCAAGACCTTAAAAGAGCTGGTCTCGATTGGCAGCCAGGTTGTTGATGTGACCCGCACCATGGGTATGGCGCTCACCGGCTGCACCCCGCCAGCCAAGGGCACACCTATTTTCACACTTGCGGAAGATGAAATGGAAATCGGTATCGGTATTCATGGCGAACCCGGACGTAAGAGAGTCCCGCTGCAACCCGCCAATAAGATTGTCGACGAACTCTTCGAAGCTGTCGCAGACGATCTGCCTTACAAGGAAGGTGATGAAGTCGCTCTGATGATCAACGGTATGGGCGGTACACCGCTTGCCGAGCTCTACATCCTTTATGGACATGCCCATGAACTTTGTGAGAAACGAGGTCTCAAGGTCAAGAGAAACTACGTTGGCAATTACTGCACCTCGCTTGAAATGCAGGGCTTCTCCCTTACCCTCGTGAAACTCAATGACGAACTGGAACGCCTGCTGGCTGCTCCGGCTGAGATCGCTGTTCGTATTTTCTAAACTTTCCAAACATGAGAACAAAATAGCGGCCTGTGGGTCGCTATTTTTTCTTTAAGCATCTATTCTGAGCATAGCACCACATCGCAATGCGTATTTCGCAGATTATTTCTGGTGAATTAGAAGGAACAATACAATCGCTGGTGAATTAAGGGTGACATTTTCGCTGGAGAATAATACAATACCAAAAATTCAACCTTGCATTTTCTGCAGTTATTGGGTAAACTAAACAGGTTAATTAATACGAGTGCAAATTAGGAGTTAAAGATGACACCTTTACCAAAGAGAAAAATTAGCCCAGGACGCCGCGACCGCAGGCGCGCTCATGACCACCTGAAAGTCAGCGCCAGCGTAAACTGCCCCAATTGTGGCGAACCTCGTCTTCCCCATCGTGTCTGCCCCAAGTGCGGATACTATCAGGGACGTGAGGTTATTACTGTCAGCAAAGAAGACTAATTTGTACTTCCTCTCTCAATGAAAAACCGGGCATTACGCCCGGTTTTTTTTATTCTGAGTAAAGCGGGGAATTCTTTCAAGGATCCTTCACAAAAGAGGTTCAGGATGACATTCAGGATGAGGTTCAGGATGACATTCAAGATGAGGGTTAGGATGACATTCAGGATGACAAGATCACTACTCCTGATAATCTTCAAAAAACGACATCAATTGCACAGGCAATGAACCCGTAATTCGCACGCCTTCTTCCACGTGCTCCAGCGTGTCAACATGCCCCTTCTCGTGGAACATCGACACCAACCGTCCAGCTTCGAAGGGGAGCAACACCGTAACCCGTTTAAAATTTTGAGTCACTCCTGCGGCTATAGACTCAATCAGCTCTGCAAAACCACTTCGATCTTTGGCACTGATGAAAACAGCCGAGGGATCAGTTGATTTTTTCAGCTCTTGGAAATCCTCCGCGTCCAGAAGGTCAACTTTGTTATAAACGGTCAAAATCGGGATCTCGCCGGCACCTATTTCTTCCAGCGTTTCCAACACAGTCAGCCGCTGGGATTCAGCATTCTCATGCGAGCCATCAATCACATGCAGCAGCAAGTCAGCTTCCGCGATTTCTTCCAAAGTTGCCCGAAACGCAGCCACCAGGTCGGTAGGCAGTTTTTGAATGAAACCAACCGTGTCTGTCAATAATACTGTCTCGCCGGTGGGCAATTCAAGCTGCCTGGTAGTCGGGTCCAATGTGGCGAACAACTGGTCTGCCACGTAGATCCCGGCATCCGTCATTGCGTTCAGCAAGGTGGATTTGCCTGCGTTGGTATATCCAACCAGTGCGACAACCGGGATATTGGTCTTGCGGCGCTGCTGGCGATAGCGATTGCGATGTTGACGTACTTTTTCCAATTCGTCTTCCAGCTTGTCGATGCGTTTGTTGATCTCACGGCGGTCAACTTCAAGCTGTGTCTCACCCGGACCGCGCAGACCTACCCCACCTACGCTGCCGCTTCGTCCCGATGCACCACCGGTTTGCCTGGCAAGATGCGTCCAGGCTCGTGTCAGGCGAGGCAGGCGATATTTGTATTGTGCCAACTCCACCTGGAGCATGCCCTCACGTGTGTCAGCGTGTTGGGCAAAAATATCCAGGATCAGGGCGGTTCTGTCCAGAATCTTGGTCTTGGTAGTAAATTCTTTTTCGAGTTCCCTTTGATGTCGGGGAGATAATTCATCGTCAAACAGGATGGTATCCGCGTCCAACTCTTCAGCAAGCAGTCTTAACTCTTCCAACTTGCCTTTGCCGATATAAGTACGTGAATTTGGACTGGAAAGATTCTGGGTGATAGAACCAACCACTTCGATACCGGCAGTGTCCGCCAGCAATTCAAGCTCCTGTAAACTTTCATCCAGGGTCAAACCTTGGTGGGTATCCTTTCCGATACGGACACCCACCATGATTGCTTTTTCTTTCTGTTCTTCAGTAAATTGCATCAACTATTGGTAAGCTCCAGTGCTTACTGTTTTTCGATCCAGGTTTTCATGCGCCCGATCGCCTCTTCGATCCGGTCAGTGGGGATCACAATCGAAATTCGGATGTAATCTTTCCCGCTTGGTCCGTAAACCACACCAGGTGTCATGCTGACTCCGGTATCGTTCAACAGATCGGCGCAGAATTTGACCGGGTCATTGAATTTTGGCGGCAACTTTGCCCACAAATACAGGGCAGCTTTAGGCAGATCCACTTCAAAACCACATTCTTTGAGACCATTGTAGACAACATCGCGGCGTTTTTCATAGATCTTATTGCGTTCCACCAGCCATGCCTGGTCGGCAGTGAGGGCAGCCTGACCGGCGTCCATGATGGGCATAAAGATCGATGAGTCAATCTGGCTCTTATAGTTCGCCAGCAAACGGATCGCTTCTTTGTTGCCAACTGCCATACCGATGCGCCAACCAGCCATGTTGTAGGTTTTTGAAAGCGAGTTAAATTCGACAGCAACGTCTTTTGCGCCATCAACTTCCATGATGCTGGGGGCTTCATAACCGTTAAAGCTTAGGTCGCTGTAAGGTGCGTCGTGAGCGATCAGGATGTCATATTTTTTGGCAAAGGCAACTGCTCTCTCAAAGAAAGACAGGTCTGCTACTGCCCCGGTCGGATTATTGGGGTAATTGAGCCACATGATCTTGGCTTTTTGGGCGATTTCTTCAGGGATGGCTTCGAAATCGACCAGGAAGTCGTTCTCTTTGAGCAAGGGCATAAAGTGAAAATTCGCGTCAGACAGTTGCGCGCCTGCCAGGTAGACAGGGTAATAAGGGTCGGGCAGCAATACCCAATCCCCCGGATTAAGCAGGGTGTGATTGAGGTTGAAGAGACCTTCTTTAGAGCCGATCAGGGCAAGGGCTTCGGTCTTGGGGTCAATATCGACATCAAAGCGGCGCTTGTAATAGGTGGCAACGGCTTTGAGGAAGCCAGGAGAGCCACCAGCTGGTGAGTAGCCGTGTTTTTTGGGATTCTTCGCCGATTCGATCAGTGCATCAATGATGAAACTGGCAGGTGGAAGATCGGGTGAGCCCATATCCAGGCGGATTACATCTACGCCCTTTTCCTGGAGATCCGCGATGACGGATTTCAATCCGGCAAAGAAATAAGGTTTCAAATTAGCCACAGTTTTGGATGGTTGTTTCATAACAGGTGGAAAGTATTCTCCTTTTTTCTTTGTATTATAAGCGAGGAGTGAGGTTTTTTGTCGACTTGGGTGAAATGGTATCTGTAATTCTAATTATGCGTGTCATCCTGAGGAACAAAGGATCTTGGGTTTTCACCTGGTATAAGGGCAGATTCGCTAAAGCGAAAAAGGATGGACAGCGTCGGTGAAATCGTGTTCTCGGTCAGGAGACCGGCACAATCAACCCGACGACCTGACAAAAATAGAATCACATTTTTCTTCAGGTATAATTCTTGCATTAGGGCTGATCCCGCTTCCGCAGCCTTGCTGATTGAGGGCATGATGTTACAAAATCAATGGCAACAGACCACCACTCACACTTCCGCTCACCTGGCGCAAACCATGGCGCTGCTCAGCCTGACCGCTGCCGAGTTGCAGCAAAAAATTGATTCGGAACTGGCTAATAACCCCGCGCTCGAGCTGGTCGAAGAACGCCGCTGCCCAATGTGCAAGCGCTTGCTTCCACCCTCTGGTGCCTGCCCGATTTGCAGCCAACCCAAATCTGAAGATTCTGATGAAGCGATCGTCTTTATCTCGCCCCGGGAAGATTTTTTCACCGGCAGCGGCATAGCAACAGGCGAGGTTCCAGACGAACCTTTCGCGTCTGAAATGATCGATCTGCCAACTTATGTGCTCAAACAAGCTGCGGCGGACCTGCGAGTGGAAGACCGACTGATCGCTGCCTATATCCTCAACCAATTGGATGAAGATGGCTTTCTAACTGTTACTCCGATCGAAGTCGCCCGCTATCACCATCGCCTTCCCAGCGAAATTGAGGAGATCATCGAACTACTAAAACGCTGCGATCCCGTGGGTGTGTGTTCTGCCAACCCGGCTGAAGCAATGCTCGCCCAGGTGGAGAGCTTGGAAGAGAGCGGCGAAATCCCTGCTTTGACTCGTGAAGTGATCCAGAGTTTTTTATCCAAACTCAGCCAGCATCATTTCGGCGATATTGCCCGCGCCCTAAAAACAAACACGCAACAAATTCAGCTTGTCTCCAATTTCATTAGTGAAAACCTCAATCCATTCCCAGCCCGCGCTCATTGGGGTGATGTGCGCAATCCGAATGTGAGCGGCTCAGAAGCCTTCCACCAACCCGATGTCCTCATCTATTATCTCAACGACACCCCCGGTAACCCATTGGTGGTTGAGATCATTTTGCCTGTTCGGGGCACGTTGAAAGTCAACCAGTTATTTAAAGATTCGCTCAAAACCGTCGATGAGGAACATGCCGCCGACTGGAAAGAGGATATCGAGAAAGCTTCGCTGCTAATCAAATGTATTCAACAGCGTACGAATGCGATGAAGCTGCTGCTCGAGCAGTTGGTTGTCCTTCAAAAGGATTACATCGTTAGCGGAGATAAGCACATGGTTCCTCTGACGCGTGCCAAAATTGCCGAAGAACTTGGTTTACACGAATCGACTATTTCTCGAGCTGTTTCTGGCAAGACCATCCAGCTCCCCAACAAGAAAATTGTTCCTATGGCAATTTTCTTCGACCGCAGTCTATCACTCAGAACCATTATCAAAGAAATGATCGAGCAGGAAGATCAGCCGCTCAGTGATTCCGAGATAAAAGAGAGGCTCGAAGAAGACGGCATTTCGATCGCGCGCAGAACCGTTGCCAAGTATCGCTCCATGGAAGGCATTCTGCCCGCCCATTTACGCTCCAAGCCCAAAAACTAAGCAGGCTCAGCAGTGGACCGATCAACCCCAGGCAGTTCGAACGACTCCCCGCTTACAGGCGATCTGCAGATCTTGAGCCAATCTGCGCTGCTGGATCTCATCGGTGATCCCGCCGTAGTCTATCTACGCTCTAAAGACAGACTTGTCCTGGCAAATCAGCCGTTCTTAGATTTGAGCGGCTATTCAAAAAATGAACTGGAACAACTCAAGCTCTCGGCATTGATCCCGGAAGAGCCTGATACCAACCCCAGTCCCACCGAAGCCAGGCAAATTACTATGCAAATCGCAAGCGGTGAATTGTTGTCTGTTCTCATGAGAGTACACTCTCTCAGCCCCACCAACCAGGTGGTTGTCCTGGTTTTTTCAGCAATCCTGCAGGAAAACCTGATCAGGCAAGACCTGCTTGACCAGGAATATCGTTATGACAACCTCAAGTTGCTGACCGAACTGGCAGAACAGCCGACGGTGCCTGCGCTTTACCAACTGGCAGCCTCAATCATCGCCAAAACCTGCAAAACCGATTTCGTGTTGGTCTATCGACGCAGCGGCGATACCCTCAGCCTTGCCCAGGAGCAAAATTCAGAAATTACTCAATATTTTCCTGAAACCGTAAAGGTACATGAACTGGTTAAATTGGATTCAACCGTCCTATGGCGTGAAGGCAAGCCGACGCTCTCTTCCTTTGAAGAACTCAGCCAGGAACTTGAAGCCAGTTACCTGTTCAGCATTCCCCTGAAGGTCAACAACAAACTGAGTGGGCTTATCCTGGCAGGCGGTTTTGGGCTTGTTCCCGATAATGAAACCCTCCGTTACCTGAACCTGCTTGGTACTCACACCAGCTCAGCGCTAAAACACCTTTCAACGCTGGAGCAGGCTGGCACAACCATGCGTAATATCCGCAAATTGGCACGCATACAACAGGCTGTCAGCGATAACCTGGACGAAGGCGTGATCGTGCTCAGCCCCGACCTGCGCATCACTGAGCTCAACCCTGCTGCTGAATCGATGCTGGGCTATGCCAGTAACGAGGTTTTCCAGCAGCAGGCTGAGATGGTTTTGATTGGCAATGAAACCCTGCAGACACTTTACAAAAATGCCCAGCAAGGCAATCCAACCCTGGTTGGTCATAATCTCAATCTGAACACCCGCCTGGGCGCCAGTTTTCCAGCACAGGTTTTGTGCCTGCCAGTAAAAGAAGATGGGGTTGTTCGCAGCATCGTTTTGATCCTGCGGGATTTGAGTCAGAGCGAAAAAATCCGTGCCCATTCCCAACTCCTTGAACAGCGCGCCTTCCTGGGCGAAGTGACCGCGATTTTTGCACACGAAGTCAAAAACCCGATCAACAGTATCGCCACCGGTTTGCAACTGCTGGGTCTTCGTATGGCACCTGATGCACCCTATGCCGGGCTTGTTGAGCGCTTGCAAAACGACTGTTCGCGCCTGACGCACCTGGTAAAGTCAACGCTCACTTTCTCGAAACCAGTTGAATACCAGATTCAGCCAGTGGACCTGACCTACCTCATTCCGGCGATCCTCGAAAAATGGGATCCGCGCATGAAGAAATTACGCATCACCTACAATTTCTCAGCGCCAAAAGAGCGGCTGTTGGTCAAAGCCGACCCGCGGGCGATCGAACAAGTCTTTGTAAACCTGATCAGTAATTCAATAGAAGCCATGGATGAACGTGGAGGTAGCCTGAATATCAAGCTGCTGGAGGCTTCACCGCAGATTATCCCGCCACAATGTGAGATAATCATCGCTGACACTGGACCTGGCATTCCGGATGACGTGGTCGAGCACATTTTTGAGCCTTTCCTGACCACCAAATCAAGCGGAACCGGGCTCGGTTTGGCTATCACCAGGCGTATTGTCACTGCTCATGAAGGTAACATTTACGTTGAAACTGTTCCAGGAGGCAGTGTGTTCCACGTTCTGCTCCCCAGGGCATAAGAAGGGATTTTAATGACAGCATCCATTTTAGTAGTAGACGATGAAGAAACCGCCCGCATGGTGGTTTCGGAGTTCTTGAGGACCAAAAGTTACGAGGTCCAGGAAGCCGGCACTTTAGCCGAAGCTCGCACGATTCTCAGCCAGGATGGCACCGATATCATCATCCTTGATGTTCGTCTGCCCGATGGTTACGGACCGCATTTGCTGGGTGAGACTGCCCGGCTGCCCCGAAGACCCCAGGTGATCATCGTCACGGCTCATGGTGAGGTAGGCATGGCCGTCGAAGCCATGAAGAATGGTGCCCAGGATTTCATGGAAAAACCGCTGGACTTGCTTGAGCTGGAAAAATCGGTTAAACGCGCTTCAGAAATGGTCGCTATGCGCCGCGAGCTGAACCATCTGCGCGGAAAAGCCAGCCTGGATAAGTTCATCGTCGGCAAGACACCACAGATGAAAGCGATCGTCGAACTGGCACACCGGGCAGCAGAAGCATCTGTGTCTTCACTCATCACTGGTCCGACTGGAACCGGCAAAGAAGTCCTCGCCCGTTACATTCATGAAAGCGGTCCAAGGTCAAATAAACCTTTCATTGACGTCAATTGCCCTGCAATTCAGTCCACCATGTTCGAATCGGAGCTTTTTGGTCACGAAGCCGGTTCCTTCACCGGCGCCACTCATCGACGCAACGGTTTAATGGAAATCGCCGATGATGGTGTGCTTTTCCTGGACGAAATTTCTTCAATGCCCATGGATCTGCAGGCAAAATTCCTGCGCGCGCTGGAAGAACGCTCCTTCCGCCGGGTTGGCGGCACTGCCCTGATCAACGTCGATGTTCAGGTGGTGGCGGCATCCAACCGCAACCTGAAGGAAATGATCGCAAAACATGAATTTCGTGAAGATCTCTATTACCGTCTCAAAGTGGTTGATCTGGACCTGCCCTCTTTGGCTGAAAGAAAAGTAGATATCCCTGACCTGGTCGGCTACTTTTTACAGCAATACAACATGAGCATGGGTAAAAATATCCTCGATGTCACCCCGAAAGCCATGGAAGCGCTGGTCAATTACAACTGGCCTGGCAATATCCGCGAACTGCGTAATGCACTTGAACGCGCCGTTTTGCTCTGTGATGAAGCCGCCATCGACATCGGTCACCTACCTCTAGATATCACCAGTCCTGTCCTTAAAACCGGTCAACAGCCGCTACCTCTGGCATAGGAGTTGCACCATAACCTCCAACAGATATCTGTATGGAGGTTTTTTATGTTTGATAGCGGAAGTCAAATTGTAGTAATTGTCTCGGTGGTTTTGTTCGCGATGGGCATCGTCTGCCTTGTTTTGAGCGTTTTCATCCTGGCAAAACAAGCTATGAATCGTAACATTCAAACCATTGCTGATGCAACCACCAAACTGGCAGACAAGGGTATCACCGACGGCGTCTCAGGGTTGGTTGGTAACGCCTCATTGCTGATTGGTTCCTTAAATGATCTGGCTAAATCCAATACCGGGATCGGGATTTTTCTCGTGTTTCTCAGCCTGGTCCTGTTCGCAGCAGCCTACTATTTCATAAAACCCTTTACCGGGATGATGCCTTAATTCTGCAGGGCAAAAGGAGGCACGATGGCGATAGACTGGATGCTCAAAGAGCTCAGTTCACGTTTTTCCCAGAAGGACAGCCGAAAGCTGATCGCGGCGTATCGCGAGAATTCGTTACTGTGGAGGGAGCTTGATCTCCATGGGCTCCCATCAACATGGTTCGATTTTGCTGGCGGTGACCCCCAAAACTGGCACCCTGCCTTGCTTTCATTATTCCTGCTGGATAAAAGCCTGGTCGATAAAGACCTGACCGATCTGTTTATACCCACCCCAACCGGGTTACTCGAAAGAGCCTCGAAAACCCTTGAAACAGTGCGCATGACCGGTTTGGAACCTGCCACGCTGAAGGATGCCACCTTGCTCTCCCTTTCATTACGCGAATACCGCATCAGGAACTCTAGTTGGAAAGGTCTGGTCAGTTTTATGACAGAAGGCAAGACCATGCTGCATGCCTGGTCTGCCAGCCTCAGTATCCTTTCATTGCTTTGCCCCGATTTTGAGAAAGCCTTGGATGAATTGGCAGCAACCACCAAAGAATCCGATTCTGCAGATATGGCGAAATGCATGGTTGCCCTGCTCAAGAACCTGCCGATGGTTGAAAATGAGCAGTTCGACTTCCTCGCAGATATCCTCGACGGCGCCAGCCTGCACCTGCAAGTCCAGGTATTGAACCACTTGCAGGGTGTGGTCTCTTCCTCTTTCATCAAACTGCTTGCAAATAACCTCCTCATCCAAAACAATATTGAGATTGTGGACCGCCCGGTTGAGACCTATCAAAACCTGGCAGCCATGTACCAGTATGCTGGACAGCCCGAGAAAGCTCGCCATGCGCTTGCGCTTGCCTTCAAGGCGATCAACCAAAACCAGGCAGCCATATTGCATAAAATGGCGCTGGAACTTGAGCGGACTGAACCGGAAGAAGCCCGAAAAACCTGGGAACAGGTCTTACAACTTGAGCCGGAAAACGACGCATACCGCAATCAGTATGCCGAGTTTTTAGTCAGCTTGAATGAGATTGACTTTGCTTTTGACCTGCTGAACCAGGGTGAAGATGAAAACACCAATGCCCTTTTCGCTCTGCGATACCCAGAATTGCGCGAACGCTCCAGTGAGGTCCAAGCGAGCCTGGACAACGCCATCCAGCGAAAAACCTTGCCGACGCAATCCTCCCGGTTCGATTTCGAAAGCGATAATTTGAAGGCAGCGGAATACGCCTACGACCAGAAACGTTATAAAACCGCCGGCGAATTTATCCGCAAAGCCCTGCAGGATGACCCCAACGACCTGGATACGATCCGATTGGCAGCCAAAATCAACCAACGTTTGGCGAACTTGGATGATGCCATCCAATCCTCGGCGTTATTATCTGTTTTCGAGCCTGAAAACAAGACAAACAAACAGGAATTAGCCCGGCTCTATCTGCAAACCCGGCAAGAGAGCAAAGCTTTGGAAATTTACGAAGAACTGATCAGCAATTCAGCCCGACCACAACGGGAGGACCTGCTGACCTATTCCGAAATCGCAATCAAAGCCGGCAAACCCGAGGCAGCCATACCGATAGCCGAAAACTTCCTCTCCCGCGACCAGTTGGACGGTGAAGCCCTGGTTATTCTCGGCAAGGCATTAATCAATTCTGATCAAAAGAAACGCGCGATTGAATTGTTGGAACAAGCATCAGAGGTCGCGCCAGAAAAACCCGCCAGCTGGCTCTCGTTAGCGAAAATTTGGACAGAACTGGGTGAGAATGAGAACGCCACCCAGGCACTGCGCAAAGCCAAGGCAGCTTTCCCAGGTGACCCCCAGATTTTGAGTGCGCTTGGCAAACTTTACCTTGAAAATGAACAAACCACCGATGCTATTGCAGCCCTCAAGCAGGCATTTACCCAAAACCCGGAAGACTTCGAAGTGCGTAAACTCCTGGCTGGCGCGCTCCTGAAGCAGGGCTACATCAACGACGCATGGGAACTGCTGGAACCCCTGGAGAACGATTACGCCAGCGACCCGGAATTAGCCCTGGTGATCGGGCAAACCTACCTGGCAATGGACGACCCGGTCAGTGCCCGACAATTACTGCAATTTGCCTGGAACTCGCTCCACCGCGAAGATACACTGCTCGTCTATGCAAACTGCCTGCTGTCGTTAAATAAGCAGCGCCCCGAGGTAAACCAGAAGGAATTGGAAGGCTTGCTGGAAGCCCTGTTGAACAACCGCGACAAGTTGACGCAGGATTTCGACCTTGCCATGCTGGCAACTGACTTGAATGCTGCCATTGGTAATCACGAATCAGCCTATGAAAGCTACCTGAAATTGCTTGACAGCCCTCAATCGAAAGCACCGCGAGCCTACCACCACTTGCAGCTAGAGATCGGAAAAACCGCATTGCAGCTAGGGCTGTATGACATCAGCCTGGCATCACTACAGGAAGCCATACTGGTCAACCCTGACGACCTGGAAACCCGACAAGTGCTGGCAAATGCCTATCTCAGCTCTGGACTGCAATCAGAGGCTTTTAACACAGCACGCGCCAGTTTGCAGATCGCCCCGGCTGAGCTCGAGAATGTGCTCTGGTTCACCGGGTTTATGAACGAGCATGACAACGAAAAGGAAGCCATCCAGGTTTTGAAAGATGCCATTCATTTGAGACCCGAGGAAAAGACACTCTACCTCACTCTTGCCCGCACTTATGCCCGCCTGAACGATTTGGAAGAGACCAAAAACACGCTTAATCGCATGCTTGCCATTGAAGGAATCACGACTGAAGAGTATGTGGATGTCGCCAATCTCTACCTGCACCTCGACCAACCCGAAGAAGCTTCAGCTATCATCCAACGGGCGATCTCTGGCAATCCCTCACCGGATTTCCAGGAAACCCGCGACCTGGTTTATTCAATTTTGCGGCTCGGGGATGGGGCTGCAGCCCTGCAGCTTACCCAGGAATTATCCGCCTCGTTGGGGAATCACCCCTGCTACCCGATTCTGCTCAGCGACGTGTTGACCGCAAACCGGCAATTCCTCCCTGCTCTTGAAAAAATCAGCCCGCATGTCCAGGCTTTGGAATTCAGCAGCGATAATGAATGCCTGACCGATCAGGCTCAGATTGAGAGCCCAACTGACTTTGCGCCCTACAATGTGAGCGGACTCTACCTGCGCGCGATCCAACTCGAAAGAGTGACCGGTGATCTCAACGCTGCCCAAAAGCACGCAGACCTCGCCCAACGAAACGACCCTGAAAATTTCCAGCTAATTGAGATCCAGGCAGGCCTTGCTTTAGCATTACGCAACAACCAGAAACTCGAGGGAATCCTCGATTATCTCACCTCACAATTCAAAAGTCAGAGTGATACGAAAAGCCTTGTTCAAATGCTTTGCCTGGATGCGATGATTGGGCAGGATTACCCAAAGGTAGCCATGCTCTGGGAGCATTTTCTGGCGGACCAACCTGATACCATGTTTAACCTTTCAGTTCGTGCCCTGCTTGCCCAACAGGCTGGAGAACTCCCGGATTCAACCATTTACCTTGACCGAGCCAGATCTGCCATCGAAGCAGACGCTCTTCACCAGCAGGAAACAGCCTTTAACATCGCCCGCCATTTCGATTGGATCTGGGCTTGCCTGGCTTGCGGGGTGGCTGCCTGGGAAGCTTTACATTGGCAAACCGCGAACCAGTGCTTCGCGAGCGCTTTATCTGTCGTACGCATCAACCCGGTCGCCAACCAGCTCCTGGCTGCCTACCTGGGCGATAATTACCGCCAGCACAACAACGCCATGCTCCTGAACATCACCCGCCATGCACCTGAACTGTTCACAGATCAAAACCAGGCAGAGTTGCTGGAAGAACAAATTGCTGCAGCAGGTCGTTTCTTAAAGCCCTCACAATTAATGTCCGAACTCAAGATCGGTCAGGCTGTTTTCAATGGTCACTGGGATGACGAGAATAAAATGAGCCAGCTGATTAATTCGGGTCGCCAGGCTGCCCAGGTGCTCTCAGTTTTGGTCAACCCGGAGAGAGTTGATGCGATCATGAATGCTTACGACGATGATCCGCAGGTGCTTACCCAGAGCGCGATCCTGAACCTGCATCCTGACCCGGCTTACAGCGCGGCTGTCGCGCGTGACCTGCTTGAGAAGGCACCCGAAGACCCCGTCCTTCTCGCAATTCAAGCGCTCGCTACGCGCAACCAGCCTCTGTCAGCAGCAGAGACGATCGAAAAAGCCCTCCAAGTATGGTCTGACGAACCGGAGTGGCACACCTTTGCAGCAACCATGTACCAGGATGCCGGTATGTACCCAGAAGCAGCGGCGCATCTGGAAGATGCCCTGCGCATTTCCCCCAAAAATGCTCAGTATTGGCAGCTATTGGGTGATGTAAAACTGCTCGAAAAAGACTACCATGCCGCCAAGGATTACTTTGGCAAAGCTTCTGACCTGTTCCCCGGAAATCCGGAAGCGCTCGACTCACTTGCCCGCATCAACCAGCAATTGGGCGAACACCAAATCGCCATCCAGTGCTGGCAGAAAGCTGCCCAGTTTGAACCAGAAAATCCAGAGTATTTTGTCTCGATGGCGGAATCCTACCTGGCACGAAATGACTTCGAACAGGCTACGCAGGCTGTCAGCAAAGCACTCAAGCAGTGCCCTGACCACCCCAAAGCCCTGCTGCTTAAGGCGAAAGCAGAAATTGGCGCAGACAATCCGACCTTAGCCAGGCTCACCATCCAGGCAGCCAAAGCAGTGGTGGCAGACGCGATCCCCTTTGAGTTGCTTTCGATCGAGCTCGACCACCGCTCTAACCCGCACGGTGCTTTGAATTCACTGCAGAGCCTCGCCGCAGCTCATCCTGACGACCCATCGGTTTTGAACCAACTGGCAGTTTATCAGATTGATGCCAAAGAACTTGAAAAAGCAGAGAAAAACCTGCAAACCAGCCTCTCAATTGATGAGAACAACCCACAGACGTTGATTTCTCTCGGTAAAATCGACCGCATCAAGGGAAACCTTGACCAGGCGGTTGCCCGTTTAAGCAAGGCAATCAAGCTGGACCCCAGCCTGATTGATGCTTATCTTGAATTGGGTCAAACCTACCAGGACCGCCGTGAGGTCAGTAACGCACTCGACACCTACCACAAAGCCATCGATATGGTCGGCAAAGACCCCCGACCTTACGTCCAGGCATCAGCAGCCTATAAGGAAAGCCGCGATTATCGTAATGCCGAAACCATGCTGCGCCAGGCAGCTCAACTATCCCCTTCAGATCAGAGCATTCGCCGGCAACTTGCCGCGATCGTTGCTTTGAACCTGGTCAATAACCTCCAGGAGGCACCGAAAAGAAAATGAGACCCTATTCCGCCCAAAAAAATGATGAAGTTCTGATCGTCCGTCGGGGAAAATTTCTAACACTGCTGCAGACCGCCATTCTTAACCGCGAACTTCAATTCGCACGCCAGGCAGTGTTAATCTGGTTGGCGAGCTATCCGGGTGATCTTTTAGTCAACTACATGTACGCACACGTCCTGGCAGAATTGGGCGATACAGATATGGCAGCTGCGAATCTTGAGAAGATCCTCGCGTTCGACCCGGAATTTACTGAAGCTGCCACACTGCTGGAGCAACTGACCGGCGGAAGCAATCCGGACGTCGCTGCCACAAAAGCCTACCTTCAGCGCAGCACCTCTGCAACCGCAAGCCGGTCTGCCTGGCTGCCTGCTCTCATCCAGGCACGCAATGCTTACGAAAGCGGCGACCTGGCAACATCCGAAAAGGCGGTCATGGAATCGCTGGCAAATAACCCGAAAGTGGCGCTACCAGCTATCTTCCATATGCGTATCGTCCAGGACAACCGCAACTACACCCTGCTGCAAACCTTGAGCGGGATCTACTCTGCCCGTTGGTCTTCTTGTATTCAGATCAAGATATTATCTGCCATCGCAGACCTGCAAAACGGCAACGATACGCTGGGCGTCGAAAGGTTGCACTGGAGTGCCGCGCATGACGCCAGCGGGCAGGTGGTAAACCGCTTGCTGGGACCAAACCACAGTTTCAAGCCGCTCTGGCCCGAAGACCTTAAGGTTTTCCTCGATTTACCTGTTCCGGCATCGATTGCCGCAGAATTGGGCTGGAATGTTCTCTCGAATGCAGAATTCGTCAGCACCGGTGAGGAAGAATTACCGGACAGCAAAAAGCTCGCCAGTGAGTTACTGGATGAGCAGCCTACACTTGCCAGCCAGGTATCCTCTTTCGTTTTTGATGATTTTGATGAGGATGCGGAAGAGCCTGTCGATTTTTCCGAAGTCCCCACCAGCTCTTTTTTTGTCAAGGAAATCGCCACAGTGCCACCAGAACATTACCAGGATACACCTGAGCTAATGAAAGCGGCTATTGCTCCCAAGAATATCCCAGCTCAAGACCCAACAACTGCAGCAGCATTGAAAGTAATCGAGGAAATTGAAGCCGACTTTGCTACAATCGCCAGTAAAGTCAAGAAGAGCGAATTGATTCATACCGATGGGCGTTTCCCCAATTATGTGATCTTGACCTCCCGCCAAAATTTGGTTCGAAAATACGGCGAAAACACTGCCGCTGTGATCATCGAAGCCATGCGCAACCTTTCTCTAAAAGTAGTCAGCCTGCCTGGTTGGAACAGTTGTGTTTTTGTTCCCGATGATCCACAAAGCACCCAGGAATTCGGTCTGAGCCAGATCAATCAACCCGATGCATGGAAGCTGAAGCTCGCGCTGAGCGACCTCGATAAGGTTCTGGCATCACGGGGAGAAATGATTGGAGCATTGTTGATTGTGGGTGGAGATGAGATCGTGCCTTTCCACCTTCTGCCCAACCCGACCGATGACAGTGATCTCAATGTTCCCTCTGATAATCCTTATTCCACGATCGATGAGAATTACTTCATTCAGCAATGGCCGGTTGGGCGTCTTCCAGATGAGACAGGAAATGACGCCGGCTACCTGCTGGAGCAGCTGCGTTTCATCAACAACGAATATGATGTTAAGGTTAAGACCAGGAAATCTCTTGAGAGCAATCCTTTTGCCCGTTGGTTTGATAACCTCAATCGCTCACTGACCCAGTTCACTACCCGCTTCGAGCGATCCAACAACCTGTCTTGTTCAGCGGAAGTCTGGAAATCACCTTCTTCGATGGTTTTTTCAGTGATCGACCGGGCAGAACGCCTGAAGACATCGCCGCCTACGACCAATTCGAGCCTGCTCTATGGGCAAGCCAGCAATCCCAAGTATGCCTATTTTAATTTGCACGGACTTAAAGACACAGCGGAATGGTACGGACAAAAAGACCTCACAAGGCGCGAGCAGGGTCCGGAATATCCGATCGCTATCCTGCCTGAAAACTTCACACCAAGCAGCTCAGCCCCCACGCTCGTTTTAAGTGAAGCATGCTATGGTGCCAATATTATCGAGAAAGCCGTCAGTGAATCGATCGCGCTCAATTTCCTCGCCAGCGGCACGCGCGCTTTTGTTGGCTCTACCTGTATTTCATATGGGTCAGTCAGCAGACCTCTGATCGCTGCCGACCTGCTAGCCTGGCATTTCTGGAAGCTGGTCGTTGAGGGTCAGTCGGCGGGGTACGCGCTTATGCAAGCCAAACTGGCGCTCGCGAAGAAAATGACCGCGAACCAGGGTTATCTGGATGGGGAAGATCAGAAGACCATCCTCTCGTTTGTGCTCTATGGCGACCCGTTGGCGACGGCGAAGAACATCAAGGAAGTCACCAAACCCGCCATCCGCCCCACAATTACACCGGAACTGAAGACCATCAGCGATTCTCCGGAAGAATTGATCGTGGCTGCCGACGAAATGCCCAGTGAGATTTTGGGTCAGATCAAGACTGTCATCAAAAATTACCTCCCGGGGCTGGATGACGCCACTGTGGCTATCAACCCGCAGCTGTCAAATTTCACGCTTGATCCTGATAAGGTCGAAGAGCACCGTAATCAGTATGATGTTCTCAAAGCTAGCCAACGCTACGTAGTTACGTTGAAGAAACAGTATGAATATAAATCAAAGAGCCACAACCATTTCGCCCGCATGACCTTTGACCAGAAGGGTGAGATGATCAAGCTAAGTATGTCAAGGTAATCACATTGGTCCTAAGGAGGAGGTTCGCCTCCTCCGCATTTTCTCGAATAGCAGTAAGCTTTCACCGTCCTCAACTGAAAGACCAGCATACCTCAATTATTGAGTAAGATAAACATTGAATCACATCGATTTCTTAACATTTATATAAAAAAAACGGCGCGTATTCCAAGACAGATTTTCACACTTGAGTTATACTTTTCAGTGTAATGTTATCGATTATCAATCTCGCTTTTAGAAGGCGTAGCGGTCTTTGCTTTTATGTATGCAGCAATCCCGACTCGCCTAAAATCATGTCCCAACAGGAGTAGCTATGTACGGATACAGTGGAAAAATTCTGCATATCGATCTAAAAACCAAAAAATCCTGGGTCGAAACCAAACCGGAAGAGTGGTACAAGATCTACATTGGCGGTGTCTCAATGGCATCCCGCCTGCTGTGGGAAAATATCGTTCCTGGTTGCGACCCGCTCGACGACGGCAACCCGATCTGCTTTGCCAACGGCATTTTTACAGGAACCCCGGTGCCGGTAGGCGGCAAGTTCGGCATGGCTTCCAAGTCTCCCCTCACTGGTGTGATTGGTGACAGTCTTTCGGGCAGCTGGTTCTCAATCGCGCTCAAACGCGCAGGCTGGGACGGTGTTGTGCTGCACAACAGCTGCGATAAATGGACACAATTGTTCATTGATGACGATCGCGTGCAGTTCAACGACGCCACGTACCTGCTCGGTAAAGGCACCTTCGAAACTGAAGAAGCCATACGCGAAAAACTTGGCGATGACCAGATCCGGTCTTGCACAATCGGTCCTTGCGGTGAAAACCTGGTGCGCTATGCCAACGTCACCAACGACGGTCGCCAACTTGGTCGCACCGGTCACGGCATGCTTTGGGGTCACAAGAAACTCAAAGCCGTTTCCGTGCGCGGTACCAAAGGAGTCACTGTTTTTGACCCTGCCACTCTAAACCAGCTTTCTTTTGATATCTCCAAATCTGCCCAGGGCAAAGACACGGAAAAATATCGTGTTTATGGTACCGCCACCGGTCTGCTCGCGCAAAATAAATCCGGCGTCCTGCCGACTCGTAACTTCCAGGAAGGCGTCTATGAGGATGCTGAGATGGTTAGCGGCGAATACCTGGACAAACATCACAAAGTTAAGGTGATCGCCTGCGCACAATGCCCGATTGCCTGCGAGCAAATGTCTATAGTAAAGACTGGAGAATTTGCTGGCGCGATGACCGGCATTGAATATGAAAGCCTGTTCGCCAACAGTTCCAACCTTGGCATCAACGATATGCGTTGCGCCATCAAACTGATAACGATCGCTGACCAGGATGGTATGGACACAGTCAGTATGGGTGTCACAATCGGATATGCCATGGAATGCTTTGAAAAAGGCGTTCTCACCGAGAAAGACTTCGTCTGCGCCTCCCATCCTGAAGGCTTCACGCTCAATTTCGGCGACGGCGATTCAGCCGTCAAATTGGCTGAAATGATCCGCGACCGCGAAGGTATTGGCAACTTGATGGCAGAAGGCGTTCGCATCGCCAGCAAGAAAATTGATGAAGAACGCGGTACAGATAGTTGGAAATGGGCGTTGCATATCAAAGGTTTGGAGCCAGCTGGTTACGATGCGCGCTCTACCAAAACCTTTGCTGTAGGGCTTGCAACAGGTACCCGCGGTGGCTGCCACAACCGCTCTGCTGCTTATGACCCTGACCTGAAGGGAGAGGTTGACCGCCTGACTGTCGATCCAACCCGTGGCCATGTCGCTGCTGAATCTGAAGAATATGCAGCTGTTTACGATACCCTGCCATTATGCAAATTCATCAGGCGCAGTTTCACCGGCAAGGCAGACCGCGCTGGTGCCTGGCCAGCAATCGCGAAACTGATCAACGCCACAACCGGCTGGGATTTCGATTACGACGATGTTGATCTGATTGGAATCCGCGCAACCAATATCAAAAAAGCCTTCAATATCCGCGAGGGCTGGACCCAGGAAGATGACGAGTTGCCCTGGCGCTGGAAGCATGAACCGATGACCAAGGGACCCGGCGCTGGTGTTGTCACCACTGACGAGGAGCTTGAATACTTGAAACAACTCTACTATAAAGCAAAAAATTGGACAGAAGAGGGGTTGATACCAAAAGAATATCTGATCAAACTGGGCATGGCTGATGTCGCAGAGGAAATTGGAGTTTAACGAGGAGAATATGGCAAAAACCAGTACTTCAAAATATGCTTATATCGAATGTGACCCCAACCTGTGTGTTGGCTGTCAACTCTGCGAATATATGTGCTCTTACACCAAAACCGGTGAATACAACAGCTATCGCAGCCGCATCCGCACCGTCAGGGTAGACGAGGTTCTCATCACCGCTATCGCCTGCCGCACCTGCGAAAACGCGCCTTGCGTGATCGTATGCCCACGCGATGCCCTCACCCAGGACCCCATCACCGGAATTATTGACATCAATGCCACCAAGTGCGATGGCTGTGCCTGGTGTATCGAGGCATGCGATTTTGGTGCAATTTCTATCAATCCTGCCACTGCACTGGCTGAGATTTGCGATCTATGTAAAGATGAGCCTGATGGTCCTCAATGTGTCAAGTGGTGCCCCAAAGAAGCGCTTAAGTTGACCACCCCAGACCAAAGCGCCCAGCGAACACGCAAGAAGTTAATTGCAGAGACGCTGGTTATTCCCATTAAAGCTACGGAACCTAAATGAGTGAAGAAGTAAACCAACCTAAATATATAGGCGCGATGCCCGAGGATGAACCTCGTATCGGCGTCTATGTATGTCATTGCGGCAGCAATATCGCTGGTGTTATCCCACCTGATCAGGTGGTCGATTTTGCCGGTAGTTTGCCGGGTGTGGTGCATGCCGCCGAAACCATGTATGCCTGTGCCGACAGCGGTCAGCGCCTGATCAAGGAAGACATCAAAAAGCATGGTCTCAACCGTGTGGTTGTTTCTGCCTGCTCTGTGCGTATGCACGAACCCACCTTCCGTGCCTGCGTTGCAGAAGCCGGGCTCAACCCCTTCCTGATGGAAATGGCAAACATTCGAGAGCAATGCACCTGGGCTCATGGGCACGACCGCGAAGGCGCGCTCGAAAAAGCCAAAGACCTGACTGCGGCGGCAGTTGCCAAAGCCACTTTTCTGACCCCGCTGGATATGATCAACGTGCCTGTCACCAAGAAAGCCCTGGTGATTGGAGGCGGTGTGGCTGGTATCAATGCCGCGCTCGACCTGGCAGAGCAAAAAATACCAGTGGTGTTGGTAGAGAAAGAACCAACGATTGGAGGGGTCATGGCGCAGCTAAACAAGACCTTTCCAACAATGGACTGCTCTATATGAATTCTCGCACCAAAAATGGTTGACGCGGCGCGTCAGCCCCTGATCGAAGTAAAAGCTTATACCGAAGTCGAGAAAGTGGAAGGCTTCGTCGGCAATTTCAAAGTCACCCTGCGAGAAAGGGCGAAATATGTGCGCGCGGACCGCTGTAACGGCTGTGCCGCCTGCGCCAAGGCTTGCCCGGTGGAAGTTCCAAACTATTTTGAGATGAACCTGGCACCACGCAAGGCTGCCTACATACCGATGAGCCAGTCGGTTCCCCTGATCTACAACATCGATATGGATGCCTGCATTCATTGCTATAAATGTGTGGAAGCCTGCGGCGCGCTTGAAGCCATCGATTTCAGCATGGAAGACAAAGTCATCGAGGAAGACATCGGCGCAATTGTGGTTGCCACCGGTTTTGGGCATTTCGACCCCACTCCCATGACCGAATATGGTTATGGCCGCTACCCGAACGTGATCACTGCCATGGAGATGGAACGCCTGAATAATTCCGCGGGCGCTACCCATGGTATGGTGGTTCGCCCAAGCGACAACCGACGCCCGCAGAGGTTGGCAATCATCAATTGTGTTGGCTCGCGTGACAAACGCTACAACTCTTCCTGTTCCAATTTCTGCTGCATGTACGCCATCAAAAACGCTCTGCTGCTCAAGCAGATGAATCCGGACATGGATATCTCGATTTATTACATCGATATCCGTACGCCAGGTAAAGGTTATGAAGAGTTTTATGACCGCGCCCGTGAAGCTGGTATCAAATTTATCCAGGGGCGTCCGGCAGAAATTACCGAAGACCCGGATAGCCACCAGCTCTTCATCAAATCTGAAGACATAACGCTCGGTCGCGTGATTGAGCATGAATATGACCTGGTCATGCTTAACCAGGCAGCCATTCCGCAGCCCGACCAGGACCACATGAGCTCGGTACTGAACGTTGCCCAATCGCCCGGCGGCTGGTTTATGGAATATCATCCAAAGCTGCGCCCGATCGACAGCCCCACCGACGGCATTTTCTTTGCTGGTGCTTGCCAGGGACCCAAAGATATCCCTGCCAGTGTCGCCCAGGGCTCTGCTGCCGCTGCGCGCGCTTCGCGCATTTTGCACTCCGATACCTGGCAAATAGAACCGACCGTTGCTGTGGTTTGGCCCGATCGCTGCGTCAGCGGTAAGGGTCAGGCTTGCGGCATTTGTGAGCGTGCCTGCCCATACGGTGCCATCGATTACACTAAGGGTCTTTCTGCTGAAGTGATTACTGCCAAATGTCACGGCTGTGGTGCCTGTGTTGGTGAATGCCCGCACGACTCCATCACCCAGCTACACTACACCGACGCGCAGGTGCTTGCGCAGATCCGCACCCTGCTGGCTGTTGAGCCTGAAAAGAAAATTTTGGCTTTCCGCTGCCAATGGTGCTCTTATGGTGGTGCGGACCTGGCTGGAACCAGCCACTTTGAATACAGCGCCAACGAACGCGGTTTGCGCGTGATGTGCTCAGCTCGTATGGATGCCGACCTGATCTATGAGTCCTATCGGCTGGGTGCCGGCGCGATTCTCTATTCCGGCTGCCACCCGCAGGACTGCCATTACATCACTGGTCAGGTCGCCGGCGCGAAACGCGCTGCCCGACTGGATAAAATGTTCGCGCGCATGGGCATGACCCCCGGTCGCTTCCGCACCGAGTGGATCAGCGCTGCCGAAGGCGACAAGTACGCCCGCGTGATTAATGAGATGCAAGCCACACTCGATAAAATCCCCGAAAGCGAATTACAGGCTGAGATTGACCGTCTGAAACCGGAGATGGAAAAGAAACTGACCAAGATGAACGAGATTCCTGGTGTGGAAGAAGCCATGATCCAGGTGGATTTCATTGTCAATGAGATGCAAAACAAGGCGGTAACCGTATGAGCCTGCCTTTCAACTCCAACCTTGCAGAACAGGTAAAAGCCATTCCTGGCGGCGAAATGCTGATGATGTGCTTCTCTTGCGGCACCTGCACCAGCAAATGCATGGTCCAGGAAAAGCTGGAACCAAATTACAATCCCCGCCGCCTTATCCGCGAAGCCGTTTTCAACTTTGAAGAGACTGCCTTCGCCGACGAAACTACCTGGCTTTGTACCGCCTGCGACTTGTGTTACCCGGCTTGCCCGCAAAAAATCCACATTTCTGGTGTCATCACCGCTGTCAAGCAATTGGCAGTTGCCCAAGGGCATCAAAATCCTTACCAGACTGCCAAAGTTGATGAAGCCACCTGTGTCGCCTGCGGCTTGTGTGAAAGCGTCTGCCCTTACACCGCCATCAAATTGGTCGAGAAGAAAGTACCTTTTCGCGGGATGATCACGGTCGCTTCGGTGGACCCGGGCAAATGCATGGCATGTGGCATGTGTACCGCTGCCTGCCGTTCGACCTCGATCAGGCTGAACCAGGATTTCACCGACAACGAAGTCCTCGAAAACCTGTGGGGTTGGCTGGAAAGGGAGGCAGTCTGATGCCTGAAAAACCAAAAATCGCATTATTCCAGTGCCGTTGGTGTCTTTACGCGCCAGCCGACCAGGAATGGGTCGATACCCAGCTGCCCGAGAATATTCATCTCACAAAAACACCCTGCACCGGGCGGATCAACCCGCTCTACGTGCTCAATGCCGTCCAGGGCGGTGCGGATGGGGTAATGATCAGCGGCTGCCTGCCCGAACAATGTCATTTTAAAACCGGCAATATGGCTGCCCGTCGCCAACTGGAGGAATTCAACGATTTCCTGGACTACATCGGCTACGATAAGCAGCGCGTGCGCTTTGTCTGGCTCGATCTGCAGGATCGCGGCATTATTCAAAAGCAATTGGCTGCCTTTGAGCAGGAATTGGACGATCTTGGACCTGCCAGCAACCTGGTGACCCGAGTCAAAGTTGCCGAAGGAGGTCAGAATGCCTGATCTTAACGCAATTAGAACCGAAGCCAAACGTTTGCTCGCTGAAGGTGTGGTTGACGTGGTGGTGGCATTCAAAGCCGGTGAAACCCCACTGCATCCCCAACCGGCATTTTTCCGTTCAGCCGACGAAGTTGACCAGCTAGTTTACGATGGTCTTTGCCAGAACAACCTGGCAACCTTTCTGACCCGTGTGCCAAAACAGAGCAAGGTTGGTATGGTTGTTCGCGGTTGTGAAAACCGTTCGGTAAATGCTCTGGTGGTTGAGAAACAAAAAAATCGGGCAGACTTGTTTCTGATCGGTGTGCCTTGTGAGGGCATCCTCGACTGGCAAAAAATCGTCGGGGAAGTCGGTGAAACCGTAAAATCGGTCAAAGAAAACGGTCAGAATCTCATGATCGAAACAAAGGCTGGCTACCAGCTGCTTGAAAGACACGATTTTCTGCACGAAAGCTGCAAACGCTGCATTCACCCCAACCCGATGAGTGCAGACATTCTGATCGGTGAAGCACTGCAAGAAGGAGATCCCAACCTGGCACGGACAGCAGTCGAAACCTTTGAAGACCAAACCATCGAAGACCGCTACGCCTGGTTTCAAAAGGAAGCAGAGCGCTGCATCCGCTGCTACGCCTGCCGCCAAGCCTGCCCAATGTGTTATTGCGAAGAATGTTTCGTTGACCACATTGAGCCGCGTTGGAGCGAAAGTGGCGCCACCCCTGCTGGCATGCAAGGCTGGCACATCGTGCGCGCTTTTCACCAAACCGGTCGTTGCACCAGCTGTGGTGCCTGTGAACGTGCCTGCCCGATGGACATCAAGATGACCTACCTGACCGAGAAACTGAATCACGACATGAGAGAAAAGTACAATTTCGAACCCGGTTTAGACGCCCAAACCCAACCGCCCTTTGCGGCAGTGACCCTGGACGATAAGAATCGCTTTTCGGTTTGAGGAGAGGGACAGATATGAACCTTATCCTTGAAAAACAAGCGCTGCAAGACCTGCTACAGTCCTGGCGGCAAAATTATGACGTTTATCTCCCTCAAAAATTGGAGCGTTTCTCGCATTTTATGCCGCTAACAGAGACAAGTGTGCTTGTGACTGATGAACCGCACAATACCCGCATCCCTCCCAAATCGCTCTTCCTGCCTATGACTGAAGCTTTGGTAAAATTCACGCGCTATGGCGGCTACGAAGATGCCCGGCACGAAATTCAGCCCCGCATCGTTTTCGGCATCCGCCCCTGCGATGCCCAGGCAGTGCAACTTCTGGATACTAGTTTCATTCAGGATGAATACACAGATCCTCTCTGGCTGGAAAGACGCGAAAAGACGATCACCATCGGCCTGGGCTGCCACGAACCCTGCCTGAACGGCTTCTGCACGACAGTTGGTTATGGTCCATTCAATAAAGCAGACCTGGATGCGATTCTGACCGACATGGGCGATGTTTACCTGGTCGAAACCTTCTCCCAAGCTGGAGATGCCTGTTTCCAGGGTCTTCCTGTCGCCGCTGAAGAAACCTATCAGGAAGCGCTCGCTGTTCAACACAGCGCCCACGACCAGATGCCAGTCGCCTTCGAGACCGAAAACCTTAAAGAAAAGCTGGAACAAAACTTCAAGAACAATTATTGGGACGAAGTTTCACAGAGCTGCTTGGGTTGCGGAGTTTGTACCTTCCTCTGCCCTACCTGCTTCTGCTTCGACATCGTAGATGAAACCCAGCGCAGAGAACGTGTACGCAACTGGGACTCCTGCATGTTCCGCACTTATTCACTGGAGGCTTCCGGGCATAATCCGCGACCTTCGCGCGTAGAACGCACCCGCCAGCGCATAAGCCACAAATTCGTTTACTGGCTCGACCAGGTCAACCAGATCGGTTGCACCGGTTGTGGTCGCTGCGTGCGCTACTGTCCGGTCGGACTGGATATTCGTTCCATGCTTAGGCAAGCCCACAGCCTGCCTTTCGAGGTGAGCCATGCAATCTAACGGACGCAGCCTCTACACACCCATCCCCATGCACGTTTTGCGTGCTTATTACGAATCAACCGACCGTTCTTTGAAAACGCTCGAGTTGAGTTTCGACCATGCTGAAAACAGCCACGCGTTTTTCGAAGCCTTTAACCCCGGGCAATTCTGCTTGCTGTCAGTAGCTGGCAAAGGTGAATCCGCTTTAGGTGTCGCCAGCGCAGCCTGGGAAGGCGATTTTGTGCGCTTCACTGCTCAAAATGTGGGCAGCGTTACTTCAGCCTTGCACAAATTGAAAGCCGGTGATGCCATCGGTATGCGCGGACCAATGGGCAACGGCTTCCCCCTGGAAGACTGGAAGGGCAAAAACCTGGTCATTATCGGCGGCGGCTGTGCCTTCTCGACACTCTACGCCCTGACCAAACACGTCCATCACGAAGATCATCGGGATGATTACGGTAAGCTGATCCTGGTTTACGGCACGCGGACCTCAGGTTTGTGTATGTACAAACACGATATCGCTGCCTGGCATGAGAATGAAGATATGGAAATCCACCAGGCGATCGACGTTCCGGAGGAAAATTGGCAACACCATGTCGGCTACGTACCGGATGTGGTCAGGCAGGTGGCACCATCGCCAGATAATGCTGTAGCAGTGGTTTGCGGTCCACCGATCATGACCAAATTCACCCTGCCTGCTCTGGATGAGCTGGGTTTTGCGCCTGAAGCCATTTTTACTTCGCTTGAAAAACGCATGAAATGTGGTGTCGGCAAATGCGGACGCTGCAACCTGGGACCCCAATACATTTGCAAAGACGGACCGGTCTTTTCGTTGGCTGAACTCAACGCCCTGCCGGCTGACCTTTAGGAGCATTTATGAGTCGTGGAACGCCAAAAAAGACCCGAAACGAACACCTGATGACCATCAACCGGGACATGATGACCCGGAATTATTCGATGAAATGGGACCTGGACAAGTGTGTTGGCTGCCAGATTGGACCGACTGTCTGCCCGAAGGATGCCCTCACACACGTGCCTGCAGTTCTGGAAAATGGTCACATCCTGCAAAGAGCCTCTGTTGACGTGGACGAAAACAAGTGCATCAATTGCGGTATTTGTGTGGAAGCCTGCCCAACACACGCCATTGAGCTGACCGTCAACGGCAAACCGGAAAACCCGGTGATCGAATATGGTGCATTTCCCAAGTTTGACGCCAAGACGATCTTCCACCGAGATCAATTTGATTTCTCATTAAAGGATTTCATTATCGAAAACTGCCCCACCAACGTGATCAGTTACGACGAAAAACGCGACACCATGCGCGTTGTATTCGAAGACTGTATCCACTGCCGCCAGTGTGAGGTCGCCAGCAAAGGCGCCTTCGAAATACGCCAGCCCTGGGTGGGCTCGGTGGTTTTGGAGAGGGAAAAGTGCATACCGGACTGTTTCGCCTGCGCCGATATTTGCCCCACCCGTGCTTTACACGTCAACGATGAAGGTGAATTGGTTTTGGCAGATTATTATTGTATCAAGTGCGGTGCCTGTATGCAGGTGTGCCCGGTGAAACCCGAGTACGAAGAGGTCAGCTTCACCTTTGAATCACAGGGCATGACCCTAACCCGCAGCAAGCAAGAACTGGTAAACGAAGCAGCCTTGCCGATCGTGGTGGAACGCTGGCGGATCAGGCATAGCGAAGTCTCCAGCGCTGCCTGGATCGAGGCTTTGCGAAAGCTCTCAGACGACAAGGCAAAATCGGTCGAGATCGACCGCAAACGTGCTCTCCGGCGTGCTGATCTGATCGAAGCACTTAGAGGAAACATAGTATCGAAATCGTATCTGAAAAAGGAAATCGAACGATAGTTTTTATTGGACGAAAGCGAGGGTTTTATGAGTTCGTCGCTGTTCATGTTTATCCCTTTTCTCAAACAATTGGTAACGGATATCGACCCGGGTGAAATAAAACGGGTCGAAGATGTCCTGAAAGCCAATGATATCCCTTTTCGTATAAAATCCTCTTCGCCCAGGGGTCCATTTGGCAGGAATTACGATTCGAGAGCTTATCAGCAAATTGTCATGCCGCTTTACATTGACGCTCAACGTCCAACCATTTCATACATAATCTACGTGAAGCCTAAAGATTACGACCGGGCGATGAGTTTAATCCAATAATTCTATTCCAAAGTCGAACCGTAGCCAAAACGGTTATTGAAATCGAAAGACCAGCTCGTCTCGCGGTCGTATTCCGGGTTGCGCTCGTTCTTGTTAAATATCAAGACGCGCGCTTTTGAACGCAGCCTGCCAAAATCGTCCATCGTTGGTGTGGAAGTGATCACATTGCGGAAGGTGCCGCTGTTGATGTAGTATTTCTCGACTCCGTGTTCCACCTCCAGGAGCTCAACCATCGCGTTATGCGAGTGACCGCTGACAATGCACTTTATTGAAGAGCCATCCTCAATGATGCTTTCCTCGCGCATGATCACATCCAGGTTGCTGCTGATCTCTGATTTCTTGAAAATCGGATTCAGCAGTGTCTTCATCGCCCAGAATGGCAATCCGTGCCGCCAAAGCCTGGTACGCAACACCGACTTCAACGTTGCGGCTGATGCTCTCGTCAGTTTGCCGAAATTAATCAAGGAGTTACCGATATCGGGGCTGGTTGCCAGGTCGTCAAGTAGCTTGAGCATAATTGGTTCAATAAACTGCCACACTTCTCCTTTGCGCATGCCTGGCGTGGTGAAGAGAAAATTGATCAGCGCATTGGATGGTCGCAGGTTGTCAAAATCGATCAGGCGTTTATACAATACACGCAGTTCATCCATCGCCAGGATAGATTCGACACCATAATAATCCTTAAAAAGCAGGGGCAACTTGGCGGCAATCTCTATCGTGACAATATCTCCCAACACCGGCTTATCGTAAAAGCTCTTTTCAATCACCATCGGGATCTTGGACCAGGTGCTCAAATCGGCGCTGAAGTTGGCTTTATCGTACTCGTGACCGTGCCGAACGAGCGCCAAGGGCTCACCATTGTCAAAATAAAGGTGTTGATTCGCGAAAACCTTTCCGTCGGGTTCCAACCCCAACAGTCCCTGTACCCGCTTGCGTATGGTCTCACTGGCATTTGCCAGGCGGTCATGATTGCCAGGTACAAAATGGATATACACCGGTTTTTGAAAAAATTCACTCAAACCACGAAACACATTCAGACTGGCATCCACACGATTATCGCGATTGATCGCATCAATCACTCTCAGTACTTCAATTTCCGCCTGACTGCCTGCGGTTACTTCATCATTATGCAAGTAAGGTCGCAGCGGACCCTCAAGCCAGAGGGCAGAGCGGGTGATCTCGAAGATATCGCCAGCCAAAACCAGGTCAATCGATTCGATTTCGCTGTCCCGGATAAACTCTGCGATCTCCTTAAAGAAGGTTTTGTAAACTTCCGATGGCAGGTTGTGGTTATATCGCCGTCCATTCAAATTAAAGGCATCCGTGTCCGCAAAATGCAGGTCGGACATGACAATGAGCATAATGTCCTCGCTTTCCTGCTGTTTTTATATCACAAAAATACCGCAATTCGAAAGCTTTACTAACTGTTAACTATTCAAGTGGAATAATAGCTGCACCAGCTTCTTGTGCACCAATGAGCAGCACTTCGTCCTGGCTGCCAAGGAAACCAACTGCCTGATAGTGCCAGTTTTCTAAAGCAACTTCCTGCCAGCTATCTCCGCAATCACGGCTGAGCAGTACAAAACCCTGACCGGTAGCAGCCAGGTTGCAACTATTCGAGTCAGAAATTGACAGTATGTTTCTGCCTTCCCCAGCCAACAACTTTGGCTGCCCGGCTGGGATATTGTATTGATAAATACCTTCTCTTGTTCCAGCCAATAAACCGTTTTTCGTGTAAAGGAGCTTGTTCACGTTCACGCCTGGCAAGCTGAATTCTAATAACGCCCATCCTTCGCCTCGAGACTGATAGATATGGCAGGAGGACGTTGTTTCGCACGCCAAGGCATAAAATTGCTCGTTCGCAGGATTGATGGCAATATCCGGAACACTCTGCTCTGTAAACCCCATCGCCAGCCATTCATTGGCTACGCGCATAAAAAGTCCGTTTCCAATGGTTCCTAAATAGAGGTTGTCTCCGGAAGCAACAAGTCTCAGGGGCAGCACCGCCTTCGCGGAACTTCCCTTTGAGTTATCAGTTCGCTCTGCCTGCTCCAGGTGATCCAAAATCACCTCACCTGGCAGCCCCACCTTCTCGCTTAATAACGCCAGGTTCTCGACTGAAATTTTACCCTCCGGCAAGCCAATCTTTCTCCAACCAACTTCATCCGATACGTATAACATGGTTTCGGTGAGGATATGCAGCTTCCCCTGGTAGAAAGCAAGGTCGATCACTCCCTTGTCTGCCAGTTTCTGCGTGAGTTCATCCCAGACCAAACCATCCGCACTGACAGCGTAGACACCCAAACCATAAACCGCAGCATACACTTGGTCGGTCGTTTCTTCTTGTAAGATAGCTGTGACCGCGTTCAGGCGCAAATCGCCCATCACTCCTTTCCAGACTGAATCACCGGCATTCGCGCGAAAAACTCCGTGCGATTCCGTCGCCGCAAACCATCGCTTTGGGCTGCCATTTGCCACGATAAAATCGTAAAGCCGTTCACCATTCAGACCACGCGAGGTCCAGCTTTGGGCAAAATTGTCGGTTGAATACAGCCCATTCCCGTAGGTACAGGCAAAAACGCGCTTTTGCGTTCCGCCAAAAGGGTCAGCATACAGCCGGTAAACAGCTGTGTTGACAGGCAAACCAACCCTACTGTTTGTCCAGGAGTAACCGTAATTCCAGGTGCGGTAAACCGCATCATCGTGCCAGACAGCCCCATAAACCAGTCCGGGATAGGCAGAATCAAGAGCAAAACTGCGCGCAGAATAATCGTACACCCCAGTGTTGATTGGATAAAAAGCGACTCCGGCATTGGTGCTCTTGTAAAACCCATGCTCGTGGGTGGTCAGATAGAGTTCGTTCGAGTTCAATGGATTGACATCGATGTCATAAAAGTAATCCGGCGTAGAAAAAACATCACCTTTAATCAGCAACGACCAGGATGCCCCGGCATTCCTGCTCCTGTAAATGTTTCCAGCCAAAGAGGGAGGCACCCGTGTGGCAGCATAAATTACATTGCTATTGTTAGGGTCGATTTCGAGATCATAGATAATATGGTTGCCCAACACTCCGCCGTTCGAGGCTTGCCAATCATCACCACCATTGTAAGAATTGTAGACACCCCCGCCGTAGGTTCCTGCGTAAACGATATTGGAATTCTGCTGATGAATCGCCAGGGATTGGATCTTGAGATTCGTTAGACCATTGTTTTGTTGATACCAGCTATCTCCCTGATCGAAGGTTTTGTAAACGCCACTGACGTAGCTGCCAGCATAGAGGGTTTTGTTTTGATTAGGGTCGATAACCAGAGCCGTAAACGTGCCTCCAACCGGTCCAACCGGCACACGAATTTGAGCGTTTTTGACAACCAGCGGGAGATAACGGTCGTGGCTCGCCGTTCCAGAGCCGGACGAATTTACTGCCAGGATAGCGATGAGCAGCGCGACAAATATCCCGCTTAACCAACCGCCTGGAGTGCGTTTTCTCTTTTTCATGTTGTTGCCTGTCAATAGAGCATACAACATTCGTGCCATTTTCACGGTGTTGCCGTAATTACCCTACAACTTCCCTCAGGGCTCTCAAAAAACGCTCGATTGCAGGATCACCGATATCGTGGTGCGTCACCAGGCGGATTTCGCCGTCACTGGTGTCATTAATCAAAACTCCACGCGTTTTCATTTCATTGATTAATTGGTTGTTGGCTAAACCCAGGTCAGGGTCAAGTTTGAAGAAGACCATATTGGTGTTGGGCGAGCCTTTTGTCAGCTGGACAGCGGGAATCTTCGCCAATCCTTCTGCCAGGCGTGCTGCCCTGAGGTGATCTTCTGCCAGCCGTTCGACCATACTCTCCAACGCTACAACACCTGCTGCGGCAATGATGCCTGCCTGGCGCATTCCCCCGCCCAGCATCTTGCGGATGCGGCGCCCGCGCGCGATAAAAGCCTTGCTGCCGCACAATACCGATCCAACGGGCGCGCACAAGCCCTTGCTTAAACAAAATGTGATGCTATCGGCTGTATCCACCAGTTCTGCCGCTGGGATTTTCAGTGCAACTGCCGCGTTAAAAATTCGCGCGCCGTCAACTTGAAAATAAAGCCCCAGCTCTTTCGCTTTCAAACCTACACTGCGCATATAACCGGCATCCAGCGCCTTCCCGCCACAGGCATTTTGTGTGTTTTCAACGATCACCATGCGTGAGATTGGCTCGTGAAAATCAGATGGGTTACGCATGGCAGACTCGACATCCTCAACTGCCAGGCTGCCGTCCGTCTGATTTGGAATGGTATGGATGACCACACCACCCAGGGCAGAAACCCCGCCGGCTTCGTGCAAAAAGGTGTGTCCGGCTTTACCCATGATCACTTCATCGCCGCGCCCGCAAACTGCCAGCACAGCAACCAGGTTGCCCATCGTGCCGGAACTGACCAGCAGACCGGCTTCCTTGCCGAGCATTCGGGCGGCTTTCTCTTCCAGCTTTATAACGGTTGGGTCTTCCCCATAAACATCATCGCCCACTTCTGCTGCTGCCATGGCAGCTCGCATTTCATCGGTCGGGTGAGTGACAGTGTCGGATCGAAAATCGAAGTATTTTTGCATTTCAGGCTTTCTCCAATTGATCTAGTATTGACTGCAAGTCGGCAGGCAAAGACGCGGTGAACTCAGCTTCCTCGTTTTCCCCCGGCAAGCGGAGTAGCAGCTTACTGGCGTGCAGGAAAAATCGGTCGGTTTCGATGCTCTTCCTGCGCCGACCGTAAACCTGGTCGCCCACCACCGGGCAGCCCAAAAACGCCAGGTGCACACGGATCTGATGTGTGCGCCCGGTGAGCGGGTGGACCTCCAAAAGGGTATGATCGCGGAATCCTGCAACCGTGTAGAACTCGGTTTCTGCTTTTCTGCCCTGGTCGCCATAGACGACAGCCATGCGTTGGCGGTGCCTTTCATCCCTGCCAATGCGCGTCTCAATACGACCGGTCGGCGTGGGCGGTTTACCCTCTACCAGCGCCAGATAGCTCTTTTTTGCCTTGCGTGTCTTGAATTGCCTTACCAGCCAGGCATACGCATAAGTAGTTTTGGCAACGATCAGCACACCGGATGTATCTTTATCCAATCGATGCACGATACCCGGGCGGGTTGGTTCCCCCACGGCTGCAATCTGAGGCCAGCGGTAGAGTAAGGCATTCACAAGCGTATTTTCAGCGTTACCAGCCCCAGGATGCACCACCAACCCAGCTGGTTTGTTGATCACGACCACATTTTCGTCTTCGTAAACCACTTCCAGGGCGATGTTTTGTTCTTCAGGTAAGTCTTCAGCGATAGCCGTAACCAAGGCACTCACCTTGTCACCTGTTTCCAGCTTGTAGGAGGCTTTACTTACTACTTTTCCGTTGACCAGAACATCGCCAGCAGTAATCATGCCTTGAATCCTCGCCCGCGAAAAGCTGGCAATCTGCCCAGCCAGGAATTTATCAAGGCGCTCAGGAGACTCTTTAGAAAATGTGACTTCAACCAGCTCAGTTTTCATCTTTGGCTTCCTGGCTGACTTCCAGCTCAAGTTTTGCAGCTTTTTCCTTGCGTTCCTGGACGAACAGCCCAATCAACATCAAAATCACGCCGATTGTCACAGCAGAATCCGCCACATTGAATACAGGGAAACGCCCAACCGCAATAAAATCGGTGACATATCCCAACTGGATGCGATCGATAATGTTACCAACCGCCCCTCCCAGCAGGAGCCCCAGGCTGATCCGAAACAGCAAAGGCTCATCGATGGCTTTGTGGTAATACCAGATGATCAGGATGCTGATTATCGTTGTGAGGACCAACAAGGGAATGTTGGCATTTTGGAAGATGCCCAGGGCGGCGCCAGTGTTCTGCCAGAAAGTAAAGCGGAAAAACGGTTCCAGGAAGGAAATCGGGTAAATTTCTTCACCCAAAGCCACATTTTGCCTGATCCAGCCCTTACTCCATTGATCGAAAATGACGATGATCGATGCTATACCAAACAGCAGCAGGTAATTCCCGATCCAATTTTTTGAGGATCTCATCTGAAAACCTTTTCAATCTTTAACACCAGTTCTTCACCGTCAAAACTGTCTGTGAAGTTGCCAACTTTTTCGAGATCAGTCTCTTCCAGTTCCAACGTCAGAGTCTCGTTGGAGATGTACGCTGCATTTTCCTTGACAGCCTGCGTCAGTTCTGGTGTCGATTTATAGAAGATGCGGATCCGATCGGCAATTTCGAGACCAGAAGTCTTGCGCAGGTCCTGCACCCGGCGCACAAATTCACGCGCCAGCCCTTCGTGGAACAATTCGGGGGTAAGCGTGGTGATCAAAGCTGCCATGTAGGCACCTTCGGCAGCAACTTCATAGCCTTCCTTCGAAGAAGTGTGAACTTCCACTTCGTCGGGCATAATTTCGTAATACTTATCTTCCACCCGCACTACCAGGTTGAGACCATCGAGCAATTTCAAAGCGCTTTCCTGAGCAGGCAGATCCAAAATTGCCTGACGGATCTTTGGACTGAGCGCGCGATACTTTTGACCGAGTTGTTTCGGCAACGGATTGAGGCTATAGGTAACCGCCTCCTCCTCACCACCCAACAACCGCACTCGCTTGACATTCAACTCATCTTCCAGAATGTCGCGGAAACGGTCGATCACCTCTCCTTCTTCTGCCCTGCCGACGGCAAATGCAGCTTCAGAAAGAGGCTGGCGCACTTTGATATTGGATTTGTTGCGTGCCGAGTGCCCGAGCGAAGCCAATTTCATTACCAGGGTCATATCCCTGTTCAAGTCTTCATTGATGATGCGCTCATCCACTTTAGGCCATTCCGCCAGGTGCACTGAGATCGGGGCGTCTTCTTCAACTGATGTGACCAGATTTCGATAAATTGTCTCTGCCATAAAAGGCATGGTCGGCGCGATCAGTTTACTGATGGTTACCAGTGCTTTATAGAGGGTCTCATAGGCAGCAGCCTTATCGGCATCCGACTCACTCTTCCAGAAGCGTCTCCGGGAACGGCGCAGATACCAGTTGGAAAGGTCATCCACAAATTTCTCGATCGGTCGGGTGGCGCCGACAACGTCAAAGTTTTCGTAAGCGTTGGTCACATCCCGCACAAGTGTTTCCAGGGATGAAAGCAGCCAGTCATCCAGTTCCGAAAAAGCCGGGATAAGCGCGTTATCAGGTGTCCAGTTATCCAAATTGGCATAGGTGACAAAGAACGAGTAGGTATTCCAAAGGGTGAGCATAAAATTGCGCACAACCTCACCAACCAATTCCTTGCTAAAGCGGCGTTCATTGCCGGGAGGGCTGGAGGTGTACATATACCAGCGCATCGGATCGGCACCATACTCATCGATCACTTCCCAGGGGTCGATCACATTTCCACGGGATTTGGACATTTTCTGCCCGTTCTCGTCCAAAATCAGCCCCAGGCAGATAACGTTTTTGTAAGCGACACTGTCCATCACCAGGCTGCTGATGGCATGCAGCGAGTAAAACCAGCCCCGGGTTTGGTCGACTGCTTCGCAGATGAAATCAGCTGGAAACTGTGTCTTGAACTCTTCCAGGTTTTCGAAGGGATAATGCCACTGGGCATAGGGCATAGAGCCGGAATCAAACCATACATCGATCAGCTCAACCACACGCTTCATCTGCCCATGCCCGCACTTAGGGCAGGGGAAGCGAACCTCATCGACATAGGGGCGATGCAGTTCGAGTTCGGAAAGGTCTTTTTCAGCCAGGTCACTCAATTCCTGCCGTGAGCCGGCGCAGACCTGGTGTCGGCAATCGGGGCATTCCCAAACGGGCAGAGGCGTACCCCAATAGCGGTTGCGCCCCAAAGCCCAGTCAATGTTGTTTTCCAGCCAGTTGCCAAAGCGCCCGTTCTTGATGTGTTCAGGTACCCAATTGATCTCCTGGTTGAGCTCGACCATGCGGTCTTTGATGGCGCTAGTCTTGATAAACCAGGTCGGGCGTGCCATGTAGAGCAAGGGCGTGCGACAGCGCCAGCAGAACGGGTAAGTATGGTTGACCTTTCCGGCATCGAACAGCAGACCGCGATCGTGCAAGTCCTGCATGATGCCAGGGTCAGCGTCTTTAACGAAAACGCCTGCCCAGTTATGAACCTGGCGCAAAAAACGACCTTCGTCGTCGATTGTCATGATCAGCGGCAGATCATATTGTTTGGCGACTTCCATATCTTCCATGCCAAACGCCGGTGCGATGTGAACCAGCCCGGTGCCATCATCGGTGGTGACGTAATCGGCATTGACGATGTAATAAGCAGGCTTTTCAGGCGGGAAGAAAGTATACAACGGTGCATAGCGTTTGCCCTTGAGGGATTTGCCTTTCATCGTTTTCAGGATGCGCACAGGGCGATCCGCAAATACTTTTTCAATCAGGTTTTTGGCGAGTATCAGTTTTTCCTCACCCATGCCATCGGCGGTCACCAGGGCATATTCCACATCAGGATGTGCCGCCACGGCAACGTTGCCAGGCAGGGTCCAGGGGGTTGTCGTCCACACCAGCAGGCTGGTGTCTTCGTCATCAACCATGGGGAAGCGCACAAAAACGCTGGGATCTTCGGTATCTTCGTAGCCCAGGGCAACCTCGTGGTCCGAAAGCGGTGTACCGCAGCGCGGGCAATATGGCACAACTTTGTGCCCCTGGTAGAGCAAACCCTTATCCCAAATCGATTTCAGAAGCCACCAAACAGACTCAATGTAATCGTTGGTATAGGTCACGTAGGCGCGGTCTTTGTCCACCCAATAGCCAATGCGATCGGTCATTCTTTCCCAATCCTGGATGCGCGAAAATGCCGATTCGCGGCAGAGCTGGTTGAACTCAGCAATGCCAAATTCCTCGATCTGGCTCTTTTGGGTAAAACCCAACTGCTTTTCAACTTCGATTTCCACCGGCAGCCCATGCGTGTCCCAGCCGCCACGGCGATCCACGAAGTAACCCTGCATGGTTTTGTAGCGTGGAAACATGTCTTTGAAGGCTCGTGCCAAAACGTGGTGCACACCCGGCTTGCCGTTGGCGGTTGGCGGACCTTCGAAAATCACGAATGGCGGGCGATCTCTGCGGTCATCAGAAGAGCGTTTGAAGATGTCGTTCGTTTTCCAGAAACGCAATTGCGTCTCCTCTTCTGAGGGAATATTGAGCCTTGATGAAACTGGTTTAAACATTTAGCCTCCAACAATTAAACAAAAAGCCCGTCCCTACAGGGACGAGCCAAAATCTGCTCGCGGTACCACCCCGCTTCCCGGTTTTTACCCGGGCGCTTGGTGCCCCTGTAACGGAGGGCAATCGGCTCGCTTACTGCAATATACAAGGTACGAATGCGTGTTCAGCGTGCGGCTCAGGAAGGATTTTCGTTCAACTGTTTCCACCCGGCTTCCACCATCCCGGGCTCGCTGATGGGCGATGTTGAATTACTCTTTTCCGTCACAGCCTGAATTACGATTTTATCACAGTTGTGGGATCAGGTTATTAAAAGTGAAACGATAATACAGATACCAACCGGGTGTCGGTGGAAAATAAAAGAACCCCTCCAGGGGGTTCTTGGTGGGTGCCTGAAGGGGGTCGAACCCTCAACATCTTCAGCCACAGTGAAGCACTCTGCCATTGAGCTACAGGCACCACGTTAGGCGGCTATTCTATCACAAGCTCGAATGTACTGCAAGCATTAATCGCTGCTGTAAATGATTTCTACTGTCAAAAAATTGAGCCGATTTCAGTCCGTAAAATCGACCGCTGCTCAAAGCTGCGCAGGTCTTTCACGGTAACTGTGCCATTCGCAAATTCGTCGGGTCCTAAAACCAGGGCAAATTTCACTCCTAACCGGTCAGCAAGCTTGAACTGTTTGCCAAGCTTATCAGGCTCTGCCAGGATCACATTAAAACCACTTTCGCGCAGCTCTTTGGTAAGCTTGATTGACTCGACCAGCATTTTCTCGTCAAACACGGTCACAAAAACCGTTCCAGGATAACTCAGGTTTGACGGCAGCAAGCCATAAGCCTCCAGCACCAACATAACCACTACATCTCCCATGGCAAACCCAACACCGGGAAGTGGCTGCCCGCCCACATCGGCAACCAGGTTGGCGTAATGACCGCCCCCCAATATCGCCCTGAAATCGCCCTTGGTTTCGTGGGCTTCAAAAACCAGCCCGGTGTAATAATCGAGCCCGCGGATGATCTTGGGTTCATAACGAATGTATTCACCCACTCCCAAAGCTCTGACATACTCAAAAACCTGGCTGAGTTCTTCCGATTCCTGCCATAAGTCTGTGTTGGCAAGCAGTACTTTAATCGCGTCAACCTGACCGGCACTCAAACCCAGATCTGTCACGTTTTTCTCCCAGATGTCAGCAGGCTGCTTGTCAATCCGATCGATCAATTTGAGCAATTCAGGTTTCGTTTGGGTGCCGATGCCAATTTCCGTCAGCTTACGGTCCATCAAGCGGCGGTCGTTTATCAAAATCTGCACCATATCCGCCCTCAGACCGACCAAGCTAAGGAAATTCGCAGCCACAGCCAACAGCTCGGCATCCGCCTGTACAGAATCACTGCCAATCAGGTCGATATTCCACTGGTAAAACTCGCGTGTGCGCCCTTTTTGCGGGCGTTCATAACGCCAAAACGGACCAAAAGCCCACCAGCGCAACGGAAAGACCAGTTCATTTTGCTGACTGGCAACCATGCGTGCCAGGGTCGGCGTCAATTCAGGGCGCAGAGTGATCGGGTCACCGCCGCGGTCTTCGAAAACGAAAGCCTGCTCTTTGACCAGTTCCTCGCCCGATTTTGCTGCGTAGAGATCAATTGTCTCAAGGCAGGGACCTTCATAGCGTTGGTAGCCAAATGCTTCAGAAGCAGCTTTTAGCTTCTCGACCAACCAGGCGCGCCTCGCCATTTCATCCGGGTAAAAATCCCGCGTACCTTTTACGCTTCTCACGATGTTCTTCATTGGAATCTGACCTCGACTTCTAATTGGTGATAGTATAACATGCAGGTATCGGGTAAAATTAATTATCCAATTAGAGCAAAGGACTGATCATGAATATTGGTGAAATCGCTGAACTGGTCGAGGGGAAAATCCTATCAATTTGTAACAAAGATCTGGAGGTCAGAGGAGCTTTCGCTGGGGATTTAATGAGTGATGTCTTAGCCACGATCAAACCGGAGGCAATTTTAATCACAGCTTTGAACAACCCCCAAATTATTCGCACTGCCCTGATTGCCGATGCGCGATTAGTGATCCTTGCCAGGGGGAAACTACCGTCATTAGACATGATCGAATTGTCAAACAGTGAAGGTATGCCTCTCATCATTTCTCCCCTTGGTTTATTTGAACTCTCTGCCAGGTTGGCTGAAAATGGCATCATCAGTTATGAAGATGATTTTGACCTGTCAAAATGTAGTTGATGGATTTGGAGAATGAGCAGCACAACAATTCTCTCAGACTCGTCTGCAAGCAGAATCACGCGGGTTGAAGAGCTTGCCTACGAATTAACCATTGCCGAGGTAATGACCAGGAATCCAATTACGCTTGACATCAATGCAAGCATGCGTGACGCACTCGATGTAATCGGAAAAGCCAAGATCTCCGGAGCTCCTGTTACCAGAGATGGCAAGCTGATCGGCATTCTTTCTGTGGAAGATTTAATCCGTTCGCTGCGCGATGGGCGCATCGAACGTAAAGTCACGTTGTATATGACTCAAAATGTGATCACAGTCCATGAGTATGACCAGGTAGTAGAAGCATTAAAAATTTTTGCCAGTACCAAGGTTGGTCGGCTGCCAGTTGTAGATGCACACAACAATCTGATCGGCATCCTGACCAAAGGTGACATCTCGAACGGGGTGTTGAAAGCCCTCCAAAATGATATTGAAGCTGAAGAATTGATCCGATATCGCGCCTCCCACTTGTTTGAAGATATCGTCTCCGACCGAACCAGCCTGATTTTGCGTTATGCTATCAAGAAAGGTGATTTCCTGCACGGCGGGGCTGCCTCCAACCGCATTAAGAAAGCACTGTTACGATTGGGTGCGTCCAACCAGATTGCCCGTAAGTGCGGTATCGCAGTCTATGAGGCAGAAATGAATCTGATCATACACACCACCAATGGCGGTTTTCTACGAGTGGAAGTGGAACACAATAAGATCGTGATGGAAGCTTACGATGACGGACCCGGCATACCTGACATCGAAAAAGCAATGACGCCCGGGTTTTCAACAGCAACACACGAGGTGCGCAACAAGGGTTTTGGCGCTGGCATGGGGTTGGTTAATATTAACAATTGTGTTGATGAAATGATTATCAACTCCTCACCGGAGAAGGGAACGAATCTCCACATGATCATTTATCTCGATAAGCTGTCCAAACAAGGATAAACAATGGACCTGAAGACAATCATAGAAAACATTGACCTGATTCTGCTGACCGAAGAGAGAGACTTTTCCTGCATTCCTGTCCATTCTGCGTATATGTCCGACTTACTCAGTTGCGTCATGACCGGTGCGAAACCTCACAGTGTATGGATTACATTAATCGCTAACATTAATATTGTGGCGGTTGCCAGCCTGCTGGATATTTCTGCAATTATCATCACGGAAGATGCCCAGCCAGATCAGGAAACCATTGACCGTGCCAACATGGAGGAAATTGTTCTGCTAAGCACTGAAGCAAGCAGCTACACGGTAGCGGGTAAACTTTGGGAAATGGGAATCAAGGAACACTAATCCATGGCTATCCATCGTGTGGAACTGCATGTCCACTCAGTGCTCTCTCCCTGCGCGAGCCTTGAGATGATTCCACCTTTCATCATCGAGAAAGCGCTTGCAGCCAAAATTGATATCATCGCATTAACAGACCATAACACAGGTGCCAATGTTCCGGCAATGCTGGAAGCCGCTGAGGGAACCGGGATTACAATCTTGCCTGGTATCGAACTTGAGACTGCTGAAGAAATCCATGTGCTCTGTTTGTTTGACACCCTGGCTCAGCTCCAGGCTTTTGAGAAAATCATAGAACGCAACCTCCCGGACTATAAAAACAACGATGACTTTTTTGGCTGCCAGCTGGTGGTCGACCAGTATGGCAATTTTATACGCAAGGAAGAGCGCCTACTCCATACAGCCTGCAGGCTCACCATTTTCGAGGTTCAAAAAGAAGTGCACAAATTGAAGGGGATCTTCATCCCCGCTCACGTTGAACGCGAAGAAAACGGGTTGCTCCCCCGTCTGGGTGGCATTCCCTCTGAACTTAACCTGAAGATTGTAGAAATTTCATGTTATGAAAGCACTCCTGCGGTCCGGGAGATGTGGCCTGATTTGAAGAACATACGCATCATCAAAAATGGTGACGCACACGACCTGGATGGCATGATCGGGTCGACCACTATTGAAATTGAAGAAATTACGGTTGCGAATATTGAGCGGGCGATATTAGAACAGATTAAATAGACGCTGATTGCTCATCGCTTATAGAAACAACAGTAATCTTGCGCTATTGACATTTCCACAGAAATAACCCAAACCGATTTTACCATTTTTGTTATTGTCATAATGCTTGCTTTGTTTTATACTTAGTTGTAGATAAACTTTAACAACAATTTCTGGCTCAAAAGTTAACAAAGGATTGCAGCCAGTTGATACACTTTTTTCCATCCATCCAGCCATTCTCAAACACAGATCAAAATTTCTGTGCTTTTCCCACGCCTGTCTCCAAGAAAAGAGCTATCCTCCACATTTCAAGCGTTTCTATTTTCGCGGGGCTGATATTGCGCCCAAATGAACCAGATTTTTAAACGTATCGTTAGGAGTTTTTTATGGAAAATGCCGCCAGCCAACAGAAAACAAGTTATGACCATCCGGACGCAATAGATATAATCCGCGATATCGTCCTTGAAACAGGACGAAGCAAGGAAGCCCTGATTGCAGTTCTCAAAAACGTAGCCGACCGCTTCGGTTACATCTCAAACGTCGCCGTCCAGGAGATCAGCCGCCAAACTTCCATTTCAGCAGCAGAAATCTTCTCAGTTGCGACCTTCTACCGCATGCTTCCCACCACTCAGCGCGGGCGGCATGTGATTGAATTTTGTGAAAGCCTGCCCTGTCACGTCGTGGGAGGGCGGGAGTTATATCGTGCTTTGCTGGATCAATTGGGTGTCCAACCAGGGGAAACCAGCCCGGATGGCAGGTTTACGCTGCTGACGACCAGCTGCCTGGGGGTCTGCGAGGTTGGTCCTGTGCTCTCGATCGACGACAACATTCACGGGAACCTGACAGCCGAGAGTCTGCCGGATATTCTCGCCAGGTACGAATAGGAGCTCTGATGAAACAATATCGGTCTATGGTTTTGATTTCAAACGGTGATTCGAGCCAATCGAAAGGCTCAGAAGCCGTAATAGATGCCTTTCATCAGGCGATCGAAAAATATGACTTAACCAGTGAAGTCTACCTAACCACGATTCCGGATTCTGGAAGCCCCAAATCGCAGCCCCTTGTTATTGTTTATCCTGAAGCGGTTGCTTATGGTCCGGTCAGTGCTGAGAAGGTTGACTTTTTGGTTTCAGAGCACCTCTATAAAGGTCGCGTTGCGGAAAGCTTGAAGGTCAGTGATCCTTTTGAGATTAAGCGCATTTCCTGGCTCGTGCAGCGCACGGGCACAATACCGGCAGAAAACCGGATCGTGCTCGAATACGTTGGGGTGATCGACCCAACCAGCATCAATGATTTTCTGACCCACGACGGCGGGCAGGCGTTCGCGACTGCGATGGAAATGGAACCACAAAGAATCATTGACATTATCAAAAAATCAGGGCTGCGCGGACGGGGTGGTGCTGGCTTTCCAACCGGTATCAAGTGGCAAGCCGTGAGAGATGCACCCGGAAACAAAAAGTATGTTATCTGCAATGCAGACGAGAGTGAACCAGGCACCTTCAAAGACAGGGTCATCCTGGAAGGAAACCCGTTTTCGATGATCGAAGCGATGTTGATAGCTGGCTACGCCTGCGGCGCTGATGAGGGTTATATATACATCCGTGGAGAATACCATGATGCCCTGGAAAAAATCACCAATGCGATCATAGCAGCGAGGGAATTCGGCGTGCTCGGCAAGAACATCCTCAACACTGGTTTCGATTTCGATATTCACGTGCACTCTGGTGCCGGCGCTTACATCTGCGGTGAAGAAACTGCCCTGCTCGAGTCGATTGAAGGCAAACGTGGAGAGCCCAGGCAGAAGCCACCCTACCCGACCACATACGGTCTCTGGGGTAAGCCAACCTTGATCAACAATGTAGAGACGCTTGGCAACATTCCCCCAATCATACAAAACGGAGCAGAATGGTTCCGAGCGCAAGGCACACCCTCCAGTCCAGGCACAAAAGTCTACACAATTTTGGGGAACGTGAACAAAACCGGCTTGATGGAAGTACCAATGGGCATCACCCTCCGAGAAGTGATCGGAATCTATGGAAAAGGCATGAAAAGTAGCGCCTTCAAGTTTGCCCAAACCGGCGGTTCCAGCGGATCCATTATCCCGGCAATACTCCAGGACACACCCATGGATTTCGACTCCTATCGAAATGTAGGCGTCTCACTTGGTTCTGGTGCGCTGCTGATCTGCGACGACAGCAACTGCATCGTCGACTGTGTGCGCGTCCTAATGCGCTTCTTCCAGGTTGAATCATGTGGAAAGTGCGTACCCTGCCGTATTGGAACGGAGCAAGCTCTGGAAATCATGACAGCAATCACACAGGGACGGGGCACAATGGACCACCTGGCACAACTGGAGTGGCTGCGCAAGGGTATGGAGGATTTCTCAAACTGCGGTTTAGGGCAGACAGCTGGAACACCGATCAAGAACATGCTCGATCATTTCCGAGCTGAAGTGGAAGCTCATATCAAGTTGGGCGTTTGCCCGGCTGGCGTCTGTGAGATGGGAGGGTGAGAAAAGGATACATTGAAAACGGCATAGTTAATTAACGCATTCTGATGAAATTAATAAAGAAACGCGTTGACCAATCCAGCCTTCAGGGTTACACTTATTGTATATTAATTCACAAAGTTTGACAGTGCTTTGTACAAGGAGAATAAACGAAAATGACAAGTACAACCCAGCCTACGGACCCACTTTACAACCCGAAGATGCGGCCAATTATTGACAAAATCATCGAAGACAGCATCGATCTCGATGGTGGGCTAATGGTGGTTCTGAATAATTTACAATCAAAGATTGGCTACCTGTCTGCCCCTATGCAAGAATATGTTGCAGAAGCTTTGAGCATCCCGGTTAGTAAAGTGCACGGCGTGGTTTCCTTTTACTCCTTCTTTACCACGGTTCCCCGAGGTAAGCATGTGATCAAATTCTGCATTGGTACGGCATGCTACGTTGGTGGTATCAACCAGCTGATCGACAAAGCCAAGCAAGTTATCGGAATCGAACCTGGTCAGACGACCAGCGACGGTATGATCACTTTAGAAATTTGTCGCTGCGTCGGTGCTTGCAGCCAGGCTCCGGTTGTCGTTGTCGATGAAGTTATTAATGGTCGGGTCAAATCCTCAAAGTTCGAAAAAATCGTCCAAAATGTTCTTAAAGAAGAGGCTGCGGCTTGAGAGAACTTGCTCTTCACATCCTGGATATTGCTGAAAACAGTATCTCTGCTGGCGCCAACCGGATTGAGATTATGGTGAAGCAAGATACCCGGAATGATGAGCTGTGTCTCTCGGTCATGGATAACGGCAAAGGTATGGACGAAGAACTGCTAGCCAAGGTAATGAATCCCTTTATTACCAGCCGCACCACACGAAAAGTTGGCTTGGGCATTCCGTTGCTTAAACAGGCAGCAGAAGCTTGCAATGGCGGACTAACCATTGAATCCGAACCTGGAAAAGGTACCCGGCTAACAGCAAAATTTCAGGAATGCCACATCGACCGCATGCCTTTGGGCAACCTGGCAGACACCTTTTTGACCCTGCTACTTGGAACACCAGAGGTCAACTTCGTACTCGATTACCAGGTCAATGACGAAGTCTTTTATTTTGATGACAGCGAAGTCAAAGAAGCGATTGAAGGAATGTCGCTTACTGATTATCGCGTGATTGAGTATCTCACCAATACCATTCGAGATGGTATTAACGAAACTAAAAAGTATGCAATTAAACAAGGAGTAGATCATGCCCACGATTAATTCAATTGAAGACCTCAAGAGATTGCGTGAAGAAGCCCAAAAAATCAAGGAAATGCGCGATCAAGCTGGGAAGACCCAGATAGTGGTCGGCATGGGTACCATCGGTATCGCTGCCGGTGCACGTGAAACCTTGAAAACAATTCTCACTTTCATTGAAGAAAACCACCTGCCCGACATCATCCTGCGCCAGACTGGCAACCTCGGTCTCAGCGGGATGGACCCCGTCGTAAAGGTGACGCTGCCGGATCAGGAAGAAGTTTCATATTGTAAAGTGAATCCTGACATTGCGCGCAAAATTATGCAAGACCATGTTGTCGATGGCAACGTGCTCACTGATTACTTATTGAAAGTATAAGAAAATTAAAGAAAGGTAAGAAAAGAGAATCCAATATGGCATATTATCGATCAACGATTCTTGTCTCGATGGATCCGATTTGTATCGAGAAGGGCGCCATCCAGATCAAAGAGCAGATCATTGAAGAATTGAAGCTGCAAAAGATTCAGGATGAAGTCGAAATTCTCGATATCCCTCGGATCGGCGACCCTGAAACCGAAGGTCCAGACATTCTGGTCTACCCGGAAGGCAGCCACTACATCGCCCTGACAACTGAGAGCGTTCGCCCCCTTGTTGTCGAACACTTCATAAAAGGTCGTGAGCTAAAGCAATATAGTGCACGAATGCGCGACCTCATGGATGAAGAGGTGCGGGAACCGAAAGAAAAAGAGGTCCGCGTTATCCTGGAAAACATTGGCAAGATTGATCCCCGCAACATCGAGGATTATATTGCAGTCGATGGTTACCAGGCTCTGGCAAAAGTCCTCACTGAGATGACCCCTCAAGAAGTTATCCAAACCATATTGGATTCCAAGCTTCGCGGTCGAGGCGGTGCAGGTTTCCCAGCCGGTCTGAAGTGGAAATTTGCCCACCAGGCTCCTGGTTCACCCAAATACATGGTCTGTAATGCAGACGAAGGTGACCCCGGAGCGTTCATGAACCGCAAGGTTCTGGAAGGCGACCCCCATTCAGTTATCGAGGGCATGGTAATTGGTGCTTACGCCGTTGGTTCAAACCAAGGATATGTTTATTGCCGTGCAGAATACCCCATTGCTGTCAGCACTCTGAACATTGCCATTAAACAGGCAAAAGAATACGGTTTGTTGGGCAAAAACATCATGGGTACAGATTTCACCTTCGATTTGGAAGTCCGCATGGGTGCAGGCGCTTTTGTTTGCGGTGAGGAAACCGCTTTGATCGCCTCAATCGAAGGCAGTCGCGGTGAACCCCGTGTTCGCCCACCCTTCCCTGCTACCAAGGGTCTTTGGGGCAAACCGACTAACATCAATAACGTCGAAACATATGCTAACGTCCCTAAAATTATCCATCGTGGGCTTGATTGGTATACCAGCCTCGGTTCCGAAAAGAGCAAAGGCACCAAAACCTTTGCACTTGCCGGCGATGTTTCCCACACTGGTCTGATTGAAGTGCCCTTTGGCATGACCCTGCGCGAGATCATTTTCGATATCGGCGGCGGTATTAAAGGTGGTAAAGGCTACAAAGCTGTCCAGACCGGTGGTCCGATGGGCGGTTGTTTGCCGACGAAATACCTGGATTTGGCAGTTGATTACGAAACACTGGGTGCTGCCGGCTCGATTATGGGGTCTGGCGGTATGGTTGTTATGGACGAAGACACTTGCATGGTCGACATCGCCCGCTTCTTCATGGAGTTTACTCAGGAAGAATCCTGCGGAAAATGTGTGCCCTGTCGTGTTGGGACGCGCCGCATCCTGGAAATCCTCGAAAGGATTTGTGCTGGCGAAGGTATCCCGGAAGATATCCCCATGCTGCGCAGCCTGTGTGATGAAATCAAACAGGACAGCCTCTGCGGTCTGGGTCAGGGTGCCCCCAACCCGGTCGTTTCAACACTCACCCATTTCCTGGATGAGTACGAAGCCCACATTTACGAGAAACGTTGCCCCGCGAAGGTCTGTCGTAACTTGATCAGTTACCACATCACCGATAATTGCACCGGTTGTACTGTCTGTGCACGCAACTGCCCGGTCAGCGCAATCACAGGCGAACGCAAGCTATTACACGTCATCGATCAAGATGTCTGTATTCGCTGCGGAATTTGCTATCAAGTATGCAATTTTGACGCTGTAGAGGTCAACTAATCAAACGGAAACGATGGAGAAAATTAGATGATCAAATTAACTGTAAATGAATTGCCCGTCGAAGTCGAACCCGGGTCAACCGTATTAGAAGCAGTGCAAAAAGCTGGCTTCAATGTCCCGACTTTGTGCTACCACCCCAAACTGGTACCTTACGGTGCCTGCCGCTTGTGCCTGGTAGAAGTTGAAGGAGCGCGAACCCTGCAGCCTTCCTGCACTTTTCCTGCAGCAGAAGGCATGAAAGTTCAAACGGATACTGAGAAAACAAAAGCAGCCCGTCATTTCGTTTTGTCGATGTTGTTCAGCGAGCGCAACCACTTCTGCATGTATTGCCAGGACACCGATGGTGACTGCGACCTGCAGCAAGCTGCTTATGACGAAGGCATGAATCACTGGCCAATCACGCCGCCCTACAAACCCTATTATGTCGATACCAGCCACCCTGATTTTGTGTTGGATAATAACCGCTGCATCATCTGCCGACGTTGTGTCCGCACCTGTGCTGAACTGGTGGGCAACCACACGCTCGGCATTGAAGAACGCGGCTCCGCCAATGTCCTGGTTGCTGATGGCAACGTCCCCTTGGGTGAAAGCACCTGCATCTCCTGCGGCAACTGTGTACAGGTCTGCCCAACTGGCGCCCTGTTTGACCGCCGCTCTATGTACCAGGGTCGCGAAACCGATCTGACCCACACAAAGTCAGTTTGTTTGGACTGTAGTGTCGGTTGTTACCGTGTGGTTAAGACCCGCGATAATCGCCTGGTTCGCGTTGATGGCGATATGGATGCCACGTTCGCTGACGGTCTGTTATGCGAAAAGGGTCGGTACAATCCGGTCAGAGAAGATCGCGTACGCGTCAATCAACCGCTCATCCGCCGCGACGGAGAATTACAACCGATTAACTGGGAAGATGCTTTGAACGTAGTCTCAACGCAGTTAAAGGCTCACGACAGCGCCGAAATTAAGGCTTACATCTCCGGTCGCCAGTCGATTGAGAACCTGAGTGCTTTCCAGAGTTTCTTCAAAGAGAATTACAAAGTCGGTCAGGCTGCCCTGTTAGGTCACGACGAGAGCGCTGCAGTCAGTTTTGAACTGGCTCGCGAATTTGGCGCTTTTGAGTCTGACCTGAATGCGCTGCTTGAAGCTGATGCTGCCATCATTCTCGGTGCGGACATGATCAACGATTACCCGGTTGCCGGCTTCATGCTGAAACGAAAACTGAGCGATGCCTTTAACCTGGTCATGGTCACCAAAGAAGCAAACGCGCTTGCCAATCACTTCACCAACCGTTTGGTCAGCGTTGGCGAGAATTATGAACAAATCATCAATCTCCTGTCTTGTTACAAAGACGGAGGAGTCTGCGACGAGACTGAGAAGATCATCGAAAGCGAAGGTCTTGCTGCTCACAGAGCTTATCGATTACTGCAAAGTGTCCAATTGTGGCAAGACCCTGTGATTATCCTCGGTGATGAATTTGCTAAATTAGAAAACCTGGAAGCTCTGAAGAAACTGGTACGTTACGCCCAGCAAATCGGTGCGAAAGTGATCATCATGAAAGGTGATACCAATAGTTTTGCTGCTTCCCTGCTCGGTCTTGAACTGAATCCCGAAGTTGGCAAAAGCCCGGTCGCTTTCTATGCACTTGGCGACGGTCATGCCTGCCATCATGCTCTTGAAGGCATGAAAAACGGTGGTTACAAGATTGTCCAGACTAGCTACATGGATGAATTTGCTGAGCTGGCAGACCTGGTCTTACCCGGTAAGATCTGGGCTGAGGAAGAGGGTCATTACCTGACTACAGATGGTCGTATCGAGCTGAACCGCCAGGCATTGGAAGCCGACGGACAGCAGCGCTCTGTCTCTGAGGTCCTGGCTGATCTTTCGGCGAAGTCTGGTTTCAGTCTGCAAACCGATTGGCAGGCAGCAATGACTAGTAAAGTTGCATCGATCGTGTTGGCATAAGCCAGCGGTTGAGATAAAGGAGTATGAAAGGAAAAAAATGGCAAAACCAAAAGTAGCTTCAGATTGGCTTGCGGGTTGTGCTGGCTGCCATATGTCCTTCCTGGACATGGACGAAAGAATTATTGAATTAACAAAATTGGTCGATCTCCGCGCGACACCAATTACCGATTTGAAAGAGCCGGATAAGGAAGGCGTGGATGTCGGGATTTTGGAAGGTGGAATTTCCAATTCGTACAACGAAGAGGTAGCCATCAAAATGCGCGAACGATCCAAAATCCTGATCGCTTTGGGTGACTGCGCGGTGTTTGGCGGCGTTCCCGCCATGCGCAACTTTGTTGGTGCCGATGAAGCTCTCAAACGAGCCTACATCGAAACCGAAAGCACCGATGAGAGCGGCAAAGTTCCAGATGACCCTGAACTGGCAGAAATGCAGCACGTGCGCCCGGTCAGCGACGTTGTTAAAGTAGACGTTTTCTTGCCCGGTTGTGCTCCCAGCGCCGACGCGATTTTTTACGTCCTGGCTGAGCTTGCCCAAGGTCGCATGCCCGAAGTCAACGATCTGACCAATAATTGGCACTAGGAGAACTATGGTGACACAGAAAATTACAATTGAACCCGTAACCCGAATTGAAGGGCACGCCAAAGTGACCGTCCATATGAAGGACGATGGCAGTGTCGAACATGCATATTTCCACGTAAATGAATTCCGTGGTTTTGAGAAATTCTGCGAAGGTCGCCTGGTGACCGAGATGCAGCAAATCACCCCCCGTATCTGCGGTATTTGCCCGGTCAGCCATCACCTGGCTGCTGCCAAAGCTGGAGACATTGTGCTGGGCTGTCCCCCTCCCCGCCCGGCATCGCTCTTGCGCGAGCTGATGCACATGGGCCAGATCATCCAGAGCCACGGCATGCATTTCTTTGAACTGGCAGGACCAGACCTCTTGTTAGGTTTCGACGCCGACCCGGCAATCCGAAACGTTGTTGGTCTCATCCAGGCTGATCCAGACCTGACGGTCAAGGCTGTGCAACTGCGCAAGTTTGGTCAGGCAATCATTTCGGAGTTGGGCGAACGCAGCATCCACCCCACCTTCGCAATCCCTGGCGGTGTCAACCGCACGCTATCTGCTGAAGGTCGCGATCGCATCCTGGCTCTGCTGGACGCTCAAATCGCAACAACCCAGATTGGCATCAAAATCGTCAAAGACTGGATGGAAGCCAATGCTGAGACTGTTCAAAAATTTGCTGTCTTCCCAACTGGCTATCTTGGTCTGTCTACCCCTGATAATGGCTTGGAACTCTATAACGGCGACCTGCGCCTTATCGGTCGTAAGGGTGAACCGCTGGAGACCTTCAGTGCACAAAATTACCTCGATTACATTGCTGAGCATGTTGAGCCCTGGTCTTACCTGAAATTCCCTTACTACAAGAAACTGGGTTTCCCTGAGGGTGTCTATCGCGTGGGTCCGCTTGGGCGTATCAACCTGGCAGAAAAGATCAGCACACCCCTGGCTAATGAGGAATTGAAACTTTTCAAGGGGATCAATAACGGTGCACCGGTTGAAAACACCCTTGCCTATCACTATGCCCGTATGATCGAGGCCCTCTTCGCCTGTGAACGCGTTCGCGATTTGCTTGATGACCCCGATATTCTCAGCAACGATATTCTCAACACCCGTCAGGAAGTAACCGGTCATGGTGTTGGCATTATCGAAGCACCCCGCGGCACGTTGATCCACGACTACTACAGTGACGACCTGGGTCGCCTGCAAAAAGTAAACCTGATCGTCTCGACCGGTCATAACAACTATGCAATGAGCAAAGCTGTTGACATGGTCGCTAAAGAATATGTACATGGTCCAGAAGTCAAAGAAGGAATGCTGAACCGCGTTGAACACGCCATTCGCGCTCACGACCCTTGCCTAAGCTGCTCTACTCACGCAGTTGGTCAAATGCCGATTGAAATTTCGATCTACGATTCCGAAGGCACACTCACACAAACGCTGAAGCGCTAAACCACTTTGACCTACGCAAAACCTCCCCTTAACGGTATCATCAGGGGAGGTTTTATTTTGAAATTAGGGTTTGATTATGAAAAGATTGATCATTGCGTACGGAAACCGCGACCGCGAAGACGACGGCGCGGGCTGGCATATTTTGGAGAAACTTACCGCTGCTTACGGGCTGGCAGTGCCAGAGCACCCCGGTGAATGGGTGGAAACCAATGATGGAAAACTGCGCTTCCTCTATCTATTTCAGTTGCTTCCCGAAATGGCAGAAGAGATCTGCTGTTACGACCAGGTGATTTTCATCGATGCGCATAATTCTGAGCAGCTTCAAGACCTCGTGTTTGAGGTTGTCCAGCCAAGCACCGAACATTCAGCTTTTACTCATCACATGAGCGCCGGAGAGCTGCTGGCGATTGCAAAGGTGATCACCGGCACGATGCCAAACGCAAAATTGCTCACTGTACGCGGGTTTTCTTTCCAGTTCAAGCAAGAGCTCTCTGAACGCACAGCGAAATTGGTTGAACATGCTGCAAGTCTTTTGCTCGACGAACTCGACACGAGTGGACTTGTACCTTATGTGCAGCTGCCAGTAAAAACTTATATGGTTAATGCTTCCGAGCCGATCGAGCAACACAAGCCTGTCATTCGTGAACATTCGCTTGAATTGATCGTCAATGGTGAAAGCTGGTTATCGTTCATCTGTTCTCCAACCGAGCTTAGAGAGCTGGCAGTTGGTTTCCTTAGGAATGAGAATGTGATTTCAAATAAAAATCAGATTCAAAGTGTGCTCTTTAAATCAGATTTGAGTGCTATTGAAATCGAGATCAGCGGGGAAATTCGCAAACCCACTAAGTTCCACCGTACCTCAACCGGCACCGAACCGCTAAACAGCCCCACTTTTTCAAGTGTTTTCAAACCAGTTCGCTTGATTGCTAACGACCTACCTGCTTTGTATAACCAGTTCTCCAAACAACAAAAACTACATGATATTGCTGGTGGTTTCCATACTGCTGGTCTTAGCGATGGAAAGAATATCAACCTGGTAATGGAAGATTTGGGCAGACATAACTGTATCGACAAGCTGGCTGGTGCCTGGCTATTGGGCGAGCAAAATTTTGAACCCCTGGTTCTAATGCTAACAGGGCGAGTCAGCTCCGAGATGGTCATGAAGAGCCTGGCTATGGGCATCAGATTCATCCTCAGCCGCACCACCCCCACCGCACTGGCTGTTGAGATGGCGAAAGAAGCCGGCATCTGCCTGGTTGGCTACATGCGTGCAAACCAATTTGATGTCTATTCCCACAGCGAATATCTGATTTAGCCTTACCAGATTGTAGTGAACCTGCCATCTTGAGCAAAAGCAAAAAAGCGAAATCGGTAAAGTAAGCCGTGACCATAAAGAGTCAGTTAATAAGAGCGAGATGAGCAGTATTTGTCATCACCTGTGTTCTGCACGGAACGGATAATCCAAAACTAGCAGTTAATATTCCTCCTACCATAACGCCTTGACATGGAGGGTATAATTGAAGCATGCACGAATTAGCTGTAACAGAGAGCCTTTTGGCGATAGTGGTCCAATCTGCCGAAGCAAATCACGCCCAAAAAGTGACCGACATTACGCTCTCGATTGGAGCGCTTTCATCAATCGTCGATGATTCTGTCCAATTCTACTGGGACCACATCAGCAAGGGCACAATTGCCGAAGAAGCAAAGCTTCACTTCAACCGCATCCCGGCAACAATACGCTGCCTGGACTGCGATTTTGAATTCACCCTGGAAGAGGAGCTAACCCCCTGCCCCAACTGTGACAGCATTCACCTGGATATCATCGCTGGAGAAGAGTTCCAGGTAGATTACATCGAAATTCAGAAAGAGGAAACAAATAGTAATGAAACAACGAGTTGAAATCGTCACCCGGATCCTGGATTCCAACGACCAATTAGCTGAACAAAATCGGAAAAAGCTCGATGCCCACCAGGTTTTCGCCATCAATGTGATGGCATCGCCAGGTGCCGGAAAAACCAGCTTCATCGTGCAAACCATCGCCAAACTGCCCGAAGGCTTGCGCCTTGGCGTGATTGAGGGCGATACTGCCCCAGTTACCATCGACTCAGACAAAATTATTGAAGCTGGCATGCCCGCAATCCAGATCAACACCGGTGGTAATTGCCATCTCGACGCGAATATGGTTGGTCTGGCAATCAACCAGCTGAACCTGGACGATATCGATCTGCTGCTGATCGAAAACGTTGGCAACCTGATCTGTCCGGCTGGATTCGCACTCGGTAACCATGCCAACATCGTCATCGCCTCCATCCCTGAAGGCGACGATAAGCCCTATAAGTATCCAAATATCTACCGGAATATCGATGTTCTGATCATCAACAAAATTGATCTTTTGCCTTATATCGACTTTCGCATGGATTACTTCCGTGAAGGGGTCGAGATGCTCAACCCTGGTCTGAAGACTTTTGAAGTCAATTCCAAAACCGGTGAAGGCTTCGATGGCTGGATCGAATGGCTGAAAGAAAGGGTTTCGACGACCCAAAAGTAAATGAACGCGATAAATAAAAGGGTGCTGATTCGAGGCATCGTTCAGGGTGTTGGCTTTCGACCAACAGTACATGGCTATGCACAAAAACACGACGTGACCGGATGGATTTTAAATTCCGCTCATGGTGTTGAAATTGAAGTGCACGGCGAAACCCAGCGGGTGGAGGCTTTTCTGCAGGATTTACACGACAACCCACCCCGTATGGCTCATATCGATGACTTCCAGGTCAGCGACGCGCCCATAAAAGCTTTCGAGTCCTTCGCGATCATTGATAGCCAGGACGACCCCGCTGACTTTCTGCCAGTTTCCCCTGACCTGGACGTATGCCCGGATTGCCTGAAGGAATTGTTTGACCGTTCTGACAGGCGTTTCCGCTACCCTTTTATCAACTGTACCAATTGCGGTCCGCGCTTTTCAATTGTGAAGAGCATCCCTTACGACCGCCCTAACACCAGTATGGCTGGTTTCTTGCTTTGCCCTGATTGTGCCAAAGAGTATCACGACCCTGCCGACCGTCGCTTTCACGCCCAGCCGATCGCCTGCCCGGTCTGCGGACCGCATGTCTGGCTGCAGACCAACGAAATGCAAATCGCAGATAGTGAAGGAGCAATTCAGGCTACTCGCCAAATGCTGGCAGACGGCAAAATCTTAGCACTGAAAGGCTTGGGCGGTTTTCACCTTGCTTGCGATGCCCAAAACGACAGCGCTGTGGCTGAACTCAGGCTACGAAAACGCAGAAGCGGTAAACCTTTTGCCTTGATGAGCTACGATCTCGAGACCATCGATCAGTTTGCCCACATTTCACCGGAAGAGGAAGCCCTTTTAGTTTCGACTCAGAAACCGATTGTTGTGCTCGAACTGACCGAACAAGGTCGCAACCTGGCTAAAATTGTCGCTCCCGACCAAAAAACACTCGGGTTTATGCTGCCATACACCCCGCTGCATTATCTCCTGCTCGAAAAATCGGATGGATACCCTGAGGTGTTGGTAATGACCAGCGGGAACCTGAGCGAAGAGCCGATCGTGACTGAAAACGAAGAAGCGCTTGATAAGCTTGGCAACATCGCCGATGCATTTCTCTTGCATAACCGACCAATTGAAACCCGCATCGACGATTCTGTGGTCTCCCTGGTTGCCCGACAGCCTTACTTCATCCGCCGTGCCCGCGGCTACGCGCCATCACCAATCGGTCTGCCATGGAGTGCCGCCCCTGCACTGGCAGCCGGAACACATCTGAAGAACACCTTCGCCCTTTCCCGCGACTGCTATGCTTTCATCAGTCACCACATTGGTGACCTTGAAAACCAGGAAACACTAACTGCATACACCAAGGCAATCGACCATTACCAGCGGATTTTCCGTATCAAACCGCAGTTGATCGCTGCAGACCTGCACCCCGATTACCTGGCAACCCGTTACGCACAAAACCGATCCGCCAGAGAGCAGCTGCCGTTTGTGCAGGTGCAGCATCACCACGCCCATATCAGCGCCTGCCTGGCAGATAATGGCTGGAAAGCAGACGAACCGGTGATCGGTTTGGCTTTTGATGGCACTGGTTATGGCAGCGATGGCGCCATATGGGGCGGTGAAGTGCTGGTGGCAAATTATTTTGGCTTCGAGCGCCGCTACCACCTGGAATATGCCCCCCTGCCTGGGGGTGATGTCTCTATTCGCAAGCCTGCCCGCCTTGCCCTAGCTTATTTGCAACAGTTTCATTTGCTTGATTACGCGAAAAGCCTGAATCTGCAGCCCTTTCAATACCTTGATGAGACCGAGCAGCAGGTTTTATTCAACCAGGTTCAGACGGGCTTCAACACACCGCTCACCAGCAGCATGGGCAGACTTTTTGATGCGATGGCAGCCTTGATCGGGCTGTACCAGGAGATCAACTACGAAGCGCAGAACGCGATCCGCCTGGAAACTATTGCCGATCCCGACGAACAGGAAATATACGAATTTCCCATCGAAGGAAGCCTGATTTTGCTGACGCCGCTTTTTGAACAAATTCTGTCAGATCTGCAAAACAATCTACCCCAAAGCAGGATATCCGCGCGTTTTCACAATGGCATTATCCAGCTCTCGCTGAATGTTTGCCAACATTTGAGGGCTGAAACAGGACTGAACACGGTGGCAATTTCGGGTGGAGTGTGGCAGAATAAAAGATTGATCAATAGTATCATTCCAGCGCTTAAAAAGGCTGGTTTTATCCCGTTGTGGCATCACCAGGTACCAACCAATGACGGCGGTGTTGCCCTCGGACAGCTTGTGACCGCCATCTTTCAAACGGGAAGGCTAAAGGAGTAACCATGTGTCTGGGAATACCAGGGAAAGTAATCGAAGTTTACGAAGTCGAAGGAACCCTTATGGGCAAGGTCGATTTTGACGGCGTGATCCAGGAAGTCTGCCTGGCTACCACCCCCGAAGCACAGGTGGATCAATTTGTATTGGTGCATGCCGGCTTCGCTTTAAACGTGCTTTCAGACTTGGAAGCCAGCGAAACTCTGAGAATCCTCAAAGACCTTGAGGAATTCAACCGGGATTATTACGGGAATCAGGACGCTCAATGACAACTGGTAAAGTAAGCCCGAATACGATCCGGCAAACCAGGGCAGTGATGGATGAGATCCATCGCATAACCACGCGCCCATGGAATATCATGGAGATCTGCGGCGGGCAAACGCATGCCATCATTGAATTTGGGCTCGATCAACTCCTGCCCACTAATATCAACCTCATTCATGGTCCAGGCTGCCCGGTTTGTGTGACCTCTCTGGAACTGATCGAGCGTGCCCTGCAAATTGCCAGCCAACCGGGTGTAATCTTCACTAGTTTTGGCGACATGCTGCGCGTGCCCGGTTCGTCCTCTGACCTTTTTGGCGCAAGAGCGAAAGGCGCCGATGTGCGCTTCGTTTATTCCCCCATGGACGCGGTGAAACTGGCAAAAGAAAACCCCGACAAGCAGGTGGTCTTCTTCGCGGTCGGTTTTGAAACCACCGTTCCTGCCATCGCTGCCAGCGTGCTGCATGCCGAAAAGCTCGGTTTGAAAAACTTCTCCATCCTGCCGGCGAATGTGCTGGTGCCTCCTGCCATGCATGCCATTTTGCAGAGCCCGGAAAATCGGGTCAATGCCTTTTTGGGTGCTGGTCACGTTTGTGCCATCATGGGCTACTGGGAATATGAACCGATCGCCGCAAAATACCACACCCCGATCGTTGTGACCGGATTCGATCCGCTCGACCTGGCAATGGGCATCCTGATGAACGTTCGCCAGCTCGAGGAAGGTCGCTTCGAGGTCGAAAATGCCTATCCCCGTTACGTTACCCGTGAAGGCAACCAGACTGCCCAGGGTATGATCAACCAGATTTTTGAGCCAGTTGACCGACAATGGCGCGGGATTGGGTTGATCCCGCTTTCAGGGCTGGGCTTACGGCAGGCTTATCGCAACTTTGATGCCGGCAGCCGTTTCGACATCCAGCTCGCCCAACTGAAGGAGTCGCCGCTTTGCATCGCAGGTTCCGTCCTGCGCGGGGTGGCAAAACCAATCGATTGCCCGGCTTTTGCATCGCAGTGCACACCCAGCAACCCATTAGGCGCGCCTATGGTCTCTGCCGAAGGTGCATGTTCAGCCTACTATCGTTATCACAAGGTGAATTAATGGACTCAAACCTGCCAGTAATTGAAGGACCAGTCTGCCCGATGCCGATCAGCAATCACGATCACATTGTGATCGGTCACGGCGCCGGCGGTGTGTTGACTCACAGTTTGATCCAGAATGTTTTTCAAAAATACCTGGGCAATGTGATCCTCAACCAGGGTAACGACGCTGCCATACTAAGGGCTTTGAAAGAATTTCCGGCAGACCGAAACCTGGTTGTTTCTACAGATGCGCATATTGTTTTTCCGCTCTTTTTCGCTGGCGGAGACATTGGTCGACTGGCGATTTGTGGCACTGTCAATGATGTCTCCATGCTGGGTGCCGTACCGAAGTTTTTGACAGCAACCTTTATCCTGGAAGAGGGCTTTCCGATCCGCGACCTGGAGCGCATCCTGGTTTCGATGGCTGAGGCTGCCGAAGAAGCTGGCGTGAAGATCATCGCGGCAGACACCAAGGTCACCGAAAAAGGAAAATCGGACGGTCTCTTTATCAGCACGACTGGCATTGGCTGGGTTAACCCCAAATTCCAAATCTCAGGTCAGTCTGCCCTGCCTGGTGATGTGGTCATTTTAAGTGGTCCCATCGGCAACCACGGCATCGCCGTCGCTGAAGCACGCGGCAACCTCGGTTTTCGCAGCCAGATAAGGTCTGATGTTGCGCCGTTGAACGGTATGACCGCAGCATTGCTTGATGCGGTGCCCGATACCCATGTTTTGCGCGACCCGACCCGCGGCGGTCTGGCAACCACCCTGGTCGAAATCGCCTGCCAGAGCAAGGTCACCATCCGCCTGCAGGAAGAAAGCATTCCGGTCGATCGCAATGTGCGGAGCGCCTGCGACATGCTCGGGTTGGACCCGCTTTATATGGCGAATGAGGGCAAACTAATCGTCATTGTTCCTTCCGGGAGCGCTGAACTCGCCATGGAGACCCTAAAAAAGCACCCCTACGGTCAGCAAGCTGTTAAAATCGGTGAGGTTGAGAGCGGCTCGGATGGTCAGCTTTTACTAAAAACTCCTCTGGGCACCACCCGTCACCTGGATATGCTGGCTGGCGAAATGCTCCCCCGTATTTGCTGATGTAGCTTTGCTTCCTCCACGTTATTGTTCGGTCTCCAGGCTCATTCTCACAGCAATAATCTGGGGTATGCTGTTACAGGCTTGCCAGCCCGGAATCGTACAACCCACACAAATCAACAACACACTGGTTTTTTCACCATCACAAACTGAAACGCCAGCAGCAACCCCAACCAGCCAGCCTATACCTACAGAGATACCAACCGCCACACCTGCCCCAAACCTGGCAGAACTATTAGACCAGTCATTAATTGCGGGAGTCGACTGGTATGTTGGTGTCGAGACGGCAGATGGCGAAAGACTCTACGCAAGAAACACAGAAGAAACCTTCTTCCCTGCATCGCTGAATAACATCCCTATCGCCATGGTGGTTTTGAAGATCCTGGAATATCGTGGTGATACGATCGAAGACATTCACACTTACGGTATCGGGCAAAATTTCAGCACACTGCTGGAGAGAATGGTCGTGGATGATGACGCATATGCCACCGAGGTGCTAACAGAGTTTGCTGAAGGATACGGTCGCTTGAGGAATTACCTGAATTGGTGGGGGTTGAAAGATACTTTCTTTTATCCACGCAGAACTACAGTTGAAGACCAGCTGCTGGCACTCAAACAGATCGATTCGGTTGAAGTGCTCAACGAGGCATTCAGCAACTATCTGCTTCAGCTGATGGGGACGGCAGCAGAGAATGAAGAGAAATTTCTGGGCATTGGGCTGGAAGCCCTGCCAGGATGTACTTTTTACAATAAAAGTGGGTCGTTGTCGAGCCCGATGAAAACCCCGACAGTTATCTCGGAAACGGGAATTTTGAAATGCGACGGGCAGAGCTGGTATATCGTCATCGCCGGCACTCCCATCTCTGGCTCATCGGTGTTTCTTAAAGATGTCCAATCGTCCATAGAGCAGTTTGGCAAGGTTTTCAGCGAGTATATCCAGGGGTATTTGTCATACTGATTCGGTAAGGTCTTCCAAAGGGGACCCTTGTCCAAATGAAAGTCCACGATCTCCCGGACTTCCGGACGGCGTGGAAGCCGTCCCTTGCATAAGGCGGGGTTACGGCAGGTCTGTGTACTGCCCGTACAGATTAATTCTTGTCATTCTGTAAGAAGTGACAAAAAGCTACACCCATGGTGATATCGCCACAGACAGCTTGAAACAAACTCCCCGTCAAAGTATACTTAACTTTCAGATTTTTTAGAATTGAGGTAAAAATGAAGATTGATTTTCAAGAAACAACCGATGATCTTGCCAAGCGCATCAACATCCACTCCCAATTTGGCAGCCGTGATATCGACGCCTGGATGCTCGAGATTCTCGATTTGCAGCCTGGTATCAAAATTATGGATGCAGGCTGTGGTTCCGGCAAGCAGTGCTTCTCTTTCTACCATTACCTGAATGGCAACGTGCAAATCACCGGTACTGATGTTTCTGAATCCCTGCTGGATGAAGCCCGCGCAAAAAACCAGGAAATTGATAACGCGATCGAGTTCAAGTTCCTTGATTTCAACCTTCCCTTTGACCTACCCGAAAATTATTATGACCTGATCTCGGCCTGCTTTACTATATACTACGCGCAGGATATCCCTTTCACCCTCGCTGAAATGCATCGCCTGCTTGTACCCGGTGGTCGTCTTTTTACCACCGGTCCGATGCCAAGCAACAAACAGCTCTTTTACGACATCATTAAAGAAGCCACTGGCAAACCAATCCCGCCTATGCCCGGCAGTTCCCGTTATGCCTCCCAAATCTATGGCACAATGCAGGATCTCTTCAGCAAGACCGAGCAGCATATCTTCCAAAACCCGCTGACTTTCGGTTCTGTCGAGCCTTTCATGGTCTACACGCGGGCTTCCATGTCTGAAGACCGGAAATTGTGGAACTCCCTCTTCCAGACGCACGAAGAATTCGAGGAAGTCATGACAGCCATCGAAAAAACCGCTCAGAAGTACCTGGAGCGCGATGGCAGCCTGGTGATGACCAAGGTCGTCGGCGGCTTTATTGCCACCAAGTAAGGATTACCATGAAAAATATGACCTTTTACGGAAAATCCCTGCTCTTTCTGGGTGCTCATCCAGACGACATTGAGCTGGGCTGTGGGGCGCTGCTGGCAGACTTGGTTGGAATGGCAGACGTTTTTTGCATGACTTTCTCGGACAACAAAAAGAACCCAGATTTACAAAACCTGGCAAATGAACACTACGACAGCATGCATATTTTGGGTTTGCAGGATCACCAGATTGGTCTGGGCAGCTACGAAACCAGGCGCTTCCCTGATTTTCGCCAGGAAATGCTCCAGGATATGCTGGAATTACGCAAAAAATACCAGCCAGAAATCGTTTTTGTTAACACCGCCAAGGATATCCACCAGGATCATCAGACCCTGACCGAAGAAGCGACCCGTGCTTTTCGCGGCACCACCGTTTTAGGTTACGACGTGTTGCGCAGCAGCTACGGTTTCTTCCCCCATTTTCTGGCAGAGGTCAGCGAAAAAGCCGTGGAAACAAAAATAGCAGCCCTGGCAGCCTATACTACCTATGCCGGGCGCTATTACTTTTCTCCGGATATCATTCGCGCCACAGCCATCCGCCATGGCGCTTTAGCTGAACGTCCCTTTGCGGAGGGGTTTGATATCATTCGGATCGTTGGTCAATTCGCTAAAACAAATTGAGACTGTCCAGGTCGATTTCCTCGAGGGGATCGAATTTCTTTCGTTTGTACACGTAAGGTCGCACATTGTTTGAATCGAGCGGGAACCAGAGGATCCGGTCCGGCACCATCCATCCATCTGTAAGATAAACGTTTTCTCGAAATTGGACCGCGACCAGTTTGTTGTCAATCTGAACCACGGTACCTTTTAGCCAATCACGAATGCGCTGCCCGGCACTATCTTCGTGATCACAAAACACTTCAACCCTATCGCCGATCTTATAGGTATCTTCCTGATCTGGGGGTCGCATAAAACTTGCGCTTCTCATATCCTTAATCTCACTCCTTGCCCCGTTCTACAAATCCATTCTCTTGATTAATTGCTCAAGCAATTCTGCCCGAGTCTCTTCAACCTTGAAAGATTGAATCACTTCATTAAAGAAGCCTTGCACGATTAGTAACCCGGCTTCCTTTGGTGGAATTCCTCTCGCCTGTAAATAATACATTTCTTCTTCATCAATGCTTCCAACAGTTGCACCGTGGGAGCACTTTACATCCTCATTCAGAATCTCTAATCCAGGCACCGATTTGACATCTGCACTGTCATCCAAAATCAGGTTTTTATTGCTCTGATAGGCATCGGTTTGCCTGGCGTGAGGGTCTACATAGATCATTCCATGCCAGATCGATCGCCCGTTGTGGCTGGCAACGCTCTTATATAGCGAATTGCTGAAGGTCTGTTCTGCCCAATGGTTCTGACGGGTGTCCAGGTCAATCACCTGCCCGTCAGACGGGAACATTACACCTTGAAGTTTCGCCTGGCTTCCCTTGCCATCCATCTCAGCCCGGATAAAATTCTTGCTGGTCTGGCTGCCAATAGCGGCATAGTTCCAATCCAGGTTCGCGTCAGCGCCCAGGTGAGCAATTTCGTATGTTATGTTCCAGCAATTGGAGTCAAACTGCTGGCGCTCGTCCAGTTGAAGGTTGCTGCGGTCACCTAAATGTAAATTCAGCATGCCGTTATGGAACCCGCAATCTGAAACGAGGTCAGAAAACCAGGAAACTTCCAGGTTAAGTGCTGCTCCTTCTTCCAACCAGACGATATTGTGAGAGAAGGATGCCCGGTTATCGAGATTGATTTCTAAAAAGCACTGCACAACACCATCAACCATCACACCCTGTGGGATGTACACAAAAAGACCGTCATTAGCTAATGCCTGAGGCAAAGTCGCAAACAGACCTCTGTTGCCGAGTTCGTCTACCCCTAAAATTTGGGTTACTAATTCAGGGTCGGAGTCGACCAGCTTCCTAATTGTTGTAACGATTACCCCTTCCGGAAGGGCGGTCCTGGTGATACCAGGCTCATCCTCATCCAGGATATGCCTAACCGTCAGGCGCAGCGGGCTGCCCTGCGGGTTGAAATCCAGGCTCTCCAGATCGAGCGGTTTAAAATCCAGCCAACGCCAGCTCTCATCTTTTCGGCTGGGAAGGGCTTGCTTCGATGCCGCTTCCCATGCAGCCTGGAATTGGGGGTGCAATTCAACCGGCCAGTTGCCGAGGTTATTCCGAAAGCCTGCTTCCCATGTGGCTGGAAGTTCAGTTTTCTTGAATACTTGGTAAGGTGAACTCGTTGTAATTGCCATGGCTACCCCACCGACCCAACCATCTGCAGTTGGATGAGCTTGTTCATCTCTACCGCGTATTCCATAGGCAATTCTTTTACCAGGGGTTCAATGAAGCCCGAGACGATCATGGTGGTGGCTTCTTCTTCACTTAAGCCGCGGCTGGTAAGGTAAAACAATTGCTCTTCACCTACCTTGCTCACAGAGGCTTCGTGACCGATACTGACATCATGCGAACCGGTGTCAATGGTTGGCCAGGTGTCTGTGCGCGATTCCGGGTCCAGCAGGAGTGCATCGCAAACCACGTTGGAGCGCACGTTTTTCAACCCACGGGCTACTTTTACCAACCCCCGGTACGACGCCTGTCCATTACCGCGCGAGATCGATTTTGAAGTGATCTTGCTGCTGGTGTTAGGGGCAAAATGCACCATCTTCGAGCCGGCATCCTGGATCTGACCAGGACCGGCGAAGGCAACCGAGAGCATTTCTCCGTGGGCACCTTCTCCGCGTAAGAAGCAGGATGGATATTTCATCGTCACTTTCGAGCCCAGGTTGGCATCCACCCACTCCATTGTGCCGTTTTCGAACACAGAAGCGCGCTGAGTAACCAGGTTGTACACGTTGGTCGACCAGTTTTGAATCGTAGAGTAGCGCACGCGGGCGTCCTTCTTGACCACGATCTCGATCACACCACTGTGGTAAGACTCGGTGCTATAGGTCGGAGCAGTACAACCCTCCACGTAATGAACCTGTGAGCCTTCATCGGCGATGATCAGGGTGCGTTCAAACTGACCAATACTGGCATTGTTGAGGCGGAAATAAGCCTGCAGAGGCAGGTCCACCTTAACGCCTTTGGGTACATAGACAAACGATCCGCCAGACCAAACCGCGCTGTTCAGGGCGGCAAATTTATTATCCTGGATGGGCACAACTGTCGAAAAATATTCTCTGAATAAATCCGGGTACTGCTTCAGACCGTTTTCAATGCTCAGGAAGATGACACCCTGTTTTTCAAGGGCTTCGTTGATGTTATGGTAAACCATTTCGGAGTCATACTGGGCACCGACACCTGCCAGGTATCTTTGTTCGGCTTCCGGCAGCCCCAAACGATCGAAGGTGTTTTTAATTGTCTCTGGGACATCCTCCCAGGATTTCTGGTCGATTTCCTCCGGGCGGACGTAGAAATAAATCTCATCCAGGTTCAAGCCGCTCAGGTCTGGACCCCAGTTTGGCATGGGTCGTTCCAGAAAATGGCGGTAGGCCTTGAGACGAAACTCGAGCATCCAGGCAGGTTCTTCTTTGAAGGCTGAAATCTGATGGATAACCTCTTCATCCAAACCTCTTCTGCTCTTAAAACTTGAACGCTCCGGGTCGCTGAACCCGTATTCATAGTCCTTGCCCAGGTTGGCAAGCATGTCTTTTTCTTGCGAATCTGTCATTATTAGCCTTGCGCCTGGTTCTGAAGTTCTTCAGATTTGTCGAACTCGTCTCTGATCCAGTCGTATCCATGTTCTTCAAGCTTCAATGCCAGTTCAGGTCCGCCTGTTTCAACAATCCTTCCGTCGTACATTATGTGAACAAAATCAGGCTTGATGTAATTCAGCAAGCGCTGATAGTGAGTGATAACCAGGATTCCCAGGTCGCCGCCAGATAGTGTGTTCACGCCTTCAGAAACAATTCTGATTGCGTCAATATCCAAACCCGAATCGGTTTCGTCCAGGATGGCAAATTTTGGCTCCAGCATCGCCAATTGCAGCACCTCGGCGCGCTTCTTTTCCCCGCCCGAGAAGCCCTCGTTCAGATAACGCCCGCCAAAAGCGTAGTCCATCTTCAGCATGTCCATTTTGGCTTTCATTTTTTTACGAAACTCAACCAAAGAGATGCCCTTGGAATCAGGGTTTTCCGCCTTAAGTTTTGCATTAACGGCAACCCTCAAAAAATTTGCCATAGTTACACCGGGTATCGCCACCGGATATTGGAAAGCGAGGAAGATGCCCTTATGTGAACGTTTGTCGACTGGCAGATGGGTGATATCTTCACCATCCAGCAGGATCTGACCCTCGGTGATCTCGTGTTTGGGATGCCCCATAATCGCGTTCGATAATGTCGACTTCCCAGCCCCGTTCGGTCCCATCAATGCATGCACTTCCCCCTGATTGATCATCAGGTTGAAGCCTTTGATGATTTCCTGACCGCCAACACTGACATGTAAATTTTTGATTTCTAAGGTAGACATAAAGGTTATTTTCCTCGATAGTTCAACGGTAAATTACTTGCGGCATTATAGCAGATGGACGAGGCAAAGTCAATTTTTTATAAAAATGTTGAGTTTATTAACATTGATAAACACCTTAGACAACAAGTGTCTTCCCTCGTTGGAACGTATAAAATTAGTAAGCCAAACAATATTGCTAAATTGTTTGAAATTGCACGAATACTTAATTTGATAAAGGAGAATTAAAATGGCAGACGATAAAAAAGGAATTTTCGGTAAACTCTTTGGAAAAAAAGAAGAAGCAGAAGAAGCCGCCAAGGAAGTTGCCAAAGACGTAAAATCTGAGGCAGAAATTGCTGCAGAAAACGCCAGGCGCGTTGCCGAAGCCGCACAAAAGAAAGCCGAGACAGAAGCTCGCAAGGCAGAATACGAAGCTGAAAAACTGAAGAATGAAGCCGAAGCCAAGTTGGAAGAAGCGAAGCGCGAAGCCCGCGAAAAGATGGAAGAAGCCAAAGAAGCCGCCAAGGAAAAACTGGAAGAGATGGGACTCAAGAAAGAAAACCTTGCCAAGCAAATGGCAGAGAAAGCAGCGGCTGCTTACATCGACAATTACACTGTACAACCGAATGACACGCTCAGCCACATTGCCATGCGTTTTTATGGCAAAGCCACCCCAGCATATTACACACTTATCTATGAACACAACAAAGATGTAATCGGTGGCAATATGAACCTCATCAAGGCTGGTCAGGTGTTACGCATTCCTGCCCTCCCTGAAGATTTGAAATAAGCGCGGGCATCTCCAAATGACCGAACAACTCAACTTAAGCACAGTTTTCGGAGAGGTTACAAAGGTTCTGGCAGCAAACCGTCAGCAACTGAACGACGCCGACGATTACAACCATAACCATGGCAGCAACATCGTTCATACTTTTGACTTGATCCAGAAAGCTGTAGCCAGCAAAGAAAACGAACCTGCTTCAGAGCAGCTTGCTTATGCCAGCCAGGTCTTGAAAGAACAAAGCGCCGGCGGCACAGCTCAAATCTATGCGGAAGGTCTGGCTAACGCTTCGAAGGAATTCGTTGGCAAGGATTTTAATGCTTCAACTGCTGGCACGCTCATTAATTCCATGATGGGCATGGGCGAAGGTACTGAACGGGGCGGCGGGGATTTCCTATCTTCACTGCTAGGGTCGCTTTCGGGACCCAAGGATGAACCCCAGGCTCCTGCACCTGCCCAACCCAACGATTTGTTCGGGTCGCTGATTGGCAGCCTGGGCACGCAGCAACAAACCCCTGTACCAAGCAGCAATCAACCGGATGCCGGCGATTTGCTGGGTGGATTGCTGGGCGGACTTACCGGCTCATCTTCGGGCTCTTCACAAACAGGCTCTGGTGGTGGCATCGGTGACCTGGTTGGCAGTTTACTCGGCGGTCAATCTGGCAGTAGCCAGGATTCCGGGCTGGATGCCAAAGACTTGTTATCCGTCGGCTTAGCCTATTACGCTGCCAAACAAAGCGGTCAGTCCAACCTGCAGGCAATTATGCAGGCTCTTGGGAATGCCAGCCCACTGGGTGGGCGGCAAGATCAGCAGCAATCCGGTGCGTTGATAGTCAACACCATCATGAACATGCTGGGTAATCGCTAAAAACTATTAACGCTAGAGAAAAAACCCCTCGCAACGAGGGGTTTTTTGTTTTTTCCTACCTTAGTGCTGGGGTTTGATTCCAGCCGCAGCGTTACAATAATACAAGTAGCGTTACGGCACAAGACCGTTTCTCTACCCATAAGTTTCGCGCTACCGAATTCGAAAAAGCCCTTCGAGATTAATCGAAGGGATAACAATTTGATTTAGTAGAAAACTGCGCGGGGCAATTCCTTTGCCTGGGAGACCCAGTCTTCAACCATTTTCTGTGAAGGTGGGCGGCGCACCAGCTTTTTCTCATCGTTGGTTTCGATGATCTTCTTGAAAAGATTTTCTGGATTGCGGGTTGCCAGCTCAACAACGGTATCAACACCAGCCTCTTCAAGCAGGTCGGAATATTCTTCGCCAACACCCTTAATGCGGTAAAGATCGGCATGATTGACCCATTCAAGGATCAAATCTTTGCTAATGCCAGTCTGATCAGCCAGATCCTGGCGACCCTTAGGTTGCGCGCCAGCTTTGAGAAGTGCTTCTACAGTCCTGATTCCAATTTTCTGGAATTTTTCTGCGTACATAGGACCAATACCTTCGATATCCATTATCTTTGCCATAATATTCTCCTTTTTGTATATGATTTGCCAAAAAAATTATAGCATAGCAACTAAGATGTGACCAATGTTTACACCCTTAACTCAAAACATAATCCCCTGCTCAAGGTTGGTTACCAGTAAGCTCATCAAAATGGTATACTCTCAACTTGGTAGCGATTATGAAAAACACCAGAGAACTCATCCTGAAAACCCTGGCTGTGACCAGGCAGGCAACCATCAATAAACTGTCGGATCAGCTCGAGATCAATCCGATCACCATTCGCCACCACCTTCTCATCCTGGAGAAAGGAAATTTGATCACCTCCAGCGAAAAGCGCCATGGTGTCGGTCGCCCACACCTGGTCTACCAACTGACAAACCAGGGTCAGGAAGTGGTCTCTGAAAGTTATCTCCAGCTTTCAGACAAGTTGCTTTCAAAAATTGAGCAGCTTTATGGTCCTGATGAACTGATTGCAGTTATGGAGACTGTTGGTAAAGAAGAGGCACATAAACACAGCCTTACCCTAAATGCAGGTCTGCAGGAACAGATGGAGAGTTTCTGTGATTTGCTTTCAGAACAGGGCTACCAGGTGGAATGGGTGATGAAAGATGGGCGGGTTTACATCCGCAATGCCAGTTGTCCTTACTCGCAGCTCAAGCATGCTCATCCTGAGATTTGTGTTTTGGATCGTGCCTTTTTTTCAACGATTTTGGCTAAAGACCTGCAATTAGAGAGCGAACTCCCCTACGGAGACCCCGCCTGTATCTATTCTTACGAGGTTTAATATGAGCGAACACCAACCAGCAACCTGGGATATCGACCAGACCCACCCGCAATACCACGATGATCTTGTGGTCGGGCTTTCTGGTCTTCAAGACCAGGAAATCGGTTTGTCATTTATCGAACTCGGTCTAATCCGGAATATTCAATTAGAAGATGGCAAGGTCAAGGTGACCATGGTGCTCACCACACCTTTTTGCCCCTACGGACCGGAGATGATCAGCGATACTCAGAAGACAGTTGAGAAAATTATGGAACTGCCAACCACCGTCGAACTGAGCACCGATTTCTGGAGCCCTGCCATGATGGACCCTGAACTCAATGATTCGGATTGGGGGCTCTTCCCCTAAATTTCACTTGAGCAAGTTAAACAATTTCATCGCCAAACCCATATCGCCGATGATTTTAACCTTGCCAGACATAAAGGCACCCACCGGGTTAAGTTCTCCGTGCATTAATTTGAGTGCGTCATTGGCACTGGCTTTTACGATCAGTTGTGGTTTTGCCATCTGACCAGGCTCAACCACCACCTTGCCATCATCCACCGTAACACCCCACTCGCCGCCGCCTTCCCCGGAAATTGAAAATTGGATGGTCGCCTGGATGCCTTTGGCTTTTTCCAGATCGATCTGATTGGGCATGTTGTTAATCATGTCTGAAAATTTTTCCACTCTTTCACCTCGACTTGATTTTACCTTGTGATTGTGCAGCTCTAAAATATTGAAGTTATTGTATAATAATTCAGCAGCAGCCTGTCTCTGTAGAAAACATATAACAAGGAGAAACTATGGACAAATACGAATGCATCGCCTGTGGATACATCTATGACCCCGAGCTCGGTGACCCGACTGCAGACATCGCCCCCGGAACCCCATTTGAAGACCTGCCCGACGATTGGGTCTGCCCCGATTGCGGTGTTGGTAAAGATCAGTTCGAAAAGCTCTAGATCACCCAATACCACTGAATCAAGTAAAGAAAAAGGCGCGATTGCACCTTTTTCTTCTTTTTCAATAACCCAGGAAAGCGCTCGGATAGGTCTGCCGAATATTCCTCCTTTCATTGTGCAGAATTCTTTGTTTATTTTATAAAAAGTGATTTATAATTAGGTCACTATACTCGTTCAAGATCGGAGGAATATTTTCATGGCAAGTGTAACCTACAAGAATGTCTGGAAAAAGTTTGGCGACGTAGTCGCCGTGCAAGATCTTAATCTTGCAATCGAGGACAAAGAGTTCCTGGTGCTGGTCGGTCCTTCCGGCTGCGGTAAGACCACGGCTCTGCGCTGTCTGGCTGGACTCGAAGAAATCACTTCAGGTGAAGTGCTGATTGGAAACCAGGTCGTCAATGATGTTGCCCCGAAAGACCGCGACATCGCGATGGTCTTCCAAAGTTACGCCCTATACCCCCATATGTCCGTTTACGATAACATGGCATTTGGTCTCAAGCTGCGCAAGCTTGACAAAGCCGACATCGACCGCCGTGTGCAGGAATCTGCCCGCACTTTGGGCATCGAAGGTCTGTTGAAGCGTAAACCCAAGGAACTTTCAGGTGGTCAGCGCCAGCGCGTTGCAGTTGGTCGCGCTATCGTCCGCGAGCCGAAAGTGTTCCTCTTTGACGAACCCCTTTCCAACCTGGATGCAAAGCTTCGTGTCCAGACCCGTGCTGAACTCTCCAAGTTGCATCAGCGGCTGCAAACCACTTTCATCTATGTCACCCATGACCAGACCGAAGCCATGACCATGGCTACGCGCATCGCTGTCATGAACAAGGGCATTTTGCAGCAACTGGATACCCCCCAGGTACTCTACGATCACCCCAACAACCTCTTTGTGGCTGGTTTCATCGGCTCCCCCGCCATGAATTTCTTCAATGGCAAAGTCGTTGTTGAGGAGGGCGAAATGTTCGTGGATATGGACACGTTCCGCGTGAAAGTGCCCCAGCATGATATGGCTCGCTACGATTCCGTGGTTGGCAAAGATATCATCTTTGGCATCCGCCCGGAAGATATCCACAACCCCGAATTCGCCCCTCCAGGCATCATCGCTGAACCGGTTGATGTGACTGTGGACGTTACCGAGTTGATGGGTAACGAAATCTTCCTCTACCTGGTTAACGGAACCCACAACTTTACCGCCCGGGTCGACCCCCGCACCCAGGTTCATTTCGGTGACAAGATGCAAGTTGCCTTTAATATGGACAACTTCCACATCTTTGACCCCAGCCTCGACCCGGAGAATCCCCCGGTTGTCGGTGCTGAACCCGCTGCTTAGTTTTTACGATTCCAAAAAAAGTGCGCCTTTCGGCGCACTTTTTGTTTCATTTTACTGGCATCAGACTGACACAGACTTGTTTCTTCTGTGTGTCAGCACTACCAGCAGCACTCCTACCAACAGCGCCAGACCAATCACCAGCACAAACGCATCCCGCCAAAACTCAAACGGAAAGAGCCGGATCAGCGTAGAAGATTGCGAAAAGGTCCAGGTACCATCCTGGAAGAAAAGCCGGTGAAAATACTCGAACAGTTTGTCAAAACTGATCGCCAAAATAACCAGCAAGGCTCCCAGGAACCCAATTGTGATCCAGCCGCCGGCATTTAGCGCCTTGCGGATGCTCTCCCATTGCCGCATGATCACAAACCAGAGCAGAATGGCAATGCTCACTCCACCCAGGACGTACCAAACCGTCGAACTGATGGTGACCACATTCTTAACGTCCACCATGTGTGAGAGTTCGTCAGGCGTGAACATTTTTTGACCTAATTCGTCCTGCAAATTGCCAAGGTAGCTAATTTCTTCATCGTTAACCAGGTAATTGACTGCATAGGCTGACCATTTTGTGCGTTCTTGAGTTGTGAAACCATACGGATCAGCTGGAAAGTTAGTCCGTTTGTATTCCCAGGCAGGGAAAGCCGGGGTCATCACTAATCTGACCCCTGCCATCAGCAAAATATAGGGGATGAAAATTGCTAGAATAACTACTAAAATCTTATTGATTTTCATAGAACGGCCTCATTTTTCCGATTAAATAAATCACCCGGTGCTCATTCAGACATCATACAACCATATATTTTTCTGCCTGCTTCAAGTTATTATATAACAATAAGAAGAATAAGTCCCTTAAAACAAAGGTAAGACTTGTGATATTGAAATGTTAATTAACAGAAAGCGAAGGTTAACATGAGTGAAAAGCCCCCACACAATCATTCAACTGAGCCTGAGCCAGACCCCCACGGCACACACGCAGATCATTCTGCTCACAGTCACCAGCAACATGGTGAGGAGCACTACGGGCATGAGCATAATGCAGAAAGTCAGAAAAACCACGAACACAGTCAAATGAATCACGAGCAAATGGATCACAGTCAAATGAATCAAGAGCAAATGGATCACAGTCAAATGAATCAAGAGCAAATGGACCACAG
>DHCY01000022.1:96675-125157 GCA_002399085.1 Anaerolineaceae bacterium UBA4890
GAGCAAATGGACCACAGCCAGATGGACCATGGCGGAAGCGACCACAGTGGTCATAGCGAGCACAGCGGTCACGGCGATTTGGGACACAGCTCGCACCATCAAGCCATGATCGAAGACTTCAAAAAGCGTTTTTGGGTCGTGCTGGCACTAAGCATTCCCATCGTCGTACTGTCTGACATGATGCAAATGCTTTTCAACTATCACATCGACTTTCCAGGCTACAATATCGTCCTGTTTGTGCTTTCTTCCATCGTCTTTTTCTACGGCGGCTGGCCGTTTTTCAAAGGAGCCAAAGACGAATATGCCCTGCGCAAGCCCGGGATGATGATGCTAATTTCCCTGGCGATCACTGCTTCCTACATTTACAGCACGCTGACCACCTTCTTCATCGAAGGATCAGAATTTTATTTCGAGCTGACCACACTAATCCTGATTATGCTTCTGGGTCATTGGATCGAAATGCGCTCCCAGCTGGGCGCTTCCAAGGCGTTGGAGGAACTGGTCAGGCTGATGCCAGAGACTGCTCATAAACTTGACCAGGACGGCAACATCACAGAAGTCAGCATGAAGGAACTCGTGCCTGGTGACCTGATTTTGATTAAGTCAGGCGAAAAGGTGCCGACAGATGGCAAGATCATCGAAGGCGAATCTGCGGTCAACGAAGCCATGCTCACCGGCGAATCGGTGCCGGTCGAGAAGAAACCGGGCATGCAGGTGATTGGCGGGTCAGTGAACGGCAATGGCGTCCTTACTGTGAAGGTTGAGCGGCTGGGTGATGAAACCTACCTCGCCCAGGTCATCAAAACAGTCCGGGATGCCCAGGCGCAAAAATCCCGCACGCAGAGTTTGGCAGATCGCGCCGCGGGCTGGCTGTTTTGGATCGCCTTAGGTGCAGGTGCAATCACCTTTATTTATTGGATCATCGCCAGCGACCTGAATTTCGCCCTCGAACGCATGGTCACCGTGCTGGTGATTGCCTGTCCGCATGCACTTGGGCTGGCGGTGCCCCTAGTCAATGCCGTATCGACCTCGATTGCCGCACAGAATGGCTTGCTCATTCGAAACCGTAATCAATTTGAGGAGGGCAGAAACGTCGATATCATCGTCTTCGATAAAACCGGCACACTCACCAAGGGTGAGTTTGGTGTCACCGACCTCGTGCCCGGTGAAGTCATCAGTGAAGAAGAATTGCTCACTATCGCTGGCTCGCTCGAATCTCAATCAGATCACCCCATCGCGGTTGGTATCACGAAAGCCGCCCAGGAACGCAACCTGACCTTTGAAAAAGTTACCAATTTTGAAAACCTGACCGGGTCCGGAATTCAGGCGGATTTGCACGGTAAGACTTATTCGATCGTCAGCCCGGGTGAAGTTGAAAGACGGAACATTGCGTACGATACAAACCGCTTTGAAGAAATCGCAGCAGAGGGCAAGACAGTCGTTTTTGTTTTGGAAGAAGAGCGCCTGTTGGGTGTCATCGCAGTAGCAGATATCATCCGCGAGAGCTCCAAAGAGATCATCAACGAATTGAAGAATCTCGGGATTGAATCAGTGATGATAACAGGTGATAATGACAAAGTCGCTAACTATGTGGGCAGGAATCTCGGCATATCCCGTGTTTACAGCCAGGTATTACCTGATCAAAAACTATCAAAAATCCAGCAGTTACAGGAGGGAGGCGCGAAAAAGGTTGCCATGGTGGGTGACGGTATCAACGACGCCCCAGCTTTGGCTGCCGCAGATTTGGGCATCGCTATCGGCGCGGGAACAGATGTTGCCATGGAGACTGCTGATGTGATTTTGGTAGATTCAGACCCCAAGGATGTCCTTAGCATCATCAAACTCTCCAAAGCAACTTATCGGAAGACTGTCCAAAACCTGTTTTGGGCAGCAGGATATAACATCATCGCCATCCCCCTCGCAGCCGGCATATTGGCTTCCCGTGGGTTTGTGATCACCCCTGCAATTGGCGCGGCGGTCATGTCCCTCAGCACCATCATCGTTGCCATCAACGCGCAATTGTTGAAGATTGAATAAGGAATCAGCAACCACCTAAAACTGGGTCGACCTATGTCCAACTTGTTTCGAAGGTTTACCACCCCCTCTTCAGAGGGGGCAGGGGGGTGAGAGTCTTAGACAATTAAAATCGGGCGACTTTGGAAGATCGCCCTTACTGAAATTCCACACACAAAACTTACCACCCCCTCTTCAGAGGGGGCAGGGGGGTGAGAGTCTTAGACAATTAAAATCCTGGCGACTTTGGAAGATCGCCCCTACTGAAATTCTACACACAAAATTTACCACCCCCTCTTTAGAGGGGGTAAGGGGGTTAGAGTCTTAGACAATTAAAATCCGGGCAACCGTGGTCATGATACTTGGAGCCAAGCGTGCAGTACTGGTCGCCCCTACAAGGTCTGACAATACCTTACGCCACACTTCTGACGGGTAACATTTCAATATATCCCCGCCAGCCTTCGGGCGCTAACTGCATCCGTGGTGCCTCCTCGGGTGCATACTGGTAGCCGTAAACCTCCGGGTTAAACGAACCGATGTGCTGCATGCAAAAACCAACCGCCTCTTCAAAATGCTCGTCGTCATAGGGCTCGCCCTGGAAGACGATCATTTTTCCGGCTGGCAAATCAATCAAATCAAAGCCTACCGGCACCTCGCCGTCAAAATCTGATGGCACTTCCACTCCCTGTGCATAAATTCCAGTGTTCTCCAGCCGCACGTTTGCAGGCAACCAAAGCCCAACCGGCTCATAAAGCGCTTCCTTAATCTCCATCAGCACATCCCAGGCATCCGACGACTGACCATCCTTGCCGCAGCCTATTTCAGTTGCATATTCGAAGTAGTCCGCGGCTGCTTTGCTGCGCCGCAGGATCAGTTTTCTGGCGGGGCGTTCGATAATTTGAGTAAAAATCACGGCAGTTTCTTTCATTGTAGAATCCTTTCTATCTGAATTGGACCGGTCGAGGTAGCTGAAGGGGATCAGCCACCCCTCTGGTGTGGGACGAGTTGCATATTTTTTGGAGGAGATCCCGAACGCATTGCTAAACGCGCGTGTGAACCCTCCGTGACTGTCAAAAACAAAATCGAAGGCAACATCAATCACCCTGCATTTCCCAGCCCTCAGTGCGTGAGCCGAGGCTGTCAGCCTTTCCTTACGAATAAAATCAAACGGAGAAAGACCTGTCACTGCTTTGAAGATCCTGGCTGCGTGATATTGGGAATAGCCGGCTGCCTTTGCCACATCGACTGCTGTGATTCGTTCACGAAGATGCTGATGGATGTAACTCTTCATCCGTTCAGCAGCAACCGAAACTTCTGTGTTTGTCTTATTCATGGTTAATTATTCATCCTGACCCAAATTATACAGGGCAGGCTACGAATTTCTTGACTTGAATTGCTGTTTTTCTGCGATCGGGTGATGTGGATTACCAATAGAATTCCCCCCATTCGACAATAATTGGTAAAATATCTCCTTAGTGTATGACACATTAATTCTTGGGAGGTTTTATGGGGTACGACGCCATCATTATCGGTGGAGGTTTGGCAGGGCTCACAGCAGCAAGTCTGCTTGCAAAGAGGCAGCTTAAAGTAGCAGTCATTGAAAATGGGTACAATCCAGGCGGATCTTGCGGTGTTTTTAAGCGAGGATCGGTTACTTTCGACAACGGCGCAGCGATGCTTTATGGTTTTGGTCCCAGTGGGTTTAATGCCCATCGCTTTGTGTTTAATTGCCTTGAAGAACCAATTGACGTCATCCAGCATGACTACCTGTATACAGTCGTGTTTAATGGTCACCGCATTCCATTTTGGCTGGATGTGAACAAATTTGCAGACGAACTATGCAAGGTTTTTCCTTCAGAAGCTGGTCTGGATGATGGTTCTGTACTTGATCGCAAAAAAGATCGGTCGCTTTGACATCATTGGACTCATTTTCTACCCAATTCAGGTGTTTAGTTTTCTCATCATCTTTTTAGTCTCTCTTATAAAAAAACTGTTTGGTCTTCCAATTATTTGGAAAGGTCGTGTTGTAGCCGGAAAGAGAAAAGTATGAGGATATTTTTTTTGCCGACCGGTTTGACTTTACTACTATGTTTTGCAGTTTGGATGGTCATAAATCTCTCGGTTTCTTACTTTTGTCTCCATTTACCTGACAAATGGATGGACCCAAACTCCTTCCTTTTTCGAACCCGAAAATTTGAGAAGGGCGGACAGATCTATCAGGACATTTTTCGGATCAGGCATTGGAAACACTGGTTGCCGGATGGTGGGGCGCTTTGGAAAAATAAAGGTAATAAAAAAAAGCACCTTGAAAATTACTCCGGAGAAAACCTCACAAGATTCCAGGTTGAATCATGTCGGGCTGAGCTAACTCATTGGTTGGCGATTCTGCCTTTCTGGGTCTTTGGTTTTTTTCTGCCTGCGAGCTCAGTCTGGTTCATGCTTTTTTATGCTCTGGTTGCCAACCTTCCCTGCGTCTTCGCCCAAAGATACAATCGTCCAAGAGTACAGAAATTAATCCACAAAGTGCAGAATCCCAATCCGAAAAATCCAGAAATCCTATAAGAACCTGAGATATAAAAACTGCGAACTCAGGATCCGGAATTCGCAGTGTGATGAAGAAAATATTTAGCTGCTAAGGGCTAAATTAGGCTGATTTTTGTTTGGGTAAGAACCACCATCTGTTTATGATAAAGGATGCTATTGCCACCAGAACCAGGATAGCTGCTCCAATTATTGCTACAGTCTCCAATTGCGCATATTGCCCATTAAAACCCTCTGGCGATCTCAGGTATTGGTAAATCCCAAAATAAGCCCAGGCAACAGGCAGCGGGAAAATCGCGTTGCGGATTTGGGTTTGAATGAGGATCAATAAGAGGATCGCAACAATCAGGATGATGATCGCCCAGTTTACTTCAGAAATCCCAAAACCATTCCAATTAATTTTTACCAAGGCAGCGGCAATATTGACTACACTGGCAATCAACAGCCAACCCGCATACATCCCAAATGTGACCGGTAAGAGCCAGTGCTTTCCATCGTTGATTTTCAGGAGTTTGAGGCAGATCAACACCAATGCAATGAAAAATGCAAGTATGAATAAAACTGATATTTCTACGAGAACAAACGAAAAAGTGACGATCCAAGCGATATTCAACAGGCAGGATATTATGAACAAGGGTGTGATTTCTTCGACAGCCTTCGTATAATATGGGTCATTTTTCCTTGCGACCATCATGACGATGGAAAGCAACAAAAGTATGTAAATTACACTCCAAATACTGAAGGTGGATGGGCTGGGTGTGATCAAAGTTACAAATTGATCCGATATCTCTTTTTGGGTCAGTCCATTAATAACCCCCGTTGCACCAAGAGCATTCACAGCAAGGGTGATCACAAAGAAAATAAGGTTAATCCAGGCTTTCTTATTAGTTGACATTTCTTTCCTCCTGTAAGTTGTGATTCAATGAATTCCTGAGATGATTATACCAACCTAAGAAAAACTGGGGTTTGTGTAATTTCAAAAAATTTGCTTTTACGAGCGAGAAATCTGATTTATATAAAAGAAAAACGAGGAAATCTAATAATGATTTCCTCGTTCTGCTCAGGCTGGGGGTACTGGAGTCGAACCAATACATACGGATTCAGAGTCCGCTGTCCTGCCATTAGACGAACCCCCACTAACGAAACAATAGTGTACCAAGTTTCGAGAATTCTATCAAGGGTTTTACTGGAAAGAGGGGATGGATCCTACTTCTACCCTTCTCCCAGAAGGAGTCTTTCCTGTTCCCAGATCCCTGTTCTCTATTCCCTGTTCCCTATTCCCTGTTCCCTGTTTCCTGTTGCAAGCTATCAGCTATCCCCATTCTCAACGATACCTTTAGGCTTGGGGTCACTGCGCATGTGTACACTTTGCACCAGCCCAATGCCCAGGAGCATCGAAACCAACGAGCTGCCGCCATAGCTGATGAATGGCAGGGTTAAACCGGTAACCGGTAACAGACGCAGATTCACGCCGATGTTAACGATGGTCTGGAAGCCCATCAACACCCCGAACCCGTAAGCGATCAGAGACCCATAGGCATCCGGGGCGTTTTGGGCTACTTTAAAACAGCGAATGATCACAAAAACTAACGCTGAGATAACAATCACTGTTCCTACAAAACCAAATTCATTCGCAAGGACTGAAAAAATAAAGTCATTATGCCTGATTTTCAAAAAGCGCAATTGCACCTGGCTGCCCTGTCCATAGCCGTTGCCAAACCAGCCACCAGCACCGATGCTGATCAGCGCTTGCTCTACATTATAGGTTTCGCCGTGCCTGGCATTCTCATCCGGCTGCAAAAAATTGGTGATGCGTGCTTTCTGGTAATCTGCGAGGTAAGGAAAGTCGAGCGCGAAGGAGACTAACAGGAAAAACGCAGCAGCGGAAACCATAATCAGGATGTATTTGCTCTTCAACCCACTGATCCACAGCATAGCCGCCCAGATCACAAAAATCACAATACTGGTGCTCAGGTTAGGCTGCAGAAGAATCCAGGTGACAATCCCCAGGGTAATTGCTAGGCTTCGACCAATGGTAAGCCAATTGTTAATGCGTTCGATATTGGCAGAGAAATAGCTTGCCAGAGACAAAATTATGGCAATTTTAGACAGTTCAGCCGGCTGAATGGTAACCAGCCCGGTCTCCAACCAGCGCGCTGCACCAAAGCGCTCACCTCCAATGACAAATACAATCATCAGCAGGATAGCGACCAAAATGTAAAACGGTTTACTCAACGTAGTCCAGATGTGATAATCAAACGCAGCTACCAGAAAGAGCACCACCAAGCCGATGCCCAGGAATACTGCCTGGCGCTGAGGGTGTTCTTCCAGCGTAGGGTTACCAGCAATAGCAGAACTGATCAGTGCTACGCCGAATACGCACAAGATTAACACAACAGCGAAGAGCAAAAAGTCGAAGCGCTGCCAGATTTGACGGGTGTTCATCAGAGCAATCTCCCCGGTTTCAGACTGATGATGTTGATGCCGTTTTCATCTCTCGAGATGACCAAACCGTTACGCTTGCGCATTTTCAGCGGGACTTCAACCTCTTCACCGTCCAGCACCAATCGTCCTTTTCCCAACCTCAATAAGCGTACGTATCTGCCCAGATCAGTGCCCATATTCATGGATGCCAATCCGTGCAGCGTGCCCCACAAAACCAGTGATCCGGCAACCCCCAACCTGGCATTTTCAGGCACATCACCGATCAACAGCAAATTACCGTTGTGCATGAGCTCCTCATCTTCAGCCAGGCTGCGGGGCAGGCAGTCGAAGCTCACCAACCCGCTCAGTGCAGCAGTTACTTCTGTTTTAGAGGTTTTTTTGTTTGGGTCAGGCAAGCTTGTGGGGAAGCCGTGATATTGAGCTGCCTGCCTGGTCGTTTCTGAGGTGCTCAGAATCGTCCACAGGCAAACGCCTTCATCCGCCAGACTTTTCATCAGTTTTAACAATTGATCTTCCGACCAATCCGTCGAACCGACATCAAGGGCAAGCCGCCCGCCTTTAAAGAAGCGTTCCTGGGTCTGAATGCGACCGACGAGCAAATCGCGCTGCTGGTACCAGGGCACAAGCGGAAGGGCGATCAATACCCCTCCGTGAATTCCTCTTACTTGTAACTCCAGCTTATCCATCATCTAATTACCAATCTGAAGACCTTCCAGTTCTGCATCGATTTTTTTGAATTCGAAGTAAGCGTCAATGATCTTACGCACAATCGGACCAGAAACGGTGGAACCTTCACGACCGTTATAAATAAAAGAAACCACCACGATTTCAGGATCATCATAAGGGGCATAACCTGCAAACCAGGCATGGGAAGGCCACGAGCCGGGTATACATAAGCCCTCGCGGTTTGCCCAGTCATCGCAATATTCAGCCGTGCCGGTTTTGCCAGCGATCTTGTTTTGATCGCCTTCGTATTCTATTTTCGCAGTGCCTTGCGGGCTGGTCACCAATTCCATTCCCTTCATCGCCAACTCAATTACCCAGGGTTCCACCACTTTGACTTCGCTGGTCTGGTTGTTGCCTTCGTAAGTATGGATCATGGGATCTTTGGTGATGTCCCAGAGGATTTCTGGAATAAACGATTGCACCACGTTGCCATCGGCGTCAACCGTTTTGCCGATCATACTTAGCTGCATGTGCTTACCGCCATTCACAATTGTCGAGAAAGCGTTCATCACCTGAACCGGTGTCGACAATACGTAGCCCTGTCCGACGCCGGCAAGATAGGTATCGCCTGTAGCCCAGTTTTCACCTTGGTTCAGGCGTTTCCAGGTTGGGTTGGGCAGAAGACCATCAGCTTCACCGGGCAGTTCGATGCCGGTGACCTTTCCATAACCTAAGGCAGCGCCATATTCGCTGATGTTCCAGATGCCCAATCCGCCGTCCTCAACCTCGCCCGGATAACCACCGCTGGTTTTATACCAGTAGACGTTACAGGAATAACCGATGCCATGCTCATAATCGACTGCTCCATGCCCAGCAGGATCGTGGCAATAGTAGCTTTGTTCTGTACCGATATCGCTTTCGTAAAACTGCTGGCGAAGCGTGATCGTTGGGGTGCAATTGATCGTCTGTTCGGGAGTGACAACACCCTCATTGAGCACGCCTAAAGCCGGCACCATTTTAAAAACTGAGCCGGGAGGTAACTCTGAAGAGATGGCTTTGTTCAAGAGTGGTTTAGCTTCATCAATGCTGAGTTGCTCATAATAATAGCCGGGGATAAACTGTGACATGCGGTTGTTTTCATAATTGGGGTAGGAGACCATGAACAGCAGCTCGCCGGTCTTGGGATTCATGCCGATAACGGTTCCAGTGGTACTCATCACCTCACCGCGCTCACGCATCCAGAATTCGTTCCAATAACGCAATTGTTCAATCAGCGCTGCCCGGGCAACCACTTGCATGCGATAGTCGATGGTCAGGTGAACATCCGCACCAGGCACAGGTTCAATCGGTTCTTCGATATCCCTCACAACCTCACCACCAACAGTTTGCTCCACCAGGCGCCGACCGTTCGTCCCTGCCAGCACACCCTGCATTGAGTTTTCGATACCCATATAACCGACCTTATCCCGACCAGAGACAAAACCGAGGTCGGTGTAATAGTCCAGCAAAACTTCAGGGATGGGTCCTAAAAAGCCGATAATTTCGGCGGTCTGTTCGCCGGTCGGGTATTCACGCACGGATTCAACTTCAATATCAATGCCGGACCAGTCCATTTTTTTTTCTTCAATGATCATGGCTGTTTCTTTGCTCAGGTTGCATTTCAGGCGGGTTGCCTGGAAAGGCCAAAGGCTCTCGGCGATCTCAACAATTTGAAAAATACCCAGGTTAGTGAAACAGGGTGTAAATGCGCTGGCAGTCTGATCGTTGACTTCACCCTGGTTGACGGGAATGTCTACCAGCTGGCTGAGTTCGTCAAAAATTTCGCGGATTTCACCTTCCGAATCCGGTAATTCTGCCGGCGTGACAGTTACATTATATTGCGCCGTATTGCGTGCCAGGACAATGCCATTGCGGTCAAAAATCATCCCTCGTTGAGTAGGGATACTGATAACCGTGGTACGGTTATCTTCTGCCTGGGCAGAATAACTATCACCCTGGATAATCTGGTAATTGAATAATTGCGAGGCATAATAGAGGAATACCAAAACAATGATCAGATAAATCCAGCGGAATCTGCCCATGTTGATGGTCGGTTTTTTATATTCTTGATTGTTCATGCTTCAACTCCTTTCGGAAAAGCATAATGAGCGACCTCACGGACAATCGCATGCATCGGGATCGCCAGCAGCATATTGAGTAATATGGACGGTAACGCTACCTCAACCAGGGCGTCAGTAAAGTTCAGGTCGACCCTGGTGACGAACAGGTAAACAAGGTTGAGGATGGTCTGCAGCAGAGATGCGCCAAAAGCAAGCACAAGCATGCTCAACAGCGGCGATTGCATCAACCTCGCCTGGAACAGCCTGCTCACCTGGTAGACAATAAAATAGACTACCATCGGTATCCAGGTTGGTACAGCAGAGATTGCACCAACAGCTCCCGCCATGATCAAAACCAGCAGCCAGAGCCGTTTGCTGCGGTCATGCAGACACCAGGCGATCACAAAGAGCAGAACGATGTCGGCACTACCCGAGAGGATTTTCCACTGGCTGAATACGCTCATTTGAAGCATGGCAGTCAGGACGAAACCTGCGAATCCGATCAGATACGATAGCATAAGACCCTCACGGAACCAACGGGGAGATATCCACGGAATCGAAGTTTGTGATCACCAGAACAGCGCTCAGGTTCGAAAAATCGACAACAGGTTGAATCGAGCCAGTTTGGAAAAGGACGTTTTGCTTGGACTGCATGGTCAAAACTTGCCCAACAAAGATGTTGGGTGGGTAGGTTCCGCCCAAACCAGAAGTCATCAAAATTTCACCTATCTGCACCTCGGTATCAACCGGCACCATATCCAGAGCGATTTCACCGGTCACAGAACCACGCACCAATCCCTCCACACCGGCGATCTGCAATTTAACGTTCACCGTCGAGTTAGCGTCTGTAATCAACTGGATCCTGGCAGCATCAGAGATCAGGGCATCAATGCGACCCACCAGCCCCTGCTGCGTTACCACAGGCATGCCGTGCCGCAGACCATCGTTACTGCCCTTGTCGATGATGATGTACTGCAAATAAGGGCTAATTTCTCGACCGATCACCGTTGCTGCCACATATTCGTGCTCCGGGTTCGTCCGTGCAAAATCGAGCAAAGTGTAGAGGATGTCGGACTGTGCCAGGTTCTCCTGCAAGGCAACAATTTCACTTTGCAGCAAGGCCACCTCGTTCTCCAGGCGGGCGTTTTCTGACCGCAGCGTTGCCATATCGCGCGGAGAGTTAAAGAAATCGCTGAAAGCAAGGTAGCGCTGCGAGAGCCAGCTCTGCGCTGAGATAAAAGGGCTAACTGAAACACTGAATACAGGTGTCAGGTAGCCGGAAATTGCGAGAAAAAGGACCCCCGAAACAACCAGAATAATGATCAGGTTGCGCAAATTTTTTGGTGTTAAAAGTTTTTTAATCATAACAGGATCGACCGGTTAGTCCGGTCGTTGAATTCATGCTGGCTGGCTGCTGGAATATGGGTCTCGTTCAATGCCGACCAATAAGTTTTCGTACAGTTCCATATCATCCAAAACCATACCACAACCACGTGCCACGCAAGTCATCGGATCTTCTGCCACCCACACGCGGACACGGACCTCGTTCGACAAACGGTCAGCAAGACCTTGCAGCTGCGCGGTACCTCCTGCCAGGCAAATACCGTTGTCCATCAGGTCTGCCAGAATCTCTGGAGGAGATTCATCCAGGGCATCTTTAACAGTATCAACAATTACCTGGATTGAGGGTGCTAAAGCCTCACGGATTTCTACTGAAGAGATCTCGATCGATTCAGGCAGCCCTGTGATCAGGTTGCGCCCGCGCACATCGACGGTTTTTTCTTCTTTAAGCGGGTAAGCTGAACCGATGGCGATTTTAACTTTTTCTGCCATTTGGTCGCCAATAAACAAATTGTATTTGCTCCGCACGTATTCGATAATATCCTGGTCGAGTTCATCACCCGCTACACGCAGTGAACGCGAGATGACGATTCCACCGCCAGCTATGACCGCCACTTCGGTGGTCCCGCCACCAATATCGACGATCATATTACCCGAGTCTTCTTCAATGGGCAGACCTGCGCCAATTGCAGCCGCTGCCGGTTCGTGGATCATAAAGGCTTCGCGTGCACCAGCTGCCATGGCGGCATCATATACGGCGCGTTTTTCTACTTCCGTCGCACCGGAAGGGATGCCAACCACCACTCGGGAATAGGGAAACAGAACGATACTGTTTTCATGAGCTTTGCTGATGAAATATTCAAGCATTGCCTGGGTAATATCGTATTCAGAAATCACACCATCGCGCAATGGGCGCAAGGTTACCATATTGGCAGGCGTACGCCCGACCATTGCCTTGGCGGCTGCCCCGATTTTTTCGGGTTCACGGGTTCGTTTGTTGATTGCTACCCAGGAAGGCTCGTTAATGACGATGCCTTTACCTCTTACATTAACCAAAGTATTCGCTGTTCCCAGGTCAATACCCAGATCCAGCGAGAGCAACCCCAGCAACCATTTTATTGGGTTGAAAAAAGCCAAATTTTATCTCCATCTATCGAAGAGTCAGTCTTCTGTATATGCGCCGAATTATATCATAGAGCAAATTTCTGATAGCAGGTCAAGCGGTGAGGCAGGTTGAATTATTAGATTGTACCTGGGGAATGGTCTCTCGATGGCGGTCTGGCTTCTTTTTTGCAGGGGAGACCTGCCGTGGTCTCCCACTATCACCTAGCCGTGCCCGCCACGAAGTGGACGGGTATCAGCTAAAAGCCCGTGACCTGTTACAATTATTATCCACGAAGAAATTAGAGACGGAGACACATGAACGAAACATTCAGCCTTTACCGACTGCAGCAACTCGATTCACAACGGATCCAAAGACTCAAACGCATCAAACAAATTGACCAAATCATCGCGTCAGATAAAGTCGTGCTAAAAGCCCGTGCGACCCTCCAAAAAGCAACTGACGCATTAAACGAGAGCGACAACCAGCTCGATGACTTGCATAAAAAAGCAGAAGAGAAATCCCTGAAATTAAAGCTGACTCAATCAAAGCTTTATGGGGGGAAAATCAGCGCCACCAAAGAATTGCAGGACCTCCAGGCAGAAAGTGAAGCCTTGCGGCGCGTCATCAAAACCATGGAAGATGAACAGATTCAACTCATGGAAGTAAATGACTCATGCCAGGAAGCAAAAAAGGAAGCCGAAGCCGAATTGCAGAAACTGCTCAATGCAAAAGCCACCGAAAATTCACTTTTGATGGGGGAGCGGGAGAAGTTAATTAAACAGCTGCCGAAGATCAACGCTCAGCGCGATGCTCTGAAAAGCCAGTTGGACGCAAAACTGCTTGAAGAGTATGATGCCTTGTTTAAAAGGAAGGGTGGGGTAGCGGTAGCCGAGGTTTATGACAGTAGTTGCAAAGCCTGCGGTGTGGAGCTTTCACCAACCGACATACAACTCGCCGCCAACCCAAACATGATCACAAAGTGCAAAAGCTGCGGCAGGATATTATATAAGAGCTAATTAATCAGTGTTGCGAGATAAGGTGGGGCATCGATCAGCCCAATGGATTTATACAAACCTTACCAAAAAACGCGTCAGCAGCCACTCGATCAGGTTTACTACCAGGATTGCAACCACGGGAGTATAGTCAACTCCATTAATCGGTTTGATGAAACGACGAAACGGATCGAGGATCGGGTCGACAAGTCTGGCGATTCCAATCCGCAGCGGTCGATCGCCTGCCATAAATAATGACAACAAAACATGCAAAAAAAGCAAAAAAACGATTGACCGTGCGAAAATCTGGATAAAAAGTATTATATATTGCATGATTCCTCAAACTTGTTATGCTCGTGGTCCAAGCAAGCGCTCGCCTATGCGCACGATGGTTGCGCCTTCTTCGATGGCAATTTCAAAGTCAGCTGACGTTCCTGCTGAAAGCTGCGAAAGTTTTGCTTCCATCACCTCGGAGCTCAAATAATCTCTCAATTTTCTCAATTTCTGAAAATAAGGACGGCTAGCTTCTGGATCAAGAAATAAGGGCGGCATCGCCATTAAACCGACCAGATTTAACCTGTCCATTTTCAAAATCTGGCGCACCACCGGTAACAAAGCTGCCCAATCGTCATGATCACTACCCTGGAAACCGGACTTGGAGTCTTCGTCGCCGATATTGACCTCCAGGAAGACTTCCAATGGCGGCAATTCTGCCGGTCTGAACTTATTAAGCAAGTCTGCCAGTTTCAGTGAGTCCACTGAGTGGACGGCATGGAAGTTTTCTGCCACCTGGCGGGCTTTACGGCTCTGGATGTGCCCAACCATATCCCAGCGAATGTCAGCGTACTGGTGGAAGTATTCGGTTTTGGGCAAGGCTTCCTGGACGTAGCTCTCCCCGAATGCCAATTGACCACAGCGATAAGCAGCTTCGATCACCTCAACCGGTTGGCGCTTGCTGATCGCCAAAACCCTGATCTCATCAGCATCCCGCCCGCTTACCGCTGCAGCCCGGCTCACGATCTCCAGGATCTCAGCCAGATTTTGCTCGATTTTCGTCTTGATCAGCGCGATTTCCCTGCTATCCATGCTCTCCCTTCGGAGTCAGGCTGATTGCGGCAGCAAATCGTCCGGTCAGCCCTTTTTCCTTACGATAAGAATACCATTCGTGAAGGTTTTCGGCAGTGCAAATGTGCGATTGCTCAATATGCTGAATGCCAACCTTGCGCAAACTCCACTCGTTGGCTGCCCAAAGGTCAAGGTAATATCCATCTGGTGTTTCGTTGACAAATTTTGCAGCTTCGTCGCCCCATCTTTTGAAAAATCTGGCTCTGACCTCGGGTCCAATTTGATAACAGTGGCTACAAATCGAAGGACCAATGCCTACGCGCAGTGTTGCTGGGTCACTGCCATACTCTTTGAGCGCTGCTTCAACCGCCACCAAGCCAACCTCGATCAGCGTTCCCTGCCAGCCGGCATGCAACAGCCCGACTACTTTTTTCACAGGGTCGTGAATCATGATCGGGACGCAATCGGCAAAGCGCATGATTAAAGTGACATCAGGGTTTTGTGTAAATATGCCATCGCCTGGTTGATGCTTTTGGGTTTCAGGTCTGGGGGAATCCGTGAAATGGATTGTATCGCCATGCACCTGCCAAACATCAAAACGACTATCAAAGGGCATGCCAAAATTCTCAAACAGCCTGAGATGGTTTTCGCGCACATGCTCCGGCTTGTCACCATTGGTGCCGCCCAGATTGAGCTCGCTGAAGTGACCTTCCGAGACACCCCCTTTTCGAGTATAAAAAGCATGATTCACCAGGCTTTTATCGAAACTCTCAAAGTGATAGGTCACCAACCCCTCTTTTTCTTGCCGGTACATGTTAGTCCTCCTTAGATGCACTGGTTGCTGTCGGTTTCATTTTCGTGTCGTTGATCATCTCGTCAATTGAAGGCAGCCCAAACCAGGCAGTGAACCAGCCGAACATCGCACCGGTCAGCACCCTCAGAAAGGGCGTGCTTTCGCGCATGGCAAACCAGCTCATTGCAGGAATATCCATCTGGCTGACAAGCTGTGACAGCCCATCGAGCCCCATCGGACCCAGCGCCAGGATGATCCAGGCAAACCAAGGCAGGGGTTTGAGTTTACGCTTTGTCAGGGCGAAAACCAACCCAAATAACAGTAAACTGGTGTAAATTGCCACGTCCCGCTGGCACAAGGCTGTCTTATAGCCCAACTGCTCGTTGCCGCGGAATGCCATTGCTGCCAGGTTGTCCTGGCTGTCGAGACCTGTTGCTTGCTCGTAGGTTTTCAGCCCTTCAATTCCAGTAATTTCACGGGGGAACACCGCCTGCTCTCCAAAGAGAAAAAACGAGCGATAAGCCAATTGATGACAGAGCGGTTTATACATCCTGTAGATCACATCAGCGGCGCTGGTCTGACCCGTTTTCATTAACACTGGTGCCATCAAAGGCAGGATGATGTAAATTGCCAGGGCAGTGTTTATCAGCGCCAGGTAATGGCGCTTGAGCCATGACCCGACTTTGCCGCTTAGGCTTTGTTCAGGGTTTTGTCTTTCTTCAGCACGCTGGCTGGGTTGCAGAACGTCTTTCCCAGGAGCAGGCATAACCGCAAGCTAACTTTCGATGACCTGTACAAAGGTCGACTGGCTGCTGCCCGAGACGGTCAGTTCCCCCGGATACAAGGCAACCTGGGGATTGATCCAGCGCCAGACCCATTTGGCATCGTGTGGCAGACAGTTAATACAACCATTGGACAAGGGATTGACAAAATCGTTATGCCAGTAAGCAGTGTGGATTGCCTGACCCTCAGGATGGAAGATCGTTGTCCAGGCAACGCCAGGCAAATCGTAGCCTTCATCGCCATAGGAACTCATATGGAGCGACACCATTTTCCGCCATACCGGCGTGCTTCCAACAGGGGTGAGCCGTTTTCCTTCTTTGAACCAACCGGTAGAGACTTCGCAGAAATAGACTTCATTCGAGCCTTCAAAACATTGCATAGTCTGATATTGCAGGTTGATCAATACTTTTTTATCGCCGACATCAGGATGAATCGGGGCAACATCCGCCTCGGTTACTGGCTTGCAGGCACGCGCATCCACCCAATAATAATCAGGTTCAGCGCCATATTTCTCACTCAGCAGGTATTCGGTCTTGCCGTCTTTTTGTCTGATATCAGAAGCCCAATATGCCTGTCCGTAATAAAGATTGGGCTGACCATATCTGCTTTTGATCCAATGGGAAGCATATTCCCACGAGCCGGAGTATTCCATGCCTACTTTGGGAACAGTAATTTCCACCCACATTCCGGGTCTGCCCTGGTCATCCAGAGGTAAGGACACCAAAGCTTGGTTTGGCATATGTTTTACAGGTTGGACAAAGATTGCGTTGATAAAGCCATCTGGCGTTTCATACCATCTTTGCTTATAGCGGTTAGGGTCAAGCTGATTGGCGACCACCACTTGTTTGATCTCGAGAACGTCATCCCGCCAGACACCTTTCGTGACCGGGGCGTTGAAATTTGGTTCGGAGCGCATTTCGAAATAGGTGCCAATATCGCCCAAAACACGTCCTAAGTTCGCGCCTGCTGGCCATTCCTGGAGCTTTGATGCCGCCGAGACCTTGCCAAGCGGAAGGAGCAGCGAACTGGCTGCCAGCCCGGTAAATTTCAGAAAGTCACGTCTGCTGATGTTATCGTTTAATTTCATGGTCTTATTATACAAAATCTCTCAAAAAGCTCAAACCGGAGGTAAAGGCTTGAACGGGCTACTGCCAGCCGCCTCTATTGCGGGAGCTCTCACGCTCGATATCCCGTTCTTTGATCGATTCGCGCTTGTCATATTGTTTCTTACCCTTGGCGAGCCCAATTTCCAGCTTGGCTTTTCCACCTTTAAGATAAACTCGCATCGGGACGATAGTCATTCCTTTGATACGGACTTCGTCGTACAGTTTGCGGATCTCTTTTTTGTGCATTAAAAGTTTTCGATCCCGTTTGGGGTCGTGCTGGAAAGCGCTGGCATGTTCGTAAGGGGCAATATGTGCGCCAACGAGCCAGATTTCTTCTCCGTTCGTGCGCACGTATGCTTCCTGCAAAGAAATTTGCCCTTGTCGTACTGATTTAATTTCAGTCCCTTTTAAAACCAAACCAGCCTCAAAAGTCTCCAGGATGAAATATTCGAAGCGTGCTTTCTTATTGGTCGAAACAACCTTGATGTCCATAACCAGTGATTTTAACATACATCCAGGTTTAGATAGGCTGACCGCATTGACTCAAAATTAGAGAAACTTCGCATTAATCAGGGAGGTGCAGGGTAAATCCGTGTTGAGCAAAAAGATCAAGAGCCTCTTAAAGATTGCTGGGTGACATTTGTATTTGAGGTAAACGATACCCCTTTAGTCACTTTTGGTGATGAGGCAATACGCTGACGCTCCCGGTGTTCGTCAAACAGATTTTCTACTTTTATGGTATTCTTAACTGCTAGATAAATTGAAGAAAATCAGACGGGATTCATTATTGTTGGGTAATTTCTGGGGATAAAATATGGATATTAAACAGGTTTTTACGACAATCAAACGTTGGCTCTGGCTGCTTATTCTTGGGCTCGTAATTGGTGGCGGCATTGGCTATTACATTAGCATTCGCCAAACGCCGATCTACCAGGCTCAAGCCCGCTTTGTCATTTTGCCAGCCGCTCAAACCAGCTACGATTATTACTCTTACCTGAATAATCAAGATCTGATCGACACTTATGCCCAGCTTTTGACTACCGAAGAATTATTGTTCCAGGCTTCTGAAACCCTCGGTTTTCCCGTTCGCAAAGGTCAGGCAACCGCTCAACAAGTTGATGACACCAAGTTTGTAGTCCTGACCGTAAAAGACCCTGACCCATTCAAAGCGGCTACAATTGCCAATGGTCTGGTCGAAATTATGATTTCCCAGAACGAAAAACTGCAATCGGTTCAATTCGAAGCAGCTGAAAACAACCTGCAAACCCGCATCACCCAGGCTGAAGAACAAATCAGTATTTTAGAATCACAAATCACAACGATGTCTTCCGAGTTGCTTCAAACGCAAATCGAAAGTGTCCAGTTACAGATGGACGACGTGCAAATCCAGGTCAATAATCTTAAGACTGATATGGCTTTAATTTACCCTGAGATACTTACAGCAGAAGGCATGTCTCGAATTGACCTTGAGTCACTTTCACAAGAAGACATTGCCCAATTGACTGCCTATCAAACCAAGCTGGATGAAATTATGCCGATCCTGGAACTGTATCAGAAGATTTACACCGAATTAGTCGTCCTCGGGCAATCCTCCGGAACAGCTTCCCGTGACTCCAACGCTCTCGAACGCTTGAAAACTACGCTCAATCTGTATCAACAAATTTACATCGCCAGTATCAATAACCTGGAAACGCTCAAGTTAGCCAAAGCTCAAAACACTCCCACGGTTATGCAAGTGGAAACCGCCGTTAAGCCCACAGTTCCAATTTCACCCAAACCAACCCAGACTGCGATGTTAGGTGCGGCAATTGGTCTGATCGCGACAGCAGCGTTGGTGTTCCTGATCGAATTCCTGGATGATACCTTGAAAACGCCCGATGAGATCAAAGCTGTCCTGAACTCCCCCGTAATCGGTTTTATCGGCGAACTGAAGCACAATTCCAAGAAATCAGAAGATTCTCTCGGTGTCTATGTTGCAAAAAATCCTCGCTCACCTGTATCAGAAGCCTTTCGCGCGCTGCGTACCAACCTGGAATACTCCTCAGTAGATAACCCGTTGCAGACAATATTAATTACCAGTTCGGGAGAAGCAGAAGGCAAATCGACGATTGCTACCAACCTTGCCATCGTTGAAGCGCAGAGTGGCAAGAAGACCGTGGTTGTTGATGCTGATATGCGCCGCCCTAAAGTGCACACTCATTTTAACAAACCCAACCGAATGGGGCTGAGTGATGTGGTCACGGGCAAATTAAGCATCGATGACGTGCTCAAAGCTTACGAACAGGTGGAGAATCTGTACATCATCACCTGCGGAACGATCCCGCCAAACCCGGCTGAGTTGTTAGGCAGTGATAGGATGTCACAGATATTAAAAGAACTTGAGAAACGCTTTGACATCATCATCATCGATATCGCACCAATGATCGTATCTGACGCACAGATACTTTCCACGAAAGTTGATGGTGTTGTTTACGTAATCATTCCCGGTCAGACCAGGGCTGTCACCGCTATGCGACCATTGGAAGCGCTGGAACGAATCGGTGCCAAAGTGGTTGGGGTAGTCGCGAACAAGATCCCAAAAAACCGGGATTACTATTATGGTGGCTATAACTATTACTCGCCTTACAGCAATCATTACTCATACCATTCTGAATCGGTCGTGCCAAACTCAGATGTTCAGCCCGAGCCAAAAAAAGCAACTGCTCTGGGTTCTGTTTTTGATAAATACCAACGCAAGGATGCTGAGAAGTAGCGATAACTTCCTGATACTTAAAGGATTTTAATTTCGTGCCAAGAATTGTCATCGTTTGTACCAAGAACCAATTCCGTTCGCCGCTTGCCGCTGCTATCTTGAGGCGTGAACTGGCAACGCGCAACATGCCAGGCGAGTGGATCGTCGAAAGTGCGGGTTCCTGGGTTGCCAATCTGGCTCCAGCCACTCCCGAAGCATTGATTGAGGCGGCAAAAAGAGGACTCGATCTCAGCACACACACTTCAAAAGGGATTGAAGGCATTCATCGTGAAAAAATTGATTTGTTTTTGGTGATGGAAGAAGGTCAGAAGGAATCAATCTTGCTCGATTATCCGAAGTTGAGAAATAAAACGTATTTATTGAGCGAACTGACCGGGCTATCCTTCAGCATCCCCGACCCCTATGTCACTAGAGAATCTTACAGTGAGATTGCATTAGAAATTGAGACGCTGATCCAGGGCAATGTGGAAAAAATCATCGCCCTGGCGTATGGTTTGAAAAGATATTAAATTAAAAAACTATTAAAAACTGACACTATCGTAGAATCAGGGGCAAAAATATTTTGATTTCAGGTTCAACGGTGATAGTTACGAGCGTGTTCTCACTTTCTAGAAACCCATCGCTTGCCCGATAACTAAAAGAAACCTCACCAGCGAATCCTTCCAAAGGAGTGTAATTGAAGGAACCATCTACGTTGAATGTGAGCTCACCAAAAGCTGGACCGCTCCCAGGCACCAAGACAGTAGTCAATGCGTCCCCATCATAATCGAAATCATTCGCAAGCACGCCAGGAGCCGGTACGACCAGGTTTATATTTTTGTAAGTGGTGTAGCTATCAGGAGAAGCTAGCGGTGTATCGTTAACCGGTGTAATGTTTATGGTGATAATGGTGGCATCGCTAAAAGCCTCCCCATCGTAAGCCTGATAGGTAAAACTATCCGTGCCATTTTGGTTAAACCAGGGATAATAACTGAACGACCCATCAGGATAAAAAAGCACCGATCCTTTGGCAGGATTAGAGAATAAATGAGCAGTTAATTCATCTCCATCAGGGTCGCTGTCATTGATCAAGACACCATTCAGCACAGAGACGGTTAAAATCGAATCTTCTTCAGCGGTGTAAGAATCTGACTGGGCGATTGGCGGTTGGTTGGTTGACTGTACCCTTATGTTAACTCTGGTGGGATTCGATAGCTCTTCACCATCTGCCACAGCCTGGTAATAGAAACTATCCAGTCCATACCAGTTTGCGGAAGGTGTGTAAGTAAAACCACCATTCTGATTCAATTCGAGCGTTCCATGGCTAGGACCGCTTCCATCAACCAACTGTGCGGTCAGGGTCAAGCTACCCGGGTTATGGTCGTTCGCTAATACGCCTGGCGCGCTAACAGTCAGAATGTTATTCTCATTCATTTCATAATCATCTGAAATGGCGGTCAAGCCGCGCTTAAAGACGATGCTGGGGTCGCCGAATAAGTGATAGGTATCCAACAAATCCAGCGCGTTGCCTGTTTGCCACAGCATAAGCTTACCAGCCAGGGTAGCCTCACCCAGCGTGCCAACACCATCAAAGAAATAGGCTTCATAAAAGCCTGCATTCAGGCTGAAGTGTCCGGTTGCCACACCAGCACCGCTGGCAGACCAACTCGCCAAGGCACCACCCAGAGGTTTTCGCGTGAAAACTTCCGCCACCGCATCATAGTTAGTATTCAATGGATGAGGCATGATAAAATAACCTTCTCGGCATGTCATACCCAATACGATAGGGGGTGTGCCTTCATTGGTGAGTGCTGCAATATCGTACAGGTTCAAAAGTCCTTTTGCTGTTCCGGAGCCTCCATCAGCCCACTGGCTGGAAGAAGCGTGACCGATATAATTGACAAATAGCTTTCCTGCATTAATCTCTTGCTGGATCGCAGCACGTGCTAGCAGAAGAGTTTCATGAGGCGCAACCCCCTGATACACTTTGGTTGCAGGGTGCCCGCTGGCTTCGACATAATTTGTGGCCATATAGTTTGAGGTACTTGCAAACATTGCTGAGTCATCGGCAATAAACAAGACCTGATCCTGCCACTCAGCCGATGCTGGTGTTAATGTTTCGTAAGCAACAATCTTTGCCACCATCGCCGCTGCTTCGGTGCTGTTGTTTACGGAAAATCTTCCGATCAGCATATCAGGCAGCAAGTCACCTTCCCCATCAAAAGTTACATAGCGGTTATCCGCCGCGGTTTCTCCTCCATCAAAGTCAACCGTGCCCAGAAAAGGCGGGATGTAGCTTGGTCGATTGTAGCCTAAGAAGTTCTTAGGGTCATAGTGTCCGTCCCCTACCAGCAGCACATAAGCCGGAGCAGTTCCCTGCCAGTTGTCTTGTGTGAATGCCAGGAATTCCCGGATGGCGTAGGGGCTGACAATACCGTGGTTAAACTCGTCGTAGATATCCTGAACATCAACCACCACCGCAGGCAGACCTTGACCATTACGATAATCAGCCAGATCCTGACTCTGTTCCAAAAATTCAGCATGGCTGATTATGATCATATCTGCCGTGTTGACTGGGTTCCTCAGATTAGAAGCACTATCTCTCAGAATCGGGCTTGGAATTAGGTATTGATCGAATGCCAGAACTTCGTAAGAAGATGCGGAATCTATTGATTCCTGGAAGGAAAACATACCAGAATTATTGATACCACCAGTAATCATCACTGGCTTAAGCGGATCACTGATGTCGTATACATCTACATTAGTGCCAGTAAGGAACCCGCTCACCTCAAAGCGCCATGTGCCAGCTCTCTCATAAGCAAAACTCAGCTTTTCATCCACCGCGGTAAAGCCGTCTGAAAAGGTTATTCTAAACCAGTCTAAATACACCACGTCAGGAAGAGCTCCTGTATCATCAGCGCAAGTAAACCTGAGCGTGTTATCACCCGCTTGTAGAAGACCGATTGGTATAGTCAGGTCAACTGTTTGCCAGGTGAAACCGTCAAACCAGACATCTCCCAATAAAATATTATTTAAATAGAAAGTCACATGATGGTCTGGATTTACACTGCTATCGGATCTCCGACCCAGCAAAGATACTGTCAATAGTCCGCTGTCATTTGAAACAATAGTTCCAAGCGTAAAACTATAATTGATAGTTGGAATACTAGCTGTGGCAAGATTTCCCATGAAAAACCGTTCCAAATCATCTGATCCCAGTGCTTTTTCAATGTAGATTGGCGCGGAGGTGGGCAAGCGGTCAGCAAAGATTTCACGCCTGTAAGTCTGGGGGATTTCAGCTGCTCCTGGTACGCCACTTCTCTGCGTCATGCGCAGCCCAGGCTCAGACCCAATCGTTAGCCAGTAAACATTCTGATTGGTATATTTGCTCTCAATAGCCTGTCCATAAAAAAAGATGCTTTCTACCTGGTCCTGGTCGTCGAGACGCACATCCAGCGCGACTTCCTGCCCTTGATTAAACATCTGGATATTTACCGGCGTCAGCGTCTCCACGGGAAAATCAGCTTGAATCAAAGAACCTTTGTCAAGCTGATACATTCCCTCTTCGTTAACAATCACTTTCCAGGCTGGAGAAGGGATATCCCAGGCGAGATTACCAGCGTTTACTCCGTTTTGCGGCATGGTCGGCTGCTGCCAAAAGCGTGCTTCGTTGTAGTTCAGAAGAGTGTCCGCAAGGATGTCATCAAAAACCGAATTCTCTTCCAGGACTGCTTTCGAAGGTTGAGTCTGTATACCAGAAAACTGGATTTCTATCCATAATTCTTCATAAATTGTCAGGGCATTCTTGGCTGGCTGATATTGCAGTGGGTAGATCGCGACTGCCACAATGCGCTGCCCACGCATTACGCCTTCGCTGCTAATCTCAGCCAGTTTTCCAGGGTAACTGTCAGGCGTTCCATAAATATCTTCGTCCATGAGGATTTCGGTCTGGACTTGCTGCATAGGCAGACCCTCTTGCGAAAGGACCAGGGCTTCATCATTAATCTGGCTGAATATTGGCAGTATAGGTGTGTCCAGCGTAATTGTCCGAGAATTTCCAGTGACAACGCTCACTGTGACCTCCGCTCCAAAAGGTACACCAATAGTTACCGCGCGGCTTGGCAAGGCTGGAGCACCAGGCTGGCTTATACGATTCCAACCTGGCAATGAGAGGCTGGTGTAAGCCCTTCCTTCTTCCTGCACACTTTCCTGCTTCAGGCTCTCCCAAGGCACGCTTAAGTGAAAACTGACACCTTGTTCGCTGGAACTGATCAACTCCACCCCAATTTTCCCTTCCCCAGTGGAAACAGTCTGATCACTTGAATGAACAGGTCGAAAACCAATGCCTGTCAGAAAAACCAAGCTACAGCTCAGGAGAAAAAAGTTAACGTTTCTCTTTTTCATTTTTCCTCACGGTAGTGCTCTTTTAAAACAATGTCATCTCTTACGCATCAAGCAGGGTTTGGAGTCCATCCTGACCAAGTTTGTAAGAAAGTGTCAAACAGCGGATGTTTTCTGACAAAAGTCCAACCCGTTCCAAAATTAATGGCAAACAGTCTTTTCGATACCAGGGAACAAAGGCTGTCTGCAGCATTCTGGAAGCCATCTCCATCGAGCTCATTTCCCTGATGGTCGCAGGTTGCTCCCTGTCCAGGAAAAATATTTTTTCCAGTGGCGCGTCCAAAGCGGCACAAAGGTTAGGGTCTGTGTGCCAGGGCGTGCCAAAAATGCGGAACTGCCCATCCAGGAAGCGCAGGATAACCTGGTCTTCTCCCAGAACAGTCAGACCTTCCTGCCTTGCCAGGCTTCTTACCAGGGTGGATTTACCGCGACCAGACTCACCCAAAAAACAATAGCCCTTACCTTCATACACAAATCCGGAAGCGTGTAAAACCAGATCCCCGAAATTAGCCAGCCAATTAAGATAAAGCCGGAGGTCCAGGATGTCCTTAATTGAAATTTTGGAGAGATCCTTCTTCGGGTTAACCCAATGAATTTCCGTACTTGTAAAGTTTTTATCAACTCGAGCTAATAAAAAGGGTTCCTTGTACTGTTTAAAGCTGAATATGAATCCGAGATTTTCATCCTGCCATAAATCCCAGGAGTCTGTACTCACAAGAAAACTAACCGAAGGATGTATCCAACGCTTGTCTACAACTAATAATGTCATCCGTGGTAAAGGGTTGTCTTCTTGAAGGACTGGCAGCTGTTTGTTCCGGTCATTAACTGTAAATTTATTAAAAGTATTGTCAAGTGCAGGATTAAATAACTTAAGGCTTAAGGAAAGCCGTAAGCATAAGTTTCCAATTTTAAAATCAGTAATCATTTCAATAAACTGATATCCCAACCAAATCGTTCCGATGGTTTTGCTATCGTATTAAGAGGAAACATAGTAAATGATCAGTCACTTTTCAAGGCAGACAATGAGATTATTCTGTCTGCCTGGCTAAGTGGGATAGACACAGTATGTAGTTATGCAATTAGTAGTACCATAGTCTCCTGCAACATTTATCGATGTTTGATTACAGGTTCCAAGAATAGACTGCTTAATCTCTAACTTGACCTTTGTGACCTTCGGTGCTTCATAAGTTTTCTTATTCATAAACTCCCTCACATATCGGCTCATGCACTATTTTACCAAAATATTGCGTGCGCAACTTACCTAATTTACAGACAAACTCGTCTTGAGTTTCGTAATCTTGATAGGTTAATTGTGACCAACCCGGACATTGATTGCATAGATCATTGGCTATGCAACTTTCGCATTCAGTTTTATTAGTCCTTTTGATACTTCTGATCTCACCCAGTTTCTCCCATGCTTCGGCAAAGGGCATCTCAAGCAGGCTGTAGGATGGTCTTCTCGCCATCATGCAAGCACACATTCTGCCAGCACTGTCTACATGATATGAGCGCACCGCCGCGCCACAGGTAAATGCCAGTTCCCCGCGTACCGGAATACCTGCGTATTTCTCAGCAGCTTTGCTCCATTCCGCAATTCGTTCAGAGTCGTTCAGGTCCATCTTCAAGGTATCTTCAGCTGAAAGTCGGTAGTCGTAGGGGCTGTGGCTACCATCCAGGCGCGGCCAGATGGTGCTGTCATAGCGGTGCGGCACCCCCAACGATTCCGCCAGATCCTCGATTTTTATCAGTTCATGTTGATTGAGGGTGAGCATGACGGTCTTAACATTCACCTCAAGTCCATATTGTTTTAGTAAATTAATACCGCGCAGGCATCGTTCAAAAGATCCTGGGACCTGTGTAATCGCCTCAAAAGTTTCAGCACTTCCCCCAAGCAGGGTGAGCTCTACCATATATGGAGGCGCCTTAGCCAACAACTCAGCAACTTCTTCTGAGACTAATGTGCCGTTGGTGAACACAGTAATGATAAACCCGAGTCGTTTGGCATGCAGATAGATTTCTGCAAAATCCGAACGAAGCAGCACTTCTCCACCAGTGAGCAATAGATAAAGCGTGCCAGCTTTTGCCATCTGGTCAAGCACGAGCTTAACCTCTTCTGTGCTCATCTCGCGCGCCCGGGCAGCCTGGCTGTTGGCGGGCTGGTCGATGTAACAGTGCACGCAGTTCAAGTTACAGCGCTCGGTCAGCTCGATGCTGGCAGAAAGCGGGTAGCGCTGCTTTCCCAATGGGGCAAGCATATTGTTAGCCCACTCATCCATGAAGATTTCAGGCACGCCGATGCAGCTCATGCTTCCACCACGCTAACAGCCCCAATTTCAAGCATTTCATCAAGAAAAGCCCTCACATCGTCTTTGACCACTTCAGGTTCAACTTCAAATTCTAGTAAGACAGCCTGATTGAGTTTATCCTCACTGCGTTCTTCTTCCAGCAAGCTCCAGAGCAGCGCGCCAACCTCATTGAGCGCGAAGACCGCTTCCATCGTGGCAGTGTTTTGGTAAACCGGCACCAGGATAACCTCATCGGCAATCTTCCTGAAAACAAAATCAGGGTTTCGTTTGTATTGGGTTGAATTTTCAGTCAAATTAACCTCATGGTTGTCAACATCGTTCGTTTGCTATGCCAACTGGTCATCTTTTTCAGGCAAAATGTTAGAATGACCAATAAACTTAGCTCGCTTTATTGGCTCAAAATAATGGATGGAAGGTAGATTTTGTTCGTCGCAAACAAGCCGCTCGTCCGCGTTGAACGAGGTCCGTGTATAGTTGCGAAACCTTCCAAAACAATGTCTTCCAGCCAGTAATAATAGACAGTCTCTGCAACAATATCCCTTATGTCGATGTAAGCATATGAGCTTCCAAGCATATCGCCTGGTGAACTACTGGGAATTAAAGTTGCATTGAGTTTAATGCGGTCTCCAGCGATGCTTGTAGCCCTATAGAGGTTGAAGCCCAGGTTGTCTTTCTCCGTGGCAGTTTCCCACTGGACCAGGATGTGGGTTTCCTTAGCCTCTGCCGTAAATGTAAGCAGGTCGACTTCAGTTATCACATTATCGGTGTCACAGTTGTCACCCAACGTGGAAGGAGGATAAGGAGCCGGCTCCGGAAAAGTGCCGTCATATTCCGGCTCATTCCCTGTAACGCAAGCTTCGTTCGTAATCGGGAAAGGTCCCATATAGGCCTTGCTTAATTGAACTGTGAGAACGATTGGGGTATCCGTGGTGTTAGCAGGCAGATCGTCTGTGACAACACAGGTCACCTGATCTCGTCCAGTATCGGTATCTTTTTCACTCGTGCAAACATCAGGGGAGGAAGAAACATAAGAAACACCGGCTGGAAGCAGATCTTTGATCGTGTAGCCTGTGGACTTGTAAGTCAAGCTCTTGTTTTGAACAGTCAGGGTGAAGGTAAATGTATCGCCGGGGAAAACCGGCGTGGTCGACGCGACTTTTGTGATGGCTAAATCAACAATGGCGGTATTTATTTCTACGATAATGGATTCTTTCCGGCATTTGGAGGTGTTATTGGTGCAGCCACCCGATGTACAGCCAGGTTTTGATTGGTTGTCCCAGGCAATCACCGTAGCGAGTTGTTGGTTGTTGATAAGCCCAGCGGTACATGGAATCTCTATCGGTCCGAGAATTTTATAAGCTATCGCGTTCGACTGGATGTCACCACAGGTGTCAGCTAATGTTGGTTCAAGATTAATAAATGGACCATAACCTCCGCTCAAATCCAAATCGGACACCACCGTCGTAATCGGATTAAGGTAATCCCTGTAACAACTGCCTGTTTCGGCATCTCCGCCATCAGCGGATACCCAAATCGTGGGGTCATATCTCGATTGTGCACCAGCCTCCGTTGCAACCAGGAAAGAATATTCGCCGGTATCCCCAACATATCGACAAGCTTTTATGACTTCATAGGTTGTCATACTTGCTATTAAGACATCGTTTGCGGTGCAGTAATTTCCTGACGGTTTAGTTCCAAAACAATCAGCAATAAAACAAGTGGTTGGTCCCTGCACCTCGAAAGGGGGTGGATATGTAGCTTGCGTCTGTGCGGATTCAGTTGGCTGGAAGCCAAGTATCAGCACGATTACAATCATTCCAAAAAAATATAAAAGGAATTTTCCGGGTTTCAAGGTATTCTTAGATACCATATTTACACCTCCCAAGTTAAATGAACTAACAGCTCCATATCGACTGTAACTTTTTTTTCGTATGCTCATAAATTTTCTCCTGCGTTCCCCAATGCGTTAAAAGATCTATTGCTATTTGAATGTCGATTCCCACCATTATTTGACTGCTTATATTATAACGATTCTGCGGTCTTTGTCAAGCAAAGCCGCCTTAGGAGTTACAGTTTCAAATTTGACTAAAAACCC
>DHCY01000002.1 GCA_002399085.1 Anaerolineaceae bacterium UBA4890
GAAGTATGCCTGAAGAAGTAAGCGGATCGTTTCGCGACCCCAGCGGTTTCATGTTTAAGCTTGATGGCACCATCTACCGCCAGGTAAACGAGCACTATCATCAAGAGTACGACCTGTTGATGAATTCGGGGCTCTACGAACAGCTCACCCGTTCAGGCACGCTCATTTCGCATACCGAAGAAGACCTGCGCCTGGCACCCCAGCCCGACCTTGCCTACAAGGTGATTCGACCCGTTCCGGTCAGTTTCATTTCCTACCCCTACGAATGGTGTTTCAACCAGCTCAAGGATGCCGCCATTCTGACGCTTGCCATTGGGCGGCGGGCACTGGAATTCGGCATGAGCCTGAAAGATGCCAGCGCTTACAACATCCAGTTCCACCAGGGGCGTCCGGTCTTAATCGATACGCTTTCCTTTGAAGTTTATGAGGAGGGTATGCCCTGGGTGGCTTACAAGCAGTTCTGCCAGCATTTTCTGGCTCCCCTGGTATTGATGGCAAAAACCGATATCCGGCTGGCGCAACTGCTCAGGGTTTATATCGACGGTATCCCGCTCGACCTTGCCAGCGAGCTGCTGCCTGCCAGCACCAGGTTGAACTTTGGCTTATCCACTCACATTCACCTGCATGCCCGCTCACAGAAAAAGTATGCAGACAAAGAAATCAGCCGGCAGGAGGTGGAGAGTAAAGGCAAACTGACCAAAGCAAGCACCCTGGCTCTTTTTGACAGCCTGATTTCTACCGTTCGCGCGCTTGAGGTATCCACGATAGCGACAGAATGGGCAGATTATTACCAGGACAATAACTACACACCAGCTTCTTTTGAGGCAAAACGAGGGTTGGTGCGAAGTATGATCAAACAGGTTTCTCCAAAATCAGTCTGGGACCTGGGAGCAAATACCGGCGAATTCAGCCGCGTTGCCAGCGATCTGGGCATTCCAACCGTCGCGTTCGATATTGATTCGGGTGCCGTGCAGCAAAACTATTTCCTGGTTAAGAAGAATAAAGAAAAATTTATGCTACCGTTGGTGATGGACCTGACCAATCCCTCACCTGACCTCGGCTGGCGTAACGCTGAGCGCGACTCAATAAAAGCGCGCGGTCCTGTCGATTTGGTAATGGCACTGGCGCTCGTCCATCACCTGGCGATTTCAAACAACGTGCCACTGGTTAGTTTAGCCGGCTTTCTCGCAGAGCTTTGTCAGTATCTGATTATCGAGTTTGTGCCCAAAGATGATTCCCAGGTAAAACGCTTGTTGGCTTCCCGCCTGGATATATTCCCGGATTACACTCTGGAAGGATTTAAGCTCGCATTTGAACGGAACTTTGCAATACTCGATGAAAAACCTGTTGAAGGATCTGCACGTACCTTGTTCCTGATGAAGCGCGAGTAATTCCGTGGACAGTGTTTTATCGAAATCAGATATTGTAAAAAGAGTCCTCTCGATAGCGCTTTTCCTGCTGATTTTTTCGAGTGTTTTGTATTTGAATTTTAAAACCCCCATGATCGGCGAGGATTACGCACTCAGTCTGACCTATTTTGAAAAGCATAATCAGCCAATCCCCCTGAAACTGTCGCTGATCTACGAAAAAGTGCGTTTCCAATTTCTGAATTGGAACAGCCGCATAGGCGAGCAGCTATCAATACTGTCTCTTGGTTTTGATAAAGCCATATTCAACATTCTGAATGGCATCGTTTTCACATGCCTCTGCGCGATTAATGTCAGGTTTGGCCTAGGCGAAACCAAGTTCAAAAATATTGAGAAGTTGTTGGTATATACATCACTTGCGATGATGCTTTACCTTGTTTTTTTACCGGCACTGGGGGAATCAGTCTTTTGGTTAACCGGAAGCACGAATTACCTTTGGGGCATCACGATTCTCCTAATTTTCTTGCTTTCATATGTAAAGATATTCGAAACGCCTGGTAAAGCTGAACAAAAATTACACCCCTTATTATTAATTGTTGCATTTTTCGCGGGAATGTCGAATGAAAATACTGTTTCGGTCTCGATCATCTTCTGTATCTTTGTCTTGATAAAACTTCGATTGGAGAAGAAACCGGTAAACATTACTTATTACTTGGCTTTGATTTTTCATCTCCTTGGTTATGCTGTTCTGTTATTTTCACCCTCGACCTATATCCGCAGAGCATATTACAACCAGGTTTTTGGCATTGTTAAGCTCTCATTTCCGATGCTTATCAGTCGCCTTCTAAATATCCTCGCGATTTTTTATCACCACTACAAGATTTACCTATTTGTAACGCTGTTGTTATTCTTGTGCTACCTGGCGATCCAGATTGCCTCCAGGAAAAAGCTCAGTCTTTCCAATAGCAGACCTTTGACCTTGTTTCTTTTTATGCTCTTGGCTTTTATTTCGTTGTTTGATATGGTTGTTGTTCCGTATTATGAGGTGCGTTCTTCTTTGCTGATTTTTATCGCGATGACTACACTGATAATATCCATTATTGATTCGTTCCGCTCCTCTAACAAACCAATTTTTATTTTTTTTATCATCTTACTTTCTGCCGTTTGGTTGGTTTCATATAATAGCATGCGGATTACTTACAACAGTTTTTATGCAGAATTCCGAGCAAGAGAAGATATCCTATTTTCCGTAGTCGACAATACGAAGACGATCAGTGTGCCCCCCTTTTCAGAAATCCTGGACCAGCGAGTATTAAATACCCGCGAATCCTATCTGATTTATAACAACGCTGCTTTTAGCCGGTATTACGGTTTCGAAGAAATAACGATTGAATAACAATCACCGGAACTTGACCGCCAAATCCGGTGAGATGGATTGCATGGCTATTGTTTTTTCACTTTTTTCGCGCTGACCACAAAATAACCTGCCACGCCAATAGCAGCGACAGCCAGCAGCCACAACCAGTTTGTCGGGTTAGCCGCCAGGCTCAGTCCGGTTAGGGTTTCGGTCGCTGTTGGTGCGGGCGAAAGAACTCGCGTCGCGGTTGGCGAAGGGCTGGGGGTATACGTGGGGGTCGGCACAGGTGTATCCGTTGCCGGGACAGGTGTGGGCGTGAGCGTGGGCGGCGGTGTGACATCCAAAAAGAGACGTTCACCGGGGTAGATGATGCTGGAAGCATTCAAATAATTCCACGACATCAAGTCTGCCAGTGGAACACCGTATAAATTTGCGATCCATTCCAGGGTTTGTCCCTCTGCAACTGTATGGTAATACTTGCCATCTGCCCCCGGAGTCAGCCTTTGCAGCGGGGTTAGCGGCAATGGTGTCGGTGTCGGCGTCTGGTCTGGTCCCCTGATTATCAATTTTTGCCCGATTGAAAGAGGCCAATCAACTTTCCAAAAATTCAACCCAAGGATCGTATCCACACTTACGCCGTACGCCTGCGCAATTGTCGAGAGATACTGATAAGGCTGAACTTCGTGCACAATACTTCCATCCGCTGCCGGGGCTGCTATGAGCACGTTACCCATAGGCGTGGGCGTTACCAGGGCTCTGGAGTCCGGTCCGGCAATGGTCAGTTTATCACCTGGCCAAAGCACATAGCTTTCGGGCAGGTTGTTCCAGGCAAGGATCTCTTTGATTGTCACACCGTAGGCAACAGCTATCGACCACAAGCTCTGCCCCGGTTTGACTTCATGGACGTAGTTTCCCTCTTCGTTCAGTTCCACCTTTTCAACCGGAGTGACGATGCCATAACCGGCAGGTGGCTGCCCGGGTGTGCCCCCGCCGCCGGTAGGCGGGGTGGCATCACAGGCTTCGCCAGAAATGTAGGCAGCCTGGAGGATATAATAGGTCATCCCGTTGGAGGCAAGCGCTGTACCAGCACCTACATGGCAGTAATTGGGTGAGGTGGCGGGGCGCATGTGGTCGTAGTCTGCCCACATGAGCATGATCTGGTCAATGCTCCCGCCGTAGGCAACGGCAAAGTTTTCGGTGGCATAGACTGTTTTACCAGCGCCATATCCAGCAGCTGCGATGCGCCCCGATACGTTTCCGATATGCCACGAGAGCAAGCCATCTGCCATGGTCTGAGCGGTTGCCTGGGCGACGGCATTGATGGTGGCGTTTTCGATCAGAGCTGGCAGCCCATTACCCATGCGCAAAACATTCATCGCTGAAATTAGTTCATAGGCTGCCACCTGTTGATGCGGAGCTAAATTAACCTCAGCGCTCACCTCGAAGGTTTTTATCGGCGCAAGAGCGATCGCCAGCACCACGAAAAAGAGCAGAAGCCGTGACTTCACATTTTTATGCATGTTTCATTAATACCATATTTTCGCAGGACCGTTTTTTGAGCACTGGAATCTATTGCAAAATACGGCACTACATCTCTCTTAAAACGGAACGCGACGAGCACGTTCCCTACGAAAGCTAAAAACTATCGTACAATTGTTTATTATGAAACTGGCAATCCAAATACCAGCTTACAACGAGGCAGAACACTTGCCTGCGGTTCTGGCAGAATTGCCCCGCCAGCTGCCAGGTGTTGAAGAAATTATTATCCTGGTTGTGGATGATGGCTCCACCGACGGAACCTCCCGGGTTGCGCTTGAACATAGTGCCGATTACGTTTTACAGCACCGTGAAAACCGCGGTCTCTCCAAAGCCTTCATCGATGGCATCCAGTTTTGCCTCGCTTTGGGTGCCGATATCATCATCAACACAGATGCTGACAATCAGTATCCCGGCAGCCAGATCGAAAAGCTGATCGAACCCTTGCTGCAAGGACGTGCCGACCTGGTGATTGGTGACCGTCAAACGCTCGAAAACAAGCATTTCTCGCCCCTCAAACGCGCCATGGAACACCTTGGCAGCCGTGTGATCCGCAGAGTCTCAAACACCGACGTGCCTGATACTGTCAGCGGTTTTCGTGCCTTTTCCCGTTATGCCGCATTGCGCTTGCAGGTTTACAACCCCTATTCTTACACCCTCGAAACGCTGATCCAGGCTGGCAAAGGCTTGATGAAGATTGAAAGCGTGCCAATTGAAACCAACCCTGCCACCAGAACCTCCCGCTTGCATAAAGGTATGTTTAATTTCATCTGGAAGCAGGCTGGCGCGATCATACGCTCGTATGTGCTTTATCAACCTCTGCGTACCTTCCTTTCAATTGGCGGCGTGTTATTCCTGATTGGCGCAGCGTTGCTGGGAAGGTTCTTGATCTACTACCTCTTCCTGGATGGCGGTTCACGCTTTATCCAGTCGGTTTCAATTGGCGGCACCTTTTTGGTTGCTGGCATCACGTTGATCATGTTTGGCTTTTTGGGCGATGCCATCAGGGCAAACAGGCAAATATCGGAAGAGAATATGATTGCCCTGCGTGTTAACTCTACCATCAGCGACCCTGCCAAAATTTCAGAGTTCCGCGGTCACCCGGTTTTTACCAGGCACAACCCTGTCCGCTGAACGATTCTATCCTCCTTCGTTTAACTTGAATTGGGCTTGTTTCCGGACGAGGCTAATCTTAAATTTTTACTGTCACCTTAAAAGTTTCGGGTTCGGACATTTCGCTATGCTATACTTAATTCTCACCAAGAGCAACCGACAGCCACAATTCTCATTGGCAAAGTTGCGCTTGGCAATAGCATTAAAGGGATAAAATAGCCAGTCGTGTCTTTCGTTCATTTGCACGTTCATTCTTCCTACTCCGTCCTGGATGGTCTTGCCAGCCCCAAGGAACTGGTGAAACACGCCAAGGAACTGGGTATGAAAGCCCTGGCATTGACCGACCACGGCACCATGTTTGGCACCCTCGATTTCTTCAATGCCGCCAAAGCTGAAGGGATTAAGCCAATCATTGGGTTGGAAGCCTACGTCGCCCCCCGCTCCATGCAAGATAAAGACGTTGCCAAGGATAAGAAGGCATATCACTTGATTTTGCTCGCCAAAAACATGACTGGCTACAAAAACCTGCTCAAAATTGCCTCGGTTTCGCAGCTGGAGGGCTTTTATTACCACCCTCGCATCGACAAAGCCTTCTTGGCTGAACACAGCGAAGGGTTGATTGGCACCTCTGCTTGCCTGGCGGGTGAGATCCCTCGTGCGCTGAACGACAACGACCTGGCAAAAGCCGAAAGCAGCCTGAACTGGTATAAGGAAGCCTTCGGACCAGGCAACTTCTATCTCGAATTGCAGGATCACAATATCCCGGAACTTTTCCGCGTTAACCGCCTGATGGTGGAGCTGGCAAAACGAACCAATACGCCCCTGGTTGCAACCAATGATGTCCATTACGCACGCAAAGACGATTCCGACCTGCAGGATATCCTGCTCTGCATCCAGACTGGGAAATTGTTAAGCGATACCAACCGCATGCGCATGTCCGATGACAGCTACTATCTGCGCAGTCCGCAGGAGATGCAATCGATCTTCTCACAAATTCCCGAAGCGTTGAGCAACACGACCCTGATTGCTGAGCAGTGCGAGGTCGACCTGACCCGCACAAGTTATCACCTTCCCCAGTTCGAAGTGCCTGCCGGGCAAACCGCCCAAACCTATTTGCTGGATTTGTGCCAGGAAGGGCTGCGCAAAAATATCCCTGCTCAGGCAGAATCGCCTGAAATCCAGGAACGACTCAGTTATGAGCTGGGTGTGATCAACCAGATGGGGTTTGCGGAATACTTCCTGATTGTTTGGGATCTGTGCCGCTTCTCGCGTGAGAAAAATATCTGGTACAACGTGCGTGGTTCTGGAAACGGCTCGCTGGTGGCATATGCACTGGATATCACCTCGGTGGAACCCCTCAGTTATCACCTGCTCTTTGAGCGCTTCCTCAACCCCGACCGCATCACCATGCCCGATATCGACCTCGATTTCCAGGACGATCGGCGCGCTGAAGTAATGGAATATTGCAATCAGAAATATGGCGCAGACAGGGTGGCACAGATTATCACATTCGGCACCATGGCAGCTCGCGGAGCCGTGCGGGATGTCGGCAGGGTAATGAACATTCCGTTGGTCGAGGTTGACCGTGTTGCCAAGGCAGTACCTCCACCGATCCAGGGCAAAGCGGTACCATTGATAAAAGCGCTGGAGACCACGCCAGAATTAAAAGATTTGTATGACTCAAACGATCAATACAAACGGCTCATTGATGTGGCTGCCCGCATGGAAGGCAGCATCCGCAACGTTGGCACTCATGCTGCCGGTGTGATCATCAGCGACCAGCCCCTGACCGAATATTTGCCGCTGCATCGTCCTACCAGCCAGAGCGACGAACTGCCCATCAAATCGGTTGCGCAGTATGACATGGCTGGCATCAACGAATTGGGCTTGCTCAAGGTCGACTTTTTAGGGCTGACCACCCTGACTATTATGGCAAAAGCCTGCGAATATATCGAACAGCGCCATGGAATCAAGCTGAGCCTGAGCAGTATTCCGATCGATGATTCGAAGGTTTTCGATTATATTGGCGAAGGGCACACAGGCGGTCTTTTCCAACTGGAAGGCGGCGGGATGACCCGATACCTGGTGCAGATGCAGCCAAAAACGATCCAGCATGTGATCGCCATGGTGGCGCTCTATCGCCCGGGACCGATGGAAATTATCCCTAAGTACATTGCCAACATGAAAGGCGATGTGCCGGTAAGTTACCAGCATGAAAAGCTTGAACCCATCCTCGAGGAAACCTACGGGCACACTGTATACCAGGAGCAGATTATGCAGGCTGCCATGCAGCTGGCTGGTTATTCGCCCGGTGAATCGGACGATCTGCGGGCAGCAGTCTCGAAAAAGGATGCCACAAAGGTCAAAAAGCACCGTTCCAAATTTGTCAATGGCGCTGTGAAAAATGGGATCGACAAAGCAGTCGCTAATGATATTTTTAATCATTGGGAAGCTTTTGCCTCGTATGGTTTCAACAAGAGCCATGCTACCAACTACGGCATCATGGCAGTCAAAACCGCCTATCTCAAATACCACTATTCTGTCGAATACATGACGGCGCTGCTTTCAGCCTGGAAGAATGATAACGATAAAACCGCTTCCTATATCGCCGAATGCCGTGAGATGGGCGTCGAAGTGCTTCCGCCGGATGTTAACAGCAGCGGCTACGACTTCACCATTGAAGATCGCCCGGATGGGACATCGGCTATCAGGTTTGGGCTCGGTGCGGTAAAGAACGTTGGGCAGGCACCTGTCGATGAAATTATCCACGGTCGTAAGGAAGCCGCAGAAGGGCTGAGCCAGTACTTTACCAGTCTGAACGAATTTGTGAAACGGGTCGACCTGCGAAAAGTCGGTAAGCGCACCCTGGAATGCTTGATCAAGGTCGGAGCACTGGACCAGTTGGGCGAGCGCGGTTCCATGTTGGCGTCAATCGACCAGATTGTGACCGTCTCCACCAGCCACTTTCGAGCCAAAGAAATGGGTCAGATGGACCTATTTGGTGGCATTGCGGTCGAAGAGACGCCCTTGCTTGTTCTGCAAGGCTCTACCAAAATGAGCAAGAAAGACCAGCTCGATTGGGAAAAAGAGTTGTTGGGTTTGTATATCTCCGATCATCCGGTCAATGCCTATTTACGCCAGGTAGAAGACAAGATCAGCCATAATTCGAGCACACTGCTTGAATCCGAAGAAAACAGCCGGGTGACTGTGGGGGGTGTGGTAAACCGCATTCGCCCGATCCGCACAAAGAAAGACACGATGATGGCATTCGGCACGTTATCGGATGCGTTCGGAGACATTGACCTGGTTTTCTTTACCAAAACCTGGGAACAATATCAGCAAATCCTCGATGTGGGGGCGGCATTGCTGGTAGAGGGCAAAGCTCAGCATCGTGAAGGGAAAGTCTCTGTTTTAGTTGAGAAGGCAACTGCCGTCGAGAGCAGTGAACAATCAGAGAGCAATGACCCACTGTCAGGACCTTTTTATGAGCTCACTTTGGAGCGCAACTTGCCGGATTTGCGCTTGCTTTCCAGGTATGCCTGGCCGCCAGCGCAGGATGAAACAACCGTGGATGTTGATGAATCCATCGAAGACCACGGTAATAATGGCATTGAAAACCTTGTCTGGGAGAACGAGCCTGAATTTATGGATGATCCTGGCTTCGAGACGCAACTTGTGGAACAAATCATTGTTCAAGAGACAATCACAAGTGAGGAAAAGATGGTTGTCTATGATGATCCTGCAACGGGCGGGGATACCCTTCTGGTTGTCAGGGAGCTTGAGGTTGAGACTTCCGTCGAAGAAATCGAGTATGTCGACGAAGATTTGTTGAAACAACTGCCCACCCAGATTTTGGTACTCACACTTCAGCCCTGTGACTCGCCCGAAAAAGACCAGCGCCGGCTTAGCAAGTATTACGGCTGGTTGTGCTCGCATCCGGGTCGCGACCTGTTTGGCTTCCGCCTGATGGGACCTGAAGGCTGGCAGGTGGTCTATTATCCCAACTTCCCGATCGAGATTAGTGATTCGATGATCAGCCACCTGCAAGAAGACCTGGGCAAAGAAAATGTTTCCTGCCAGGCATATAGCGCAGACCTCATTTTTTAAAACAACCCAGAAGCACCGTCATATCTGGCACGCCTGATTCATTGCTATAATTAGCCGAAAGCATTCGACAGGAGTTGCAATGAAGACAATTGATTTGGCATTGCTTGGATTTGGAAATGTGGGCAAGACTTTTGCCCGTTTGCTGATTGAGAAAAAAGAGGAGCTTCAGCGGGATTTCAACTTCCTCCCACGCATCACGGCGATTGCCACCCAGAGTCATGGTGTCTGCATCAATTCGGACGGCATCGATGAGCAAGCCTTGCTTTCGATGCTCGATAAAGATGACCCGATTGATCTCTCGTTCTTAGATAATAGCGGTTTTAGCGGAGACACTTACGAATTCATCCGGCAAGTTCCAGCGCAACTTTTGTTTGAAACCACACCGGTAAACCCGCGCTCAGGTTTGCCCGCGCTGGATTATCTGCGCGCAGGCGCAAAGCGCGGACTGCACCTGGTTACTGCCAATAAGGGACCAGTGGTTTATGGCTACCGTGAGCTGACCGAACTGACCGGGCAACACGGACGGCTCTTCCGCTTTGAATCAGCGGTGATGGACGGCGCGCCGATTTTTTCGCTGTTTCGCGGTCCGCTGGCAGGAGCTCAGCTTCATGGTTTTTACGGCATCCTCAATTCCTGCACTAATTTATTGCTTGACCGCATGCGCAATGGCGAAACGCTGGAAGAAGCCATTGTCTTTGGCGCCTCCATTGGCATCACCGAAACTGACCCCAGCAACGATGTAGATGGCTGGGACGCTGCCATCAAGGTGGCGGCACTTTCCAATGTGCTACTGGGGCAAAATTTGACCCCAATGGACGTTCGGCCGACCGGCATCCGCGGGATTACCCCCCAAATGATCGCGTTGGCAGAAGCGCAGGGAAAGCGCTGGAAGTTGGTTTGCCAGGGTGGTTGGAAAGATAATGTTTTCCAGGTGAGCGTAAAGCCTGAAATGATTGGCTCTGATTCGCCGCTTTATACGGTGGACGGCACATCTTCATATGTCAGCTTTGAGCTGGATGTGCTGCCGGGTCTTGGTATCCTGGAGAGCAATCCCAGCCCCAAGACAACAGCTTTTGGACTGCTGTCTGATCTGATTGATATCGCTAAAAGCGAGAGCAGATGAGCATTGCCTACCTCGGGCTTGGCACCAATCTGGGTGACCGTAAGGATAACCTGCGCAGGGCAATCGAAGCGCTCGCTGAAAGAATGTGCGTCTGCCAGCAATCTTCGCTCTACGAGACGGCAGCCTGGGGTTACACCGAGCAGCCCGATTTTCTCAACCAGGTGATCCATGTTGAGACTGAGCTGAGCCCGCTGCGCCTGCTCAATTTCTTGAAAAAGACCGAAGTCGAACTGGGGCGGATCGAAAACTTCCGGTACGGACCGCGCCTGATCGACATTGATATTCTGTTCTTCGATGACCTGGTGCGGAATACCAAAAGGCTGCAGATCCCTCACCCCAGGCTGGCTGAACGCGCGTTTGTGTTGATCCCCCTGAATGAAATCGCACCTGATTTGAAGCATCCGTTATTGGGAAAAACGGTGGCGGAGCTGCTGGCAGACCTGCCAGACAAGACTGGAGTCAGGCTGTGCAAATAGCCCTGGCTTTCACGGCGCTGTGCCTGCCGGGGTTCGCCTGGTGGCTTTGGCTGGGAGACCACAAACAGGATGGCGGCGAAGCGCTGGCGCGGATTTTTGCAGTCAGTGCCAGTTTTATCAGCCTGGTCGCCCTGGCTTTTTACACGGTTCGGTTAAGTTTCACGCCTTTGGCAATCGGACTGCTGCTCAGCGTTTGTATAGGGCTGGTGTTAGCTGGACTGATTCATAGCTGGAAAACCGCATTTAATAAAACCTGGCTGGTCGCCCTGCTCATTTTAGCGATCTTTGTGGTCTGGCGAATGTGGCAGGCACGGGAGCTGATCTTCCCCAATTGGGTCGACTCACAGCACCATGTTTTGATCATCCGTAAGATCATCGAGAACGGAGGGCTGCCCAACACGCTTGAACCATATTTGCCCGGACCGTTTTACTATCATTTTTCTTTCCACACTGTGACTGCCTTCTTTACGGCGCTGAGTGGTCTGGCTCCTGAACAGTCTGTTTTGGTGATTGGGCAGGTTCTAAATGCCTGCGTGGGCATTTCAGTTTACGCCCTGGCAAAAGCACTCAGTGACGATTGGCGGGTTGGAATACTGGCAGCGTTTTTTGTCACCTTCGTTACAAAAATGCCCGGCTATTACCTGACCTGGGGGCGTTACACCCTGCTGATTGGTGTGATGATTTTGCCGGTCGCCCTGGCAGAGGCAGAAAAGCTGCGCCGAGGTGCCCGGAGTTGGTGGCAAGGGGTCGCACTTTTTTTGCTCATTGGGGGAACTTTGCTCAGCCATTACCTGGCGGCTTTCCTGTTGGGACTTTACCTGGTGATCATCGGGATTGGTTGGGTGATACAGAACCTCAAGGCGAAAAAAGCTGACTGGCAGAATTTACTGATCCTGCTTGGTCCGTCTGTTTTAGGTTTGTTGGTCAGTATGCGTTGGTATATCCGTGTCCTTCGTTATTCCCCCGGCTTCGCCAGCACCACGGTCCAGGTGCCTGAGGGAGCTTTGAGCGTCAATCAAAACCAGTTGGATTACCTGCGTTTCGTACTCGGATCAGATGCGGCATATTGGCTGCTGGGTTTGGCTGTTTTTGGCATGATTTGGGCGTTGTTTAAAGAAAAGTGGCGAAGTTTTGGCGTGTGGTCTCTCCTGATCTCCCTGTTTGCAGTTCCGGTAGGGATCATGATTTTTAGTTTTCGCAGTGATTATTATGGATTGGTTTTGTTTCTGCCAATCGCGGTTTTGAGTGCCGGCTTGCTGGTGTGGGTTTTTGAAATCTTGTTCCGCAAAGTCCATGTCAAGAAGCCACTCACAGCATTATTCGTGGTATTAATGCTGGCTTTTGTGGGTTGGGGAGGCTGGAGTAACGCCGACGCGATTAACGATGAAACCGTTTTGATAACTGAGGGCGACGTGGCTGCTCTGGATTGGGTGCAGCGTCATACTCCTGAAGACGCACGCTTCTTTGTGAATACCACTGGCTGGGGCTTCGGCATGTTTCGCGGAACCGATGGCGGAGGCTGGCTGTTGCCCACGACTGGTCGCTGGAGCCTGGCACCGACTATTTTTTATCCCTTCGGGGCAGATGAATACACAGCAAAACTGTGGACCGATTGGTCTGCCCGAGCCAGCATCGTCACAACTTGCGATACCGACTTTTGGGAGCTCGTGGAAGAAGCAAACCTCAACTATGTTTATGTCCGCCGTGGAAATTCCGGTCTGCAGGAGGAAGCACTGGATGGATGCCAGGGACTCACACGTCTTTATTTCAATGATGAGGTCAACATCTGGCTGATCGAGCGACCGCCTTCCAGCGAAGACTTATGAGGTATGATTCAGTAGGATTTGCCTATGCCCTGGGTTGAAATTAAGACTGTAATCATCATCTTCCTGCTCTTTCTGTTGCCGGGCTGGGCGCTGCTGGCTGTAACCGGCTATTGGCGGCGTTGGAACCCCCTGCAACGTTGGTTCCTGGCTGTCTGCCTGGGGATCGCCTTCTGGCCCGTGCTTTGCTACACCGCTCGCGCCATTCTGCCGTCGGTTCGTATTGGCGATTCGAAGATCGCCCTGATTCTCGTCATAAACGCAGTCTTAATTGTATGGAAACTGCGTAACGGCTGGAAAGTGCACTTCAAACTTGAGAAATGGGGCTGGCTGGCGCTGGCTATTCTGGGCTTAACCCTGCTCACACGTCTTTTTATAGCCTATCAAAACCCCTATCTTGCCGGGGATGACGGACTTCATCACGTATTGCTTACAGAATTCACTTCTGCACGGGGGGTGCTTCCTTATACGCTGGAACCTTACGGTGCTACCTCGCTGGACCACTATCACCTTGGTTTCTACGGTCTGACTGCGCCCCTGAAGTTACTGGCAAATATTGGCTCTGACCAGGCTGTTTTATGGATGAGCCAGTTCTTAAACGGCATTTGCGGGGTAGGGGTCTTTTTGGTGTTGGATAAAAAAGCATCCCGCCCTGCGGCAATCATCGGAATGTTGGTTGCCGGGCTGCTTTCCCCTTACCCGTCCTGGTTCATTAACTGGAGTCGCTTCACGCAGTTGGCTGCTCAGACTATTCTGCTTCCGGCTGCCCTGGTATTCTGGGACGCGGTTTCAACCGAAGTCAACGAAGGAGCCTTTCTCAAACGAGTAATCCGGGCACCGATGATCGAAACCGTCTTGTTGATCTCTGCGGTTTGCCTTACACACTTCAGGGTAGCCGGATTTTTGCTGCCCTTGATGATCGTAATTTTCGTTTACGAGTATGTTATCAAGCGAAGACCAAAAAATGCAAGGCTATCCTCTTTAGTACACACCATTGCTATCGGATTGCTTGTCATCGTACTGATCCTGCCTGCGCTTATTCCTGGCTTGAATGCCTATCTTGATGACAGGATGCCAACTGCTGCATCCGAGCCTTCTGGCAAGAGTCTGGAAGACATTGCCTACTATTCAGAAGGTGACCCAACCACGATGAAAGTATTCTGGGATTCCGGCTGGTTGCTGATTGTCATGGCAGCCGGCACCTTGCTGGCTTTACTGCGCCCGAAAACCAGGTTCTTGGGCATCCTCAACCTGCTCTGGGTCGCGTTCCTGGTACTTTTTGCTTATGCTTACAAACTAGATACCTACATTTTGACGTTCACCAATATCACGGCTGTTGTTTTGTCATTTTATTTACCCATTTCCATCGGAGCAGGTTTGCTCTTGGAGAGCTTGCGTTCTTTTGTTCCGGAGAGGAACTTGAGCAGGGTCGAAAACCTGGTCATGGTCCTGACTATCGTGGCTGCTGTGTTTTTCGTTCCGGTCCGTATTAACGATTTTGAACCTCAGCGCGCTTTTATGACCCCTGAAGATCAAATAGCAATGGATTGGGTCAGGACCAATACGCCAACAACTGCATATTTTGCTGTCAATCTCAATTTCCTCAACCCTACCACCCCGTTTGGTACCGATGCGGGTTATTGGCTGCCCTACTATGCAGACCGCCAAACCACCACACTGACGCTGATATCCGGGCTGGATGGCAAAAATCTGGGCTATGTTGAAAGAGCGCAAGTGTCGCTGGCAATTTACGAAGACCCGGTGGACGTCCAAAAACTTTGTGACAACGGGATTACCCATCTCTATTCAGGTGTCAAACCGCCATTTGGCAGCCCGGACCTTGCCGTTAACATCAACGGAACTTCAGGAGTGAACCTGGTCTACGATCAGGATGGTGTTGAAATTTATCAAATCTGTGGAAAGTAACCTTGCTATGAAAGTTTGCTACTTTGGCACTTACCGATCTGAATACAACCGGAATAAGATCATGATCGCTGCCCTCAAGAATGCTGGTGTGGAAGTGATCACGTGCCAGGTAAACCTCTGGCACAGCATCGAGGACCGAGAAAATGTGACCACTGGAGGCTGGCGCAGCCCGAAGTTTTGGTGGCGGGTGATCAAGGCTTACACAAAGCTGATCATCAAGAGTTTTTCAATCGGCAAGTTTGATGTCATGGTTCTTGGTTATCCGGGTCAGTTTGATGTTTTTCTTGCCAGGGTTATTTGCTCACTGAAGAGCAAACCTTTGGTTTGGGATGTTTTTATGTCGGTTTACCTGGTTGCGATGGAAAGAGGTTTGGAAGGGTCACGCCATTCTGCGGTCCGATTCCTCAAACGCATTGAGAAAAAAGCACTTAAAAGTCCGGATTTGTTGATCCAGGATACCAGCCAATATGTCGAATGGTTCCAGCAGACCTACGGCGTCGAGCCGGACCGCTTCAGGCTTGTGCCCACTGGCGCTGATGATAGTATCTTCAAGCCAATAACTCAAACCGAATTAACAAGCGCCAGGTTCCGCGTGTTATATTACGGCACTTTTATTGCTAATCACGGGCTGGATCACATTTTGGATGCTGCCAAAATTTTGTCATCCAGGGATGAACTTGAGTTCCTGTTCATTGGTGAAGGTCCTGAAAAAGCAAGAATCGTCCGAAAGGCTGAATCTGAAAACCTGGAAGAGGTCACCTTTTTGGGGTGGACTTCACAAAACGAGTTGGTAGAGCAGATCAGCAGAGCTGATCTTTGCCTGGGAGCTTTCGGCAGCACTCCGCAATCCATGATGACCGTTCAAAACAAGATCTACGAGTGCATGGCTTGCGGCAAAGCTGTAATTACAGGCACCAGCCCTGCGATTCGAGCGCAATTCACCGATGAGGTCGAACTGAAGATCTGCGAACGCAATGGCGTATCAATTGCAGGTGCAATTTTATCCTTAAAGGGAAACCCGGAACTTCTGGAGAAAATTGGTCACAATGCCCGGCAGTCTTTTGTCGATCACTATTCCATCGCTGCGCTCGGCAAAACCTTTCGCGAACATTTGGAAAGCTTACTCTGATGCAAATAAGCACTGACCTGCGCAGGCAAGGCGTTTCTTTTTCGGGGTACACAATTTCTACCGCCCTGGCTCAGCTGATGGTCATGCTGTTTTCGCTATTATTAGCCAGATATTTTGGTCCGGAAGTCTCCGGAGGTTACACCTCGGCTTTCGCGATCGCGAGCGTCACCGCCATTGCCTTTAACCTGGGGCTGGACACCTGGCTCTTGCGAGCTGGCGCTCTTGCCAAAGATTTACAGAGAACTTTCGGTAATGTCCTTCTGACCAAGGCAGCAGCCGGTTTAGTTTGGGCTCTGCTTTTGTTTGGCATAGCCACAAAGCTCAGACCCGATCTTTATCCTCCCGAACTGCTGGCGATTTGTATTCTCGATGTCTGGTTTGACTCTGTTTTCATCACCTCGCTGGCGGTCTTTAACATCGAGCGAAAGATCAAGCACTATTCACTGCTCATTCTGCTCTCAAGAGGCTTGAAGTTGCTCGGCTTGATCGCTTTGATTCTGGCTGGGAATCAAAACCTGCTCATGTTTGCAGAATGGAGAGGTTTAATTTCGCTTGTTTTTGCGATTGTCGCTGTGGTAATACTGCGACCACGCCTGACTGAACCTGCGTTTGCTGACATTCCGGGCATATTGAGGCAAACGCGAAATTTTGCCATATCCGATTTTTTAGCTACAGTCTATATGCAGGCAGACGTTGTAATCCTTTCAAATATCAAAGGCAAGGCAGCTACAGGGATTTATGCGCCGGCGCTGAGCTTAATTAACGCTCTTTTTGTGATCCCGAGCGCTATTTATACCTACACCATACCGACCCTCTCACGTTGGTTCAAGAGCAACGCCGACCGATTTGTCGACTTGTCCAAGAAAGCAATCCTATTGCTCTCTGCCATTGGTGTGATTATGAGCCTGGCGATTGCCTTCCTCGGAATACCTGCTACGGATTTGTTGTTGGGTCAGAAATACACGCAGACTGGCGAATTAATGGTCAGGCTTAGCCCGATCCTCTTCCTGAAATGCCTGGAGTTCGGTTTTGCAGCGGTCATCGTAGCGGCTAACAAACAAAAATCCAGGTTGATACCACAGGCAGTGGCAGCCATTGCCAACATCGGTTTGAACCTGCTTCTCATCCCGCGCCTTGGTGAGTTTGGCGCGGCAACGGTCTACTTAACCACCGAAATTATTCTGTTTATCTCTTATGGCATAATTGCTATTAAAACCCTGAATATCACAAGGAAAATAAGTGTTGAGAGCATCTGAACCCTCATCGAAAATTCTGCTGGTCAACTTTCATTCAACCATGAATGCCGGCGACCTGGGGCTGCTGATCAGCGCTCGTGAGTTTTTGCGGCGCGCCTTTCCATCTTGTGAGATCAAGGTGTCAGCCAACTGGCCTGATGAACCTGCTTATCAGGAATACGGTTTCGAAGTGCTGCCTTCACCCTGGTCATTCTCAGGGTTGAATAGCAACACTTCAGTTTTTCAACAAATACGACAATTTTTGCTCACAATCCTTCAGCTCAGAAATATAAACCCCGAACGCACATTTTCACTGGAAACAAACCGCCTGAGGGCTGCCTACCGCGATGCAGATTTGATCGTCAGCGTTCCCGGCAACCAGTTTTATTCCTCTGGCAGGTACGGCTGGCCTTTCCCGGTCAGCATCTCTGGAACCCTGCTAGCCCACCGATACAAAAAACCACTGGTTGTGTTGCCCCAGTCAATTGGTCCACTCAAACGCTGGTGGGAAAGGACGCTGATTCGAAAGGCGTATGGCAGAGCCAGGCGAGTTTTCTTGCGCGATAAAAATTCTATGGAGCTGGCTAAAGAGATTGGCTTGCCGATGGAAAATGTAACCTACTCACCTGATCTGGCACTGGGCTTGAAAGCGGGAGACTCTGTGCAGGCAGAGCAGATTTTACGCGATGCCGGGGTGAACCTGGAACAACCCAAACTTGGCATTACGCTGATCTCTAAAATGAACCGCTCGTTTGATTCACAGGCAATGCTCAATTACTATTCCTCAATAGAAGTGGCTCTGAGCAGCTTTGCCCGCGAGAATGCCATTCAGATTGTATTTTTCAACCAGGTTGTTGGTCCTACTCCGGTGGAGAACGATGGCATCCCCACTTCCAAAATGGTTAATGACTTGCGCGCAGTTGGTGTAAAAGCGTTCCATGTAGATGAGCGGCTGACCCCTGCTTTGCTCAAGGCATGTTATGGGCAAATGGACGCCTTTGTCGCTACCCGGCTGCACTCCGGAATTTATGCGATCGGAATGACTGTTCCCACGTTATTCATCGGATATCTCACCAAAACGCAGGGAATCGTGAAGTCACTGCAAATCGAATCAGATTTCATCGATATCCCAGCCCTAAGTGAGGAGAAAGTCAGAGCCAAATTGGATACACTCTGGGCGAATCGCATCGAGAAAAACCAATATCTTGCCAACGTTATCGCCCAATCTCAACAGGAAAACACACGGTCGGTCGAACTTCTGAAGAAGGACTTCGCCGATGGCTGATTTACGCATTCTGCAGCTCATCAAGGGTCTTGACATTGGCGGCGTGAATGGCGGAGCTGAGCGCTTTAGCATTGACTTGAGCAAGCAGTTGAAAAACTTCGGTTATAAGGTTGACCTGTGTGCCTTCTACAAAATGAATACACCTGCCGAAGCTGATTGGCTCATGCGACTACAGGAGAAAGATCAGGAGGTGTTTTTTGCAACTGCCTGGGCTGGTCCCAATAATCTGGGCAATTTCATTGCTGGATGCAAGGCATTGCGAGAATATGCGGAACGCGAAAAGCCTGTCGTCCTCCACAGCCACTTTCAACAAGGCACCTACGCAGCCATTTGGTTGAAGAAAAAGCTAAAGATCCCTGTGGTTGTGCGAACAACCCACAATGTTCTCGAATGGGAACCTGGTTTTTTGGGCAGAGTCAAGGAAGTGATTTCTGACTTTGTTTATCCGCGCCAGCTGGACGCAGAAGTGGGCGTTTCCAAGGCGATTGTTGAACAGCTTTCTATTCGATACCCAACCCATAGTAAAAAAGTGCGCCCAATTTTGGCATACAACGGAATTTTGTTACCATCAGTCGATAACACATCATCGGTAACCCGAAATGCAGAAAACGGCTTCACTATTGGCACCGTTGGCAGATTAGCGGAACAAAAAGGATACACATATTTACTGGCTGCCATACCCAGTATTTTAGAACACCACCCGCAAACCAGGTTGATATTCCTGGGGGATGGCGAGTTGCGTTCTCAGTTGGAAGCGCAAACCAGGCAGCTCGGTCTACAAACTCACGTTGAATTTGCCGGGCAGGTAGACGACGTATTGGCAAGGCTGCCGCTGTTTGACCTGTTTGTATCCTCTTCCCTTTGGGAAGGTTTGCCCACGGTTATCATGGAAGCCATGGCAGTCGGACTGCCGGTGATTGCTACAGACATTCCCGGTACGCGAGAGATGATTTCTGACACTATAAATGGCAGGCTGGTTCCACCCGGAGATCCTGTTGCATTGGCAGATGCGATTACAGGAATGATCGAGAACCCGCAAATGCGGCAAGATTTTGGCAAAGCGGGGAAAAAATCGGTAAAAAAATTCTCAATCGAAGAGATTGCCAAAACCTATCTAGAATTATATGAAAGCCTATTGGCGGGACCTGGGAAAAATGACTGACGTACAAATTCGTGTGGTTCAATTGATCAAGGGTCTCGATATCGGCAATCGCAGTGGCGGGAGTGATAAGTTCGGTCTCGAATTGACCAAAGCCTTGAAACGTCAAGGCATTCCGGTTTACCTTGCCAGCTTGAATCGCTTTGATACTGAAATTGAGAAGCAAAATTTGTCTGATTTGACCAGCCTTTCCATCCCGGTCGCCTTTATTGATGGGAAAAACGCGCTTGCAAAAATAAACTCTCCCCAATTGGCGGATTATTGCATTCGAAACGGGATTAACGTGATCAATTCTCATTTTCAGGTGGGCACACTGGCTGCCATCAGGGCAAAAAGATTTGGGTACAGAGGCAAAGTAGCGCGGACAGCGCATATCGACAAGGAGTGGGGCGATGGCGCACTTGCCTGGCTGATGCGGCAGGTTTTCACTAAACGGGTTTTCCCTCAAAAAACAGACCTGCAGGTCGGGGTTTCTGAAAACATTGTCAAGACCGTCAATGCTTACCCTGGTACTCGACACAGTGGGAGAAAAGCCATTGTGATCCACAATGGCATCCTGGATAGTTGGTTTGAGCCAGCCCCTGAGAAAAAGTTTCCCAGCAACGCCCGCAAAATCATCGGAGCAATCGGACTCCTCATTGAACGCAAAGGCTACCACTACCTTATCGCAGCCATGCCCACGGTTCTGGCACACTACCCGCAGTGTGAATTAATAATTGCCGGTGAAGGACCATATCGCTCTGTACTCGAGCAACAAATATCTGAACAGGGATTACAGGATAATGTCAGGCTGCTCGGCAATCAACCAGACCCTCGCTTGTGGCTGGAACAGATGGACCTTTTTGTTCTGCCATCATTGATTGAGGGTTTACCAACGGTGATCATCGAAAGTATGGCAAGGGGTGTGCCGGTGATTGCCAGCGATATCCCGGGTAATAATGAGTTGGTTACTGATGGAGACACGGGCTGGTTATTCAAGTCAGGATCAGTGGAAGAACTGACCGAGTCGATATTGAAGGCTTTCGCTGACCCCCCGCGATATGAAAAATTTAGTGCCCAGGCTTACAGCTGGGCACGCAAATTGACAATTGAAAATGCTGCAAAAGGATATGCGGCGCTTTACGAACAACTCTTTAAAGATCAGGATCGAAGTCTGTAACAACCTCACCCAGGTCTAAGGCTTCTCCGGCAACTGGCGACAAAACCATGGCTTTCTCATCTTCACCGGCATAGATGATGTAATTCTCTTCAGGATTTCCGATGATAAAAACATAATCATTCACAGCGATTTCGGCTGTACAAAAGTAGCCGTCTTTATCGGTCATCGCGCTGGGACTTGAAGAAGTATCCAACACAAAGGCGCCACCCTCAGAACCAGACTCTCCATAATATACCTCGGCTAAGCGAATATTTAAATTTTCAAGCGGTGAACCGTTCGGGCGGACAATGCGCCCACAAACCGCTGTCTTGTCAGCCGCCGGAGAGATCACTACCGGCAGGTGATATTCAATGGATGTTGGGGTGGCAAGGACTTGCTCAGTTGTCGGTGCCTGGGTTGGGGTGACCTCGGTCAGAGGCTGACAACCTGACAAAAAAACCAGAACAACGGTCAAAATCAGGGGGAAAAGGGGTGTGTAATTCTTTTTCATTAGTTCAAAATTCCATTTCACGGTCAAGTTTCGGCAAAATCGTTTCACCTGGATCATAGTAACCCTGCATTCGATTTAAAATAATTCGAATGGGTTATTGTCTTTTGCCAGGGAAAGTCTAAAATAACATCGTAAGCACATTATATCTTAACAGGAGAAGTAAAATGAAATTCAAGTTAGCTAGTGTAGTTTTAGTCCTCGCCCTGCTTCTGGGAGGTGTTTTCACTTCCGCCCAGGCTGGCGCATATACCACTCAGTTTACCACTTCCGTTACCTACCAAAATGTTGGTACCGGTCCAGCAACCATTAACCTGGTTTTCTACGGTGAAGCTGATCCTAATGGTATTCCGATCACCCTGCCCGAATTAGCTCCACTCGCAGGTACTTCAATCTATGTTGGTTCAGTTGGCGACATTGCTAACGGCTTCAAAGGCTCAGCAGTTATGTCCTCCAACCAACCGCTCGTTTCCACCCTCGTTCAGGTTCCAAAAGCTGGCAATCCGAGCGGCGTAAAAGTTCGCCCGATGTCCAATGGCTTCACCAGCGGCTCCGACTATGTGTTGGTCCCCACAGTGCTGAAGGGAACATTCGATGCCAATACCATCGTTTCAGTTCAGAACGTTGATACTGTTCCTGCTGATTTCGAACTGACCTTTGTCCCCATCTCTGGTGCTCCAATCACGGTTAACACCGTAGCCATTCCTCCCCACGCCACCAAGTATTATGATCTCGGTGTCATGAGCGCTATCCCCGCTGGTTTCAACGGCTCCCTGCAGGTTAATTCTACTGGTCCGGTTGTCGCCTCCGCTCTTGAGCTCAAAATTGTTGCTGCCGGTGCCTATGCATTCGAAGCCGCATCAGATTTCTCGAACACTATCTACATGCCCTCAGCCCTCTGTAAATTCAACGGTGTTCAGACCTCTTCCTACGCTGTCCAGAATACAACCACTGGTGATGTTGATGTCACTGTCGCTTATGCTGGTGGCGGAACTGCTGGTCCTGTCACCCTGGCTGCTGGCGCAAAGGGATCCTTCAATGCCTGTGACGTAAATGACGATGGTTACATTGGATCAGCTGTTATCACCGCTACTGGCGACGTGGTTGCCATGGGTAAGGTTTTTGGTGGTGGTCTCTCCACAGCGTTCCTTGGCTTCAATAACGGCGCTGCAAAAGTTGCTCTGCCCTACGTTCGCTGGACCACTGACCACTATTTTGATGGCACTCGCCAACGTTCCTACATCGCTATCCAGAACGTCGGTGCCGCACTGGGCGCTGGTACTGTCACTGTAAAATACTATGACAAAGCTGGTGTTCTGGTTGGAACTGACACCCTCGGTGCTATCCCCGCCGGTGGCAAAGTCAACTCCAACGCTGGTGTTGTAGGTGCTGCTGAATTCGGTTACTACACCGATGGTACTTTTGGTGGCTCCGCTGTGATTGAAGGACCTGCTGGTTCTCAACTGGCAGTGATCGTCCGTGTCCAATCCCGTGCCGGCGCTACAACAGTCGCTGAAGACTACTCCGGTATTGTGATTCAATAAGCTTACAAGCAAGTAATTGAGGAGGCCGAGAGGCCTCCTCTTTTTTTAATACATATTTATTGAACAAGCCTAAGTCGCGAATATGCAAAAGCACAGATCATTGCAAGGGAGCCTAGCGACTGTGGCAATCCACTTTTATTGTTTTCTGCCTTTCACACATAGCGTTCAAACGCCATGCACCGGGATAGCATGGCAACCATCCCCTGCATTTGGTGAGAGATTGTTCTGGTTCCCAATAACAGTTGGAATTGGAACAGAACGGCATGCCAGTCGTCCTCCAAACACACTAAGCGAGCACTTCGCTTACTTCACAATGAGTATTATTCGTTGATTACGTTAGGAATGGAGATCGTATAGATTACGCGGTACTTCACCGCCATATTAGCCGGGTTTCCTTCGGCATCTACACCGCCAAAGATATATAAAGACCCTTCCGGGCTGACCACGCTGCGAACCTGGCTGGGGAGTTGTTGATCTTTATTAAGCAGAATTTCAGACCATTTCTGCGTCCCGTGCGAGAATTGCCAGATTCTGTCACTCCCGATCACAAACATCTGGTCAGAAAGGCTGGTGCTGCTGCAAAACCCACAGTCAAAGGGCAGATTGTTTTTCTTCTGCCATTCACTGCCATCATCCAAAGCAAAACTGGGTTGATAAGCTTCATTACTCGCGAATACTTTTTCACCATCGCTGCCACCAACAACGGCAATTGCTCCGCCCAAGACTGTCGCGCTTGCGTTCATCCTGGCTGTGGGCATGAGTGCACATGGGAACCATTCGTCCAGAGAAGGATCATAACGGAAAACTTTGCCGGTCACAGTCTTGCCATCCCAGCCGCCGAATAGAAATAACTGTCCTTCAAAAGTTGTCAGGGCGTAATTGCTGATTTTTTCGGGAAGAGAGGCTTGTACTTCCCACTTGTTTTCACTTAGATTAAATACTTCCAAAACATCCGTCAGGGAACCATCACTCAGTTTGCCACCGGGAACATAAATTGAACCCCGCAGCAAAACCGCATCGAAATCTGAAACAGCAGTTGGTTTTTCGGGTAATGTCTCCCATGCGTCAGAATCAATCAGATATCTCTGGGTTAGAGCGAGTGTGTCATCGCCAGATTTTCCACCGATGATATAAATTTCATTCTCATTAATCACCGCTGCGAACCCAATGCGGGGGGGTGACATGGGTTGAATGGCTTCCATCCGGTTCTGGTTGAGGGCTTCGACGAATGGATTTGGGGTCGGCGTGGTTCTAAAAAATGACAATGATGGTACGGTTGCCTGGGTGATTACAAACAAAATCAAAAACCCTGCCAAAATAATCCACCAATACGTCTTAAACCAGTGGGGTTGTTCGATTTGCTTATCTTCTGAAGCAATCTCTGGCACAACAGAAACGACCTCTTCTTGCACCTGCGCAGGTCCGGCAGGCGATTCGACAATCCCATTCTCAATAGCATAGAGAGTCGCCTCAGTCCGGGAGGACACCCCAATCTTCTGGAAAATATTGGAAACGTGAACCTTAACGGTATTAACGCTGATAAAAAGGTCAGCAGCAATCTCCTTATTTGCCTTGCCTTCAGCAATCAGGGCAAGGATTTCGGTTTCGCGTGTGGTCAGTGATGTGTTTTCTGTCATAGAACATCCTACCCCTTATTATAAAGGGGAAACCAGACAGGAAACCTGACGCAATTTCTTTTCAACCCTACTTTGTAGAATTCTTATAAATTGGGAACAAGATGATGTTATACGGTAAACTTTTTACCCCATTCCCGCTAACGTAATATCTTTGCCCCTGACCACCGTACCACCTGGCTTCAGATTCAAGCCGAGGTCGTCCACCCTGGGTACCGGCATCCCAATTAATATTCACATCCCTGAAAGTGATGTCAACTGCTCTGCCAAAACAATAATACTTGCAGTCATTCAGTGTTGCCTTCTCTACAACCATAAAATGAAGGTGATGTCCGGTGCTCACGCCAGTATCATCAGCTTTGCCAAGGATACGTCCCTGGCTCACATAAACGCCCTTCGTTTTCAGAGCTGACGGGATGCTGCCCTGGGCAAGGTGCAGGTAGATCTGGTAAGTCCAGGGCGAGGTGGTGCGGTCTTCAAGGGTGATGCTGTTGGCACAACTCGAATTGCCGTTCTTGCAGGTGTCGCGCCAATGGTAGACGTAGCCGCCTTTGGATGCTGCGATATCAAACATACCGCCGTCGGCAAAATCGAAGGCATGGTTACAGTAGTATTTGGGGTTACAGGACGTATGAGCAACTGACCAGGTCAGCCGCTTTTCCAGCCCACCTTCCCAGGGAAGCAGATAGCCCCCATAAATCGGACCAGCAGGACCGGCTTTTGGGTCAGCCTCCGGGAAAAAGCGCGAGGCGATTTCACTATCTTTGAAGGCAGACTCCATGAAGATCAGGCTGAAGTCTTCGTCGGTCACGAGGTGGAGCTGCCATAGCTGTTCGTTCGGCTCCCAAATTGCGAGCACGATTTCAGGTTCACGGGCGATCACTTCGCCGTCCCCCTCTTCGCTTTCCGCCATCCACAGTAATGCCTGGGTGTAGTCTTCGTTGAACTGGACTTCATCCAAAGACCAGCCGCTGTGACCGACACCGGAAGCCAGTGCTGGCAGTTGGGTATAAAGCAGCACTTCTAAAGCGCTTTGGCTGCCTGGATCAGGAGTCTCCGGGCTCTTTGGGCTGGCATCCGGATTCTTTTGAAAAATCAGGACCAGTGCCAGAATCAGGAGCGCCAAAGTGGGTATCCAAATCTTGAAAGCCTGGCTCTTACGCGGTCGGGGCTCTTCATTAGGGGTGTAGGTTTGATTGCTCATAATCTGCAGCTCAGTTTCTTTAAATAGTGTCACGCATATAGTTGCAATTCTCTTGCCAGAGGCAACGATAGCTAATAGCTCATAGCAGGCAGGTCGGGAACGAGGTGAGAAGATCCCGCCAATTACATACAAAGAAAACCACAAAAGTGCCAGTCATCGTAAAATTGATGTCAAATGGAAGACTCCAGGAAAGAAAGCCTTAGACAAATTGTGCTGGAGGATATCAAGACCTCAGCAAATCTGGGCAAGCGTAAGATCGTCAGCTGGCTTATCGATCGGCTTGGCTCAGGTCCGGCGGGTTGGCTGGCAGAGTATCTCTCCCGGATTGATGAGCAATTGAATGAAACCTCGTTAAATGAAACTGTCACCAAGGCTATCCTGGCGTTATCAGATGGGCTTGTGCTAAACAACCACGAGGCTGTGCCAACCTCTGGTCCGCTTCTGGTGGTCGCCAATCACCCCGGGCTGATCGATATTCTCGGAGTTATTGCCATCCTTAAGCGTGAAGATGTGAAAATTGTCGCCCAACAAAAGGGCTTTATGCGCGTACTGCGCAACATCAACCGCCTTATGCTCACCCTTGAGCCCGATTCTACCTTCAAGCTGAAGACCATCCGCGAAATTATCCAGGCGCTCAATGATGATATGGTGGTCATCATCTTTCCCAGTGGGCAGCTCGAACCGGACCCTGCCATCGTCCCGGGCGCAGCAGAAGCGCTGCAAGGCTGGTCTGATAGCATCGGAGTTTTTCTCAACAAAGTTCCCAAAACGCGCCTGTTGCCGGTTTTGGTGAGCGGGATTCTGACGGAAAAAGCCTGGAACAGCCGTTTTGCAAAATTCGGACCAACCCAAAAACGCCGGCATCAATTCGCCATGGCAACCCAATTTGTTGCTCAACGCTTCTCAAAAAAGCCACACTGGAAAAGACCTCTGCAAATCGATATCGGTCAGGCAAAATTACCGGAAGTACTCGACCCAAATCTTGACCCTCGCATGTTAAACCAGGCAGTCAGACAAGAAATGCTGGATTTGCTTGAAAAGGTCTATCCCTAGAAGGCGATTTTCGAGCTCTGAGCCGGGCACTCCCACCCTCCTGAATAAAATTCTGAAAACCGAATCAGGGCTTCTTTTGCGTTATACTAAGACCGTACATTCTGCCTGACTCACCCAATCGGCAGGAAAAATCAACACCAAGGAGGCACTACATGCCCGCAAAGGGATGGGTAGAAATAAATGACTTGTATTGCAAGGCTTGTGAAATCTGCGTCACCGACTGCCCCACGCACGTTCTGGCGCTGGATATGTCACGGCTGAGCCCAAAGGGGTATCACCCCGCTTATATGCTGCATCCTGAGGAATGCATCGCCTGTGGAATTTGCGCCGTGGTTTGCCCAGATGCGGCAATCACGGTTTACAAGGGCACACCACCGGCAAAAGAAGGAGATGTTGAATAATGGCACTTGAACTGATCAAAGGAAACGTCGCCGTAGCTGAGACAGCACTGCGGGTCGGGCTGGTTTCCTACTTTGGATATCCCATCACTCCTCAAACTGAATTACTGGAACATCTTTCTACCCGTATGCCGGAGCTTGGCAGGGCTTTTGTCCAGGCTGAGAGCGAACTTGGCGCGATCAATATGGTCTATGGCGCTGCCTGCACAGGCATGCGTACAATGACCTCCAGTTCCAGCCCGGGTGTCAGCCTGATGCAGGAAGGTCTTTCCTACATTGCTGGTACAGAGCTGCCCGCGGTGATCGTTAATGTCGTTCGCGGCGGTCCGGGTCTTGGAAATATTGCCCCCTCTCAAGCTGACTACACCCAAATGGTGCACGGCGGCGGGCATGGTGAGTACCATCTGATCGTTCTTGCACCTGCCTCGGTGCAGGAAGCAGTTGATTTCACGGGTCTGGCGTTCGACCTGGCAGAAAAATATCGCATGATCGTTTGCCTGCTGATGGATGGCTATCTCGGGCAGATGATGGAACCGGTCGAATTGCCTGAATTCGTTCCGGTTCGCACCGTAGCCCCGGCATGGGCAGTTGGCGCTGAACATCCCGAGGGCGAGCGCGCAGTACTTACTTCTATCAACATCAGTCCACCTGCTCAGGAAATTTTCAATGTAAAAATGATGTCCCGCTGGCAAGAAATTGAGAGAAACGAAGTCCGTTACAAAGGTTATTACCTTGATGATGCTGAATACGTGGTCGTCGGCTTTGGAACTGCCGGCAGAATCGCCCTCACATCGGTGCGGGCTGCCCGCGAAAAAGGTATCAAGATTGGTCTGCTGCGACCGATCACAGTCTCACCGTTCCCGGTAAAAGAGTTGGATAAACTCGTTCCTGGTAAGAAGGGGATCCTGGTGGTCGAAATGAACAACGGTCAAATGCTGGACGACGTTACGGCAATCGTAGCCAGGCGAACCCCAATCCACTTCTATGGGCGTATGGGAGGTATGGTGCCCTACCCCGACGAGATCAATGCCGCTATCGACGAAATGGTCAACGGTGATCACGATATCGATCGTGATGCCCGCGGCGTCTGGTTGGCGAAGATGCGCGAATTAGTTGGAACAGGAGCCTGAGATGCTTAATACAAATGTGAAATTAATCTACAACCGCCCGATTGGCTTTACCGATGTAACCACCCACTATTGCCCGGGTTGTACACACGGCGTTGCCCACCGGTTAATCGCGGAAGTTCTTGAAGAAATGGGCGAGCTTAACAATACCATCGGTGTCGCGCCGGTTGGCTGTGCGGTTTTTGCCTATAACTATTTTGATTTTGATTTTGTGGAAGCTGCCCACGGTCGCGCTCCTGCTATGGCAACCGGCATCAAGCGCACACTGCCCGACAAAACAGTTTTCACCTATCAGGGTGATGGAGATCTGGCATCGATGGGTATGGGCGAAATTGTGGCTGCCGCTGCCCGCGGAGAGCAAATTACAGTGATCTTCATCAATAACACCAACTACGGCATGACCGGTGGTCAGATGGCACCAACAACGCTGCCCGGTCAGAAAACCAGTTCTTCGCCGCTCGGACGCGATGTTGAGACCCAGGGATACCCCATCAGAACGGCTGAATTGATCTCGTCGCTAGACGGTGCGTCCTACGTGGTGCGGCGCTCTTTGCATGACTCCCGCAACATCCGCAACGCCAAGAAAGCCATCCGCACGGCATTCGAAGTGCAAAAACAGGGAATGGGCTTCTCGTTTATTGAGTTGCTCTCCACTTGTCCAACCAACTGGGGGCTTACCCCCGTGAAGGCTCGGGAATGGCTGAAAGAATACATGATCCCGCACTATCCCGTGGGTGATTTTAAAGTTTCATCGGCGATCGAAGAAATGGTAAAAGGAGGCTAAAAGATGCAATCAGAAGTAATTATCTCTGGGTTTGGTGGTCAGGGCACGCTTTATGCCGGTCAGGTTTACGCCTACGCAGCAATGGATGAGGGAAAACATGTCACCTGGATCCCTTCTTATGGTCCTGAAATGCGCGGTGGTACAGCCAACTGCACGGTAGTGATCTCTGATGAAGAGATTGGCTCACCCAGCGCGCTGCATCCGCGGGCAGTGATAGCTCTCAACCTGCCTTCTCTGGACAAGTATGAAGCGCTGGTTGCACCAGGTGGATACCTGATTGTGAATGAATCGATGGTAAACCGTGAGCCAACCCGTACAGATATTCATTGGCTGATGATCCCGGCAAATGCTATCGCCCAGGAACTGGGCAATGAACGCGCTGCGAACATGATCTTGCTGGGAGCTTTGGAAGCCAACATGAAAGCACTGCCTGAAGGCTCACTTGAAAAAGCCCTGGAAGTGCACACAGCTGAGAGATTGAAGAAATTTGTCGGCTTGAACATTGAAGCGCTGAGAAGAGGCGCTGAATACAAAGTCGATTAAGCCAAATCTGACAACAAAGACCCGAAGAGCAAAACGCCTTCGGGTTTTTCTATTCTTTTACAACAGACTCTGCGTTTCAGCCATTTTCCAATGAGAGCCAGCTACAAGTATAATTCCAGAGATGGAACAGGAATTTTCACCCCCTAAAGGCAGGAGCCTGATCATAAACGGACTGGTCGCTGCACTGTTGGTTGCTGCCATCCTTTTCTTTCTTATCTATGGTTCAATGACCGGTCAGGGGTGGCTGTCGATTGTCTTTATCGTGGTCGGGTTACTCTTGCTGGTGCCGCTCGCGCTGGTCGTTTACCGAATTATTGCCATCGCCACAACGGTCTACTCCCTGAACAGGGATGCGCTTGAGGTCAAATGGGGTTTGCGACGAGAACTGATCCCTATGAGTGAAATTGAGTGGGTGCATCCTGTCAGCGATTTTGAGACTCCGCTTCCGCTGCGTTTTACCCTGATCAGAGGTTCGTACTATGGCGAGACCAGCATCAAGGGTCTGGGCAAGACGCTTTTTGTGGCGTCCCTGCCCGACTTGATGGTGCTGATCAAGCTTAGCCAGGCTTATCTGGTTGTCTCTCCGCAAGAAAAAATGGCATTTGTCGAGACTTATAAGCAGCTTGCGCAATTGGGCAGTCTTCAACAAATTCAGCCCCACTCAGAAAACCTGGGCATGCTTTGGCAGCGTGTGATGAACGATAAAGTGGCAAGGCGGCTCCTGATCGGCGGGGCGGTCAGCTTCTTGCTGCTGCTGATTACTGCGGGGGTGATTGTGGGTCTTCTGCGCCAGATTGTTTGGGTAAGCCTGGAAACAGTATCATCCTCCAGGCTTTTTTTGCTGGCGCTGATTGGTCTTTTTTTTAGCCTTACTAACACTCTGACGGGACTGTTTTTGTATTTACAGGAGCGAACCGGAAAAACAATAGTTTATCTAATATGGGGTTGGTCGATATTGATCAACATCATCCTGACCCTGGCAATGGTTTTCATGAGTATTTAAAGTATATACCGGTTGAAGCGAATGATTGAAAACAACTTGAATATTCATGCCTATGCTATAATCGATATTCTGATGGAGTGTCGAAACACACCGTTACTTTGCTATGGAAATTAAGCGCACTTTACCAACCGATCACAAGCGGTGGTTCGCGTTTGTTGTGGGGTTCCTTGCCTTCAGCCTTATCTTTTCCGGCTGTAACCCAGGGGGGCGACCTTCTTCTGGGCAGCCAGAGGGAGTCGAAGCAGCGGTAGCATCCTATACCGCCAGCCCAACCCTGACCCCTTCTCCAACCGCAACCTCAACACCCTGGCCTACTTTTGAGCCTGCAACGCAAACCTGGCCAACCCCTGCGCCTCCTCCGGCAGACAGGGCGAAACTGCCAGAAGGCACCACGATCTGGCTCTTGCTAGGTGCTGATGAAGCGCTGCCCACGCGAGGGCGCACAAATGCGATTCACCTGCTGCTGGTTAACGAACGATTGTCCAAAGCCAGCGTCATCTCCATTCCCGGTTCAACTTACCTTTACCTTCCGGGGCATGGTATGGGCAGGTTTAACACAGCCTGGCCATTGGGCGGCATGAAACTGGTCTACGACACGCTGGGTTACAACTTTGGTCTGCAGCCGGATCGCTATGTGGTGGCTCATGAGGAGGAGTTTATCTGGCTGGTGGATGACCTGGATGGGCTCGAAGTGAGTGTGCTCTATCCCATCCGCGACGAATGCGGCGGACTGCCGGCAGGCTTGCATAGTATGAACGGTGAAAAGACGGTTTGCTACGTGTCTTATCAAAAAGATGACGATGTCTTTCGCACAATCAGGCAGCAACAAGTGCTGCAATTGCTCTTTACCAAATTAGTTCAATGGGGACGGCTGGCGAGGCTGCCGATCTTGTACGCCTCTTACGATCAAAATCTGGCGACCGATATCAGTTTAATGGACCTGGTATTGCGAATTCCACTGGCGTTGCGTTTGGGCGACCCAGAGCGAGTGAAATCTTTCGTTTTGGGTTGGGATGTGCTTGAGGTTTGGGAATTGCCTGATGCAACCCGAACCGAGGTGCTTTTACCCAGGAATGGGAAGATTGCTGAAACCGTAAACCAGGCGATTGCTGCGATCAGCGAACCCTCGCCCTTAAACGCGATTGTGCTGACTTATGAATTTCAGCTCACCGAGGTTGTAGGGCTGACCCGCACCGCGGATGCCCGCTTGACGGAACTTGCCCAACCAACCGGAACGCCAACCCCGGTCCCCGGACAACCTACGGCAACCCATGGAGCGCCAACGGCAACATCTGGACCTACCTTGACCCCTACCAGGACGCCAACCAGGGCACCTACCAATACTCCCGTGCCCTATCCGATCCAAACGGTTATTTGGGACACGCCAGAGCCATACCCCTAAAGGGCAGGCGCTAGAGAAAAATGGAAAACAACAAGCAAAAAATCAACAAATTTTTCAGGATCATCGTGATCTTTGCTTTGTTGTTAACTACCTTTAATGTTAATCCTGCCGAAACTGCACCCACACTATTTTCTGAAAAGAAACGCACCATCAAAATTGAAGTCGATTACACCCTTTATGAATGGTGGCTGCTCTCGTGGAAGACATCCGAGGTCGTCTGCCAGGTTTATACCGAGCGCGAATCCTGGCCAGACAACAGCGAGATTCTCTATTATTGCGGTGCGACAATCCAAAAGCAATGGACGCAAACCAATGCCTGCATGTACACGAGCGAAATTACCCAAATGGATGAATGCAAGGGATTGTATTTGCACCTGGCGAATGTGACCCCTCTCGTGAAAGAGGTGGAAGTCAATTTGCCAGCGTCTGAAGTCTTTATTTCTGTGGTTGGCTGTAACAAAGAACCCGGTCAGAGCAATTGCAACAGCCTTCCGTATTTAAGGTTTGAGGGTTACGAGCCTCTGCCAAACGAATCGATTATTCAGATCGTCGGTCGCTATAACGGCATGGGTTTCAGTTGTCCTGGCGGTTATTGTGATCTGCCGCTGAACCCAACCGGCACCGATGGAGTCACTGTGGAGTTTTGGGCTGAATCGAGTTATGGTGATTCCAGCGAAATCTACACCGCCCAGGTGCGGGTGATTCCCTGGGGCGATTTTGCCAACCCGGACAATCCCTCAGTGGATAAACCAACTTATTATGTCGATGTGCTTAGCTCGCAATGGGTGGGCGAGGGCAAATCCACCTGCTCGGATATCTGGCAGTCGTTCATGCCTATTGATGGTCCGCCTGCCTGGTTACGTACACCGCAACTGGCGGAGCAACTGGAAACTGATAATGAATATTACCTGCTGGCAGGGATGCTGATCAGACAAGGACTGGTGGATGTCAGCGGATGTCCATCTGGTGGTTTGGAAACCAATGGTGCAGCAACTGTGTGCGGCATGGAAGCAGCCCAACCAATTGTGGATGATTGGCAAAACCAGTTCAACGCTGAAATCATCCAGGTGGCGAATCAGAGCGGCGTGCCGGCACAGCTCATGAAGAATATTTTCAGCCGGGAGAGCCAGTTTTGGCCTGGTATTTATGAAAAAGTAAGCGAAGCTGGGCTGGGGCACCTCAGCGATCTGGGTGCCGATGCAGTTTTACTATGGAATCCAAGTTTTTATACCCAGTTTTGTCCACTCATTTTGACCGAAGAAACTTGCCAGCGTGGCTTTGGTAACCTGGATAAAGATCAACAGGAAATGTTACGCGGTGCACTCGTGCAGAAGGTGAATGCCGCTTGCCCAGAATGCCCGGTTGGGATCGACCTGACCCAGGCGACTTTTAGCATCAGCATCTTCGCGCGCAGTCTGTTGGCGAATTGCGAACAGGTCAGGCAAATCGTGTTTAATAACACCGGCAAGCAACCTGGTCAGTTGATCAGCTATGAAGATTTGTGGAAGTTTTCTTTGGTGAACTATACCAGCGGGGCGGGCTGTCTGGGCAATGCCATGCAGCGCACGATCAATAATGGCAATTCACTCACCTGGGAAAATGTTGCTTACAACCTTGAGCCTGTTTGCCGTGCCAGCATTGAATATGTCGATGAGGTTTCAAGAATGCCAGTGGTGAATGAGCCCGGCATCGGTGACTACCTGGCGACTCCCACGCCAGAGGTGCCGATTATCCCAACGCCAACCCCGGTAAAGATTATTTATCCGACTTCCACCCCCTTCCGCACCCCCACACCGTATCCATAAAAAAACTTGTCATCCTGAGTGAAGGACGACAAGTTTAAAAGCTTAATAAACCAACACCTGCTAACTACCAAATACAACAACTGGGGGTATGGGAAAGCTAACCAGTCCGTCTATTTCTTACCAGAGCGTAACAGCTCAAGCTCGGTTTCCAGCTCAAGGCGTTTTTCCACGCCAGCCTGGTGCACTTCGCTCTGGACGTTATCGACATAATCTTTGATACGACTTTGCAGCTCTTTACCTGAGTAAGGTGTCAGCAGTAAAACCAAAGCGCTGCCGAATAGCCCGCCCAAAAAAGCACCTTTAAGCCAACTGAATGATTTACAGCACGATTTACACATAGTACCCTCGTTTCTCTATGCAATGATTATAAAAGAAATCCCTTCAAAAACAAAAGATCGTATATAAACATGGATGGAAAAATTTCAGGTATTATCTGACACCTCCCGCGCAATTCGATGTAAATAGGGCATGACCGTTCGGTCATATTGCGGAACTGGGCAGCCTAGTTCGCCGGCAACTTCGAAGGAAACCTTTTTGAACAGATCGCAAACCTCAAACAGTGCATTCCAGATGTTTTCATGGCTGTCGGCTCGCCAGCTGAGCATAAGTTGTTCCCAATCCGACTCGGGAATGTGCTTTTGTAAGTATTTGTAGTCTTTCCCGATACTGAAGTTGAAGCCCTGCTCAAGACCAGCCCGCCAGCTGAGCATGCGCATCAACTCGTTTCGTAGAATATCGAGATGTGCATTGGCATAAGGGATCTGACCCCGTGCCAGTCCTTTGGCAACATAAGGCGAGACCCACCAGAACTCATTGCAGCAATCATCGAAAATTTCACAGGTGGGCGGCTTGAGCCAGTAATCCTCGTCTGTGCTCGGAGGCAATTGCGGCAAAAGCCCATCCTTGTCCAAAAGCACAATGTGCATACGGTCTGAACCAAGATAAACTTCAAGTTTCTCCAATGGAAACAAGGTCAGGTCGATACGGTTGCCATCCTCAAACAACATCAGGTAGGCAAACGAGCTGCTCTCCTTGGGTGGGATAAGCTGCATGGTATCGGGTTTTTGCATGATAATGCGCTCACCGAAAACCTCCAGCCAGTCGTCGTTCACCAGAAATGAAGCCATCTCTGTGACGATGAAAACAATATCAAAATCCTGGTACTTGTCCGTCGCAGCGTTGGGGTTGGCGCGTGAGCCGTTCATCCATACCACCCTTATGCGGTCATCCTGCCGGGCAAAATTGAGAATCAGGTCAAACATCTCTTGTTCTGTGCGCATATTTTCCTTAAAGATCAGGCAACCAGTTCGATCAGATTCCCCTCGGGATCGGTGAGCACACTTTCATAATAGCCATCGCCGGTCAGACGCGGTCCGTTGATCAGCGGGCAGCCACTCTCTTGCAGCTTTGCAGTGAGCTGATCGACCTTTTCGGGTGTGCCAAGTTTGAATGCGATATGAACGTAGCCAAGCGGGTGCTCGCCAGCCGCCTTGGGGCTCATCCCGGGTCGCTGCATAAGCTCGAGACGGGCGCCGTCATTGAAACTGAGAAAGTAGGTTTGCAGCCCGGTTTGAGGATTGTGATATTTATGGTGGGGTGTCGCAGCAAAATGCCGGACGTAAAACTCTTTCATTCGTTCAAGATCCTGCACGTAAAGGGCGACGTGTTCCAGTTTCATTTTTACCTCGCTTTCAGACGCACATAGCGCAGCAAGTCTGTAAGATAATCACGATTGGTAAGGTCGATTGAAGTTTGTTTGGCTGACCGGGGAGCCTTACGCTTTCTTGCATCCATAGATGAGAAAAATTTCATCAACAGGCGATCAAAAACCCCCATTTTTTCGTAGTTAATGCCGGAGATGAGGTAAAAAAAGTGAGCTGGTCTGACCTCACCCTGCCGGAAATTGGTTTTGAAAATCAGCTCTTCGTAACTTTCTCTGGTTGGGGTGGCGCCAGTGGCGAAAACCACCCAGGTTTTATTGGGGGAGTCTTTCATCCAGCGTTTGATTTTTCCAAGCCCGCGAATCTGCCCTGCATAAAGCCCGGCACCGTAAATGATCAACCCATAATCAGACAAGGTTTCCATTTCGAACTCAGAAAACGCAACCAGGTCACACTGCAGGTCTCCAGCGATCCATTCAGCATAGCGCTGAGAGAAACCGGTCTTCGATTTGTACAAGACGAGTACTTTTTTCATTCATTACCTCGTCTATAAAGTTTAGCAGGAAAACAGCATCCAGGTGCCACATCTTTTGTTACCGGCAGTCTGTAGTAGGTCGGAATGAGACCACTCTGAAACCGTTGCCTAAGAATATCTCATGTGGTCTCACTCCGACATCACGAGTGTTGGCGTTTACGATGACGGGTGAAGTGGGGTGAATGGTTTCGCAAACAACCAGTAATTTGTCCACCTCACCGCCCTACTGGTAATTATTAAATCAATTAGGTTTACGGACTTACTAATACTCAACGGTCAAGTCCATGCCCTCATACAACTCAGCAACCTCGTCATACCCATTGAACAACAAAGTCGGGCGGCGTTGACTCTCGCCGATACGGATCTCCGTCGCCTGGCTCCAGCGCGGATGGTCGACCGCAGGGTTCACATTGGCGTAAAAACCATACTCGTGTGGAGCTAGACTCTTCCAGAGCGTCGGCGGTTCTTCTGCCACCAGGCTGATGCGGGATATTGACTTGATACTTTTGAAGCCATATTTCCATGGCACCACCAGCCGGATGGGCGCGCCATTCTGTTTGGCGAGTGGTTCATCGTACAGCCCGGTTGCCAGGATGGTCAGATCATGCCGGGCTTCATCCAGTCGCAAACCTTCAGAATAAGGCCAGGGGTAATTTGTCACCTGGGCTTGATTTGGCATTTGCTCTGGTCGGTAGACCGATTGGAACTGAACATATTTTGCGTCAGGGAGGGGTTGAACGTCATCCAACAACTTACTGAGGCGGAAGCCCTGCCAGGGCAAAACCATGGACCAGCCTTCCACGCAGCGCATGCGGTAGACATACTCGTCGATTTTGTATCGCTCGATCAGCTCTTGCAGTTGAAGCGTTTGCGGGTTGGCGACCAAACCGTCGATTGTAATTTCCCACGGGTCGATCACAAAATTTTCGGCACGTTCGTCATTGCCATACTTTGAAAAAGAAAACTCGTAAAAGTTTACGTAATCAAGTGCTTCTTCTTGCGCTGTGATAATGTCGGGGTCAAACCCGGGTCTGGGCGTGCCCGGCACGCCAGGCTCACAGGCAGCCAACAGAAGCGCGGCAGAGGTGATCCCCATAGCGCGCAGGAACTCACGCCGGTTGAGGTAAAGCGCTTTGGGGGTTATCTTATCGCCAGGGATTGGTTGGATTCTTTGCATGGTCGAGCCTCCTGAGCTTATCAACGAATACTTTGATATGTAACCTGGATAACCGGCTTTTTCTTGCCTAGTAGCGCCAATGGTAAAAAGATCAAACCCAGGCACCCGGTTTTAATCAACGACCAGCCCCGGTCGATTGTTTGAACAGAAATAACGCGATAGCCGCGCCTTTCGTTCCGGGCAATTCCGCGGTTGGCTGCAGCCTGGCTGTAATAGTATTCAATTTTGGTTCTTTGCATGGTGACCTCTGGTTGAATAATACTTCATTTCGGTTATGCGTAAATTCTTTTGTAGGGGCAAGTTTTTACGGTCGCCCAGCTCCGATATGGCGGAGTGGGGTGGGATAGAAGACCTCGTTTCAAACTCACTTTCAACCCACCCCATTCCGCCCTACAAGTCACATTGACGGTGTGGTGGGGTTTTAAAACAAAAAAATGATCCTGCTCGAAGTGCGTTGCCTACCGCTAGGCGGGACGTGGAACCGAGAACCTGATGTTACCTCATCCACCACTTCGTGGTCCCCCTTCTCCAAGGAGAAGGCTTTAAACCAAAAAATGATACTGCTCGGAGTGCGCAGCCTCCCGATTCATCGGGACGTGGAACCGAGAACCTGGTGTTACCTCA
>DHCY01000027.1:0-126 GCA_002399085.1 Anaerolineaceae bacterium UBA4890
TTTCAACCTGACATCACGAGCGCCGGAAAAAGGTGGGTTTTGTCAAAAATCAAAGGCAGACTGCCACGCCCTCTTTAAGAGCTCGCAGTGACTGAGGGACTATTGTTAACTTTCCTGTAGGTCAGG
>DHCY01000027.1:375-616 GCA_002399085.1 Anaerolineaceae bacterium UBA4890
CATCACGAGCGCTGGCAAACGGTTGGTTTTGTCAAAAATCAAAGGCAGACTGCCACGCCCTCTTCAGGGGTTCGCAGTGTCCGAGGGACTATCGTTAACTTTCCTGTAGGTCAGGTTACGTAGTACTCTTCGAGTGCGTTTTTCAACCTGACATCACGATCGCTGGCAAACGGTTGGTTTTGTCAAAAATCAAAGGCAGACTGCCACGCCCCTTCAGGGTCTCGCAGTGACTGAGGGACTA
>DHCY01000027.1:875-11183 GCA_002399085.1 Anaerolineaceae bacterium UBA4890
CATCACGAGCGCTGGCAAACGGTGGGTTTTGTCAGAAATCAAAGCCAGACTGCCACGCCCCTTTAGGGTCTCGCAGTGACTGAGGAAATGAGAAGGCAGACTGCCACGCCCTTCGGGCTCGCAGTGACTGAGGAAAAGAGATGGCAGACTGCCACGCCCCTTTAGGGTCTCGCAGTGACTGAGGAAAAGAGAAGGCAGACCGCCACGCCCTTCGGGCTCGCAGTGACTGAGGAAAAGAGAAGGCAGACCGCCACGCCCCCTGCGGGGGCTCGAAGTGACTGTGGAAAAGAGAAGGCAGATTGCCATGCCCCTGCTGGGGCTCGCATTGACTGAATAAAAGACAAAGAAAAAAAATCAAAGGCAGAATGCTACGTTTGCTAATGCTCTACACTTCGTGAGCAAGCAGTCGCAGTGACTGATAAAAACTACCGCTTAAGTTTCATCCAATCCAATTTGCGGTTGAGGTGCAGACCCAGGCGTTCGATGGTTTTTTCTGACCTGCCATCCGGATATTCCAGACGGGTGAGGCGCCCTTCCCAATCGTTATTCAAAAAATTACCCAATAGGCAAGACAGGCTGGTATCCTCATCCCGATCTGAAGGTATTGCCAGCCACAGATAGTCCGCATTTTGCATTCCACGCTGCCAGGTGAGTGTGCCGGCAAGCTCGCGCTCTTTGCGAAGCGCAAAATGTGTCAGGTTGCCAACCCAGTCCCAGGAGAAGGGGTTGAGCCATGACAGGGGGCGAAACTGGCTGAAATTGACCGAGGCATACCAGCGTGTATCGAGGGGGTAAGTTCTTTCGAGCCAGTCTTTCTGTTTCACCCAATCTCCCAGCCCCCTGCCAGTCAGTTTGAACACGTCCGTGGGGCAACTAATCTGGGAGCGCAATTTTGGCTCAGTGGGGTCCAGAACCCAGTTGTTGACCCTGCGAACAACTTCAAAGCCCAAGCCGGCATACAAATTGCGTGCTGCCGGGTTGTCACTACCAACCTGCAGCCAGACTTCAGCGGCGCGTTTTTGCTGGGCGTAGCGCAGTGCGTGTTTGGTGAGGGCGGTGGCAATGCCCAGGTGCTGAAATTCAGGTTTAACCGCCACATTGGCGATCAGGGCGATGTGCCTCAATTTATCCAAAAAGGAAATGATGTTGATATTGCCAACAATTTGCCCATCGACCACCCAGACATAGCCTGGTTGGCGGTAATCACCAACCGGCGCAAACCGCCATGGGGTTTGGCGCTGGGCAGTGAGGCGCATTTGGTTGACCACCCCCCTGCCTTCGGGGTCGTTCTTGAGGTTGAAGCTCTCTTCAACCAGGCTGATCACTGCCTCTGAATCCTGGGCAGGGTCATAGGCTTTAAGGCGACCGGGTGGTGTAATTGTAGCGGAGGTCATACGCTGATATTGTAAATCAAAGTGGAATTTAAAGAAAAACCAGCTCCCGATGGAAGCTGGTAGTGTGAAGGTTTAGTCGTTGTCCGTATCAGAAGATCTGGGTCGGCGGGCTCGGTATACGATCCGGCCCCGATCCAGGTCATACGGTGACATCTCGACCCGGACAGAATCTCCAAGCAGAATGCGGATGTAATATCGGCGCATTCGGCCTGAAAGATAGGCCATCACTTCGTGGCCATTATCCAAACGCACCCGGAACTGTGTGCCCGGGAGGGCTTCGATAATGGTACCGTCTACGGTAATCTTCTCTTCTTCTTTAGCCATAACACCTCACTAACCTGGCTACTTTTCGTAGGGCTTCCGGAAAGAACGTCGAACAGCCTTCTTTTCATCCATACGGCGCTGCTCGCTCTTGGAAATGAACCAGCGTTTGCGTCGCACGGTGCTGAGCACACCACTCTTCACCACCTTCTTACGAAAGCGCTTAAGTAGGGAATCCTGCGATTCATTGGGTCTCAAAGTTACACTTGTCATTGCTATTCACCTCCTCTCCAGGTAACAACCATTGCGCATTTATACGCGCAACTCCGCATTATACACGGGAACTGTAGTTAAAATCAAGGTTTCCGCATTAGTTCGACTAAAATGTTACTGAGATGCTATCGTTAGGTCAAATGAAAATGTTACCGAGGTGGCGATGGCAGAAACGGATCCAATGACAGTAAGTGAACGACGCAAGTACATTCATAAAATCTGGGGACGTTACAGAGGAAGTAGCAAGTAAGAGAAAAGTCTGCTGCTTGATGAAGCTACGGCTGTAGCTCTTGGTTTTGTTAATTGTAACCGAGATCAACACGATGCTTTATTGCTAAGGATTGGGGTAAATTCCGATGGCGACAGTTTTCACCTAATTTCTGGTGACCATGGCAAGAATTGGTCAACCATGATTCAACAACTCAACGAACGTATGGCATCCTACGACATGGGGGATCGTGTGGTCTTCTCTGGTGGGCTAAATCTCGAACCAGAATTTAATGAGCCAAGTGTTTCATATAATTGGATATACAATTATTTAAGCGTTTATCAAAACTCTCTGAATATTGTTGGTGCAGCGATGGATTGTCCTACCAATTACCCTCCAATAGAACGACGTGTTGGTTACTCTGTACCAGCAAATTGTTATGTAAATAATTGGAATCAATCCGATGTGCTCAGTCAGAATTTTCTATTAGATACAAATCGTTTAAGAAGTATTCCTGAAATATACTCGGAAGATTATCAAGCTCAGCAATGGTATCGTATAGGTTTACTGAGCAATCTAACAAATTCAAGAACAATTAAATTTACAACCACTACATCTCAGGAGGGGGGCCTGTCAACAATATCCACAAGACCCTTCTTGTCAGCCTCGCACAAACTCTCCGCAAGATGCTCACGACTATCTACTGACAGAAATCCAATCTGACCCGTATAATAGAGTAATTCCCGGACTAACTCTCGCTACTGATTTTAAATGGTTTAAGAATGGCGCCCCATAAGGAGTATAGGATGAATATCAAGAATAAATCTTTGTTTATCGTAGGAGTGATTGCCCTTGTTTGTCTAGGCTTGATCATCATTAGCGAACCAATTCAAGATGTGCTTAGCCAAGTTAAACCAACCCAACCCGGTGCATGGCAAGGAGTTGAGAATCAGATAAACTAAATCCTTACTGCTTACCCCGATGAGAGTGATAATTTCACTTTCGAATTTACCATGGCAGCTCTTGAGCGTGCCAACATGGCACAAGAAAATTATGTTGACCTGCTCTCAACGATCACCTTTCCAGCCATTACAGCTGAAGTTGCCCCAACTGGAATATTTTATGATCGAATGTACTTTCCGGGTGGAACCATCAGGACCAGCCATTGGCATAATGTCATCAAGGAAGTGGATTATAGCGTTGCTACGATGATAGGCCGGGAAGATGCTTCGCAGAGTTATTTAATGATCAATATTGATTCGGGAGAGCAAACCATCAGCAATTTTGTTCTTGTTCCTGGAAATCTGGGAGAATTGAAAATTCTGAGGAGAGAGGGCAATGCTCTGGTGATTGAGGTTTTGAAAACCGGTGATGAGTTGACTTACGATTTCATTCATCGAAGGTTGTTTGACTCATCGAAGACCTTGCTGGTTGAGGTAATCGAAACGAAACCCCCGACACCCCTCAGCCCTACTGCAACACCAACACCGTTTCCGATTCCGTACCCGTAGAGGAACCTGCATGGAATGATGGAAATAAGCTGGCATCTCGTTTACCAATCGAAAAATAAACTGAAAATTATGTTTAACCCAATTTTCAGTTCAAATTCAGTATTCGATGTCAGATTAAATCTTAATAGGGTTCATCCCCTCCAGCCGCTTAATATCTGTCATGTCCATGCGCAAGGGAGTGACGGAAATGAAGCCTTTCTTTATAGCCCCGTAATCGGTGCCATCTTCTTCCACCCCTGAAGGAGGGTCACCGCCGATCCAGTAGTAAGGCACGCCGCGGGGGTCAACGCGTTTTTCCAATTTGTCATGATAAAGACGAACGCCCTGCCTGGTGAACTGCATACCGGCATAATCGCCTTTGGGACGGTAAGGGATGTTGATACTCCAAATGGGTGTCGGCAAGTTGCCATCCCACTTTTCGAGCAGTTTGGCAATGATTTTGACCGCAGCCTGGGCTGCGGCTTCATACTCAAGAGGACCCTGGTGGCGCTCGGTTGCATCAATAGAGACCGCAAAACCAGGCACACCATTGATGGCACCTTCCATGGCTGCCGTGACTGTACCAGAATAGGTAACGTCCAGCCCGACATTGGCGTTGGGGTTAATGCCTGAAACGACCGCATCGATTTTGACATCCAATGCGCCCATCATCGCCATTGCTACGCAGTCTGATGGCGCACCGTCAGAGCTAAACGCCTGGCTGCCATCTGCGAGGGTGGTCGCCTTGACGCGCAAGGGGCGGCTCATGGTCTTCACATGTCCGCAGGCAGACCAGTTGTGGTCGGGAGCTAAAACGCTGACCTCGACACCATCCATCTTCCGAACCGCCCGCACCAGTGCAAGCAGCCCGGGGTCAGTGACACCGTCGTCATTTGTTACCAGGATTCTCTTTGTCATTTAACCTCTTAGTGACGTCTTCGTTTTTTCTTGGTTTTACTTTTTTGCTTCTGTTGGGTTGACGCGTTGTCGACGTTCGCCTCGCCGGGTTTAACCGGTCGGTAGCGGAACATCTTGCTGATAACACCCTGGCGGACTTCGCTGAACAGTTCAGTGAACATGGTACTTGCCTGGCGCTTGTATTGCACAAGCGGGTCTCGCTGAGCGTAGGATTCCATGCTTATCGAGACACGCAGTGCTTCCATCTTCGTCAGGTATTCCACCCAGGATTCGGTGATGGTGCGCAGAAGCAGGTCGCGGTAGATGCGGTTTTGCGTCTGGCTGCCCATCACGGTCTGGATGCGCTCTGCCAGATCATCGTCAATTTCAGCGATAACCTGGTTTTCAACTGTCTGCCAGAGGTTTTCACCCAGTTCGCTGCTGATAGCCTGCCGGGTTGTTTCCGGGAGACCACTCAGCTTGAGTTCATTCAGCTGTAGTTGGCTCCATTCGTGCGTGCCAAAAATCTCTGCCAGCCTTTCTTCCGCGTTGCCCAGATGTTCCAAAATCTGTGCGGTGAGGTCTTCGCTTGAGAGTGTGCCAATTTCATCCACAATCGAGAACAGGTAATTGAGTCGGCTGTGCTTGCGCAGTTCACGCCTGTGAGTGCGTTCATCAAAACCGATGTGTGTTCCCTGGGTTGTGTTCAAAAGCAGTTTGAGGAGGGCGTCGCTGTCTTCCAGTGCCTCTTCCATTAGATCCTGGTTGTTTTCAAGGTCCCGGGCAACTTCCTGGTTGTCTCCAAACAAGCGCTCAATGCGACGGTCCAGGCTGCCTTGCACCTGTTCACTGAGCTGCGCTCTCAATTCGCTGTAAGGCAGATTTGCCAGATCAGCCGGCTTGATCTGCCAGTTTTCGGCAAAGCGGCGTTCCAATGTCAACAGCAGCCGGCGGGCGATGTTGAGTGTCAGACTGGACCGCAGACCTTCCACTAGCGTCTTCTGCATGCTGCGAGGGTTTTCCTGCAGCATTTGCATTTCTTTCGGACCCAGTTTCACTGAAGAACCGAATATTGCACCCAGTTCTGCCTGATAGTCGTGCCTGTCGTCGGGGTCGAGGCTGTCCAGGTAGGCATCAAGCGTGTCTTCGCGTTCAGCGATCTGGTTTTTCAGGGTCAGTTCGGAATGGTCAAACAATTCTTCAGCATTGGCTTTCACATGCTCGTTTTCTACCTCAACGGCTTGTTTTGCCAGCTTAAGGATGCCGTTTTTCAAAGTCTCAACATCATTGGCTTCATCCAGCTTATCCATCACTGCCTGGAAGGTGAAGGAGGGGTAGGAGCCAAAGTCGGTATTGATGCTGGGCTGGATTTCTTCCAGATATGCCAGCAGCTTCCAGGGACCTTCCGCGTCGGTGAGAGCAGCTTCAACCCGGCTGGTCAGCTCGCTTCGCAGCATCTCGGTGACGTCTTCATGCAAGTCTTCCTTGGTGAAGATCTTGTCGCGCTCCTGGTAAATGCGGTTTCGCTGTGAGTTGAGAACATCGTCATATTCAAGCAGGTGCTTGCGTACATCGTAGTTGGAGCCTTCCACCCGGGTCTGAGCTTGTTCGACCATCTTGTTGATCATGTTCATTTCGATGGGCATATTTTCGTCAATTTTGAAGCGTGAGAGCATATTCTCAAGCTGCTCTCCGCCAAACATGCGCATCAGCTCGTCTTCCAGGCTGAGGTAGAAGCGGGAGGAGCCAGGATCGCCCTGGCGACCGGCACGACCGCGCAGCTGGTTGTCGATTCGTCGGGCTTCGTGCCGTTCTGAGCCGATCACATGCAAGCCGCCCAGTTCGCGCACCTTTGCCATATCTTCCATGTATTTTATGAAAGTATCGAGTGCTGCTTGTTCTTCTTCCTCTTCCAGCTTGACCTGCAGGTTTCGAACCGCCTTGAGCCGTTCGGGCATGGTCATGTTGTAGGGGTCTTCCGGGCTGTATTTTGCCAGAACCTGGTTGACCCTGGAGAGAAGGGCTTCATCCAGCTCGCCGCCAAGCTTAATATCCACCCCGCGCCCTGCCATATTGGTGGCTATGGTCACTGCGCCAAAAGCACCGGCTCCGGCAATGATCAACGATTCTTCGGTATGTTTACGGGCATTGAGCACCTGGTGGGGCACGCCGCCATCAAATAGCGGTTGCAGCCTTTCCCAGTCATTTTCATCCAGGTAAAGGGATTCAAGCAGAGCCTGGCGGTTGCTCTCGTCATTAAGATCCATGCTGGTCAAGCCATATTCACGCCCCAGCCGGCGCAGCTCTGTCATGCGCAGTTGGTCCAGTGGCTCGTTGAGCCCTGCCAGTTCAGGCGCATCGAGGTAGTCTTCCACTTTGGCGCCTTTGGCTTTGAGCCATGCGCTTTTAATCAGGTTGATTTGAAGCATACGCCGGATCAGTTCGGGAGCCAGCCGTTCAGACAAGCGCTCAGAGCTTTCCACGGAGGTAGTGCCCACCAATTGCGGTCTGCCGATCACGTGGTAGCGAATGATTTCCATGACAATCGCGCGCACCTTGCCTTCAGTGGTGCGATAGATCACATCCGGATAGTCTTTTCGCTTGTAAAACAGGGGCGCCTTGGAGGCGTCGTCATCTTCGTAATAATAAGTATATTTGTAACCGTCCTCGTCCTTGGTTTCTTCGGCTTTCAAGCCGGCATCACCGCGTTCTGCTTTGTATTCCAGGTTCGATGGAATTGGCAAAACGTCGAGACCATAAATGCGATAAAACTCTTCCTTTTCGGTCAGGGCAGTACCGGTCATGCCAGACAACTTGTCATACATGCGAAAATAATTTTGGATGGTTATGGTGGCGTGAGTGATGTTCTCTGCCTGAACCTTGACACCTTCTTTGGCTTCCACCGCCTGGTGCAGACCGTCTGACCACCTTCTGCCCGGCATCATGCGCCCGGTAAATTCATCGACGATAATTACCTCGCCGCTCTGGACAATGTATTCCTTGTTGCGGTGGAAGAGGTGCTGCGCGCGCAGCGCCTGCTCCAGAAAGCCCATCATGCGGGCTTGTTCGGGGGTGACATCTTCCGGTCGCTCAGGATCCGAGAGTTCCATGCCAAGCATATCTTCCACGTGTGCCAAGCCGATCTCGGTTAGCGAGACCATTCTTTCTTTCTCACCTACCTCATAGTCTTCAGGGTTAAGCGCTTTGACAATTTGTGCCATGCGATTGTAGTTTTCAGAATCCTCGTGTGCTGGACCGGAGATGATTAGGGGCGTACGGGCTTCGTCGATCAGGATGTTGTCGACCTCGTCGATGATGGCGAAATTGTGACCGCGTTGAACACGTTGGTTCCACTGCATGGCAATGTTGTCACGCAGGTAGTCAAAACCGAACTCGCTGTTGGTGCCATAGGTGATGTCTGCCAGGTAAGCTTGCTGGCGGGAGGTCTGGCGCAGGAAGTTTTGATCCTCAATTAACGAACGTTCGTTGGGGTCATAAATGTAGGCACGCGGGCTTCCTTCTACGGCGGTGATCGCCTGCAAGACGCCAACGCTCAAACCAAGGAAATGGTAAATAGCGCCCATCCAGCGACCGTCACGCCGTGCCAGGTAATCGTTGACCGTAATCAGGTGCGTGCCTTTGCCCTCAAGCGCGTTCAGGTAGAGGGGCAGCGTTGCCGAAAGCGTCTTGCCCTCACCAGTACGCAATTCTGAGATGGCGCCCTGATGCAGGTTGATGCCGCAGATCAGCTGGACATCATAATGCCGTTGACCAAGCACGCGCTTGCTTGCTTCGCGCACGGTGGCGTAGGCTTCGGGCAGCAAGCTGTCCAAGGTTTCGCCGTTCTTCAACCGTTGGCGGTATTCGCTGGTTTTTTCTTTCAGTTGTGCATCAGTCAGCTTCTCAAATTGACCTTCCAGGGCATTGATCTCGTCCACTGTGACGACCAATTCTTCGATTTTTCTTCGATGCGGATCTCCTTTTAGGAGTTGGCTTATTTTCTTAAACATATATTTTCGTCCTTTAATCGCGGTACAATTGAGGCAGACCGCAATCAAAAATTATAGCATAGGCTAATCCTTATACTTTTCTTGTTTTAACATAACAAACAGGCGTAGAATGGGGTTATTACTGGAGGTGAAGTAATGGAAGAACGCAGCTGTCTCGGTTGTGGATGCGGGTGTTTTAGCACCCTGCTTATTCTGACAATTTTGTTCATACTTCTGATATGTGGGCTGATTGTATGGGCAATTACAGGTTTCGCTGATGGTCAATATCAACTTCATCTTGGAGGAGCGCTCCTGACCGCCATGGTCCCGGTAATTTGATTTTTATTAGTAGAAAGAAGCACCATGACAAAGTCTCCAAACAAGACTCATTTTTTAATTGCCGGTGGTGGAATTGCTGGAGTCAGCGCTGTTGAAGCGATCCACAAGGTGGATTCTGAAGCAGACATCACCTTGATCTCAGAAGAGCCCGTTTTACCCTATTTTCGAATGAGCCTGACACGTTACCTGGCTGGCGAACTCGACCGAAGCCAGCTTGATTTACATAAAGAGAGTTGGTATCTTGAAAATCATATCAATCTCGTCCTCAGCAGGCGGATCACAAAAATTGATGCCGAATCGAAGCAAGTCACCCTGGATGATGGGCAACTGATTGAGTACGACAAGCTTATCCTGGCAAACGGAGCCAGCCCCTTTGTGCCGCCTATCCCCGGTAAGGAGCTGTCCGGTGTGATGACGCTGCGCTCGCTGGAGGATGCCGATCGCATTTTGCAGACTTTAGATCATACCGCCGATATTGTTTGTATCGGAGGTGGGTTACTGGGGCTGGAAATTGCTGGCGCCATCGCCCGGCACGGATCGAAAGTGACCGTTTTGGAAGCGCTGGAGTGGCTCTTACCGCGTCAACTGGGGCAGGAGGCTGCCGAGATGCTGCGCAAGCAAATTAGCACCATGGGGATTTCGGTTACCGTGCCTGCGAAGATCACCGGACTGGTAGGCGAAGAGAAAGTGGAAGGCGTTGAAATTGCCGGTCCTGACGGGGAAGCGGCAGTGTGTGTACCTGCAGAACTGGTTTTGATCAGCGCCGGTGTGCGCCCAAACCTCGACCTGGCTAAGATGGCTGGGGTGGAGGTGAATAAGGGGGTGCTGGTGAATGAGCACATGCAGACCTCCAAACCGGATATCTATGCGGCTGGCGATGTGACCGAGTTTCACGGTATCAGCTACGGTTTATGGATTCCTGCCCGCAAGCAGGGTGAAGTTGCTGGCAGGCATGCGGCTGGCGCGCCAGCAGAATTTGCTGGAGATCCTCCTGCTGCAAAATTGAAAGTGCTGGGCATCGACTTGTTCAGCATTGGTCAGTTTTTGCCAACCGAAGCAGGTGACAGGCTGGTGACCTCCAAAAAAGATGACAGCTATGTCAGCATGCTTTTCAGAAATGGAATTCTGATCGGCGCGAACCTGCTGGGCGAGACCGGTTTGGATGCGAAGGTGCGCAAAGCCATTGAAGCAAAAACCGATTTCAGTAATGTGTTACGCGACGGGGTGACTGTGGATGAGGTTGTAGCGCAGATGGGCTAAGATTTATTGGGGACGGTTGCAATGCCGTCCCAAAACTTGCCCAATTTGTATAGGGACGATTGCCATGCGTCCTAAGAACGGATACCGTGGCAAGTTTCCCGATATTCACCTCACCCCCGCTTCGCGGACCCTCTCCAGAGGAGAGGGATAAGTTGTAGTGGACGGTTTTCATGCCGTCCCAAAAACGGGATGCCGTG
>DHCY01000027.1:11500-63897 GCA_002399085.1 Anaerolineaceae bacterium UBA4890
AGGATAAGTTGTAGGGGACGGTTTTCATGCCGTCCCAACAACTAGGGACCATCGGTCAAGTCGCGTGCTCGGTCTGCCCACTAAAGGGGTGCTGTGCAAGAGACCGGCACGATCATTTAGTCATGCCATTTATCGCTAGATTGCTACCAGACCACCTTCATCTCGGCTACAATTCAGAGTACCCGAATATGAAGAGGTCCTGATTTGTGAAAATTTGCCAACTAAAAAAACGAACCACCGTCACCCTGTTTTTTATCCTTCTTTTTTCACTTTTTCCACGAACCGCAGTTGCCGCGCCATTAGTGCCGTCGCCCGACCCGGAAAATAACATTCAAACCGGTTCGGCGGGGATTGCCACAGGCGACCCCAACGCTGCGCATGCCACGTATGCCTGGCCTTTCCCCATTCAACAAATGGGACATCTGAACAGTTCTTATCAGCTATACTCCGAAGACCCTGTCAACGCCTATTTTCACCATGGTATCGACATGCTCGCCGACGATGGCACGCCTGTTTACACGCCTTTTGCCGGGCAGGTGGTCAACATCGAGAATTATAACTATCCTTTAAGCCTGTATTGGGAGGTGGCGATTCTCGATCCCGAAGGGTATGTCTGGCAATATCATCACATCGAGCAAGCTTCCATCCCTGCAGCGATCCACCAGGCTTACAGTGATTACCAGGCAAACCCAGAGACAGGCGGTTTCATCTCAGCCAACAGCCACCTGGGTGATATCGTCTGGTGGACAGAGGTGTCCAATGGATATCGTTTTAACCACATCCACCTCAACATCCTGGGTGATGGTGATGTCTATCTGAACCCGCTTGAGTTCCTGGACAACACCTACTGGGACACCCAGGCACCGCAGATTCAGAAGGTGGGGCTCTTTACCGGGACGAACAACTTGCTGACCGGCAATGTCATTCCCTTTGGCACAGATTACAGCCTCTATGTTCAAACCCGCGATCTGTTCATGAGCCAGGTTTTCTACCTACCACCGCAGCGTGTCACGTATAAGTTGGACGGCTCTAACGAGACTCAAGTAGTCTGGGATTTTCACGCGCTTCCTGGCGGGGCGTCTGAGTCGGCTTATGTGAACCAATACTTTTTGCCGGGGAAAACCAGGGGAGATTACGACTACCGCGATTTTTATATTGACCTGGGTTTTTCCAAGGAAGGTAATAACCCTCTGCCCATTGAGCCCGGTCTGCACAGCATCGACATCGAGGTCTGGGATTACGCCTACAACCGCGCTGCCTGGAAGTACAACTGGGTTATCACGCAGCCTTTGGCAGACAACGGTTGCGCGAGTGGTCAGGGCGTCAGCTTTACAACCGAAGTGAGCGAAGACAGTTGGGTCGAAGACCTTGACCTGGGGCTGTTGGTTGCCCACGAGGCGCGCGGTGAGTTGAAAGTGACGCTCAAAGGTCCGCAACAAAGCACACCAGTCACGCTGATTGCTCCTTCATCTGATGCTGACCTGAATTACAACATCCTGATTGATGATGCTTCCAGCAACCCGATCGATAACAACCGCCGGGACGATCTGACCCCGCCTTACTTCAAACGCAGCGTGGGACCACTGACTGACGGCAGCCTGGTCGCTTACAATGATGGCAATGCCCAGGGCACATGGCAGGTTTTTATTTGTGATTCCAAGCCTGGTAATATCGGTTTGGTCTATGACCTTGACCTGCGTCTGGAACTGACGACCAACCGCCGACCGACCGCGAACGATCAGACGGTCTATGCTGTCAGCGGGATACCGCTGCCGGTTGTTCTAAGTGGCACGGACCCAGATGGGGATGAACTTACTTACACCATCCTGACCCAACCTGCTAAAGGCAGTTTGGAAGGGAATCCGCCGGGTCTGGTTTACACAGCAGAACCACATTTTACCGGAACCGATGCCTTCACTTTTACCGTGAGTGATGGCGAACGCATTTCCCTGCCAGCAACAATGACGGTGGTCGTCTTTGCGCAGGTTTACCTGCCGCTGATGCTGCGTTAGGAGGTCTTTGATTACACTCGGGGTAAAATAAGGAAAAACACTTAAAAGGAAGACTATGGAATACAGACACTTTGGCAACACAGGTTTCAGACCCTCGGCACTGGGGTTTGGATGTATGCGCTTACCACAACTACCAGGAGAGGAAGGCGGCATTGACGAGCCTGAAGCCACTCGTATGATCCGATATGCCATCGACCAGGGGCTAAATTATATTGATACTGCCTGGAGTTACCACGGCGGGCAAAGTGAAGTGGTTCTGGGCAGGGTTTTACAGGATGGCTACCGTGAAAAAGTGGCACTGGCGACCAAGATGCCTTCCTGGTTGATCGAGAAGTCAGAAGACTTTGAGCACTATTTTTCCATCCAGCTTGAACGGCTGCAGACCGATCACATCGATTTTTACCTGCTGCATACGCTGAACCAGGGTCATTGGGATAACTATCTCAAGTTCAACCTGTTCGACTGGGCAGAAAAACAACTGGCGGATGGCAGAATCAGGCACCTGGGTTTTTCTTTTCACGATGAGTTACCTGTCTTTGAAACTATTCTGAAAGGCTATGACCATTGGGATTTTTGCCAGATCCAATATAACTACATGGATACCGATTACCAGGCAGGTGAACGCGGACTGAAGATGGCTGCTGAGCGTGGTCTGGGTGTGGTGGTCATGGAACCGCTCAAAGGTGGCAGGCTGGCGATTGAAAAACCACCCGCACCTGTTAAGGCAGTGTTTGATCGTGCTGAAACCCCCCGAAAACCTGCCGAATGGGCGCTGCAATGGCTCTGGAACCAACCTGAGGTTGGGTTGGTGCTCTCGGGCATGTCGACCTTCGAGCAAGTCGAGCTGAATCTTGCCAGTGCCAGCCGATCCGGGGTTGGCAGCCTGAGCGCAGAAGAGGTGACGATTATCGAAGATGCCCGTGATGCCTGGGAAGGGCTGGCACCGGTTGCCTGCACACACTGTGAGTATTGCCTGCCATGCCCCAATGATGTGCTGATCCCCAAGATTTTCGAAATTTATAACAATTCGGTTATGTACGATATCCAGGAGCGCGGCAGGCGCAGTTATCAAAACCAGATCTCCGAAGGCAGCCGGGCAGATGCCTGCATTGAGTGCGGCACCTGTGAAGATTTATGCCCGCAGCACCTGACCATCATCGATTATCTCAAGGATGCCCACGCATACTTGAGCGAAAGATAAGTAAACTTGATAGCCGAAAACCAGGTTCAAGGCTATGTGGAGAAGGTCGATAAAAACGACCAACCCTGGATCGTTGCCCTGGCAATTCTGCTCGCCATTTTAGTGGCGACCTGGCTTTTGCTCACGCCTCCGGGCTGGTGGGAGAAGGTGCGCCTGCTGGGCTACGCGGTATGCCATCAAATAAGCGCACGCAGTTTTCATTATCACGATCTGCAATCACCCTTGTGCGCGCGCTGCACAGGGATGTACCTGGGTGGGCTGCTTGCCCTGGTTTTCCAGGCATTCCAGGAGCGCAAAGGGCGCTTCCCGCCCGCCTGGGTGTTTGTTATTTTGGGTGGGTTTTTCATCTGGTTTGGGATCGATGGCGTCAACTCATTTTTGCATTTCATCCCCGGTTTCACTTATGGATGGCAACCCTCAAACCTCTTCAGATTGATCACCGGTACAGGGGTTGGGTTGGGGATCGGGGCAGTTTTGGCACCGCTTTTCAACCAGACAGCCTGGGCAAACTGGATCAACCGCAGCTTCTTCGAAAAATGGTATTGCTTCCTGTTGTTGCTGTTTTTGGCAGCGCTAATGGTGGTGGGGGTTTACAGCCAGCAGCCGCTGATCCTTTTGCCGGCGATGGTTCTTTCGGGGTTGAGCATTGTAATTCTGCTTGGTGCGCTGCATACGTTGATCGCTCTGATGGTCACTGGACGCACCAATCGCCAGTTAACATGGAAGCAAATGCGGCTGCCATTGTTGGTTGGATTGGACTTGGTCTTTATTCAAATTTTGGTTACCAGCTTGTTAAGGTTTTGGTTAACCGGCACCTGGGCACCCCTGGACCTATGATTATCTACGGTTGGTTCACAACAATCAGACTATAATTATTCTTGCCGGGGCTGTCTCACCCGGCAGGAGGAGTCTTATGACAGAGATTATTGGGGGTGTGCTGGGCGCGTTTGGTCTTTCTGCGTCTGCAGGTTTGAACGCCTACATCCCGCTTTTGGTTGTCTCGCTTTTGGCGAGATTCACCAACCTGATCGAACTGGCGGAACCCTGGAATGCGCTGGAGAGCTGGTGGGTGATTGGTGTATTGGCGGTGCTGGGCATCGTTGAGTTTGTAGCCGATAAGGTGCCAGCCGTAGACCAGGTTAATGACGCTGTGCAAACCTTTATTCGTCCTATCGCCGGTGCCATTCTGTTCGCTACCAGTGCCCAAACGATCACCGATATCAACCCGGTGCTCTCCATGATTTGCGGGTTGTTGGTGGCTGGGTCGGTACATGCAGCAAAATCGTTGGTTGCGCGACCGATTGTCGAAGTCAGCACGGCTGGCGCGGGCGTGCCGGTAGTCAGCGCGCTCGAAGATATTTTGGCAACTATCATTTCTGTATTATCGATTGTTCTGCCAATCCTGATGGTCATCCTGGTTTTCCTGTTAATCTGGTGGGTTGCCTGGTTTTTCAACCGGCGCAGAAAAGAACGCAAACATATTATTGAAACTGGAATTTAAGGAGGAATAATGTCAGAAAATCAAGATCATTATGAAAATGTTGAAGAAACCACTTCGGTTTGGGCGATTTTAAGCCTGATCAGTGGCATCGCAAATTATGTGGGTTTATGGTTCATCGGCGCAATTGTTGCCATCGTTACCGGTTATGTTGCAAAGAATGAAATTGAAAAAAGCAACGGTAAAATTGGTGGCATGGGGCTTGCCAAGGCTGGTTTGATCTTGGGCTGGGTTGGGATCGCGGTATCAGTTTTGATGACTTGTCTCATCATCCTGGTTGCGATCGGAGTGTTAGGTGGTAGTATTGCCTTGTGTGGACCTTTTAGCGACATGATTAATCAAATCCCCTGGAATTGAAAGGAATAAATTATGAGTGACCAAGATATTAACCAAAACTCCGACGCAGATCGATGGGCTAACGTTCCCAGAGAACCATTTCAGTCGAATCAACCAACTGAACCGGAGCCGTTTGTGACCGAACCTGCTCCGGAGACAGTTTTTAGCTCCGAACCCATGCCTGTCGAACCCGAGCCTGTCATTTATGACCCGGTACGCGATGAGCATGAGCCTTATGTTGAAGTGACTCCAGAGAAAGACGGTTTCACTGCGGCTCCCGCAGGATCGAAAGTGTACACTCAGCCGCCAGTTGAGAAGAAGAAAAGCAATGGCTGGGTGATCGCCTTGATCGTTCTGCTGGTGTTGTGCTTGTGTGTGTGTATAGCGATAGTTCTTGCGATTTTGGTGCCTGTAATGGGATATCGGATTGAATGGTCGTATGTACCTTCCCTGGTGTTGAGTTTTCTGTAAGTTTGTTTTCACTTTTAAACGGGTTTGCAAACGCCAGCCCGTTTTTTTGTTTAATTGCGCAGTTTTTCGATTGCGACAACACGGGAATCGTGTAGGGCGAGATTAGAAGCACTGGAAATCTTTGTTAGAGCTTTCGTTCTCAGTGCTTCCAATCCGCTATTTGGGTAGAGGACGATTTATTGAACGGATGCGTTTTGTTTGGCGGATTGAGGGCGCGCTCTGTGTTTTCATCCTTCCGAGATAAAGTGCACTCAATCTCGCCCTGCGGTCCTTTTTCTTATTTTTCCCACGAATTTCTTCAACACCCGCCTAACGGAATGGGAAAGGTCGCGTTCACTACGAGAGGGGCAAACATTGTAGTTTTTTTGCGGACCAGGCAATGTCGAGGGTCTGACCGACTTCTAAGTCGTGATCGGAGTGGACCTGCAAAAGTGTATTGCCGACCAACGCTTCCAGGCGGTAGTATTCGCCTTGAAAAATGACATCCTGCACTACTGCGCGTAGGTGATTATGCATGCCAACAGCTGCTTCTCCAATCAGGGCTTCCTGCGGGCGCAGGAGCAGCATGCATTCCGAGCCCAGCTCAAGCTCGGACTCGTTTTCTAGTTCGATCTGACCAATTTTGGTTTCTACAATATTGGCGCTTATCAATTTGGCTGGTACCAGGTTGCCCAACCCCAAAAATGAAGCCACCCAAGCATTGGCAGGCTGATTGAAAACAATTTCGGGCGTGCCTTCCTGTACCAGCTTGCCGTCATGCAACAACAGCAACCGGTCAGCCAGGGCAAAGGCTTCTTCCTGGTCGTGGGTTACATAAATTACTGGTTTCCTGCTTTCATGCAAACGCTTGCGCAGGTCCTGGAGTAACTCGGTGCGCAGGTTATGATCCAGTGCGCCCAGGGGTTCATCCAGCATCAACAAATGCGGGTCAGGGGCGAGGGCTCGCGCCAGGGCAACACGTTGTTGTTCTCCGCCGGAGAGCTCAGTGACGGGTCGGTCTGCAAACTCCTGCATGTGAATACTTTCAAGTGCTTTCCCGACGAGAGGCTCAACCTCGGCTTTGGAATGCCCAGCTAACCGCAGCCCAAAAGCGATGTTTTCAGCCACGCTGCGATGAGGAAAGAGGGCGTAATCCTGGAACATGAGCCCAAACCCGCGTTCATGTGTTGGTTTTTGGGTGTAATCCTCATTGTTCCAATAAACCTTCCCGGATTCCGGATTTTCCAAACCGGCAATGATGCGCAGCATTGTGCTCTTGCCGCTGCCTGAGGAACCCAACAGGCAGACCAATTCACCTTGCCGTACCTCGAAGGAGATGCCCTTGAGCAGGGGTTTGCCATCATAGTCTTTGTGAATCTCTGCAACTCGTAACATCAAAACAACTCCTCGCCAGGTAGGCGGATTTTTTCGATCAGCAGACTGCCGGCAGCGCTGGTTATCAAAAGAAGGGTAGACATCGCCAGTGCCTGCCCGTAATTGAGCGCGCCGGGCTGGGAAATGTAACGGAAGATCGTGACCGGGATGGTGGGGGTGCGCGCGTTTGCCAGGAAACTTGATGCCCCAAATTCACCCAGCGAGATCGTGAAGGAGAATGCCAGGCTAACGATCATGGCACGCAGCAGGATAGGCAAGTCGATTTCTTGGAAGACCTCCCAGGGTTTAGCGCCCATCACGCGGGCAGCTTCACGCAGCGAGTTGGGGATGCCCTGGATGGCAGGCAGCAGGGTGCGCACAACAAAAGGCAGCGCGATCAGCGAATGTGCAATCGGGATCAGAATCGGGAAGGGTCCGCTGGTCCAGGGGGGCTTGTTAAAGGTAAGCAAAAACCCCAGCCCAAGGATAACCGCGCTGGCTCCCAGGGGCAGCATGAAAAGAGGCTCCAACCAGCGCGTGAATTTGCCTGAGCGCGAAAGGGCGTAGGCTGAAATTAGCCCCAGTGAAGTCGCGATCACCATGGTGATCACAGAATAGACCAGTGAGTTGCGAATGGCAGCCAATGGGTTGGCGTAGAAGATGGAGCCCGAGCGGTTTTGGAAAAGCTCACTGTAATAACGGGTGGTAAAGCCGGTCTGGAATTCGCCGCGCTCGCCGCGGGCGGCTTCGAAGGTGACAAAAGAACGCGTCACCAGGCTCAGGATTGGTGAAATAAACAATACCAAGAGCAGGATGACCATGATGACTACGAAAGTTTTTTGCCATGTGTCAGTAGGGCGATGGCGGGCTTTGCGCTCGCCACTGAGAGCGGCATTGCCGAAACGTGGTTTTCTGACCCGGTTTTGCGCCAGGGTGATCAGCAGCGTGACCAGCAGCTGGATGATGGAAAGCAAGCCAGCCATGGGCAAATTGAAGCGGTTCATCGCCTGGTTGTAAATCTCAACTTCGAGGGTGGCATATTGCGATCCGCCCAGCATGAGAACTACTCCGAAGCTGGTGAAATCGAACAGGAAAACCAGCAAGCTGGCACCCAAAATTGTAGGCATCAGCAATGGCAGGGATACTTCTTTGAAAGCTTGCCAAGGGGTGGCATTGAGCACGCGGGCTGCTTCTTCGTAGTGCGGGTTGAGCCGGGAGAGGCTGTTGCCGACCATGCGGATAATGATGGAGGTGTTGTAAAAGATGTGCGCCAGCAAAATCGCTGGCAAACTGTTCAGCAACTGAATGGGCGGGCTGGACAAGTTGAAAAGATCCATCAGGATCAGGTTCAGCCAGCCTCTCGGACCGATAAGCGTGTTGAAGGCGGTGGCAACCACTACTGTCGGCAAGATGAATGGCAGCAGACTGAGGGTGTGCAGACCTTTGCGACCGGCAAAGTCAAAACGGGCGAAGAGGTAAGCCGCCGGCAGACCGACCAGCAGGGTTAGCAGCGTTGAAAGTAACGCCTGCCAGAGTGTAAAGACAAGTGGTTGGCTAACCTGATCCCAACTGAAAAACTGCCAGCCCTGGTTGAAGCGTTCAGAGAAAACCTGCCTGAAGATTGCCAGCAGCGGCTGGTAAAAGAAATACAACAGGAAAACCAGCGGTATCAACCACAACAGCCAGGTTAGCGATCTTGAACGCTTCATCTTAATTTATTTCAGCATCAAATTCGACCACTCGTTCACCCAGGCATCGCGGTTTGCTGCGATCAGATCGGGGTCGAGTGAGGTGACGAACTCGGGGATCTGGCTGGCGAGTACAAAGTCTTCGGGCAGGGTGGCGGCGGGCAGAACCGGGTAGACGAACATTTGCATGGGCACGTCCTCCTGGAATTCCTTGCTGAGCAGGAAGTCGATGAACTTTTCAGCCAGGTCGCGATTGGGCGTGTTTTTGAGAATGCCGGCAAACTCCACCTGGCGCCAGCACATGCCAGGCGCAACCAGTGACGCGGTTGGCGATTCGCTCAATTCGGTTTCGGCGTAGATCAGCTCGGCTGCCGGGCTGGAAGCATACGAAACCACCATAGGCTGGGGACCCATGCCGGAAGAACCGGAGAAATTGGTGTAGTAGGCGGTTTCCCAGTCTGAGACGATGGTGACGTTGTTATCTTTCATCGACTGCCACCAATCCAGCCAGCCGCTTTCACCAAATTCTGCAATAGTTGCCATCGTGAATGCCAGACCGGGTGAGCTGGTTGCCGGGTTTTCCACCACCAGCAGTCCTTTGTACTCGGGTTTTGCCAAATCTTGTAAAGAAGCGGGCAGCTTAAGATTGTGCTCAGCAAACCAGGCTTTGTCGTAGTTAATGCAAACATCACCGTAGTCGATGGGCACCACTTTGAAGATCGGGTCGAGTTTGAAGTCAGCAGGAATTGCTTCGAGTGCAGCCGGTTGGTAGGTTTCGAAGAGGTCCTGGTCGAGCGCGCGGGAGAGGAAGGTGTTGTCCAGCCCGTAAAAGACATCCACTTCCGGGGTGGGGCTGCCTACAGAGGTGAGGATCAGGCGGTTGAGGGCAGTACCAGCATCGCCGCCCTGGATGAAGACCAGGCTTGCATTGTTGTCGGCTTCAAATTTTCTGACCAGATCTTCGCTGACCGAGAAGCTGTCGTGGGTCATGACCGTCAGGGTTTGAAGTTGCGTTTCTGGCGTTGTGGCAGGCTGGCAAGCTGCCAGAAACAGAAATAGTATGGTAAGGATGAGAAGGGGTTTTCTAATCATTTTCTTCCTTTTCTTCAGACGATGTTAGTTTTGTGATGTGGAAAAGAAACAACTGACCAGATTTCACGGTAACGCTGACAAAGTTGCTGATGGCGACATTACTGAGACCTCGGGATTTCCAGGGGTAAAGCGTGGCATCAGTGAGGGCATATTGCAGACCGATGGTCGTGACGCCATGCACTGTTTCACCCCAGGGCAAAAGAGAGATAAGCGCTCCAGGATACGTTTCAAGATCGAGACGACTATTTACAAAGAAAATCGTGGTGCTGCCGTCAGAGATGCGAATATGAGCGCCGTGCAACTCAGGTAGTGTCAGGAGTGCCAGGTTGCCAAGAGTATGGTCAAGTCGACCTCCGACAGCACATGTAATGACGATTTCCTTGAACCCACGGTGCAGGATTTCAAGGACAGCAAGCTCGAGGTCAGTCTCATCTTTTTCGGGTGGAAATCGCAAAATCTCGACACCCCATTGCACACAACAATCCAGATCCTTTTTTGTAACAGAATCGAGATCGCCAATCAGAAGCTGAGGGGTCAAACTTAGTTGAAGCAGATGTCGCAAACCGCCGTCAACCGCTACCAGGAAATCATCTTCCTCTAGAATGAGCGAATCATCTTCGGGGAAATCCCCGTTAGCGAATAAAACTGCGCGTTTGTATTTTTCCATCAAAAAACCCTCCACGTGGAGGGTTGCTGAAATGGTGTGTCTGCATCCCTCCGCCGGTATGATCCGGATCAGGTGTTGCGGGTCGGACCGTTATTGGTCCCTCTCAGCCTAAAGGCTCCCCGTGAATTTGTCCTAATAATCGTACCATAAGCGGGGCGTGAATTACAATTAATTCACAAAAAGCTTCGACAAAAGGAGTGCCATGATCACCAAAGAAGATTTCAAGGTTTTATTCAATACCTGGCAGTGGGTCGTAGAGGTGCAGACTGAAGGGCTGAGTCAGGAGGACTTGCTATTCCAACCTCGGCCGGGCGGCAATTGCATGATGTGGGTGCTGGGGCACATGGTTGAAAGCATGAAAGACCTGGTGGTCGAACTGGGCGGAACCGAGCCGAAGGGTTATGAGCTGTACAAACGGTTTGAACGCACCAGCGAAGCACTGCTGGCTGATGAACCCGGTTTGCCCGACCTGGCAGCAATCCGGCAAGATTTTGACAGATTGAGTAAATCGGCGGAACAAACCTTGGATGAGCAGAACGATGATTATTTCAGAGAGGCAGGTTGGTCGGGCACGCGGGGAGCGACAGTTTTGTTCCTTGCTTTTCACATGTCCTACCACGCCGGGCAGCTGGAGTACCTGCGCAACCTGGCAGGCAAGACAGAGAAGGTGATTTGAGAAAGTCGATCGTGCCGGCGTCCTCGCCGCGCACGGGATTTAGCCGGAGGCTTACGGTTGTCTTGTTGCTTTGGAGCCCTTCGGTCAGAACGTGTGCTCGGTCAGGAGACCGGCACAATCAAAAAGGAGACCGGCACAATCAAAAAGGAGACTGGCACAACCAAAGTGAAGTATAATTAACATCCTCATGAAGTCTGGGACTAGATTTTTATTGACCGTAAAGTAACTATTGACTTAGCAACTGAATTGTCTTATACTAAAACATTGCGCTTAAAATGTACGGAATGCGTGGAATGCTGCTTGCACCACGCTTTTATCACGTTAGGAGATGTGAATGGCTGAACTGATGAAACCCAAGAATTACGCTCGTATCCCCGTTGGGCTGGAACTGCCTGATCTGATCGAAGTTCAACTTGATTCTTTCAAACGTCTCAAATCTGAAGGTTTGGGTAGTTTATTTAATGAAATTTCCCCTATAGTTTCTTTCGGCGGTGACCTGAAGCTGCACTTTCCTGGCAGCAGCGAAACGGCTAAAGAGTTTGGTTTGGATTATCACTTCGAAGATCCGAAAAACTCGACTGAAGAGTGTCTTGAACGCGATCTGACTTATGCCTGCCCGCTCTATGTATCTGTCCTGCTGGATGGGGCTGTGGGCAGCGATAAGATCAAACACGAGCTCTTTTTGGGCGACTTCCCTGAGATGACCCCCAAGGGCACCTTCATTATTAATGGTACCGAACGCGTGGTTGTCTCTCAGTTGATTCGTTCACCAGGCGTTTACTTTGAAGCTGAAACAGATCGCACCACAGGCAGAATGATGTCTACCGCCAAGCTGATCCCTGATCGCGGTGCCTGGATGGAGTTCGAGACCCGCAAGAATGACTTCATCATCCTGAAGTTCAACCGAAAACGTACTGTTCCGATCACGGTTTTCCTACGCGCTTTGGCAGCTCTGAAAGATGATGAAAATGATATCGATATTGCCCCATTGAAGAATGGCAGTGACGAGGAAATCCTGGCGTTGTTCGAGGATGTTGATACCGACAAGGATCACCTTTACATTCAGTCTTCCTTTGATCAAGAACCGGAATACGATCTGAGCAACCATAGCATTAGCGAAGCGGCATTGATCGAATTCTACAAAAAACTACGCCCGGGTGAGCCTCCCCAGTTGGAGAACGCCAGGACATACGTCAGAGAGCAAATCTTCGACCCCCGCCATTATGACCTCGAAAGAGTGGGTCGCTATAAGCTGAATCAGAAACTTGATCTGGCAATCGATTTGGACCACCGCACGATTACAGCGCGCGATATTATCCAAATTGTGCGTCATATGATCGAGATCAACAACGCCAAGACACCTGCTGACGACATCGACCACCTTGGCAATCGCCGCGTAAAAACCGTCGGCGAACTGATCCAAAACAAACTGCGTGTCGGTTTGCGCCGAATGGAGCGGGTGATCAAAGAACGTATGTCCATTCGCGATCAGGGTACCAGCGTGTCGCCGGTCAGTCTGGTCAACATCCGCCCGCTGGTGGCTTCACTGCGCGAGTTTTTTGGCTCCAGTCAGCTCTCCCAATTCATGGAAGAAACCAACCCACTCTCCGAGCTGCGCCACAAGCGCACTGTCTCGGCTCTCGGTCCGGGTGGTTTGCGCCGTGAACGCGCTGGCTTTGACGTTCGTGACGTTCACTTCTCGCACTACGGTCGCATCTGCCCGATTGAGACTCCCGAAGGTCCGAACATTGGTCTTATCGGTCGCCTGGCAGCTTTTGCCAAAGTGAATGAGTTCGGTTTCATCGAGACACCTTACCGCAAGGTTTACAAATCGATGAAGGGCGATGACCCCAACCTGGTGAACCATTTGCTACGCCAGAATATCGTCGATCCTGAGACCAAAAAAGTGGTCTACGAGGCGGAAACCCGGGTTACCCCCGAGATGGCAGAAAAAATAAAATCATTCGGCATAAAAGATGTATTAATTCGTCCCTACATCAGCGATGAATACGTTTACATGAGTGCCGACGCCGAAGATAAGTACGTTATCGCTCAGGCGAATGCCCCGGTGAATGAATACAATGAGTTCCTACGCCGCAACAGCTGCCGCTTCCACAACAAGTTCGAGATTCGTGACTATGAATACATTGACTACATCGATGTTGCCCCAAACCAATTTGTGGGCATTTCGGCAGCGTTAATTCCCTTCCTCGAGCATGATGATGCCAGCCGTGCCCTGATGGGCTCGAACATGCAGACCCAGGCAGTGCCTTTGCTGCGCCCTCAAGTACCGATTGTTTCAACCGGTATGGAAGATGTGGCTGTGGCTGACTCCGGGCAGGTGGTTATTGCTGAAGAAGACGGCGAGGTGCTGTCAGTTACCGGCGACACCCTCGTGGTGAAACAAGCCAGTGGCGACCTGAAAATTCACAAGCTGCGCAAATATCAACGCTCCAACCAGAGCACGTGTATCGACCAGCGCCCTGCGGTGGTTAAAGGTCAGCGTGTGCACAAGGGTGATGTAATTGTTGATTCATCGTCCACCCAGGACGGCAACCTGGCGCTCGGTCAGAATGTTTTGATCGCCTTTTTGCCTTGGGAAGGCTTCAACTTTGAAGACGCCATCCTGATCTCAGAGCGCCTGGTTGAGGATGACCGCTATACCAGCATTCATATTGAAAAGTATGAAGTCGAAGCCCGCGATACCAAGCTGGGTCCCGAAGAGATCACCCGTGAGATTCCGAATGTTGGCGAAGACACCATCCGGGATCTTGACGAGACCGGTATTATTCGCATCGGTGCTGAGGTTGGTCCTAATGAGATTTTGGTTGGTAAAATCACCCCCAAAGGTGAAAAAGAACTGACCCCCGAAGAGCGCCTGTTGCGCGCTATCTTTGGTGAAAAATCACGCGACGTTAAAGACACCTCCCTGCGCATGCCTCACGGGGAACGCGGAATCGTGGTGGACGTAAAAGTATTTACCCGCGAAGAGAACAGCGACCTGAGCGCAGGCGTTGACAAAATGGTACGTGTCGCTGTGGCGCAGCGCCGTAAGATCACTGCTGGTGACAAGATGGCTGGTCGTCATGGCAACAAAGGCTGCGTTTCCATGGTATTGCCCGTGGAAGACATGCCATTCTTGCAGGATGGCACCCCCATCGACATAATTCTCAACCCTCTGGGTATCCCCGGTCGTATGAACATCGGGCAGGTGCTTGAAGCTGAATTAGGCTGGGCTGCAAATAGTCTCGGTTTCCGTGCGGTTACACCTGTCTTTGATGGTGCCACTGAAGCAGAAATCGAAGCAGAGCTGGTGCGAGCCTGGATGATCGACGAAGCCTGGCGCGTCATTGCTGAAAAAGGTGCAACCTGGCTGGAGGGGATCGAGTACGACCCTGAAATGATCCGTGATGACAACGAAGTACGGCTGCTTTACCTGGAAGACCAGTTGGCAGAATCAGGTGTGGACCTGTTTGAAATCAAGGAAAACGAAGTGCTTGCCCGCCGGGCAGCCTTGAACCTTTGGTTGCAGAGCGAAGGGTACGACCCGGCTACAATTACGGCTTTCCCGGAAGATGATCTCGCCGTGGCTGACCGGAACGCGCAGGACGACAACGCAGTAAAAGCCGGGCTGGTTTTATGGGCGAAGAAATATGGCGAGGAGATCGACAACTCGCTGGACCGCACTGAAATTGAAGCCAAAGCCCGCGATATTATGATGAAAACAGGTAAACCCATGCCGACGCTTGGAAAACAACTTGTTCGGGATGGTCGCACTGGCGATTTTTATGATCAGCCTGTGACGATTGGCGTGATGAGTATGTTGAAACTACATCACCTGGTTGAAGACAAGGTGCATGCCCGCTCGACCGGTCCATACAGCCTGGTGACTCAACAGCCGCTGGGAGGTAAGGCTCAGTTTGGTGGTCAGCGCTTTGGTGAGATGGAAGTCTGGGCACTTGAAGCCTATGGTGCCGCTTACACCCTGCAGGAGATGCTGACGGTAAAGTCCGATGACGTTGCCGGCAGAACCGCTACCTACGAGTCAATCGTGCAGAAAAAACCGATCGAAGCGCCTGGTATTCCGGCTGCGTTCCGGGTTTTGGTCAAAGAGCTGCAATCCCTGAGCCTGGCAGTTGAAGCGATCATGGAAGATGGTGAAGTTGTCAAGTTTGGCAAGGATGAAGATCGCGGGCATCGCCAGCGCGTACCAACCGGTCTTATGGACCAGGGTACGGAAGTCTTTGAAAAACTCAGAGGCAACTGAAATGGGCGAATTCGTGCTTGACGTTTTTACCAGAGACGTGATAGAATAACTGCTCATTCCTGGCGGGCAGGAAGAGTTCTTTGTGCCTGTCGATATATTGGCTAAAAAGGCCATCCGCACTTATGATGGCCTTGTTTTTTGAATAATTGAAAGATAATTAATAGGTAGTACGGAGGCAAAGTGCCAACAATAAACCAACTGGTTAGAAAAGGTCGCAAGACAAAAAAGCAAAAAAGCAATTCACCTGCTTTGCAATATACGTTGAATTCGGAAAAACAACGCCGAACCCGCCAGCCCAAGGGTGCCCCCCAGAAGCGCGGTGTTTGCACCATCGTACGCACGATGACCCCCAAGAAACCGAATTCTGCTTTGCGCAAAATCGCTCGTGTCCGTCTTTCAAACGGCATCGAAGTAACCGCGTATATTCCTGGTGAAGGTCACCAACTGCAAGAGCATAGTGTTGTGCTGGTGCGCGGCGGCAGAGTGAAAGACCTGCCTGGTGTGCGATATCACATCGTACGCGGCACTTTGGACAGCACTGGTGTAGCTGATCGCAAACGCGCTCGTTCCAAATACGGCGCCAAACGCGCTGCCAAATAATTTGGAAGGAAAGCCGGTTTGACGCGGAAGACCGCCGCTGGCTGAAATTGAGGAGCAATTATGTCAAGAAGATTGAAACCAGAAAAGCGAATCACCAACCCTGATGATCGTTACAACAACGTTCATCTGCAGATGATGATCAACCGCATCATGCTGAACGGTAAGAAAAGCACCATCACCCGCCACGTCTACAACGCGATCGAAATGATCGCCGAGAAGACCGGCAAAGATGGTATCGAAGTTTTCGAAACCGCCCTGAAAAACGTTAGCCCGATGATGGAAGTGCGCCCCCGCCGTATCGGCGGCGCGACCTACCAGGTGCCGATGGAAGTCGCCCCGGAACGCCGTATCACCCTGGCAATGCGCTGGATCATCACCGCTTCCCGTGCCAGAGCCGGCAAGTCTTTTTCTGAGAAACTGGCTGGTGAGTTGATGGACGCTGCAGAAAACCAGGGAGCCTCGATACGCCGACGTGAAGAAACGCACAAGATGGCAGAAGCCAACCGCGCGTTTTCTCACTTCCGCATGTAATTCTGGCACCTTAACAATTCAGGTCTATTATGTCTGACTTTCCGCTCGAGCGCTATCGAAATATTGGCATCATCGCCCATATCGATGCTGGTAAAACAACTACCACCGAGCGGATTTTGTTTTATACCGGCAAAACCTATCGCCTCGGCAATGTTGATGACGGCACAACCGTTACCGACTGGATGCCCGAGGAACGCGAACGCGGCATCACCATTGTTTCTGCTGCAGTAACTGCAGAATGGAAAGACCACCGTGTCAACATCATCGACACTCCAGGTCACATCGACTTTACCGCTGAAGTGCAACGCTCTTTGCGCGTACTGGACGGCGGTGTTGTTGTTTTCGATTCCGTGCAGGGTGTCGAGCCGCAAAGTGAAACAGTCTGGCGGCAGGCTGATAAATTTACCGTCCCGCGCATTTGTTTCGCGAACAAGTTGGACCGCGTCGGTGCTTCATATGAACGCACCATCGAAAGCATCAAGCAACGCCTGGGTGCCAACGCCTTACAGATGCAGATTCCGATCGGCTCGGAAAGCGAGTTTAAAGGCATTATCAACCTGCTTGAGCAAAACGCGGTCTTTTACCCCGAAAGTACTGGGTCTGTGCCTGAAATAGGCGAGATCCCTGAAGAATTCAAGCAAGAAGCCGCCGATTTGCGGGAGGTTTTGGTGGAACGCATCGCCGAAATGGATGAAGACCTTACGGTCAAATTCCTTGAAGGCGAAGAAATAACTCTCGAAGAACTGAAGCTGGCTTTACGGAAAGCTGTAATTGCCAACCTGGCAACCCCCGTGTTTTGCGGGAGCAGCCTGAAGAATAAGGGCGTGCAATTGATTTTGGACGCCGTGATCGATTACCTGCCATCACCGCTGGATATCCCCCCGGTAACCGCGAACCTGGTTCGCGATGGCAGCGAAGTGCTGCGCCATGCCGATGACAGTGAACCGATGTCTGCATTGGTTTTCAAAATTGTCTCCGACCCCTATATGGGACGCCTGGCTTATATCCGCGTCTATTCCGGCAAGGTCAAACAAAACGCCACCGTGCAAAATTCGTCCAAAGACAAGAAAGAACGCATTGGCAGGCTGCTGCGCATGTATGCCGACCGACGCGAAGATATCGAAGAATTGGGTGCTGGTGATATTGGCGCGATTTTGGGCTTGAAATTCAGTTTTACCGGCGATACACTATCCGACCCGACCAACCCGGTTTTGCTGGAGACGATCAGTTTCCCTGAACCGGTCATTTCAATCGCTATCGAACCGAAAACCAAGGCAGACCAGGACCGCATGTCTGAATCTTTGGTGAAGTTGTCTGAAGAAGACCCGACATTCCGGGTTCGGCAAGATGAAGTCACTGGTCAAACTGTGATCTCCGGTATGGGGGAGCTGCACCTGGATGTTCTGGTTACCCGCCTCCTGCGTGAGTTCAAGGTCAGGGCTAACGTGGGCAAACCGCGTGTTGCCTACCGCGAAGCGATCACTAAACCGGTTATGAATTTCGAATACCGTTTCAGCAAGCAAACAGGCGGGCATGGTCAGTACGCGCATGTTGTTTTCAACCTGGAACCACTCGACAGTGGGCAGGGTCTGCAGTTTGAGAATAAGATAAGGGGGGGAGCGATCCCCAAAGAATTTATTCCGGCGATTGAGAAGGGTTTCTATGAAGCCTGTGAAAGCGGTCCTCTGGCTGGTTTCACCATGACCGATGTGAAGTTCACGCTGACCGATGGTACTTTCCACGAGGTGGACTCGAGCGAAATGGCTTTCCGTATGGCGACTATTTTCGGCGTGCGCGAAGCTTCAGAGAAGGCTGACCCGATGATCCTGGAGCCGATCATGCAGGTTGAGATCACGATCCCCGAGGAATACACGGGCGATATCATTGGTCAGGTCAACGCGCGCGTCGGCAATATTTTGGGCATGGATGACCGTTTTGGCAACGCCAAGGCGATTCACGCAGAAGTACCACTTTCAGAAATGTTCGGATATGCCACCGAACTTCGCTCCGCCACCCAGGGCAGAGGTGTATTCACCATGGAATTCAAGCATTATGCCCGCGTTTCGGACGCTTATATGAGAAAAATCCTCGGTCGTTTGGGCTGAGATTGATTAATCACATTCCGGCGAAAGCCGTGTGAAATAAAGAACAAAGAACAGGAAAACAATGGCTAAACAAAAAATCAGAATCCGTTTGAAGGCATACGATCATCGTATCCTTGACCAAAGTGCAAAACGCATCGTCGAAACCGCTGAGCGCTCCGGCGCCCGTGTGGTGGGTCCGGTACCTCTGCCGACCAAGATCGAAAAATACACTGTCCGCCGTTCCACCTTTATTGACAAGGATTCACAGGAACATTTTGAAATCCGCACCCACAACCGCCTGATCGATGTGCTGGAGCCCGATTCCAAGACAATTGATATGCTCATGCGCCTGAGCCTGCCTGCTGGTGTCGATATCGAGATTAAGATTTAGGCAAGTGTTCGACCGGTTGCTCTGCTGTGTTGGGAAACATGAGCAGGGGAATCTTTACAACTTAACAAATTTACGAGTACCCGACAGGGACTCGCATTTTTGTTTTCCTGTTTAAAGCGGCGGTGTGATCATCGTCGTTTTGTTTTAAGGCAGGGAACAGGGGCTGGGAAAAGGGAATAGGGAATAGGGAATAGGGAATAGGGAATAGGATTGATTGGCGGTTAAGTGGTAGCTTTGTTGTTCATTCGTTATTGAGCTTTCTAATCATTGAATAGAGCGTTTTTCCAATCTCAATACATAGAGCAAGTGACTTGCGAATTTGATCTTCATTTAAATATCCGATACGCACACATATTTCCAATTGGGTTTCTATCTCTGCTTCTGAGGCTCTGGCGATTGAAAGAAACCTGGCATATTCTTTTGATGTAACACGCGTATTACCTTCTGCGATATTGGAGGGAATCGAAATTGCTGCCCTTCTGAGTTGATTAGTAAGTCCAAAAATTTCTTCTTTTGGTAATAATTTGGTCAACCGATAAATTCTTCTACCAAATCCATTGATTTTTGCCATACTATTAGATCGCGATAACTATTTGTTGACATCTGCCTTCTTTTTTCTATTCCCTATTCCCTAATCCCTATTCCCTCTGATAAGGCCCAAACTTTGGGAATACTGAGGGGTCAGTTGGCGTTAACTCATCGGTCTTGGGGTCCAGGAGATAAAAACCTCCATCACGGTGCAGAATGGGAATATGCTGATCGATCTTAATGAAATGCTCGCGCATGTCTTCAGAAAGCCAGTAATAGCTGTCGTACTCGCTGGGATGTTCGAAGAGCAGGTTGTCGTAAATGTCCAGGAATTCCTGACGATATTGGTCGCTCACCTTACCCAGGTTGCTGATCACCCAACAAACCTCTTCAAAATCCCAGTTATAAGTGAGACCGATCAGGCGGTCGTCGGCGGTGATGTAGGGTGAGAAGGGGAATTGCCGGCAGCTAAGCGTGCGATTATCGCGCTCGCAATAAGCGGGACCTTTGCAAGCCATCAGGTGCATATAATCGGGAGTCTCTGCTTGCATCTTCTCTTTGTCGATCGGATCAGAGGGGCACTCATCGCCGCGCAAAATATGCCAGAGCTGGGTGTTGGCTTTCAGGTAAGTACATTCTTCTTTTAAAGCTACGGGCACAGCCACGCAGATATCGCAGCAGAACGGCTTGCCGGAGGGGTTGAACTGTCGGCACATCTCACCGCAATCGATTTTGCAGATAGGGGAGGCAAAGCGGGAATAATAATCAGGTATATCCAGGTGGGGCTTATAGACCATAGGCTAAATTCTACACTGATTTCCCGCATCCCAATTCCAGTTAATAGCTTGAAGGGTAGCAGGAAGTTCATCATCATGATCAGACACTTGATTCGGTCATAGCGGTGAGAGTGAAAGTGATGTTATTGTTTATTGAAAACCTTAACAAAATATGTTATAGTATATATATCTAATTCCCTAACCTCGCCTGAGGTAATCTTTTGAATTCAATCGAACACAAAAACTGATGCACATTTCTTCCTTTGGAGGATTTGTGCGATTCACTCAAGAGGAGGATACTTACCATGAAGGTGAAAACCAATCTTTGGACGATCTTTTTACTCTTTGCACTTATTCTGAGTGCCTGTGTTCCCACAACCTTCTCTCCACCAGTAGAAATCCATATCACTGATGGAGATCGGATTGAACAAGCTGTTGTTGCTGTTGACGCGGCGGGTCGCTCTCATATTGCTGGTGTGGTAAACAACCGAATCGTCTATTACCGAACTCGTTATGGTGAAGTATTACCATTGGGGCAAATTACGATGACGATGACAGGATCCGGTGCTAATTGGAAACAGTATGATCCAGATATTGCTGTGCTGGATGATGGTGAGGCTTTTGTGACCTGGGTTGAACAGCGTGGTGGACCTGAAAAATTTGCCTGTTACCAGCAGATTCCGCTTGTTCCACCCGTAGGAGGGTATGACAAAGACTGCGATCCTTTGGATGGTACAGAACAAACAGCTGGCAACGTCTTGGTTACTGCCCGCGGTAGTACCGCCTATGCGGTCTACGACAGACCTTATTCTGACGGACGTACGGCTGACATGTGGTACAAGCGCATAGCAGGTGGGTCTGTGACCGGGCGGGTTGCTTGGTGGATTGAGGCTTTTGAGACCGTCCATTTCCACAGTCTGGATCTTGGTATCGACGAAAGTGGTTTCCTGCATGTTGGCTTACATTACAATTGGACGACCGGTGCACCACCTCCATACGCTGAGAAGTTGGAAATCCGCTCCAACCGAAGCACGTTAGCTGATTTCCAGATGAACCAGATCTGGTTAATTGTTACTGGGATAGCTCTTGATGAAGATATACCTGTGAGCCTGTCTTTCTATCAGGATGGTACGACCCAACGTGTTGCGTTGGCGAGTGGATTCAACCCAGGTTCAGCAGACCAGATTTGGGTCAGTTCATGTACTGCAGTTGGCTGCACCAGCCGTTTAGATCTGAAGGTCAACCTGCCAACAAGCTGGGAAAGTTTCTCGGTCATCGATGATGTTGAGATTGAGGGTGTTGACGAGACCCTTTTCCTCAGTTTCATTGGGGATGACAATACCGCACCGACAGGAGCGCCCCAGGTTTATTACACTGATGCTTTTGATACATCAACGATTCTTGAACCCAGTGAAGGATCAGCCTCCTTTAAATTCGATCTGGAGATGGTAAGCGTAGATTCCCGGGTATCAACTGGCAAACTGCCTGTCATGGCGTGGGCGGAATCGAACTTTGTAACCTCGAGTCATTTTGTTGCAGGGTTCTATACTCCAGCCGTCAAAATCTCAGAAGATAACTGTCTGGAAACTATGGTATCAGGCAACATTGCTGCCAATGACATCTATCTATCTGGTGTATGGGATGCCTGTTCGAACACCTGGTTCACCACCCAGGCGTGGAACACACAGCTGCCGTTGATAACTAAGTAGGTCGTTTGCGAACACGGGACGGGCGTCAGGCCCGTCCCGTTGGTAGAGAGACTGACAGTCAATTGATCGGCTCGTTTAGAATGCCTTAAGTACATACCATGCATCCTGTGGCAGCTGCAAGCCTGGTCACTATTTGTTGCCGTTGTTATCAAGCCAATTTTTGCTTAATATTCCGCTAATATGATATACTATTCCTGCTAAACGGGAATGCTATTCCTGAATAGCAGGAGCAAACGATGTATATTCGCAGGCAATGGGAAGATGTAATCCATAAAAGTTCGATGACGTTCCCAGCTCTTTTGCTAACCGGACCGAGGCAATCCGGGAAGAGCACTTTGTTGCGCCACCTGGCGGAAGAGGGAAGGGCTTATGTCACACTGGACGATCCCGCAATTCGGGAAGTTGCTAAAACGAATCCAGAGTTATTTTTTCAACGGTTTGACCCGCCTTTGATTTTGGATGAGGTACAATACGCGCCGGAATTATTCCCATACATCAAAATGATCATTGATGAACGGAATACGAACGGCTTGTTTTGGTTGACAGGTTCGCAGATTTTCGAAATGATGAACAATGTGCAGGAAAGCCTGGCAGGCAGGGTCAGTTTGCTCAATCTATTTGGATTTTCTCAAGCAGAAAAGGAAAAGCGCACTGTTTTGCCTTTTCCACCTTCGATTGGTGAGTTGAAGGAAGCCCGAAAGAAACTGCCGATGAAAAGCATGGATGATGTTTTCGAGACGATATGGCAGGGGTCAATGCCCAAAGTCTTTACTCAACCGGAAATTGATATTGATAATTTCTATGCTTCTTATGTGCAAACTTATCTTGAAAGAGATGTAAAGCTGATAACGAATATCAGTGATGAAGGACAATTCCTACGGTTTATCCGTTTAATAGCTGCCAGGACAGCCCAGGAACTGAACTTGACTGCGCTTGCGCGAGAGCTTGAAGTATCTGGCAAGACTTGCCGTAGTTGGTTGGACATTCTAGTGGCTACAGGCTTGGTTTTTGAGATGCCTGCTTACTCAGGCAATCTAAGCGATCGCTTGATTAAACGTCCCAAAATTTACTTCATGGATACCGGCTTGGCTTGCAATCTGACTGGTTGGGTAAACTCAAAGATGCTTCAGAATAGCACTTATAGTGGAGCAATCTTTGAGACCTGGGCGGTCTCGGAGATTTTGAAGAGCTGGTGGTTCAATGGGAAGATCCCCCGATTCAATTATTATAGGGATAGACAACTCAAAGAAATCGACTTGATAATTTCACGCAATCAAGAACTGCTGCCATTCGAAATTAAGAAAAGCACTTCACCTGCTCATGCAATGAAAAACTTTCCTGCGCTTGAAAAGCTAGGACAAGAAATTGGCATTGGCGGGGTATTGAGTATGTCGACCAATTTGCTTCCGATTAGCAAAAAGTTTTGGATGATCCCTGTGTCGTTGTTGTAGCAAGAACCCGGTGTGCGATAGTAGAAGTTAGAGATGGCTGCTGTTGATTCACGTGTCCGGTTACCCCATAAAAACCGGTGCAGGTGAAAGCGGTTTAGTTTAAGTTTTTTATCATCGCAAGCCTTTTTGTCCAGAATGACAAATTTCAACTCAAAAATATGAGATTGCGCTTGATTGACACTATCCACAATAACAGGGTATGGTAAAATCTGAAACTCACATTGATTTTTAAAGGATCCAAATCCTCTCGTTTTAATGCGAGAAACTTAGAGGAAATTCAAATTAAACCCTTGCGCTAAGAAAGGGCTTGTGATATATTTGATGGGCTACCCACAGGGTAGCTATTTATGTGTGACAATTTAAGAATGCCTCCTGCGTGGGCAGAAACGCTTCACAGGGACCATTAACTGAATTGTGCGGAGATGATGCAGCTTGCCCAGGCTGACAGTCTCGCGAGAATATTAATACAGGAGAATAGAATGTTAAAAGGGCTGATAGGAAAAAAGATCGGTATGACCCAGATCTTCGATGGAGACGGCCGCGCCGTCCCCGTTACTTTAATCGAAGCTGGGCCATGTTTTGTTTCCCAGGTCAAGACAGTTGAAAATGACGGCTACAATGCAGTGCAACTGGCTTTTGACGAGGTGAAACCCAAGCGGCTCAGCAAGGCTGAGCTTGGTCATCTTAAGACCAATAAACTCCCCCCAGTGCGCACTCTGCGTGAGTTCCGCACCAACAAATTAGACGGCATTAACGCCGGTGACGAATTAGACGCTTCGGTTTTTGAAGTGGGCGATTTCGTTGATGTTATTGGCACCTCTAAAGGCAAAGGCTTTGCCGGTGCGATGAAACGATGGGGCTTCGGCGGCGGACCCATGACTCACGGTCAATCCGATCGCCAGCGCTCGCCCGGTTCTTCAGGTTCCGGCACGACCCCAGGTCGTGTTTTCAAAGGCAAGAAGCGACCGGGACGCATGGGCAATGTCCGGGTGACCTCATCCCATATCCGCGTGGCAATGGTTGACTCCGAGCGCAACCTGATTGGTGTGCAGGGTTCTGTTCCTGGCGCCAAAGGCGGCACCGTCATGATCAAGGCGGCTCGCAAGCAATAGCTTGTGATGAATGGAGAATGTGAAAATGAAAGTTGACGTTTTTAACTTAAATGGCGAAAAGACAGACAGCATCGACCTGCCCGAAGAGATCTTCGCAGCGAAGGTCAATATCGATCTGATGCACCAGGCTTATCAGCGCCAGATGGCGAATGCCCGCCTGGGCACTCACAACACCAAGCGCCGCGGCGAAGTTCGCGGTGGTGGTGCCAAGCCCTGGAAACAAAAGGGTACCGGTCGAGCACGCCGTGGCAGCATGATCAATGCCCAATCGGTTGGTGGTGGTCGTATCCATACCCCGAAACCGCGTGACTACACCCAGGCTATGCCGCAGAAAATGCGCCGCGCAGCCTTGCGCTCTGCCCTGACCGTGGTTGCCAACGACCAGAAGATAGTCATGGTTGAGAGTATGGAAATGAATACTGCCAAAAGCTCTGAACTGGCGAAAGCCCTCAAAGCCCTGGCTGGCGACAAGCGCGCGCTGGTTTTAGTGGCAGATAAAAGTGAACAGAATGAAAACCTGATCAAATCCGGTCGCAATTTGGCTGATGCCAAGCTGCTACAGGCAAATTACCTGAATATCCGCGATCTGCTCAGTTTTGAAAAAGTAATTATCCCGCTTGCTTCACTCGAAGTGATCAAGAGTTACCTGGGATAGGAAGGTGTAGCAGAATGAGTATCTCCGTTTTTGATATCCTGCGACGCCCTGTCGTTACCGAAAAATCAAACTACCTGGCAAGCAAGCTGAACCAGTATGTGTTTGAGGTCAACAGCAACGTTACCCGTGAACAGGTGAAAACAGCTGTTGAGACCGCTTTCGATGTCGATGTTGTGCGCGTCAATATCATTAGTCTGCCCGCCAAGGCACATCGCAACTCCCGTACCCGCCGATTGGCGCTACGTAAGAGTGGCTACAAGAAAGCAATCGTAACTCTTAAACAGGGCGATAGTATCCCTGTGTTTGAAGGAGTGGAATAATGGCTGTAAAAGTATTCAAACCTAAGACTCCTGGTCAGCGTCACAAGACCAGCTATACGTTTGAAGAGATCACGAAGACGACACCCGAACGCCGCCTGACTGTAATTCGCAAACAGAGTTCCGGTCGCAATGCATCGGGTCGTATCACTGTCCGTCATCGTGGTGGTGGTGCCCGACGGCAGATTCGCCTGGTTGATTTCAAACGCGAAAAAGCGAACATCCCCGCCAAGGTTGCTGCGATCGAGTACGATCCCAACCGGACCGCCCGCCTGGCTTTGCTGTTTTATGCTGATGGCGAGAAACGTTACATCATCGCGCCGATCGGTGTCAAAGTCGGCGATACGCTGATGTCAGGTCCGCGTGCAGAGATCAAACCCGGGAACAACCTGCCCCTGGCAAACATCCCGATTGGTACCAATATTCACGCCATCGAGCTGCACCCAGGCAAGGGAGCGCAGATGGTGCGTTCTGCCGGTACTTCAGCCCAACTGCTGGCTAAAGAAGGCAAATACGCGCATGTCCGCATGCCAAGCGGCGAAGTTCGCCTGGTATTGCAGGAATGCAGTGCCTCGATTGGTCAGGTTGGCAATGTTGAACATAGCAATATCAAACTTGGTAAAGCCGGTCGCAAGCGACATTTGGGTCGCCGTCCGGAAGTCCGTGGTAGCGCGATGTCCCCGAGAGACCATCCGCACGGTGGTGGTGAAGGGCGCACCGGAATCGGTATGCCCGGTCCCAAGACTCCCTGGGGTAAACCAGCTCTTGGTTACAAGACCAGACGTAATAAGCGTACGAATGACATGATTGTTCGCCAGCGCTCCAAGTCCAAGCGCAAATAGCGGATGAAAGACAGAAAAGGAATTTGAAATGTCGCGATCATTGAAAAAAGGGCCATTCGTTGACCCGAAATTATTGAAAAGAATCGAAGATATGAACCAGAAGGGCGAGAAGAAGGTTATTCGGACCTGGAGCCGTGATAGCGTGATCTTCCCCCAGATGGTTGGACATACCATCGCTGTTCACAACGGACGCCGCCATGTACCGATCTATGTAACCGAAAACATGGTTGGGCATCGCCTGGGCGAATTTGCGCCTACACGCTGGTTCCGTGGACACGTGGCTGAAAAGGCTTCAAGGTAAGGTAAGAGATGGCACAAGAAATTACTGCAACACTCTCTAACTTCCGGGAATCTGCTCAAAAAACCCGCCTGGTTGTTGACCTGGTAAGAGGCAAGAAAGTTACCGATGCCTTGAGCATTTTGAGCCTGACCCCTAAAAAGGCTGCCGAACCTGTTCGCAAGCTGATCTATTCAGCAATGTCAAATGCTGAAGAGAATTTTGGCGTGAGCCGTGATGACCTCGTCGTTTACCAGATCTTCGCGGACGAAGCCCGCACACGTAAGTGGCGCCGGTTTGGTGCACGCGGTCGATTCAAGCGAGAACTAAGACGAAGTTCTCATGTGACCGTCGTATTACGCGAAGTCGAGTAAAGGTAAGGAGCAAACTATGGGTCGTAAAGTACATCCAATTGGTTTTCGTCTCGGAATCAACAAGCCCTGGTTAGGGCGCTGGTATGCCGAAGGCAAAGATTACACCGAACAGGTTCACCAGGACATTAAGCTGCGTGAAGTAGTGCGAAAAGAAACCGAACGTGCTGGTGTTTCATCCATCGAGATCGAACGCTACCCCGGCAAGGTCAAAGTCACCCTGCACACAGCCAAACCAGGCATCCTGATCGGTCGAAAAGGCGAAAACGTAAAAATTATCAGACAAAAACTTGAAGCACTGAGCGGCAAGAAGATTGATCTGGAAGTCAAAGAGATCAAAAACATTGATACCGACGCTTACCTGGTTGCACAGAATATTGCCAGCCAGCTGGAACGCCGAATCAGTTACCGCCGGGCAATGAAGCGTGCAATTCAGCAGGCTTTACGCCAGGGCGCCGAAGGAATCAAAATTTCAGTCTCCGGTCGTCTTTCTGGTGCTGAAATGGCACGCCGAATGACATTGCGTGAAGGTCGCGTACCTCTGCAGACGCTGCGTGCTGACATTGATTTCGCCCGGGCTGCTGCCACAACCACATTTGGTCAGATTGGCATCAAGGTCTGGATTTATAAAGGCATCGTCATCGATCAACCCGAAGAAAAGGTTGAATCAACCGAGGGTGTTTATATTAGCGAGTAATATCGTAACGAGTGAGGTAGCAGATTATGTTGATGCCAAAGAGAGTTAAGTACCGCAAGCAGATGCGCGGTCGCATGAAGGGAAAGTCCTATCGCGGCGCAGATGTCAACTTCGGTGATTATGGATTGAAAGCCCTGGATTGTGGCTATCTGACCGCCCGTCAGATCGAAGCCGCACGTCGTGCGATCGTCCATGAAATGAAACGCCGCGGCAAGGTGTGGGTGCGGGTCTTCCCCGACAAACCTTACACCAAGCGCGCAGCTGAAACCCGCATGGGCAAAGGCAAGGGTGCTGTGGATCACTGGGTGGCAGTTATTCGCCCCGGTCGGATCCTGTTCGAGATTGGTGGAACCGACCCCGAAACAGCCAAAGACGCCTTAAACAGAGCCCGTTACAAGCTTGGCTTCAAAACCAAGATTGTATCTAGAGAAGCAATAGGAGAAGGTTCATGAACGCCAAAGAAGTAAGAGAACTTTCTACAGAAGAAATTAAAAGCAAACTCATAAATACCCGCCAGGAACTGATGAACCTGCGCTTTCAAATGGTGACTGGTCAACTGACCGATACCAGCCGTTTCAAAGTCGCCCGCCGGGACATCGCTCGTCTTGAGACCGTTCTCAACGAACGCGTGCGTAATGAGAAGGAAGGTAAATAATGAATAAACGACGTCGTTTAACTGGTACCGTCACGTCCAATAAGATGGATAAGACTGTGATTGTTGAAGTCGGCCGTACTTTCCAGCACCCCTTGTACCACAAGGTTGTGCGCAATATGAAGACTTACAAGGTACACGATGAGCTGGGATGCAATATTGGCGATAAGGTCGTCATCGTTGAATCGGCTCCGATTTCAAAGACTGTCTCCTGGGTTGTTGAAAAGATCGTTATGGTCGAAATTCGCCAGGAAAGCATTGAAGCCGTGGAAGAAGCCATGATCAAAGCCGAGGAATTGGCAGCTGAAGAAGCAGAACTCATGGAAGAAGCCGCAGCCGCCATTGAAGAAGCGGTTGTAGAAGAGCTCGAAGAAGTTGCAGAAGAACTTGAAGAGATCGCTGAAATCGCCGAAGACGAAGAAGGTGCTGCATGATTCAACAAGAGACCCGTTTAGTTGTTGCCGATAACACCGGTGCCAAAGAAATTTTGGTAATCCAGGTTGTTGGTGGTACCAACAGACGCTATGCCCGGGTTGGCGATATCGTCATTGCCACGGTCAAGAGCGCTACCCCGCAAGCTTCTGTGAAGAAGAGCGAGATCATCAAAGCCGTCATCGTGCGCACTGCCAAGGCGTACCGCCGGGCAGATGGCTCTACGATTTGTTTTGACGACAATGCTGCTGTGGTCCTGGACGGAGATGGTGTGAACCCCCGTGGTACCCGTATTTTTGGTCCGGTCGCACGCGAATTGCGCGAAAAAGGCTATATGAAAATTGTTTCATTGGCTCCGGAAGTACTGTAGTCAATGGTAGGAGTGACTGAATGAAGATGAAAATTCGGAAAGGTGATCGTGTTCGCGTGATGCGCGGCGACGAAGCCGACAAGAACAAAGTCGGTGAAGTGATCCGCGTGCTGCCCAAAGAGAACCGTGTTGTGGTTCAGGGCGTGAACATTGTCAAGAAACATCAAAAGCAGACCCAATCGGGCGGTAAGACCATTCCAGCAGGAATTCGTGAATTCGAAGCCCCGGTGGACCTGTCCAACGTCGCCCTGGTTGACCGTGCTGCAGAAAAAGAAGCGAAAGTGTCTCGCCGTTCGAGCAAGGCAAAATCCGCTGAAGACGCAAAAGCTGAGAAGAAGACCAGCCGCCGCAAGAGCACAACTGCTCCGAAGACTGAAAAGGCTAAAACCAGCAAGAAATCGGAAGACAAGGGCAATTAAGGCGCAGGTGAATTGATATGAACAGACTACAAGAACAATACAATAAAGAAATTGCTCCTGCGCTCTTTAAAGAGCTTGGTTTGAGCAACGTCATGCAGATCCCCCGCATCACCAAAGTTGTGGTCAACATTGGTGTTGGCGAAGCATTGGATAATCCCAAAGCGCTGGATGCTGCTGTGAACGATCTGACCATCATTACCGGTCAGAAGCCTGTTGTCATCGCTGCCAAGAAAGCTATCTCCAACTTCAAGCTGCGCGAAGGTCGCCAAATCGGCGTCAAAGTAACCTTGCGCGGCTACAAGATGTGGTCTTTTTTGGATCGCCTGATCAATGTCGCTTTACCCCGTGTGCGTGACTTCCGTGGTATTTCACCCGACTCGTTTGATGGTCGCGGCAACTATACCCTCGGTTTGACCGAACAGTTGATCTTCACTGAAATTCAATATGACAAGATCGACAAAGTGCGCGGTATGGAAGTCAGCATCGTTACTACTGCTGAAACTGACGATCAAGCTCGCGAGCTGCTGCGCAAGTTCGGCATGCCCTTCAGGAAGGATAACTAATGGCTAAAAAGTGTATGCAATATCGAGAGATGCGCCGGAAGTACCCGAGTCGCGTTGTGAATCGCTGTCGTGTCTGTGGAAGACCGCGTGGCTACATGCGGAAATTCGGTCTTTGCCGAATTTGCTTCCGAGAATTAGCGCTCCAGGGCAAACTCCCTGGTGTGACCAAATCATCCTGGTAATTCGACCTGGAGGTATGAGAATGACTATTACAGATCCAATTGCCGATATGTTAACAAGAATTCGCAATGCCGCATCCGCGGGCAAAGCCTTGGTTGCGATCCCGAATTCTAAACTCAAGAATGAGTTGGCTCGCATTCTGGTCGAAGAAGGCTATATTGAGAGCTATGAAGTCGTCGATGGTAAGAGCGAAAACAGCAAAGTTTTGCAGTTGAAACTCCGCTACATTGGCGAGAGACGTCACCGCCGCTCGTTGATCACAGGGATCCAACGCGTTAGCCGCCCTGGCTGCCGCGTGTACACCTCCAAGAAGGAGATTCCCTGGGTTCTTTCGGGCATCGGTATCGCGATTTTATCAACCCCCAAAGGTATCATGACCGGTCATCGCGCCCGTAAGGTCGGCGTTGGCGGTGAGATCCTCTGTAAGGTTTGGTAGGAGGAAGAGAATGTCGCGTATAGGTAAACTGCCCATCACCCTGCCCAAGGGTGTTGAAGTAAAAATCGATGGGAACAAAGTTCACGTCAAGGGTCCGAAAGGCGAATTGGAAGACACTTTCTCCCCATTAATTGGGATTGAATTAGAAGACGGCACGATCACAGTGACCCGCCCTAATGACGAACCCCAGACGCGTGCGCTTCACGGCACAACCCGGGCGCTGCTTAACAACATGATCGTTGGCTGCAGCAACGGCTTCGAGAAAACGCTGGAGTTCAAAGGCGTCGGTTATCGCGCTGAAGTGACTGGAAAAGACCTGGTCTTGAACCTGGGCTATTCCCACCCAATCAACGTACCCGCGCCCGAAGGAATTACTTTTGAAGTGGATGCGAAAGCACACACGATCAAAATTATGGGTCGTAATCGTCACCAGGTTGGTTTGATTGCTTCTGAGATCCGTAAATTACGTCCGCCAGAGCGTTATCATGGAACTGGTGTGCGTTATTTGGGTGAAGAGGTTAAACTCAAAGCTGGTAAAGCTGGAAAGACCGGTAAATAGAGGTAGACAATGGCTAAGAAAACAAGAAATCAAGCTCGGTTACATCGTCACGCCCGTGTTCGCAAACATATTTTCGGCACGCCGGAACGTCCACGCATTAATGTATTCCGCAGTATCAGCGATATCTATGTTCAGATAATCGATGATCACAGTGGCACCACGCTCGTATCGGCATCCAGTGTAGATCATGGTCTGCGCGATTCGCTGACAGGCAAATCCAAGATGGAACAAGCCCAGCTGGTTGGCGAAGAAGTCGCCAAACGTGCAAAAGCAAATGGCATTTCCACGGTCGTGTTTGACCGCGGCGGCTACATCTATACCGGTCGCGTAAAATCGCTGGCCGAAGGTGCCCGTAAAGGTGGGCTGGAGTTCTAAAAGAGGATATTATGGATAATTTTCAAGCATTAGAACCACAATTTGATGAACGCGTTATCGATATCGCCCGCGTGGCCAAGGTTGTCAAAGGCGGTCGCCGGTTCTCTTTCAGAGTTACCATCGTTGTTGGTGACAATAACGGAACCGTTGGCTTGGGCACTGGTAAAGCCGGTGCTGTGCCGGACGCGATGCGCAAAGCAACCGAACGAGCCCACAAAAACATGCGTAAGGTCAGCCTGTTGGGCACCACCATCGCTCATGAAGTGACTGGTACCCAAAGCGGCGCGAAAGTTCTGCTCAAGCCCGCTTCCCCCGGTACTGGCGTTATCGCAGCTGGTGGTGTTCGCGCGGTTTGTGAAGCTGCCGGTATTAAGGACATTCTGACTAAATCGTTGGGCAGTGCAAATATGCTCAATATTGTCCAGGCAACTTTTGATGCGCTTTCCCAGTTGAAATCGCCCGAGAGAGTTGCATCGGAACGCGGTAAGAATATCGAAGACGTGACCCCATATTGGGAACGGAGGAAGAATGGCTAAGAAAGAAAAGGCTAAAATTCTTCGGATTAAACAAGTCAAAAGCGGTATTGGTTATACCGTCCGGACTAAAAACACACTCAAAGCCCTGGGTTTTCGTAACGTTGGTGATGTTGTTGAACACCAGGAAAACGATGCCCTGTTAGGTATGCTGGATAAGGTCTCCCACCTGGTTGAGATCGAAACAGTGGATGAGGAGAAGTAAGCATGCAATTACACGATCTTAAACCCAACGAGGGCAGCAAGAGAGATCGCAAGCGCGTTGGTCGTGGTATGAGAAGCGGTCATGGCAAGACTTCTGGTCGTGGTACCAAGGGTCAAAACGCCCGCACAAGCGGCGGCGTTCGGCTCTACCATGCCGGCGGCAACCTGCCTTTCTATCGCAAATTGCCCTTCCTGCGCGGTGAAGGTTTCACCCCGCGAAACCGTGTTCGTTACGCTGAAGTCAACCTGGATTCCTTGCAGGGGTTCAAGGCTGGCAGCGAAGTGAACCCCGAAACCTTGAGAGAGTCAGGTCTCCTGAAAAAAGGAAAAAATCTGCCAATCAAGATCATGGGACGCGGTGATGTCAAAGTTGCCTTGAAAGTGAAGGCTCATAAAGTTACCGAAGGTGCTCGCCAGAAGATCGAAGATGCTGGTGGAAGTATCGAAACAATTGAGATCTCATAACTAGAGGAGTGAACTTAATGAAACGATCATCCTGGCGCTTTTTATGGAAATCAGTCGATATCCGCAACAAACTGCTGATATCTCTGCTTTTGCTTGCTGTCTATCGACTGGCAGCTAATATTCCGGTGCCCGGAATTGACCGCGCAGCCGTTGCTGGGCTTTCCCAGATGACTGGCGCCGGCAGAAACCTGGTCAACCTGCTGGATCTGCTGTCTGGTGGTGCGGTTTCGCAGTTCTCAATTCTGGCTATGGGCGTTTACCCATACATTACTGCGCAGATCATCCTGCAGCTGCTCACCCCGGTTATCCCGGCACTTGAGCGGAAAATGAAGGATGATCCGCGCGAAGGTCGTATCTGGATGGAAAAATGGACCGTGATCCTGACCATCCCGATGGCGATTCTCTCAGCTTTTGGTCAAATTAATATCTTCAACCAGATGCTGCAGGGCAGCTCGGTAATCTCAAACTGGGGTTTCTCGAGTGTCAACCTGTTGCCAACCATTACCGCAATCATCTCCATGGTAGCCGGTACAATGTTCGGTATCTGGATCGGTCAGCTTATTTCAGAGTTTGGTTTACGCAACCAGGGGCTGTCATTGATCATCTTCTCCGGTATCGTCTCCCGCTTCCCGGTTGCGATTGCCCGCATGGTTGCCAATAGCGAACCCTGGTGGGTTTTCGTGGTGGTTGTGGCAGTGTTCGTGTTGACTATTTTGGCAATTGTTTATGTGCAGGGTGGTCGCCGGAATATCCCTGTGCTCTTCCCTGGACGCCGAATTGGTAACCGCATGTCCATGCCCGTTCGCTCTCAGCTTCCACTGATGGTAAACATGGCTGGCATGATCCCGATCATCTTTGCCCAGAGCTTCCTGACTTTTCCAGCGATTTTGTCATCGTTCTTCCTGAACTCTCAAACAAAATGGGTGAACAATGTCGCGAACTGGTTTTATGCCGCATTTGGCGGTGATACCTGGTGGTACCCCCTGATGTTCTTCATCCTGGTGGTGGCTTTTGCCTACTTCTATACGGATGTTTTGTTTGCCCAACAGAATTATGGTGAAAACCTCAAGAAACAGGGCGCGCAGATCCCTGGCGTTGTCCGCGGTAAACCCACCCAGGATTATCTGACGCGTGTGCAGCGCCGTATCACCCTGCCTGGAGCATTTTTCCTGGGCTTGGTGGCGATTCTGCCATTCATTATGGCTTACTTCCTGCCCGAAGGCAGTGCAGGTACCCAGCTGATGCAGGCTTCTGGTTTGCTGATCGTGGTTGGTACCATACGCGAAACGGTGGAATTGATCGAAACCGAATTGCGTATGCATGGCTATGACGACAGGTTGATCAACTAAGTAATGTGACTGTGATGAACGAAAAAGCAACTTACATCGTCATGCTGGGTCCTCCGGGAGCCGGAAAAGGCACCCAGGCGAAGATCATTGCCGAAGAGTTGGGGCTGGTCCACATCTCTACCGGTGATCTCTTCAGAGAAAACCTGGGAAACGAGACTGAATTAGGCAAGCTGGCAGCCAGTTTTATGAACAAAGGCGAGCTGGTGCCCGATGACGTGACGATTGCGATGGTGGAAGAACGCCTGGGCAGAGCGGATTGCGAAAAGGGTGCTGTTTTAGACGGTTTCCCGCGCACACCCGCCCAGGCTAAAGCACTGGATGCCTTGTTGGCGAAGATCGGCGGCAAGGTGGATTTGGTGCCGTTCGTTGATGTCTCCAACGAGACCCTGGTTGAACGCCTTAGCGGTCGCTGGATGAGCAAAACGGGTCGTGTTTATCATGCCCTGAACAACCCACCCAAAGTCAAGTGGATCGATGATATTGATGGCAGTGAACTTTACCAAAGAGAAGATGACAAACCCGAAACGGTTGCCCATCGCATCGAAGTATATTATCTTCAGACCTCTCCCTTGATTGATTACTATCAAGATGCCGGTACGCTGGTAAAAATTGATGGTACTCAGCCAATCGAAAAAGTGACTGAAGACATTTTGAAAGCAGTGCGAGCCTGATGTACGGTTTTGAGTCGAGAGTAAACATCAAATCGGACTCCGAGATCGCGATCATGCGCGAGGCAGGTCGTTTGAACCGCCAGACGCTGGAAATGGTCAAGGCTGCGATTGCCCCTGGCGTGACAACCGCAGAGTTGAACGAGGTAGCCGAAAGCTTCCAAAGGCAACACGGTGTTTATTCTCCGTTTTTGAATTATGACCCGGGAAACGGCGTGCCATTTCCGGGCAGTATCTGCACGAGCATCAATGAAGTGCTGGTGCATGGCATTCCTGGTAAGCGCAAGCTGCAGGAAGGTGACATCATTTCGGTCGACTGTGGCACCGTATACCAAGGATTTGTGGGTGACGCTGCCTTTACCGTTGGTGTAGGCGAAATTTCACGCCAGGCACAGCATCTGATTGATGTGACCGCCAAAGCGCTTGAAATTGCAACGGCACTAATGGTGCCAGGCAATCACAGCGGCGATGTCGGTGCTGCCATTGAAGAGTATGTTGAAAGTGAAGGCTATTTTGTGACGCATACCTACACCGGTCACGGTGTGGGTAGGGAGATGCACGAAGCTCCCCAGCTGACCAATTATGGTCAGCGTGGCACAGGCTTTTTGCTTCGTGAGGGTATGACGATCGCCATTGAACCGATGGTTTTGGTGGGCACACGCCAGACCAGAGTACTGGCAGACCGCTGGACCGTGGTTTCAAAGAATGGCGGGCTAACCGCTCACCAGGAAGACACCATCGCCGTAACCAAAGACGGTCCGTTGGTGTTGACGGCACTGTAAACAATGAGCATTAATTTTGGTTATATTGGTAAATTAGCAAGCTAAACCCTTGCTAAGAGTAAGCGAAGCATATATAATAAGAACTTTGCGGAGAGAAGAAGGAGACTGACTGATGAAAGTATCAGCTTCAATTAAAAAACGCTGTAACAAGTGTAAAATTGTAAAACGTGAAGGCAGACTTTACGTTATTTGCACCAACCCACGACACAAGCAGCGACAAGGATAGGTAATAGATTATGGCACGTATAGAAGGTGTTGACCTCCCGCGCAACAAGCGCATACAGATTGGGCTGCGATACATTTATGGTATCGGTCCGAAAATTGCTGACGATATTTTGGTGGCTACTGGCGTCGATCCTGACATTCGCGTCAAAGATCTGCCCGAAGATGAAGTTTCAAAACTCCGTGAATATATCGGTCAGAACTTGACAGTCGAAGGTGACCTGCGCCGTGAAGTTCAGATGAACATCAAGCGCCTGGTTGAAATCGGCTGTTACCGTGGCTTACGCCATCGTCGAAATTTGCCTTTGCGCGGTCAAAATACCCGCACAAATGCCCGCACCCGCAAGGGACCGAAACGTACCGTCGCTGGTCGTGGTCGCCGCCGCGGAGCAACCAAGAAATAAGATCATAACTGGCTTTCTGATCACCTGATGGGGTTCCCTTTCTCCCCTGCGGCAACAGGTGGGCATCGAGTCAGATTTGAAAGATTGAGTGAGGAAGAAATATGGCTAAACAAGCACGTACAGCGCGTCGAACAACAGGTTCCCGCAAAGTTAAGCGCCAGATCTCGTCAGGACAGGTGCACGTTTTTGCATCCTTTAACAATACCATCGTGACTGTGACCGACCTGCAAGGTAACACCGTTTGCTGGGGCAGTTCTGGTTCCGCTGGCTTTAAAGGTTCTCGCAAAAGCACACCTTTCGCTGCCCGAATGGCGACCGAACAGACCATCAAAGTAGCCCAGCAAATGGGTCTGCAAGAAGTGGAACTGTTTGTCAAAGGACCTGGCCCCGGTCGGGAAGCTGCCATTCGTGCCGTACAGGCAATTGGTCTGAAGGTCGTCAGAATTACTGACCTGACCCCTGTGCCCCATAACGGCTGCAGACCTCCAAAGAAACGCCGCGTGTAGTACAAAAGAAAAGAAGGATTAAGTTATTATGGCAAGATATACAGATGCAGTTTGTCGTTTATGTCGCCGCGAGGGTGAAAAACTGTTCCTCAAGGGAGAACGTTGCTATACCCCCAAGTGCGCTATTGAGAAGAGACCCTATCCCCCGGGAATGCATGGCAAGATGCAGTCAGCCCGCCCAAGTCGTGAATCTGACTATGGCAAGCAGCTGCGCGCCAAGCAAAAAGCCCGCCGCGTTTACGGTATCTACGAACGTCAGTTCCGTCGTTTTTATGGTCAGGCAATGGCCATGCGCGGTCAGACCGGTGCCAACCTGCTGACCATCCTGGAAACAAGACTGGCTAATGTCGTCTATCGCCTTGGTTTTGCGGCAAGCCGCCCACAGGCACGCATCCTGGTTACCCACGGACACTTCGTGGTCAATGGACGCCGGGCAGATATCCCATCTTATGGGGTTGAAGTAGACGATGTTATCAGCGTGAAAGAAAGTTCCCGGGATAATGCTTTTTTCAAGCACCTGCGCGAAGAAGCAGAAGGTCGAACTGTGCCAACCTGGTTAGCACGCGATTTGAATAACCTGTCCGGTCGCATGTTGCGCGCTCCGGAACGCTCTGAAATTGATGGCAACCTCAACGAGCAACTGATCGTTGAGTATTATTCCCGCTAATCAGGAGTTAGGGCGGTCTTTCGGAGGCGATAGACCGGGAAGAGGTAAACCGTGGCAAAGAAAATGGAATTGGTATCACCAAAAGTAGAGCGCTCCGAAGAGCTGCGTGACTATGGTAAGTTCACCATCAGCCCGCTGGAACGCGGGTTTGGTGTCACCCTTGGTAACGCGTTGCGCCGTGTGCTGCTTTCTTCCCTGGAAGGCGCGGCAATCACATCGGTTCATGTAGCGGATGTAATGCACGAATTCAGCACCATCCCAGGTGTTCGTGAAGATGTCATCCAGGTGATGTTGAACATCAAGGAACTGCGCTTTAAACTTCATAACGTCGAAAGCGCTGTTATTCACCTTGAGGTCAGAGGACAGGGCACAATTACGGGTGCGGACATCGAATGCCCTCCCGAGGTTGAAATTATTAACCCCGAAAGCTATCTTTTCAGCATCAGCGAAGATGATGCGCATGTTGAGATGGAAATGACCGTAAAATCAGGCAGAGGATACATCCCAGCGACTGACCGTTCAGACCGTTTGGCGATCGGTGAATTACCAGTGGATGCGATTTTCTCTCCGGTTCGCCGTGTCAATTGGGAAGTTACCAGCGCCCGCGTTGGTCACAGCACTGATTATGACCGTCTTATCCTCGATATTTGGACTGATGGCACAATTTCACCCGAAAAAGCCTTGATCGACTCATCACGCATCCTGATGAACCAGCTTGGTATCATCAGCGGCACCAGCGAAGAAACGCTGACTAAACCTGTCGAAGAAGTGGAAGAGGAAAAGCCAGTGGTCAACCGGGATGTTGTTGAAGCCCCGATTGAAACGCTTGAACTGGGTGTGCGTGTCTTCAACTCTTTGAAACGCACCGGCATAACCACAATAGGTGATGTTTTAGAGCTTTTAGACAAGGGCGAAAGCGCTATGCTCTCGATTCGGAATTTTGGCGAAAAAAGCTTATCTGAGCTGAAAGCCAAAATGATCGAGAAGGGCTATTTGAAAGAAGAAGAAGTGGAGAACGAGTAATGCGGCACCAGATAAAAGGATACCGTCTTAATCGCACCTATGGTCACCGTACCGCGATGCGCAAGACGATGATTAAACAACTATTTGAATATGAAAGAATTCAGACAACCCTGGCAAAGGCGAAAGCAATTCAACCCGATGCCGAAAAACTGATCACTCTGGCTAAGAACGTGCAAAAAGCAGACGATGGTCAGAAGATCAATGCCCGCCGACAGGCTGCCAGCTATCTTGGCAACAGCAGCGGCGAGATCGTTAAGAAATTATTTGATGATATTGCTCCGCGTTTTACCTCCCGCAAGGGTGGGTATACCCGACTGCTCAAACTTGGACCCCGTTTAGGCGACAATGCCGAGATGGTGGTCTTAGAGCTGGTTTCGGAATAAACGTGGTGAAATAGAAACGCCTTTCAGGAAATTCGAAAGGCATGGCACATTACAAACTTATCCTCGCTTACGAAGGCACGCAATACAGCGGCTTTCAGCGGCAACTGGAAAAACCGAGCGTTCAGGGCGTTTTTGAAGATGCCTTGCGGCAACTCGGCTGGCAGGGCATAAGTATCCTCACAGCCGGTCGCACCGATACTGGCGTACATGCCAGTGGGCAGGTGGTCAGTTTCGAATTTGATTGGAAACATGACGACAACAAACTGCTCAAAGCATTGAACGCTCATTTACCAGCTGATATCCAGGTTCAGAGACTGGAGCAGACAGGAGCTCAATTCCACCCCCGTTATGACGCCCTTGCCCGCACTTACCGCTACCGCTTGTATTGGCAGCCTGCACGTGACCCCCTGCGAGATCGTTTTGCCTGGCGGCTGGACAGCGCTCCTGATATCGATATGATGAACGAAGCCTCCCAATATTTGCTGGGCGAGCACAACTTTATTGCTTTCGGACGACCTTTGTCTGAAAATGGTACAAGCATCCGCAGGATCGAGCAGGCAAGATGGCAGCTTACAGGAGCGGACTCGATGGAATTTACCATCACTGGCAATGCCTTCCTCTACCATATGGTCAGAAGGATTGTCTATATGTTGGTGAAGGTAGGTCTGAAAGAAGCACCTGCAGAGATCGTTTTACAAGGGCTGCAAACCGGCACAACCGGCATCGTCGCCCTGGCACCTGCGCGCGGGCTGACCATGATGGAAGTCAGATTTGCTGAGGATATGGAAAAATAAAAGTTTGCCCAGGCGTAAGCTGTGGGTGTGTACTTATAAACGGAGAATGTTAAAGTGGAAAAAACATACTATCCTAAAGGACAGATTACCGGCGAGTGGTACCTGGTGGACGCCACCGGTAAAACCCTCGGCCGCCTTGCGACCAAGATTGCTGAGTTATTGGTCGGCAAACATCGCCCTGACTTCACCCCCGGTGTTGTTCTGGGAGACCATGTGGTTGTGATTAACGCAGAAAAAATTATTGCCAATCCCACCCGCGTGAAAGAGAAAAAATATTATCGTCACTCCGGATATCCCGGTGGCTTGCATATGGTGGATTACACCCGGCAGCTTCAAAACAACCCGGACCGCATCATTCGTTTTGCAGTCCAGGGCATGCTGCCCAAAAACCGCCTGACCCAGCGCTACCTGGATAACCTGAAAGTCTATGCTGGTCCAGAGCACCCGCACGAAGCACAGGCACCGAAACCATTGGATCTGGAGTAAAAAAGAGGTATCATGGCACAATATACTGAAGCAACTGGTCGTCGAAAAGAAAGCACTGCCCGCGTACGTGTTTACGAAGGCACAGGCGTTTTTACCGTCAACGACAAAGAACTGAACGAATACTTCACCCGCATCGGTGACGCCCCGGCTATTTTGGGCGCATTGGAAGCAACCGGTCGACCGGTCACTTCCTTTGATGTCACAGTCAAGGTTGAAGGCGGCGGTGTCAGTGGTCAGCGCGACGCTGTCAAATTAGGTTTGGCACGCGCATTGGTTACTATGGACGAAGCCTTGCGCCCGGTTATGCGCGAACACGGTCTGCTGACTCGTGATGCTCGTGTTAAGGAACGCAAGAAGCCAGGTCTCAAACGCGCCCGCAAAGCCCCGACCTACACAAAGCGTTAGTTTTTGGAGCGTCTGTGTTGGGCGGACCAGATTTGGTCTTTGCTTAACGCAACATGTGGTTATTGCCGTAGGGGAAATGAATTACAATCAAAAGGCTGTCCAATGGGCAGCCTTTATGTTGTAATTAGCGGAACATCCGGTGGTCATTCCCTGCAGAAGGTTATTTACCCCCCTGCCTGCTTAAAGAAGAGGGGCCGAGGGATGAGATTTTTGGAACGGCCAGTGTCCGTTCCGTACAAAACCAGAGGAACAGACGGCGCTCGTTCAGTACAAGAGTATATGAGGTGTGAATGGAATTCGAAGGAATCGTTATCGTTGGGCTGGGACCAGCCGGAGCAAAGAGCCTGACCAGGGAAGCCTGGGAATGGTTACTAGGGGTAAACGAGATCTGGGCGCGTACCCGCTATCACCCCGTCTTCTCAGAATTATCCGGAGACCTTATTATCCACAGCTTCGATGGCGAAGATGAGTACGAGTCGAGCGATTACGCGTCTGAGATCGCCGAAAAAGTCATAAGACTGGCACAAGAGATGGGTGTTGTCACTTATGCCGTACCCGGGAGCCCTTTCATCGCTGAAGAGACCGTGCGCCAAATCATGAAACTGGTGGAATCCAGCAAAATTCCCGTGCGCGTGATCGACGGAATGAGCTTTTTAGAACCGGTTTGTTCGGCATTGGGGCTGGACCCGCACCCGAAACTGGTGCTTACCGATTCCCTTTACCTTGCCTCCATGGAAATCCCCTTTTTCCCGCCATCGAGCCCGGCATTGATCTCCAACCTGCGACCGGGAATGGAAGTCAATGACCTCAAACTGACCCTGATGAACAATTACCCGGATGAATACCCGGTCAAACTGATCCACAACGCCGGCTTAGAAAACGAACTTGTTGAAGAAATCCCGCTATATCAAATTGATCAAAGCCTTCACACCGGTCTGATGAGTACGCTTTACCTGCCCGCCCGCGAGAATGGCAGGGCGTTTGAGGACTTTCAACAAATCATCGCCCGCCTGCGCGCGCCCGATGGCTGCCCCTGGGATCGCAAGCAAACCCACCTTAGCCTGCGACCATACCTGCTGGAGGAGAGCTACGAGGTTCTCGAAGCTTTGGATGAAGAAAACCCTGAACACCTGGTGGAAGAGCTGGGCGACCTGTTGCTGCAGATCGTGCTGCATACCCAAATTGCAACTGAAGAGCGGGATTTCAACATGACCGACGTGATGTCGACGATCAGTGAGAAAATTATCCGTCGTCACCCGCATGTTTTCACGGAGCTGCAGGTCGATTCGCTGGAGGGCGTTTTAAGCAACTGGGAGCAGATCAAGGCGGAAGAGCGTAAAGACAAGGGCGAGGAGCGCAAAAGCATGCTCGACGGCATCCCGATTTCATTGCCAGCGCTGACCCAGGCAGACCAGATCCAACAGCGTGCCAAACGGGTGGGCTTTGACTGGAAGACCATTGACCCGGTGATCGCCAAAATCCACGAGGAATTACAGGAGCTCAAGGAAGCGGAATCACAGGAGGAAAAGCAATCTGAAGCCGGCGATGTTTTGTTTGCGGTGGTGAACCTGCTGCGTTGGCTGGAGGTTAACCCCGAGATGGCATTGCGAGAGACCAACACCCGTTTTCGAAAGCGCTTTGGCTATATCGAGGAAGCGGCAGCAAAACAGGGCAAGCACGTGGATGATCTCAGTTTTGAGGAAATGGACGCTTTGTGGGAAGAAGCCAAGCACCAAAAACCGTAGCTTTTTCAGCAGGGAATGGGCTCTGTTGCCCTGAGCAGGGTGACCAATAAGATTCCTTGCAAATTGTAGGTCGGAATGAGCCATGTCGGATATATAGGCAGATCTTAACCTTTGTCATGGCTCACTCCGACATCACAAGCTGACTTAGCAACGGAGTGAGGTGGGGTCAAGGGTTCCGTCCCAAATGGGTTCGTGACCACGTCATTCCGCCCTACGGGGATCACTACGATCGCGGAACGTGCGGTGCACGTCTCCTACAAGATAAGTGTCGGGCAGGCTATTAAGCCTGTTGGTTGATAGATGATAAAATACATCGATCGGAACAAAGATGGAAGAGTTTGAACCTGACCAGATCCCGCCAGAAACGAATGCCAGAACCGCCGGGCAGCAAATTGCGCGAGCAGCGACGATTGTCATGCTGGCGTACATCGTTAGCACCCTGGTGGGCATCCTGCGCGGGATGGTCATCTCCCATGCGTTTGGAACCAGCATGGAACTGGATGCCTACAATGCCGCTAACCGGGTGACCGAGTTGCTCTTCAACCTGACGGCAGGCGGCGCCCTCGGCTCTGCCTTCATCCCCATGTTTACCGGCATGCTCACGCGCAAAAAAACCGCAGACGCCTGGAGGTTGGCTTCGGGTGTGATCAACGCCCTGCTGGTGATTCTGATTGGCGTCACGGCATTGATGTGGATTTTCTCGCCAGTGATTGTCAAAAATATTCTTTTTGCCTTGGTCGAGAACGCCAGCCCGGCAATGCTGGAACTCACTGTCAGACTGCTGCGTACAATGTTGCCCACCGTAATCATTTTCGGTATCAGTGGGCTGGTAATGGGCACGCTGAATGCGCACCAGGTCTTTTTGTGGCCTGCGCTGGCACCCGCAATGTATTCCCTGGGGCAAATTACTGGTGTGCTGTTACTGCCGGAATCGATGGGTGTTCAGCGTCTTGCTGTTGGCGCGGTGATAGGCGCGCTGGGGCATTTACTCTTGCAGTTGCCAAGTTTGTTCCATTTACCAAATCGGTTTTACGAGAAAGCAGCCGGCTTCAAAGACGCCGCAGTCAGGCAGGTTTTGAAACTGATGGTACCGCGCATAGTCGGCGCGGGGGTGGTGCAACTAAACTTCGTTGCTAATACCATCATCGGGCTTTCGTTGGGCGCGGGGTCTGCCAGCGCGCTCACCTGGGCTTTTACGATCATGCTCATGCCCCAGGCTGCCATTGCGCAGTCGGCAGGCACGGCTTCACTGCCCACGCTTTCGGCGCAGGTGGAGCTGGGTCAATTCGACCAATTCAAAAAAACCCTTTCCGGTATTATGCGCGTGATGATGCTTTTGGCATTGCCGGCAACAGTTGGTCTGATCTTGCTGCGGGTGCCCATCATCCGGGTTTTGTACGAGCGTGGCAGTTTCGACGCCACCTCCACCCAAATGGTCGCTTGGGCGCTGCTCTGGTATGCAGTCGGGCTCACCGGGCACAGCCTGGTGGAGGTGCTCAGCCGGGCTTACTATGCCATGCACGACACCAAAACCCCTGTAATCGTTGGTGTGCTGGCGATGACCAGTAACATCCTGCTCTCACTGCTTTTTGCCTGGATGTTTGGAGAGTTCGGCTGGCTGCCCCTGGGTGGGTTGGCGTTAGCAAATAGCCTGGCGACCGCAGTTGAATGCTTGGTTTTGTTGCATATTTTACGGAAACGGCTGAAAGGGTTGCAGAGCAGGCAGATCTTGAAAACCAGCCTGCAGGCTTTGCTCGGCAGCGTTGTGATGGGGTTGGCCTTGTTTGGCTGGATAGAGATTTTTGGCGAACGCAACAAGTACATTGTGCTCATAGGTGGGGTGGTTATCGGGCTGCTGGTATATGTTGCCATGATGTTGTTGCTAAAGGTTCCTGAAATTCAATCGATCGTATTTCGCATTAAGGGCAAACTGGCTAAAAAGGGTTGACCCTATTGCCAATAGACCTTCAGTTTGAGGGTATCAAGAATAGGTACGCCGGTAGTGCGATAGAGACTAACTCGTAACCTGAAACAAAACGAAGGGGTTGACTGCTCAGGTCCAGATCCAACTGAACCAAATCAAATTTGCTTGAAATTCGATTGATGAAAATTGCTAAAAATTGCCTCTTGACATTATTACAAACGTAATTATATAATGCCATTATTACAGCTGTAATAAACGCGAGGAGGCAGGAATGAAAAATTTATCTGAGAGCGAATTGGCAATCATGATCAAGGTTTGGGATGCTGGAAGACCGCTCAGCTTTGAAGAAATCTTTGACTCGGTCAAGGAAAGAGAGTGGTCTGAAGCAACTGTACGCACATTTATCCTGCGGATCATGAAAAAAGGATATCTCGAAAGTGAAAAGTCAGGAAGAATCAGCCTCTATTCGCCCAAAGTCAGCAGGAAGTATCTTGATCGCCAAAGCCAATCGTTGCTCAGCAAACTGTACGACGATTCAGTTCAGAACTTTATTGCGGGGCTCTATCAGAACGATGCCCTCAGCAAACAAGACCTGCGGGAGTTGAAGAACTACCTGGAGGTGATATTAGAGGAGAGTTGATATGGAAAACATCCTCCTTTCCAGTCTTATGTTTTCGTTTCTGGCATTGGGCGTTTTGTTGTTCCGAAAGTTTGGGGCAGATCGTTATAGCCGAAGATTAGCCAGGGCGTTGTGGATCATCGTGATTTTGCGAATGCTGATTCCCTTCAATCCACTAGGCGACCGAAGTCTGATCAAATTGCCCCAAAATCCGGTGCTATCCAGAGAGATTCAAGCAGCGGTTCCGGGCTTTGTCTCAGAAAATGAACCCCAGGCAGTGATTGGAGAAAACGCGGAACCCTCCCACGGAGAAATGACATCCTCCCAATTGCTGGGGGGCAAGCTGACTGCCTCAGTCCTGGCAGGCAAATCAACGACGCTCACCATTGAACAGGTCGCATTCTCGGTTTGGCTTATAGGAATGAGTGCCTCTTTTGCGTTGGTTGCGTGGTCTCACTTTAAGTTCCATTCAGAGCTGAAACTGCGCCTTCAAAAAGTGGATGGGCATTTGCTCGAGAGGATTCAGCAAGAACTTGGTCATACGGTTAGGGTCTACTCAGTCGAGGGCAACGAGAGCCCCATGGTCGTCGGTGTGTTTAGACCAGCCATTGTTTTACCCCGACAGTTGTTAGAGCGAGCCACCGAAAAGGACTTACCCAAACAGTTAAGGTTCGTCTTACAACATGAATATAACCATATCCAAAACAAGGACCTGCTTATCAAAATGCTGTACTTGATTGGCAGATCAATCCATTGGTTCAACCCATTAGGTTATCTGATCGAACCTTGTTTGAACGAGGATATAGAACTGGCAACCGACGAATCGGTTACCAAGAAACTGGACGAGAGACAGAGAGCAGCGTATTGCCTCTCAATATTGGAAGTGGCTGAAGCACTGCCGGCGATGGCAAACAACTACTCCAGCCGCTTTACAGGAGATTTAGAATCAATGAAAAAGCGAATTTCATCCCTATTCAATAAGAACCGAATTAAACATGGCAGAATGATCCTGGTTACGATTTTACTTGCGGCTTCCCTGACTATTGGCTTGGTAGGCTGCGAGACTCCTCTGCTTGTAAAGATGGAGCCCTCGGTTGCTGAAACAGAAACCAGTAAACCGATTGTAGAACCGACAGAGATCACAGCAGAGCAGACAGAAGAAGCGACCCCAGTTCAGGAAGACGCCTCAGACCAAACCATTCCGACCAACCCCGCTCCGCCAATGGTCGTGGAAGCGATCGACCCGAATGAGCAAGTGCTCATCGAAGGGGGCACGTTTTGGATGGGCTGTGATGAGGATAACAATGCCGGCTTTGGCTGCCGACCATCGGAGCTGCCTCGCCACGAGGTCACCCTGGATCCATATCTGATCGACCGATACGAGGTCACCAACGGTCAATACCAGCTTTGTGTCGATGCGGGCGTTTGCCGTGCACCCAGACCGGTTCCGGATGGATTGTATGCAGAGAGTGGTCAGACGGATTCGATTGCCAATTACCCGGTAGTCAATATCACCCATGAAGACGCGGAAATATATTGCAGTTTCGTCGATAAGCGCCTGCCAACCGAAGCTGAATGGGAGATGGCAGCCAGAGGAGGATTAGAGACGGTATTCCCCTGGGGAAATGAGAATCCGGATTGTACCCAGGCAAACAGCTTAAATCCCTTGAACGCGACCGTCTGTGTTGGAGCGATCATGCCGGTCGGCAGTTATCCAACAGGTTCCAGTGATTACGGTGTCATGGATATGGCTGGTAATGTCTGGGAATGGGTGGCAGATGTTTATAACCCCGACTATTATGCAAATAGCCCAGCAGAAAACCCCACCGGACCGGAGAGTGGAAGCGAATACGTGGTCCGGGGTGGTGGCTTCTCTGGAAACTGGACGTATTTGCGAAATGCAGCCAGGTCGTTTGACCTAGGGTTTTACAGTGGAGCTGATTTAGGCTTCCGTTGTGCCCAGGATGCGAACTAAAACAGTTTAGGTGTGGAGGCAGACGTGACCGGCTTGGCTGAGAGAGCTTGCAGGTTTGCTTCTGCCTCCCCCTTGTTACGGGGCGTTGACGTGGCTGAAGAAGGTGTCTCAATTTCAAGCCATCAGGCTGTGAATCCAAGCCTACCAGACAAAAAACTGAATACTGTGCCTTTAACCCGCCCAGTTGGGTTCAAAAGGTCAAAAAAGCGGTCAAATAGTATTTGCAATTGACATTATTACAAATGTAGTTTTATAATGACGTTATTACGGTTGTAATGACTTAGAGGTGGAATGAAAAAATTGTCCGGAAGCGAACTGGAGATCATGATCAAGCTCTGGGAAGCCGAAAAACCAATCAGTTTTAACTAAATCTTTCAGTCAGTCGCTGAGCACCAATGGGCTGAATCGACTGTACGCTCATTCTTGCAGCGCATAATCGCCAAAGGCTACATCAAAAGTGAACCGAAAGGTCGTGTCAAACTATACTCACCAAAAGTAAGCCGCGACTACATTGACAAACAATCCCAAAATATCATCAATATTCTGTATAACGACTCGGTGCAAAATTTTATCGCCGGACTCTACCAAAACAATGCTCTCAGCAAACAAGACCTGCAGGATCTGAAAGCCTACCTGGAGGAGCTACTCAAAGAGAATTGATATGGAAAACATCCTGATATCCAGCCTGGCATTTTCGCTGTTAGCCCTGGTTGTACTTGCTTTTCGGCACTTCAGCGAGGGGAAGTATTCACGGCGGTTGATACGAGCCTTGTGGGTGGTTGTTATCTTGCGTATGATAATTCCGTTCAATTTCGCAGGCAGGTTGGCTGTGGTTCAGCTACCGCAAAACACGGTTACAGATCTATTACTTCCAAGTCAAAGCGACGTTGCTCTTACCCCAAATAGAGTAAATGAAACTTCAGCGACTATTGGAGAAAAAAAATTTTGGAGAAACCAGCCGAACCCCTGTTGCCCCTGGAAAACTCCTCACTTGATACGACGACTCTTTCTATAAACCCAACTCCTGGTTTAAGGTTAACTGATGACGTATTTCTGGCAGTCTGGATTGGGGGAATACTCATTTCTTTGCTGCTTGTCGGGCTTTCGTACTTGAAATTCAGACGCGAATTAAGAAGGAAGCTTTCCCGATATCTGCTGGTTTGTTGGAGTCCATCCAGGACTATCTCGGAACCAAAATCCGGGTTTTTGCCATTGTTTCTGATGAAAGCCCGATGGTTGTGGGCGTTTTTAGGCCGACATTAATTCTACCTAATCGATTAATTGCTGAGATTGACTGCAGAGGCGCACTCTCTCCGCAGTTGCAATCTGTCCTGAGACACGAACAAGCCCATATTCAACATAAAGATCTTTTGTTGAAATCGCTGTACCTTATTGGGAGGGCTATGCAATGGTTTAACCCGCTTGTTTATCTTATTCAGAAGCCACTCAACGAAGAAATTGAAATGGCAGCTGATGAGGTGGCAGCTGAGGGCATGGAAAGACTTGATCGGGCAGCTTACTGTCAGTCGATCCTTGAGGTTGCGGACGCGCTTCCCGCAACAGCCAACAACTATTCAACAGGCTTTACAGGAGATATGAAAACCATGAAAAAACGTATTGAAGCCCTTCTAAAAGCTGAAAAAACCAGGCGCGGCATGGCAATTTTGATAACAGTTTTAATCGCTGCCGCGCTGACGATCGGGTTGGTATCCTGCCAGTTGGAACCTTACGACCAGCCTGCTCTGATAGCCATTGGAAACCTGCTTACGCCGGCAGCTTCCTGCCAGGATTTCTATCTGGCCGCAGGGACAGAGTTTGAAATTGACCTGGATCTGGTGAACTACCCCAACTTTGGAGACAACCATCCCAGCCCACTCGATACCACGGGGGCGATCCATTGGATTTGCAAAACCACGAATGATGTTGACGAGACTTACCGCTATCAATACCAAGCGGCGACTCCCGGCACGCTGACAATGATCTTTCCTGGGAAGAATCCATCTGAAAATGGATATGTTACACCTGCCAGCGGGGCACTCTTCTCTTTCATCGTCCTGGACGATGAAGAATCGGCAGCTCTGGGGGTGGAACCGGGACAGTTGGTCCGACCGGCAGCATTGCCTGAACTGGAGAAAGATTATTCAGATTTCACCACCGAACAACTGGTCAGAGAGTATTACCGACTGCTTGATCAAGGTCGCCCTGACCAGGCTTATCAACTGCGATTTGACGGGTTTAGGTGCCAGCAAACCTCCACGCTATTTACCAGGTTTGCCGAAGCATCGACGCAGAAGACTGAATTGTTGAGTATCCAGACGAAGGGAGAAAACGGCTCAGGCGGTGACGACATGGGTGATGTGCCAGGAGTATGTGAACGGCTGGTCGTCAAAACCCAGGTTACCGGCGGGTCAAACGAAGACATCATTACGGAAGAGATTGTATTCGTTAAGGAGAATGGGGGCTGGAAGATCGCCAGCATCGGCGACCCGGCTTGCTGCAACTGTAACTCATTCCACGAACCGGAACAAACCATACAACCCGAACCGGTTTCTACTATGCAGTACGGAGAGCTTGTTCTCTACCAATATAGCCTTGACCCGCTTCCAAATACTGACGGTGCCCTGGAGCCGTTGACCTGGGAAGGCGAACCGCTCAATGCTGCGAATGTGGGGAAACCACTCAAGTATTTGAGAGAAAAAATCGTTATTGGAGAGCACACATACTTTGCCCACTGCAACCCTGAAAAGACGGATTGTATTGCTCAAGTGGAAAAGGACGGAGAGATTATTTTTGAAATATTATCCCAAAACCCGCAAGCTTCTCCGCTCGTGTTGGGAACTATCCGGGGTTTTTGGAAACTGGATGATTCCTGGGTGTTGGAGGTTGCCCGGGAATGGGGTGATGACTCAGATCCTGCTTCTGTTGTTCCGGTTGGAGAGATCTATCTCGATGGCGAACTGATCAATGAACGGTTTGCCTATGATACTGCCTTTGAATTCCAGGTTTTGGCAGGCAAGCCATTCTTCTTTTTCAAACGGGATGGGAAACTGGGTTTTTCGTATGACTGGCAGGAATTTTCGCTGCCATTCGAATCAATTCATCACTACCGCTGTTGTTCAGCAGGTGCTAACAGCCCGCGACACTTTGAAAATCTGGTCAATTTCGTAGTGTATAAGGGTCGTGAGACGCAGTATTACGAACTGGTGGCAGAAGATTGATTTATATGTGGGAGGGTTAGCGGAGGGGGATAACTGTCAGATTAAACCATTGCCAACCAGACAGCGATGGCGATGACAATGCCGAGTAAGGCGCCGACCGCCGCTTCGGCAGGGGAATGACCGATAATTTCGAGCAACTCCACCCGTTGCGGTTCGTCGATTTTGTGTTCTTGAACAATATTACGAATAATCTGGTTGATGCGCTCGGCATGGAAACCAGCCTGGCGGCGCACGCCAGTGGCATCGTAGATCACGATTCCGGTCATCGAAAGTGCCAGGATGAAAATCGGGCTGTTCCAACCCAGCTGGAGACCGATTGCGGTGCTCACCGCGCTCATCAGGGCGGAATGAGAAGAGGGCATACCGCCGGCATTGATCAGCAGCGCCCAATCCCACTTTTTTGTGCGTAAAAAGCCTACCGGAAGCTTGATCAACTGCGCCAAAATCCAGCCCAGCATTGCTGAGATGGCGATGGGACTCTTGAAAAAATCAAGCGGATTGCTCACTAGAACGGAATGTCCTCATCCTCTTTACCACTGAGGGTGGAGACCCGCAGCTGGGCTTTTTCGAGCAACTTGCCGCAATGATCGGAGAGCTTTTTACCTTCCTCGTAGAGCTTGAGTGATTCTTCAAGAGACAGGTCGCCATCTTCGAGTTTAGCGATGATCTCCTGCAGCGCTGCGAAGGCAGCTTCGTAACTGGTGGGTTGGGTTTCGGTCATAATTTCTCCTGGTTGGTTGGGCGCAGCGTGGCTGGTATTTCGCCGTCAGCAAAACGGACCTGGACGGGCTGATTTTCTTGGGTTTGGCTTGCCTGGCTAATGAGCCGCCCGGTTTGGGCATCACTTACGATCGTAAAACCACGCCGCAAGACAGCTAGCGGGCTCAGCGCTTCAAGCTGTTCATCAAGGTGGTAGAGGCGGAAGAGGACCTGGAGGAGGTGATTTTGCATCGACCGTTCCAGTCGTTCCTGCAGCATATCCAGGGTCTGGATGGCGTTGTTGACCCGTTGGATGGGGGAGAGCCTTAGCAGTACATGGTTCTGAATATCGAGTTCGTATCGTCGCTCACCTATGGCATTTTGCATTGCCGTTAGCAGAAGGGCGTCGGTGTTTTGAAGTGCATTGTAAAGATCATTGATTGTGACTGGTGTCGCCAGTTCAGCAGCGGCGGTGGGGGTGGGGGCGCGCAGGTCGGCGACAAAATCGGCGATGGTGAAATCGGTTTCATGACCGACGCCAGAGATAACCGGGAAGCGTGAGTTGAAAATCATGCGGGCAAGTTTCTCGTCATTGAAAGCCCACAAATCTTCAATGGAACCTCCTCCGCGAGCCAGCAGGATCAGGTCGAGGTCTTCGAGTTGGTTTAACAGTTCCAGCGCCTTGCAGAGAGCTGCCGGGGCATCGGCACCCTGCACGAGGCTGGGCGCGAGGGTCACTTTTGCCAAAGGCAGGCGCCGGCTGAGGGTGTTGAGCATATCCTGCAGGGCGGCTCCGCTGGCTGAGGTGATGATGCCGATGTGCTTGGGCAGCCTGGGGAGCGGGCGTTTGTGCTCCTCTGCGAAGAGCCCCTCATCTTCCAGCTTGTTTTTCAGGCGCAAAAATTCCTGGTAGAGCAAGCCCTCACCAACTGGCTGCATGTTATCGATATAGAGCTGTGCCTGCCCGCCGTTGGCGTAAAAACTCATGTTGCCGTGGACTTCCACGCTCTGACCGTCGCGGGGAGAGAAGTTGAGGTGATAGGCGGAGGTTTTCCACATCACACATTTCACCTGGGCTTCGGCGTCTTTGAGGGTGAAATAGAGGTGACCGGAGCGGTACTGGTTGAAGTTCGAGATTTCGCCCCGCACCCAGACATCACGCAGGATGTCGTCGGTTTCAAGCAGTTCGCGCAGGTAAGCACCCAGGGCGGTGACGGTGAGGATCGGCGGACGGAAGAAATCGAATGAATCCATGCGTAAAGTATAAGCGATTACAGGGAACAGGGAACAGGGAACAGGGAAATTGACGATTGTGCCGGCGTCCTTGCCGCGCACGTGATTTAGCCGCAGGCTTCCGCTTGCCCGTATATCACGGAGCCTTACGGGTCAAAACGCTCGCCCGCACCACACGGTCACGTTCTTGTAGGTCAGGTTACGTAGTACTCTTCGAGTGCGTTCTTCAACCTGACATCGCGAGTACAACTTTCTTGTAGGTCAGGTTCCTCTGTTGAACCTGACATCACGAGTGCTGACAAACGGCAGGCTTTCTAAAAGTCAAAGGCAGACTGCCACGCAGTGACCGCGGGACTAACTGTGACGTTCTTGTAGGTCAGGTTCCTCTGTTGAACCTGACATCTCGAGCGCAGGCAAACGGCAAGTTTTAAATCAGATCAAAGGCAGACTGCCACGCCCCCTTTCGGGGGCTCGCAGTGACTGAGGAAAAGAAAAGGCAGACTGC
>DHCY01000027.1:64180-83658 GCA_002399085.1 Anaerolineaceae bacterium UBA4890
ACGCCCCCTTTCGGGGCTCGCAGGGACAAGATTAAAGTCAAAGGCAGACTGCCACGGTCGCTATGCTCCCTCGCAGTGACAAGATTAAAGTCAAAGGCAGACTGCCACGGTCGCTATGCTCCCTCGCAGTGACTGAGGAAAAGAAAAAGCAGACTGCCACGCCCCCTGCTACGAACACCAATGTGTTCTGTATAGACCGATGTGGGTTGAACCCACTCGGTCTAGTCGCAGTGACCGTGTTGCCGGCAAGCATTCTGCCCTACAATATTTTAGCCATCAACCATCAGCCATCAGCCATCACCTATCACCTATCACCTCTACGCTAACACCTATCAGCTATCGGCTATAATTGAATTTGATTAACGGAGGAACTATGAAAAAGGTAATATTATTCAGTCTGTTACTGATCATACTAATATCAGCCGGATGTACGGCGCAAAACGACGAAGCCCTGGCAACTCAACAAGCTATGAGCGTTCAACTCACGGTGCAGGGAGGCGATATTAATGCCTTAAAAACCCAGGTAGCACGCCCGACAGCAACCTGCGAACCTTGTGAGATCCCAACCTGCGCTGCCTGTCCAACAGCAACATTGGCACCCACTGCCACCACACCTACTGCGATTCCGGCAACTGCCACTTCGGAGGTGAAAAATGGTGCAATTTCGGGTTCGCTTTCCTACCCCAGTGAAGGCATCCCGGCATTGCGCATCGTTGCTATGAACCCCCTGACCGGTGTCTTTTACTGGCAAAACACAGTTGCTGGTCAGAGCTTCTACCGGTTCGATAATCTTGCCCCGGCAAGTTATTGGATTTTGGCATACACCATTGCCAACCCCTCCAAGGACTTCTTCGCTGCATATTCAGAGGCTGTGCCTTGCGGATTATCGACAGCCTGTACCGATCATTCTTTGATTGCGGTTGAGGTTAAAGCCGGGCAAGAGGTCCAAAATATTGATCCCGCCGACTGGTATGCGGACCCGGGTGAATGGGGCTGGCCGATTGACCCGACCATTAAATGGGATTAATAGCCAACCCAGTCAGATTTGATTAAGTTGAACACAACGCGTAAACGCGAAAGAGCAACCAAACTTTTCAGCCTTTTGTGGGTCTTGCTATTGCTCGTTTCAGCGTGTTCGTCTCAGCCGAAAAAAGAGCGGGTTCTGGACGTGGAGTTGGTGGTCCCGACCAGCAATGTCAGCCAGGGGCGAGTTTTTGACCTGCAGCTGGTGTTGACAAATCCGGGTCTGTACAATGTGCACATAACGCGCATCGTCCTGCCCAAAGAGATCATGAACAGCAGCCGGTATGTTGGTTCTGAGCCAGCCCTCACGCTTGTTCGTAACGAAATTGGCGAGGGCTTGATCGAAATGGATCTGACCATCGCACCAACCGGGCAGGAGAACTTTCTTTTCCGTTTTGAAGCTTTCCAGAGTGGCACGCTCAAAGGAACTGGCATGGTAAAAACGGATGAGCAGGATTACCCCTTCACCGCTCGGGTTGATGTGGCGGGAGTGAACCCGGAAGGCTGGCAGCCTGGCACATCACCGCTGACCACACCCACCGCGCTCAACCCAATACCCTGGTCTGCGGTAGTACTAATTGAAGCTATCATCGAAATTGACGGTGTAGAAATGGTTGGCTGGACCGGTTCCGGCACAATCATCAGCTCAGACGGGCTGATTCTGACCAATGCCCATGTTGTGCTCTCTGACCGCTTCTACCAGGTGAAGAACCTGGTTGTCTCTCTGACCGTTGCCGAGGACGCGCCGCCTGTGCCAACTTATCGCGCCAGCATTGTGCAAGCCGACGAAGCGCTTGACATTGCCGTGATTAAACCCTACCAGGATTTGAACGGAAACGCCTTGAACTACAGCCTGCTCAACCTGCCGTTTGTGCCCTTGGGCGATTCGGATGAGTTGAGTTTGGGCGCTACGATCAACATTTTGGGCTACCCCGGAATCGGTGGAGATACAATCACACTTACCCGCGGAGAAGTAAGCGGCTTTACCTCGGAAGCAGTCTATGGCAACCGGGCTTTCATCAAAACCAGCGGCACAATTGCGGGTGGAAACAGCGGCGGGCTGGCTGTAAACGAACGAGGTGAACTGATCGGCGTTCCAACCGCGGTTGGTTCGGGCGACCTGGGAGATGCTATTGTTGACTGCCGTGCCCTGATGGACACCAACCGCGATGGCTACATTGATGACAATGACACCTGCGTTCCGACCGGCGGATTCATCAACGCCCTGCGTCCGATCAACCTGGCAATGGACCTTATCAGGGCTGCCCGGGCTGGCGAGGTCGCAATTGCCGCCGGAAATGCAATCGGCGAGGCTTTTACACCAGGTGGGCAGGTGATATTCGAAGACGATTTTTCTGACCCAAAAAGTGGCTGGAACACCATTGTGGATGCCGAAGGGGAGAGAAGGTATGAGAACGGTGAGTACGCCATCAGGGTCACCGAGCCCATGTACCTGGTCTGGTCTGATCAGGAATATCTGTATGACCCGATTGTGATCGAAGCCGATGTGCGCGTGCTAGAATCGGTGGGGGATGCTGATTATGGCTTTATTTGTGGGCTGGTGGATAATGATCATTTTTACGTGCTCGAAATCAGTGAAGATGGTTTTTACACCATTTGGAAGCAGGATGGAAAAGAAATTGTTTCTTTGGTAGACTGGAGTTACTCCCAGGAAATCGTGGGAGGTGGTGACTTCAGGCTGAGTGCCCAATGCGGAAGCGAACAGCTTGTGCTAGCTTTGGATGGGATGGTTTTAGCGAGCGTTACTGACCCCGGGTTTAAACCTGGCGGGGTGGGTATGCTGGCAGGCACCTTCGAAATTGCAGGATTCAAAGTTGCTTTTGATAATTTACGACTATTAATCGAGTGAGGTATTTATGAAAATGCAGACGTTGACAATTCATCACCTGGTGAAGGGCGAAGATTTGAACCACCATCGCACCCTCTACGCAGGCAGAGGGGCGGAATGGTTGGTTGAGGCAGGCTTTATCGCCGCCTCAGACTTACTTCCCCCGGAATATGTCTTGTGTCTGAAAATTCATGGAATGACCTTTACCCGTCCGGTTGAACCCGGTGAGGTGGTGCGCTATGATTCGCGCATCGTTTGGACAGGCAGATCGCGCCTGATCGCTTACATTCGTGCCACCACCAAGGGTGAACAGACCGTCGACGGCTTCATCACTTTTGTGTACATTGACGATTACGGCAAATCACGACCACATGGAATCACCATCGATGCCGAAACAGACGAAGAAATCGAGCTGCAGCAGCGAGCAAAATTGCTTTAGACGACGCGTTTCTATGGCAGAAGTTTCTGTTTGCCAGGCGGCTCTGGAAGGGTTGTACATGGAGGCAGCAAACCAGAGCAACAGCAACGCTGCAATAAAAAAAGGCTCTCCGATTGAGTTGTCATCACCTTGAACCAGCCGCATTGGCGACGCTATATTTTTGATAAACCATTAATAAACCTGGATTATATTAAATGTAGTTCAATAGTCAGGAGATGTTTTATGCAAAAACGTACAATTCGAATTATCGCATTTCTGCTGGTAATTTTTTTGGTTGGTTCTGCTTGCCGCCTTACCCGCACCACTGAACAAACCACGCCAGAGGCAGCCGTGCCAGTTCCCCTTGAAGAAAGCTTGCCCACTCTGCCAGCGCTAAGCGGCGAGACCATTTTAGTACCCGAATATACCGCCCTGGAAGGCAGCCTGGAGGCTTTGTATAAAGCGCTCAGCCCTGGGGTAGTGTCATTGCAATACACCACTGCGGAGGGCAGCGGGCAAGGGACCGGATTTGTGATTGATAAAGAAGGTCATATTGTCACCAACTATCACGTTGCCAGCGATGTCACTGAATTGGAAGTTCACTTTTCTTCAGGCTTAAAGGTTTATGGCACTGTCATTGGCTCTGACATGGATTCTGACCTGGCAGTTGTGCTGGTAGACGTTGACCCGGACTTGTTGGTGCCCTTGCCTTTGGGCGACTCGAACGCTGTCCAGGTCGGTCAGACTGTTGTGGCGATTGGCAACCCTTACGGTCTCAGCGGCACAATGACGATGGGAATTGTCTCCGCGAGAGGGCGTGTGCTCGATTCGATGCGCCAGACCGAGACCGGGACGTATTATTCTTCGGGCGATACCATCCAGACGGATGCGCTGATCAACCCCGGAAACTCCGGCGGTCCGTTGATCAACTTGAACGGTGAGGTGATCGGCGTTAATCGGGCTATCCAAACAGCCGGCACGAGCATCACCGGCGGTGCGGTTAATACGGGGATCGGCTTTGCGATTTCGTCCAACACTGTGCGCAAGGTTGTGCCTTCGTTGATCGAGAGCGGGTTCTATGCCTATCCATACCTGGGCTTGTCCAGCTATTCCAATATGTCGCTGGCGATGATCGAAGCTTTGAACCTGCCGCAATCGACCGGTGCCTACGTCGCTAGTGTGGTGGCGGGTGGTCCGGCAGATGATGCCGGCATCAGGGGGGGCACGCAGCCAACGGCTGTACAGGGGCTGACAAGGGGCGGCGATTTGATTATCGCGGTTGATGGCATTGAGATCAAAGATTTCAGTGAGCTCATGAGTTACCTGGTATTGGAGACTTCAGTAGGTGATGAAATCATCCTGACGGTAATACGCAGTGGTCAGACCATGGACATCCCGGTGATTTTGGGTCAGCGGGAGTAATTGATTGGTCGATAATTTGAGAGGTCGTGCATTTTCTGCGCGACCTTTTTTCTTAGGGCTCACCCCGTAGGGAACTGGCCTGCCTGTTCCATGAAGTGGTTGAGGAGGGCCTCAACCTTACTGGTGGAATGAATCAAGTCCACCTCGCACAAACCTCTCTCGAAAGGCCCGGTGATTTTGGGTCAGCGGGAGTAAGAGATTGATTGATAATTTGAGAGGTCGCGCATTTTCTGCGCGACCTTTTTTCGTAGGGCTCACCCCGTAGGGAACTGGCCTGCCTGTTCCATGACGTGGTTGAGGCAGGCCTCAACCTTACTGGCGGAATGAATCAAGTCCACCTCGCACTATCCTCTCTCGTAAGGCTGGGACTTGACTCCAGCCGCCGTTAGAGGATTATTTGCTATAAAAATCTTTGCGGATCTGCGGATCGCGCGCCATGCCTGCCATCAGGATATCCATCAGGTTCTGGAGCAGGTCCTGCAGGTGAGGGTCGTGGCTGACATCCAGGTTCACATCCACCGGTCTGCCGCTGTCTTGTTCCATGCGCTCCAGCAGGTAAGGTGAAAGCCAGCGCGAGACGATCCCGAGCACGTAAGCCGCCAAGTCGGTGTCCACCCAGGTGGCGATATCGTCATGCAGAATGCCTTGCGAGAGAAACGCATGAAAGCGCCCATCGCCCGAAAGTCGCTGACCGGTCTCCGGGTCGATCGAACTGGTGACCGGGTTTTCAAAATTATGCCGACGTTCGACTCTGGAAAGCAGCGGGTGCTTCAGCTCAAACGCCAGGTCGATTTGCAAAAGGCGCTGCAGGTAACGGAAAGTGTCGAGATTGTTGGCAGGCAGCGGAAGGGTGGAGGTAAGCTCCAATTTGCGATCATGGACCAAAGTAAGGATGTGGTTGTAAAGGTCTTCCAGGTTTTCAAAATATTGATAAAAAGAACCTTTGGCAATACCAGCATTGTTGACAATCGCGTTGACCGAGGCAGATTGCAGACTGTTGTCGGCGAACTCCGCGATGGCGACGTTCTCGATTAGCTCGCGTTTTTCTTGTGAGAGATTGAAGAAGGTGTTTTTTGGCATTTTTCCTCTATATGACCGAATGGTCATATTATATACGATGCAACCTGGTTGTCAACTCTTTCAACCATTAAGAGGATTTCTTGAGAAAAGTTATTCATTTACTACCACTCTTGAAAACTTAAGATAAAATCAGCGCATGGATCACATCTACAGCGACCGCAACGAATATTTCAACCGTGACCGGGGTGGACCCTGCGCTTTCTGTGAGGCGCTGTCAAAACCGGACAACTTTAACAACCTGATCGTCCATCGGGGTGAATATAACTTTGTTATCCTCAACCTTTATCCGTACACCAGTGGGCATATCATGGTCGTGCCATACGAGCACACCAACCGATTTGAGGGTTTGACCTCCGAACAGCTTTCTGAGATGATGTTCCTGATCCAGAAAGGAATCCGGGTTTTGATCAGGCTCTATTGCCCCCAGGGCTTCAATGTCGGTCTCAACCTGGGCGACGCCGGTGGTGCGGGCATCAAAGAGCACCTGCACTGGCACATCATCCCACGTTGGGTGGGCGATGCCAACTTCATCACGGTGATTGGCAGGACGCGTGTGCTGCCTGAGTCGCTGGAGAAATCTTACGATAAAATCCTCGAAGCCTGGAAACAAGATTATTAAAAAAGAGAGCATTTCGCTCTCTTTTTTGTAATGGTTAAATTCAATCGGAAGTTTTACTTTTCTCCCAGGCTTTCCACGTTCCCAACACCTTGAACACTTTGAGTCACGCTGGGGTTGCCGTAATACTTGACGTCGTAGGCACCGCTCAGGTTCAGGTCCAGCAATTCGGTTGCCCAAATTGTGGCGGTTACAGCACCTTCGATCTTCAATTTAACATCGGCACTCTTGAGGTTTTCAGCGTCATAACTGGTCCCTCCTGCGAAACGCAGTGTTTGGGTCTCAGCTACGCCGTCTATATTAATATCCATGCCCCCTTCAACGTCAAACACCAGGTCAGTGACATTGAGATTCGACATTTTTACGCTGGCGCCACCCTCTAACTGCATTGTGAGCGACTCAGTATCAAGGTCATCTGCTACCAATTCTGTGCCGCCCTGCAGAATAAAACGGGTCAAGTCATTGAATGTAATGGTGATGGTGGGATAATCGCGTGCGGTTATCCAATCCCAAATGTTGTTGGAATGTTTGATGATCAACACGCCATTACGGACTTCGAAAGTGATGTCCTCAACAGCCCTCTTGGGACCTTCTATCTGGATGGAATGAGTATTACCCTGGATCAGGAAGACCGGACCTGCAGCTTCGATGTCGATTTCGGTAAAAGCCGCAAGATCCTGTCCTTCGCTGATGGGAGTCTGCGATTCTGAATCAGGGGTAGTGCGTACTAAACGCGGGAAACATGCTGAGGTTAATAAGACAAGTATTGACAGAGTCAATAGAATTCTGATTCGGTTTTTCATGCTCACCTCTTTCTTTCTCCATCAATTCTACATCATAGTAGCATAGATACAAGTAAAAATAGGGGGTTAACGTGCAATGATTGTAATGATCAGATTAAGACAAGATTATTTTTGAACGCAAGTGTGGGGTGGTTAAGGTTCCCAAATCGATGGAGTGGATTGTTGCGCTGTCAGGTTAGGTTGTTCTTCGAGGACGGTTTCTGTCCTATAAGCGGGAGACCATGGAAGGTCTCCCTTACAAATAAAAACTAAAAAATATAGGAGACCGTGGTAGATCTCCCTTACAAAGAAAAACGAAAAAATATGGGAGACCATGGAAAGTCTCCCTTACAAAGAAAAAATAAAATAATACGGGAGACTAAGAAGGTCTCCTATACAAAGAAAAGTCAAATTACAGAAGCATTTACGATTGTTTATCGATAATATACGCCAGTGAAACAGTGCCCGGACCAACGTGGCTGCCGATCACCGGGCTGACCTCGGAACGGATCACCTCAATCGGTTGCAGCCGTTCAACTGCCATTTCTTCCATCGCGACCATCTCATCAAACGCGAGGGCATGGAACGGACCGATGCGCACAGGTCCGCGACCATCAATATCCTTCTCGATCAACTCCACCATGCGCGCCAACGCCTTTTTGTAGGAGCGCACGCTTTCCACCAACTCAATCTTTCCTTCACGGATCATCATGATCGGTTTCAAATTCAGTGCCGAGCCGAGCATTCGTTTGGCGGTGTTGATTCGACCGCCACGATGCAGATATTCCAGGGTGTTGACCGTAAAGTAAACCCCAATTCGCGAATAGGCATCCTGGGCGAGCTGATAGCACTCTTCCAGTGTGATGCCTTTTTCTGCCGCACGGGCGACCTCGAGCACTTGCAGGGTTAAAGCCATAGAAACCAGCTTTGTATCCATTACGATCAGGTTTTGGGGATCTCCCAATTCTTTTTTAGCCTGGATGGCGGAATCTGTGGTGGCAGATAACCCCTTTGAGATGCCCAGGTAAAGCACATCTTTGCCTTCAGACAGGAGCTTTTGGAAAACTTCCAAAAATTGCCCAACAGTGACCTGGCTGGTGGTTGCCATTTCTTTTGATTCAGCCAGTTGTTGGTAAAAATCGGTGGCTTGAATATCAATACCGTCGTAATATGTTTCACCCTTCCAGTTGACCGTTAAAGGGACAATGGAAAGGTTATATTGCTCCACGTACTCCCTGGGAATGTAGGCTGAAGAATCACTCACAATCGCGACTTTTTTCATTATTCCTCCGCTTATTGCTTCTTATAATTATTTGATTATGGCAAATTGGTTTCCGACTGCAGGATAACCAGTTGGTCTGCACAAACAACGCAGACCGACAATTAATTATATCCGAGAACAATTGCGAGGCGGGAAAGGTGACATACTTCACATTGGGCTCACCAGCAGTGTGCAAGCCATCTTTGAGGACGTGCGGCTGGAACTTGCTCTCTCACGTCCTTATTTCACTTTTTTATGCATTCAAACGAACTCTGCCACGGTCAGGCTCCAGGGTCAGGCTGGATAAATAAAGCGGGCGGGCAGAATGAGGCTGCAACCATTGCCCAACTGCCTGCCATGGCGCTTCCATGAGCTGCCCGAAGCGCGTCTCGAGGCTGCCTTTTGAACTCAGCCTGAGCATGGCGCTCTCTGCCCCTGGTTTGCGCCAGATCATGAGGTTGCGATTAGGGTCAACACCCGCACACAAATGCTCAAGGTTGGCGTTCCCCTGTTTCATCAAAGCCTTGAAAACCTGCAGACAATCCTTCCCCTCATCACCTAACGGAGGTACACCCTGGCTGTGCCCAAAATCAACGTCGGTCAAATGTACGAACTGCCCGGCATGAGCCGCCACCATCCTAAACTGTTCCACCTGGTCAAGTAAACCACTCAGGCGGAACAAAAGGTCAGCCCCCGGAACGCGGCTCTTCCAGGTTGCGCTGGCTTGATCAAAAATTAGCAGGATTCCCGCAGGATAACCCAGATTTTCATCCAGACCAAGTAAATAGTGGTTGCCCGAATTCTCCGCACCGCTGCGCTCCAGCACCAACCAGTAAGGCATTCCCGTCTCCAGGCTGGCAGGCACAGCCAAAATCACTTCAACCCAGGCATAGCTCTCGCCGCTCAATTCTGACGGGCTCAACACCTGGTAACCCAGTTCGATCCCTGATGGTCTTCCTGCCAGGTCTGGCTGCAGGCTAAAGCGCAAGGAATCTGAGGGATTGCCCTGCTTTCGCGCGCGGATCGCCAGGCGGTTGTACTGTAGTGAGGCATTTACCAGGAGCGATTGCGCTGCTTTGCGGTTTACCAGCGAGCTCCCCAGGCTCTGAATGCCTTGCTGCGCAGGAGAATGCGCCGTGAGCGGGTTCATGCCAGGCCAAACGCGCCAGCTGAGTGTCTGCATCCATCCGCGGCATTCCAAAAAATACGCTCTCTGACCTTCACTTGTTTGGCTGGTTTGAGTAGCCAACACAATTTCAGTCCAGGCATGCTCCCGCAAACGCGCCATTGCCAGCCACTCCGCAGTCTGCAGTTGTGTATATCCCGCCTGATAAACAGTCTCTTTAATACCATAAACCGCCTGGCTCTCCAGGTCATCAAACCAGCTTGTCTGGCGCGTTTCCTCCGGTTCAGCGCTGCCAGGGTCTTTATAGCGTACCGCCACGCGGTTAGCCAGTTTGTCCATTCCGACGGTATAATGCGCTTCGCCATCCACGCAGCTGACCCGCTCCAGGTATCCCCACCAGGCTAACCTGCCCTGTGGGTCATACACGCGCACATCCTGACCAAGCCTGGTGCGCCAGTCTTCCATGCTCAGTTGCTCACATGGGCAGCGAATAAGTGCCTCGGTCGGTCCCGAAAAATCGTCCCAGCTCAAACTGAGTGGTGCACAGGTGCCTGGTGAATTGAGGAAACGACCATTCGAGCGATCCAGGACCTCCACATACCAGTTCATGGCAGTCTCCATTGCCGGCGATACCAAGCTCTGACCGAGAGAGTCCGCTCGATCGATGCCAAGCCGTTGACGTCGCTTTGGAAACACCAGAAATGTTGCGGCAAAGATGCCTGCAGTCCCAAACCGCTGCCGAAGCGGGCATGGCTCTTAAATTCCAAACCATCATCCAGACTCCAACTCTTTCCGCTGACTTCATCCTCAACGATTTTTTGCGAATACTTCAAACCACTCAACGAGTGATAGCCGGAAAACCCATGCTGCGGGAGCAGCAGCAGGTCATCAACTTCCAGCAGGTGCTCCCCTGCATCAGTTTGTTTCGCCTGCAGCACAACCTGGTGCTGGCTGGCGTAATTTTTCATAGGCAATTCACCCAATGGCAGAAAAAGTGGATCCAGCTGGGCGAACCTTTTACCAGTTTCAAGATGGGTTGCCGGTCCCTCAAATACCAACTTTCCCTGTAAATTGACAGCAATGCGCAGTTGCAACGAAGAACTGGGCAGCGGGCTAAAAAACCTCAGCAGCGGTGATATGGATCCTGCCGCCAATTGGCTAACTTCGATAGGACCCAGCACCCAACTTGCCAGGGATTGCCAGGCAGACCCGCTCCAGCGGTATTGGCAATACTTTCCGCCTGAAGCCTGGCTGTGACTGACAACGCTCCCACCGCTGCCATCTTCAGCCTCCAGGGTCAAATTAGGTCGCGGTCCTCCCAGCCTTACTGGCAGGCTGCCGATACAAAATTCCCCCAGGTCTGGTCCGATAAAATTGTTTTCATACTGAAAGCGTATGAGCGCCGGAAATTTCAGATCAAGGCTGGTGGGGTCAACTGAAAACCAGTTGTCATGACCATCGGCGCTGTCATTGTGGTTGTAAATGGTTAGCCCGTTGATTTGAGGAAGTCCAAAGCTGTTGACAAGCGGCAAAGGCTCCTCGTCACTGAAGAAAAACGTATCTCTGAGAATCTCCAGGTCGAGCTCAAAGGAACCTCTCGCTAAGGATGCCAGGTGACCAGGCAGGGTCTTAATGGTGAGCCGATGAATCCGGGCATAGCCAAACTCCTGCAGGTCGTCATGCCACAGGCGCAAGTAAAGGTCTTCGGACTGCTGCTGAAAAATTTCCAGCCGGTCCAGCCACTGCCTCAACTGGTTCCGGGGACCACGCAAATGCAGCTGAATCGTTTCGCTGGTGGTTTCTGCATCGCCCGGGTTGAACAGGTAATCTCCGCTCACCAATCCGTCTAAAACAACCGCGCCAGTCAGTGCAAACCAGTCTTGCGAATCTGTATAATCCAGGCGACCGATTGACACGCTAATCATAAGACACCGGCTCCTCCAGCGTCCATGTTCCCCAGGGAATGCTATTAGCCTGGCTGAAGGTGCGCAGGCGCAAATGCTCCAGAAACTGGTCCCGTTCCTGGCGTAAGGAGCGCGACCAGGTCTCAAGGTCAGGTTGCGCTGCTGGAAGGTTGCTGTAGCTACTGTGATTGTGGAAGGCAACCGCCTCTAGCACGGTGGCTGCTGCTCCCTTCATCAGGGCAGGCAAGTAAGCCTCAAGCAGTGTGCTCTGGCTGGCACCATCCAGCCCAATCAAGGTGTAGTTCGTGCCTAAAATGCTGTTCAACTCTGACAGGCTGGCGCGCATTGCTTCAGTTTTCAAACTATCGGGCAATGCCAGTTGGTGCTGATCTAAAAATTGTGTTTCCAGCCGCAAAATCAGGCTGCTGAGGTCAATCATGGTTCGCTCCCGGTCTGCGCCTGCGGCTCTGCAGCGCCTTTTCCACCTCAGTCGGCGAGAAGGTCACTTTCCAGCCCTGACGATTGATCACCACCAAAAAGCCATCTTCCCGAAGACGATAACTGAGCACGTCCTTACCCATCAAGCGGGTGACTACTCTCTTTACTTCATTTTCCGTCATTATTACCTCCTGCCCCCTCACACTTTTTGTGAGGGGGCAACTTGTTTATGTTGCGAAGGGAGATAAACCCCCTTACTTACTTAGTAGTGCGCAAACCGTCTTCCAGGGCAGTGCCCAGGATATAGGTCACCAGCAGGGCGATGATCCCTGCCAGTTGGTCGCCGTCCAACGGAAAGTCTGGTTTCCAGGCTTTGATGACCATGAAGATCAAACCCACCAGGGCTGCCCAGAACTTGCGTGAACTCAACAACAGCTTAAATTTGGACATCGATTCTCCTTCTACGCTTAGGCGACATTATTCTTGAAGAGCGGTCTGAAGTCGTTGACCCAGACAGCCAGGTAGTGGCGCACTTTCAGTCGGTGCTCATCATTCGAGAAGACCGCTGGTGAAAGCTCATCGCCGGCAATGAAAATTTCAGGAGCCAGACCAAAGCGCTCGCCCACGAAGATTGCCGGTGCCACGCGGGGGTCACAAACTGCTGCCCAGTCATTGGCATCTGTCCATTCGGGCACAACCAAAGGTACGCCAGTGCCTTTCAGGACGTTATCGTAGACGTAATCAGCCTCGCGCACTAAGGCACCCGTGCAAATCTCGAGCGCGGTCTTCTGCAAGGCCCGGGGAACCAGAATGTACTTGGGGTTGACTGCCATCTGCGGACCGGTTCCATAGAGACCAACCGCGTTTTTGATCAGCATCGGTTGCGCATAGACTCTCGCGCTGACTTTGTCCCAGTTTTCCGAATTCAATGCGAGCACATCCATGTTGTTGTGCCCACCTGCAATTGTGACCGGGTCAGTGTTGAACAGGAATTCGTCGTTTGCCATGCCCGGACCAGTGCCAGCATTGACTGTGAAGATATCTGCCACCAGGCGGGAGATCTTGCGCAATCCGGCAGATGCCAGCTCGCGGGCATAACCACGCAGTTTTCGGGTCTCATCGCGATCGATCAATTCCAAGGTCAATGGAATATAGCCGCCATACTTGGTAAAACTGGCGGTTTCAGGTGAATCGCCTACCTTGAGTTCCGTATAATTCGCACCCTCCGCGATCGCGGGCAAGTCGCCCACAGTGCCAATCAGGGTGCCGGTGATGTCATGCAGGCTATGGAAGTGTTCCTGTACGGTCACGTCCTTCCACCAGTCATAGCCAGCCTTGCCCAGTTCGTCCCAGGTATTGCTGACCAGCTTATTCAGGCTATTTTTCACCAAACCGGTGAAATCGACCGATGTCGCCAGGCGGGCACGCTGGGGGTGATAACCGCCATGCAGGTCGACATCGCCGGTCAGGCTGAGGTATAGCTCGCGGATGCCGCTCAGTTTGGCGACTGAAGCATTGCTCATCTTTTGCTCCCGGGGAGCGCCAAAAAGATCATCCACGGCTGCCTGGATGCGCTCACCAGGTTCGATCATGCCCTCGATGCGTGCCGGACCTTTCACCACATGGGTTGCTTCCAGCTCACTCAAGAGGGTATGAGCTTCACGCAATGCCTGGCTCAGTTCAGCCGGCGCAAAACTGCGGTTTTGAAACTGATTACGAATATTGCTTTTGAGGCTCTGCGGCAGGTTTGTGTTGGAAAGGCTGCTCTCCAGCAGGAAAGTGCTCATTTCATCGCGCATCTGGCGCATTTCAGATAACTGGGTTTCCAGGCTTTTACCCTCGCTGCCAAAACCTGTAGGCTCTTCAAGAGGCTTAACTTCGGGTTCTTCTGTTTGTAACAAATTGTTTGACAAAGGCATTTTCAATTCTCCTTCAAAAATTGGGTTGATTCCGAGTTGGTTGAGTGCCCGCAGAAAGATCCCTCCGCGAGCTGGGTTGTAGACCAGGTCGACAGAGTAGATCCGCAAAATCTTCTCCACCTTCCCGGCTTTACCCTGGAAGAGCACATCAGCTGAGAAGCCTACTTTGACTGCGGCTTCATCCGATTCCTCCAAAACCTGGCGACCAATATCCTTCAACACCTCGGCTGATGGTCCGAAAGCACTAAGCTCAGCGCGCACACCTTGCGAGCTTTCATCCCAGACCGGTTTGCGCAGCACGCCGGCGATATCCCGCACCGAACGCGCCTTGAGACTATGATCCACAAAACAGTTCACACCGTCCCAAAGGCTCAGCGAATCGCGCAGTACCTTAGCTGGGAACTCCCAGCCATTGGCTGCGCCTGCGGTGATCGCCAGGATATCGAAGCGACCGCTGCCCGTGGGTGAAACCTCCAGTGCCAGACGCTGTCGTCTTTCAGTCATAAATCTCCTTCCATTACTTCTTAATTCCCATTTCTTTCGAAAACCGATCAGCAGCCAGCCCCACGCAAGGCAGCCTGACCGGACTTTTCTTTAATCAGATTTTGGCAAACCCTTATTCGAAGCCGGCTCAGGCAGGCGTTCACCCATAAAACGGTAGACCAGCCGCAGCGCTTCACGCTCATCGATCAGGTCGCGTTCGTAAAGGTCAGTGGCAACCTGGGCAACCTGCTGCCCTGCCTGGGCTAACTCGCGGTTGTCTCGCGCGCTCACATCGCCGCCCTCCACGCGGATCAGCGCATTAGGGTCGACTTCAGGGTCATAAAAAGCGCGCCTGCTAACAACCACCCGCAAAACATCTTCGAGCAGTGTGCAAATAAAACGCTGGCGTTCGCTGAACCGCCGATAGGTTGGGCTGCCGGCGGCTTCTGCAGTTGTGCGAGTGGAAGATTCCGGCTCCGCTAAAAAATGCAGCGGCAAACCGACACCGGCAGCGATCATTTTCTTAATCGCCAGACCGTCACTGGAGGCATCCAATGCTTCCAGCTTGGGCGCCATCACTGACCATTCTTCACTCTCATCGGTCACCAGCACCGAACCAGGCGCGGGAGGGTTACCAGCCAGCTGCAGTTGGCGGGCAGAGCGCTCTGCTTCGCTGCTAAAACGAGCCTTGACCACGTAAACAAAGGCATTGCGAAAGCGGTTCAGGCGCACCCGGTCTTCCAGCCAGGCGCTGTAGCGTGCCAGCCACTTTAAGATCGGGGTCAGGTCGCCTTCACCCCACTGCGAACCACTGGGGCGGTTGAGGGCGTAATGCAGCACAACCGGCTGCAGGTGACCCTGGTTGTCGATTTGTTCCTTTTGCAGGTCATAACCCGGGTAGATCAACGCTTCGCTTTCACCAGGCACCCGTATGTGGAATTCCAGCTCCTGCTCGATATCGTTTTCACTGGATATGATCTGCACAATTTCTGTTGACGGCAAAACCCGCAGATAACTCATTCCGCTCTGGTCAGTGGTGAGCAGCAGAAAGAGGTTTCCGCTCAAACAAAGTTCGTCCGAAAACTCGTTAACCCGGTTGTCCATGCGGTTCAGTCGGTGAGCCCAAAACTGATCCAAAAAGTGTTGGGAGGGCTGATGGGCAACTGCTGCCTTTAACCCGCCGCCAACGGCATACTGGGTGGTCAGTTCGACGATGCGCCGTGCGAGCGGGTTGAAGCGCCAGGCTTCCAGGCTGTCTTGCAGCACTGCCTGTCGGTCATAGGCATCACGGTCGCGGGGTTGACTGGCGTAGGCTTGGGCGCCAACCAGGAAGGTGTTGTCGCCTTCCGGAAGCGAGAATATAACCCGTGAACCAGCGGTGGATGCCGGCTTCTCGGTTAGCTGGAGTAAGTTCTGCACGCGTTCACGCAAACTGGTCATGCTGCCACCACTTCTTCCTGCGGCTGCACAGATAAGGCTTTAGCTGCCCGTTCGCAGGGTAACTGGTCTACCGGACAAGGAATAGGTTCATTTTTATGCTTGCTAAAATAAGCCCGCAGTTGTTCGGCACTGCCGTTCCAGCGGTTGTAATCCATGTAGTAACCCACCCCGCCAAGCGCTGGTCCGCGCTGTGTGGTCTGGTGGATCAGCCATTTTCCAACTCCCCTGGGCAACATGGGCGGGCAGGGATATTCGGGTGTGTAGAGGGGGTGATCCAGGCTGCGGATATATTGCGCCAGCCACCAATCGACTTCTGGCAGATCTGATACTTGCAGAAACTCGTTAACCCACATTGCCCGCGAATAAATGAGCGGGTAACGCCCAATGACATCCTTGAGGTATTCAAGAGACTCACTGACCACCTTCGTAATGTGCGCCTTGCTTTTGTTTTGCGCCAGTTCCACATCCAGAACCAGCCTGAGTTCGTCCAGGTTGACATCTTTGAGGATGGCTAAAAAAGCATCCATCTGGCGAACGGCATCCGTACTGGGGTAGAGCACGTGGTAGGGCAGAATGCACAGCCCAACGCGCTGCGCTTCGGCAAAATAGCGGGCGAACTGGCTGTCGCGGTAACCCCATGAGACGCCTGCGCGCAGTGCCACGAATTGCACTTCAGGGGAGTGCCGCCTGATCTGATCGAAATTGGGGATCGTCTTGCCATCCCAACTGGCGTTATGCTGAGAAAGATCGATCCCGAAAGGATACCCCTGGTTGCGGGTAAAGTAATCCATTAAAAACCTCCATCCATTTCTTTGATTGGGTCAGATGCCTGGATGATCTGGGGTGGTAAAGAAATGCGCCACTCCTGTTCATCCAGGATCGCGGTCATAGCCGCTGAAATTACCAGGTCATCGTGCAGCAAGCCGCCCAATGGGTCGGCTGTGCCTTCCGGAACCGACCATTTCAAAAAGCGCTCCGGACCGATGCTGGCTTCGCAGCTAACTGCCTGCAGTTGGCGTTGAAAAAGAGCTTGCAAGCGTTCCTGCTCATTGATCATTCGCATGGCAAGAGGGTTTGCCTGCCCGGTGTCGGTGGTATAACTGTTTGTTGATCGAAAATCCTGGAAGCGCCCGGTGTCGATCACGGAAAGGAATCCCCAGCCGAGCTTCGATTTGACCTGCCGGTTGAATACCAGCGGGATCACGCGCTCGCCCAACTGGTCGCGTAAAAAAGAACACACTCCGGCACCCACGCCGCTGCCATCCACTACCATTTTGGCAACGCCCCAATGCTGCGCCAGGTGGTAGAGACGCTGGTAGAGTGTGCTATGTTTTTCGCCCTGCCACAAATAGCGCTGCACCACGCGGTAGCGCGGCTTGCCGGGCAAAACCTGAGCCACCAGGCTCAGATCAACTTCCACCACGGTCACAGCGGTTGAATCGCGATTGGGATTTTCCAGGTTGGCGCTTGAATCGTTTGTATAGTTACCCAGCCTGACCTGCTCGTCTTCACCTGCCAGGTCCACCAATAGGGCGTAGGTCTTACCTGGCTGAGGGCTGGTTTGGGCAATATGGTTGCCCAGCATCAGGCTAAACCTGGCGGGGCTGAACAAGCCGCTGGCAAAATCGATCTCTTCGCTGAAAAACTGGGAACGCACCATCGGGTGAGAGCGCCCCAACCGGGCGACCCGCTCATCCACAAAGCGACCGTAAGCCGGAACTTCAGCCCGCACCTCTTCGGCACCCAGCTGGAAAACCCGGCGGATGCCATCGCGTGCTTCTGCCTGCCTGGCAGCACGCAGTTCCCGCGCCAACAATGTCTGTCCGGTCCAGGCGGTGCCCCAGAAAACGCGGGTGGCGTTGGTGGAGGCTGCCATTGGAGCGATTTGCTTGTCATATTTTTCGGTGCCGATATCCTGCGCCTCGTCCAATTGCAACAGGGTCGAGGCGGTGGCACCAACGATGTTTGACCCTGGTGCCGCCGAAAGAAAAGTCAGGTGAGCGTTTTTGAAGCGATAGTGGTTGCCGGCGCTCTTGTGCCACTGATTATGAGTCAGGTAGTTGGCTTGCAGGGCGGTTTCGAGCCGGCGCATCGCGTTCAGGCTTTGCGGCTGGTAAGTTGGCGAAAGTTTGACCATCTCGGCACCCTGCCTGCCCAGCAGCGCCATCAGGTAGACCTCCAGTTGTGCCTGCAGCAAGTTTTTGCCAGATTGACGCGGAAACATAACCACAATCGATAAGCCTTGCCCCCCCAGCACTGAATCGACGATTGCGTTGGCAGCTTCCAGCTGGTAACGGCGCAGCCTTATTTTGCCGAAGATTAGGCTGAATTGCTCAATATGACGCAGGCTGCGCAAAAAAGCTACCCTGGTGGGGAAGTTCCCAGGCAGTCTGTTGGAGAGCGTGTGAAGAGGGTCTGTTTTTTGAAGCGAAAGATTCAATCGTGTTGTTTGGGCTATGCAGGCAAGCTCAGTCATTTTGCTCTTCTTGTTCCATGGTCATCGTTTCGACGAAATCGTTCAGTGCATCAACCAGATCATCCAGGAGCCCCTCACTCTGGGGTCCTTTTATCAGCAGTTGCACGCGCATCAGATTCGCAGCCCTGCTGCAGGCAAGCCCGAGGGCATTTACCGCATCACATAAATCCTTGTTAATAGGCTCGCCTTTTTCTACTCTTTTCGTGGCACTGCCAAGCATCTGGATTGCTTCTTTCATCAGCCCGATTTCTGCTTCCAGGTCCATGCGCACTTTCTCAGAAAGTTGCAGCCGCTCTTGCTGGCTAAGAGAATCGGTTAGCTTCAATTTCAGGCTGTTGGGGCAGGTTTCAAAACCGCCCAAACTGCCCACCCCCTCACGAGGGTGGGCAGGGTCGAGGACCTGCGTCTCAGCTGATAAAGTGGGGTTTTTTTGTCGCATTTTTCGCTTCTCCTCTAATTAGAACATCTGTTCTAAACTAATGGCAAGTTTAGCAAACTTTGAGACAAAAGAAAAGAGCAAAAGCGGAAAATTAGACCCCAGTTTTTCCACTTTCGGCAATTTTTGTGCTCATTTTTGATATACTGGCAAGAGTTGGAGGCTTCTATGCGCAGAAAAGATCGTGAAATGAGTGTTGAATTTGGGTTGGAAGTGATAGATCGTTCAGACTTTGGGGTGCTGAGCCTGGTGGATGCGCATTGTGAGCCCTATTCTGTTCCGCTTTCGATCGCCCGGGATGGCATGAGCTTGTATTTTCACAGCGCCCGGTCGGGGGTGAAAACCAACCTGCTGACGGAAGGTAAACGGGTCAGGGTGGTATTCGTGAGCGATGTACGCGTACCGGAATTGATTGAGAACGATCTGCTGGATCAGATGCTGGCTGAAGGCAGCGGCAGGGATGTGCTCGGTACCAAGGTGTTTACCACTGAATTCGCGTCAGCGATCGTCACCGGACGGATTTCAATGGTGGAAAGCGACGATGCCAAACGCGACGCTTTACGGCTCATCTCACAAAGATTTGTTCCAGGAAAAATGGCATATTTCGACGCAGCGCTGGGCGATGCGCTGGCGGTTACATCAATTTACAGCATCGACATCGAAGAGCTTACCGCCAAACGCAAAAAGTTCGCCGCCAGCGGCGAAGAGCAACGGAGTTGATTCTGTCACTGCGACTGCTTGCGCACGGAGTGTGGAGCGCAGCGACCGTGGCAGTCTGCTTCTAATCTTTTCCTATCAGCTATCA